>JBILXZ010000016.1:0-66669 GCA_044378015.1 Tagaea sp.
ACCAGTCTTCGAGGGCATCTTCGTCGTCGCGGCGCTTGGTCTCGGGGGCGTACATGGCAGGGCTCCGGCGGCTCGGCGCCGGGCTTTCAAGCCGCGCCGGTTGAGAGGGGCTTTCCCGTGTGGAAAGCGGCTTAACTTGAGAACATAATATATACAGAAAAATAGCACTGCAAGGATAATTTATTCATAGCCAAGTATCGACCAAAAATGGGGCCCGAAAGCCCCGCTTTCCCGAGTCTGATGCGTGCAAGTTGCTAAATCGTAAAATCGGGATCGTGCAGCATGCGGCTGTCGCCGGGCGCCTCCGCGCGCGCGAACATGCCGTAGTCACGGATCACGCCAGCCACACGCAGGCGATAGTCGGCGAACACGCCGCTGCGCCCGGCCGTTTGCGCGTCGCGATGGCACGGGCGGTTGCGCCAATTCAAGATCGACGCCTCGTCGCGCCAGAAGGACAGCGACAGCATTTTGCCGTCGTCGACGAGGCTCTGGAACCGTTCGACCGACACGAACCCGTCCACGGCTTCGAGCTCGGCGCGCAAAGCAGCAGCATGGTCGAGATAGTCTTGCTTGCGGCCCTTGGCCGGGCGTACTTCGAAAATCACAGCGATCATTCTAGGCTCTCCAGAACGGTTTGGCGCATTCGCCGCGAATGTCGGCGGGCGAAAGCCCCATGTCGGCGAGCAGACGCGCGTCGAGTTCGGCCAGATGTGCGCGCGAACGCGCGCGTGCGTGCCAAACATACAGCAAGTGCAACAAGTCCCGTAAAATCGCAACCATCGCGCCGATCCTCCTTGTTGAGAACGGCACGACGTTAGCGGCGCGAAGATCGGCTATGTTTCGTTGACGACCGAAAGCTTGTGCAGCCGTTCGGCCTGTGCCGCATCGCGGCCCAGAAACGCCCCGAATGCTTTTCGTCCGTCGGGCGAAAACAGAAGTGCGCGGCTACCCGGGTCGACGCGCAGCCATTTGCGCGCCAAAAACATCGCAAGCAAGGCCGCACCGAGCGATCCCGCAAGGTGCGCGCGCCGCTCCGACCAATCGAGACAGGCACGGCAAAGCGGGCGGCTGCGCATGCCCAAAGCGGCAAGATCGATCCCGGCGGCGGACAAACGCGCGCGGCCCACAGCGCTGAGGGCAAGCCCCTCGGGCCCGACCGTCAGTACCGCTTGCGCAAGCAGGGCATCGAAAAGTTCCACCCCCGCCGCCCCGGCAAGATGGTCGTAGCAGCGGCGCGCGGCGCGCAAGGAGGGATCGCGCGGTCCCGGCCGCGCGCGCAGATTGCCGGTACGCGCGGCCAAGACTTCGAGCGTTTTGATCGCTTCGGCAACGTCCGGCCCGGCGATGCGAAAGTAGCGATGGCGCCCCTGCACTTCGACCAGAAGCAATCCGGCATCGACAAGCCGAGCGAGATGGCCGCTTGCGGTCTGCGGCGTGACGCTTGCCTCCTGCGCCAATTCGCCGGCCGTAAGCGCCTTGCCCGACATGAGGGCCGCCACCATGTTCGCGCGCGCAGGATCGCCCAGCAAAGACGCCAAGCCTGCGAAAGTCGGTCCGTTCTTCATGTCGGCAGCTTAGCCGAAAAGACGGGCCGATGCTTCGGCCGCCGCCGAACTATGCGGCCAAAAGACGCTCGGCTTCGGCGGCACGGATGTCCCAGCGGCAGGTCGCGGTCACGTGGGCGACCTGCATTTGGAGCCGCGCTTCAAGCGCGGGATTCTTGGCCGCAAACGCTTCGGCGATCGCGGCTGCGGACGAGACGTAGGCTTGCGGGTCGATATTGCCGGCCACGACCGGCGCGAGGATGCCGAAATCGCCGACCGTTTCGGGCAAAGCGCCCAGTGCCGTCGTGACCACAACGCAGCCCGCCGCCATCGCTTCCATCACCGCGATCGACGACGTTTCGGCCGCGACGTTCGGATAGAACAGCAGAATGGCGCGCTTGAGCGCATCGGCCAGCACGGGCTGCGGCACGTTGCCGTGATAGGCGACTCCGGTCGCCGATTTGGCCTCGGCCGCAAGCAAGAGCCAGCTCGGCTGGCGGCGGAACAGATTGTTGGCCGGATAGAAATCGAAACTCGAAAACACGTCGAGCGTCAGCTCGGGTCGCAGCGCATGCAAATCGGCGAAAAAAGCGATCGCCTGCTTGAGGCCCTTGTAGGGCACCGACGTGAATGCCGCACGCGGCGCTTTGGCGGCAAGAATGGATTCGCCGGGTGCGAACAAAGCTTCGAAGCGCGGGCCGATCGCGTTGCGCAGGATGTCGATGCGCTTCGCCGCGACGCCGCCCTCAGCATAGTTGTTCTTGTGCCACTCGCTTACGCACAAAATGCGGTCGCGCGGATGCGCAAAGCCTGCCAGCAGCGCCGCTTCCTCGGTGCCCGGCACGATCACATTGTGCTGCCAGGCATAGATCGGCCCCGCAAAACCTTGCTTGCGCAGCGGCGCCAAAAGATCGGCGGCCGAGGTTACGAACACCGCGTCGAAATCGCCGTCGAGCGTTCCGGACCAGCGCTGCTGGTCCACGCCGCGCGCGCGGCCGCCTGCGCGCGTGCTCCCGGTGAAGACGGCGACGTCGTGCCCGCGCCGCGCCAGTGCAAGTGCCAAATACACTTGCGCCGACTCCGAGCCCGGCAGCGGAGCGGCGAACGGCGTCTCGACGTCGTAGTCGTGCGCCAAGTTCGGATTGACGAAGGCGAGCTTCATGGCATTCGGCGGGAAATGGGCATGGCAATTGGAATAGCTCGATTGTAAGGTTTTGTCCAAATCGAGGGGGAAACGATGGCCGACAAGAAAAAACGCCACTTCAAAAAGGGCGAACTGCGTTCCAAACAATGGTTCGGGCGCCAGGACCGCGACGGTCTCGTGCATCGCTCGTGGATGAAAAACCAGGGCACGCCCGCCCATCTTTTCGACGGCCGCCCCGTCGTCGGCATCTGCAACACCTGGTCGGAACTCACGCCGTGCAACGGCCATTTCCGCGAACTCGCCGAGATGGTCAAAAAGGGCGTGCTGGAGATGGGCGGCTTCCCGCTCGAGTTCCCGGTCATGAGCCTCGGCGAGACGCTGATGCGCCCGACGACGATGCTGTTCCGCAATCTCGCCAGCATGGATGTGGAAGAATCGATCCGCGCCAACCCGATGGACGGCGTGGTGCTGCTCGTGGGCTGCGACAAGACCACGCCCGCGTTGCTGATGGGGGCGGCAAGCTGCGATCTGCCGACCATCGCCGTGTCGGGCGGGCCGATGCTGAACGGGCGCTGGCGCGGCCAGGAGATCGGCTCGGGCACGCATGTGTGGAAATTCACCGAGATGCTGAAGACGGGCGAGCTCAACCAAGCCGACGTCAACGAGGCCGAGGCCTGCATGTCGCGCTCCATCGGCCATTGCATGACGATGGGCACGGCCTCGACGATGGCCTCCATGGTCGAAGCGCTCGGCATGGGCCTGCCGACCAACGCCGCGATCCCCGCCGCCGACAGCCGCCGCAAGACGCTTGCCTACATGGCCGGTCGGCGGGCAGTCGAGATGGTGCGCGAGAATCTCAAAATGTCGAAGATCCTCACCAAGCAGGCCTTCGAGAACGCGATCGTCGCCAACGGCGCCATCGGCGGCTCGACCAACGCGGTCGTGCATCTGCTCGCGATCGCGGGCCGCATGGGCGTCGATCTCACGCTCGCAGATTGGGACCGCATCGGCCGAAAAGTGCCGTGTCTCGTAAATCTGATGCCGTCGGGCAAGTACCTGATGGAAGATTTCTACTATGCGGGCGGCCTGCCGACGGTGCTCAAGGAAGTGGGCGCCATGCTCCACAAGAACGCTCTCACCGTGAACGGACGCACGATCTGGGACAACGTCAAAGACGCCAAAAACTGGAACGAAGCGGTCATTACGCCCGTCGCCAAACCTTTCAAGAAGCAAGGCGGCATTGCCGTCCTTCGCGGCAATCTCGCCCCCAACGGGGCCGTTCTAAAGCCCTCGGCCGCCACGCCCAAACTGATGAAGCACAAGGGCCGCGCGGTCGTGTTCGAAGACATCGACGACTACAACGCCCGCGTCGACGATCCCAAGCTCGACGTGGACGAAAACTGCATCCTCGTGCTCAAGAATTGCGGGCCCAAGGGCTATCCGGGTTTCCCCGAGGTCGGAAACTTCGCGTTGCCCGCGAAGCTCCTCAAAAAGGGCATCAAGGACATGGTGCGGATTTCCGACGCGCGCATGTCGGGTACCGCCTACGGCACGGTCGTGCTGCACACGGCCCCCGAAGCCGCCGCCGGCGGGCCGTTGGCATTGGTGCAAACCGGCGACACGATCGCCCTCGACGTCGAGAAGCGCCTGCTGCATCTCGACGTGACGGACGAAGAGCTCGCCCAGCGCCGCAAAAAATGGAAAGGCCCGCCCGTCCACGAAACGCGCGGCTACGCCAAGCTCTACGTCGAGACGGTCAACCAAGCCGACAAGGGCGTGGATCTCGACTTTCTGGTCGGCAATTCAGGCGCACCCGTGGGCCGCGAGAGCCACTGAAGGCGGCAGCGCCGCCTCATCGCCCCTCGAATTCGGGGCGGCGTTTTTCGAGGAAGGCGCGATAGCCTTCGAGATAGTCGGCCGTGTCGCAATTGGCGAAGCCTTCGAGATATTCGGCGCGCGTAAGGGGCTTTGGCGAGCGCAGACGGCGCGTAAACTTCTTGTGCCAGCGGTTCGACAATGGGGCACCGGCCGCGATGCGCGCGGCCGACGCATATGCCTCCGCCTCGACCTTTGCGTCCGGCACCACGCGCGTGACGAGGCCTTTGTCTTTGGCTTCGGCCGCACCGAACACGCGCGCCTCGAGGAGGATTTCCTTGGCGACCGCCTCGCCCACGAGCCCGATCAGCGCCGACAATTCGGGATAGGCCATGATCACCCCGATGCGGTTGATCGGCACGCCGAAGCGGGCACCCTCGCCCGCAATGCGCAGATCGCACATGCTGGCGATCTCGAGCGACCCGCCCACGCAAAGCCCCTTGACGAGGGCCACGACCGGATGGCGGCAGTCGCCGACAGCGGCCAAGGTGGCGTGCATCGTGCGCCCGTAGGCGACGGCAAGCTTCGTCGTCTTGCGCGTCTTCTCGAACTCGGAGATGTCGGCTCCCGGCCCGAAGGCGTGGTCGCCGGCCCCGCGGAGCACAATGCACCCGATATCGGGCTCGGCATGGAGGGCGCGCATCGCTTCGCCCAATTTGGCCCACATGGCGGACGATATTGCGTTGAGTTTGGCCGGGCGGTTCAGAATAACGGTCACGATGCGCGGATCGCCCGCGACCGCGCGATCGACCAGCACCGGATCGTCCGGTGCGGTCGCGTAGAGTTTGGGCGGCGTTCGACGTTTGGCGGCCATGGCGATTCCCCTTCGATTTGGCGCAAGCTTAGGCGAAGTGAAAGCGCTTGCGCAAAGCCGCAAAATCCTTGCTTGCGGCTGCTGCGGCGGCGGGCCTAAAAATGACGGCCAGCGCCCTTTCAGCTTTCGCCCAGGACCCGCCATGTCGCCCGAAGAAATCGCCCAGACGACCGCCCGCATCCTGATCGAAACCAAAGCAATCCATTTCAATCCCGCCAATCCCTATATCTTCACATCCGGCTGGGCGAGCCCGACTTATTGCGACTGCCGCAAGCTGATCGGCTTTCCGCGCGCGCGCAACAAGCTCATGGACATGGCCGTGACCGTGATCGAGCGCAAGATCGGCTTTGCCGGCATCGACGCGGTGGCCGGCGGCGAAACCGCCGGCATCCCCTACGCCGCCTGGATCGCCGAACGCCTCGAGCTGCCGATGCTGTACGTGCGCAAGAAGCCCAAGGGTTTCGGACGCAACGCGCTGATCGAGGGCGATCTGCGCGAGGGCCAGCGCGTGCTGCTGGTCGAGGATCTGGCGACCGACGGCAAGTCGAAAATGCATTTCGTGAACGGGCTGCGCGAAGCGGGTGCTGCGGTTGCGCACAGCTTCGTCGTGTTCCACTACGGCATTTTCCCCGAGAGTGTGGCGAGCCTCAAAGCCGAGGGGGTGGATCTGCACGCCCTGGCGACCTGGTGGGACGTGCTGAAGGAGGCTCAAGCTCAGCAGGCCTACAGCGACGCCGAACTCGCGGAGGTGCGCAAATTTCTCGAGGCACCTGCCGCATGGTCCTATGCCCATGGCGGCATCGGCCCCGACGGCACAAAAAAGGCCGGATGAAAACCGCGCGCGCACTTCTGCTCGCGCTCGCCTCGACGCTCGGGCTGGGCGGTGCATCGCATGCGCAGTCGCACGACGCGCTGACGATCGGCATATCGCAGTTTCCTTCCACGCTGCACCCGATGTTCGACTCGATGGCGGCCAAGTCCTACGTGCTTGCTATGGCGCGCCGGCCGCTCACGACATACGACAAGGACTGGAATCTCGTCTGCCTGATGTGCGAGACGCTGCCGACCTTCGAGAACGGCGGCGCCAAGCGCGTGGCTTTGCCGGACGGCAAAGAAGGCGTCGAAGTGGTGTTCCGGTTGAAGGACGGATTCAAATGGGGCGACGGCACGCCCGTCTCGCCGCGCGATGCGATCCTTAGCTGGGAGATCGGCCGCCATCCGCGCTCGGGCGTGGCGGGCGGTGAAGGCTACCGGCGCATTGTGAGCGTCGTCGCCAAGGATGCGCGCACGATCGCCTTCACGAGCGACCGTGTGACCTTCACCTACAACGATTTCAGCCAGTTCGAATTCGTTCCCGACCATGTCGAGCGGCGGATTTTCGAGAGCGATCCCGAAAACTACCGTCGCCGCACGGCCTTCGATGCCGAGCCCACGAACCCCGCTCTGTTCAACGGCCCCTACCGCATCGCCGAAGTCCAGCAAGGGGCGGCCGTCACGCTGGTCCCCAACGGCCAGTGGGGCGGCAAAACCCCGGCTTTCAAACGCGTCGTCGTGCGGGCCGTCGAAAACACGGCCGCGCTCGAGGCCAATCTTCTATCCGGCAGCGTCGACTATGTGGCGGGCGAACTCGGCTTCACGCTCGACCAGGCCTTGGCGCTCGAGAAACGCCATCCCGCGCGCTTCGATTTCCGGTACGTGCCCGGCCTTGTCTACGAGCACATCGATCTCAATCTCGATCTGCCCGCTTTCCAGGACAAGGCCGTGCGCCAAGCGCTTATCCTTGCGACCGACCGGGTCGCCCTTGTGCGCCAGCTGTTCGAGGATCGCCAGCCGGTCGCCGCCTCGTTCATCAACCCGAAGGATGCAGGCTACGCCGCCGAAATCGCCCCCTACCCGTTCGATCTTGCGCGCGCCCAGGCTTTGCTCGACCAAGCGGGCTATACCCGCCTTGTGGGCGGCGTGCGCCAGAATGCGGCTGGCCAGCGGCTTTCCTTCGAACTCGGCACCACGGCCGGGAACCGCATCCGCGAGACCGTGCAGCAGGTGCTGCAAGCGCAATGGCGGCGTGCGGGCATCGAAGTGCGCATCCGCAACGAGCCCGCGCGCGTGTTTTTCGGCGAAACGATCCGCCAGCGCAGGTTCCAACTCGCCATGTATGCCTGGGTTTCGGCCCCGCAATCCGTGCCGCGCACGACGCTGCACTCCGAAAGCATCCCGACGGCGGAAAACAACTGGGCGGGCCAGAACCAACCCGGCATCCGCAGCGCGGAGATGGACCGGCTCATCGACGCAACCGAACGCGAGCTCGATGCGGAAAAACGCAAGGCCCTGTGGGCCCGCATGCAGCGGCTCTACGTCGACGAGGCGTGGGTGATGCCGCTTTTCTTCCGCGCCGATCCGTTCGTTGTGCCCAAATGGCTCGCAGGGCTCGAACCCACCGGCCACCAATATCCCTCGCCCCTCGGCATCGAGAATTGGCACGTGCGATGATGCGCTATGCGCTGCAGCGCGCATTGCAGGGCGTGCTGGTGCTGGTGGCGGCGAGTTTTGCGATCTACGTGCTGCTCGGGCTTATGCCGGGCGACCCCATCGATCTCATGATCTCGGGCAACCCGCAGATCACGCCCGACGACGTGCGGCGGCTGCGCGAGCTTTACGGAATCGACCGGCCGATACTGGCGCGCTACGGCGAATGGGCGTCGGCCGCGCTGCAGGGCGATCTCGGCTACAGCCGCCTTTACGCCAAGCCCGTGCTTGCGGCCATCGGCCCTGCCTTCGCCAACACAAGCGTGCTGATGCTGGCGGCTTTCGCTGCCGCCCTCGCCATCGGCGTGCCGCTCGGGCTGCTGGCGGCCGCCAAGCGCGGCACCGCCATCGATGCTGCGATCAACGGCTTTGCCTTCGTCTCGGCGGCGACACCTTCGTTCTGGCTCGGGCTGATGTTGATCGCGCTGTTCGCCGTGGTCCTGGGCTGGCTGCCGGCGAGCGCCATGCCGCTGCCGGGACAGGACGGACCGGGCGCGCGGCTTGCGGGGCTTGTTCTGCCGGTCGCAACGCTTGCCCTCGTCGAGGCGGGCGAATATGCGCGCTACATGCGCAGCGCCGCCGTCGAAGCGCTGGCGCAGGATTGGGCGCGCACGGCGCGCGCCAAGGGCGCTTCGGGCGCCCGCGTGCTGTTCGGCCACGTGCTGCGCAACGCGGCGATCCCGGTCGCGACCGTTGCGGCCCTTGGCTTCGGCGGACTGTTTTCGGGCGCCTTGGTGACCGAGACGATCTTCGCCTATCCGGGCATGGGCAAGCTTATCTACGACGCGATCCTCGGCAGCGACTACAATCTTGCCCTTGCCTGCCTGCTGATGGCGGCGGGGCTCGTGATCGTCGCGAATTTTGCGGCCGATCTTGCCTATGCCGCCCTCGACCCGCGCGTGAATGCCGCATGACGCCGCGTTTTGCCCTGCCGCTCGGCCTGCTCGCCCTGCTCGCTTTTGCAGCGGCCGCGATTCCGCTGCTGGGCGCCGACCCCGACGCGATCGACCTTGCCAAGCGCTATGCGGGCCCGAGCCTGGAACACCCGCTGGGCACGGACGAGCTTGGCCGCGACGTGGCCTTGCGCCTGCTCTACGGCGCGCGCGTGTCGCTGGCCGTGGCGATCGCCGCGGCGTTTGCCGCCGTTGCAATAGGCACCGCGATTGGCCTCGCAGCGGGCACGCTTGGCGGGCGCATCGACGGCGCGCTGATGCGCGCGACAGATGCCGTGCTGGCCCTGCCCGTGCTGCCGGTTCTGATCGTGCTGGCGGCGATCGACATGCGGAAGCTTGGCCTGCCGCAAAGCGACGACGGCGGGCTGTGGCGCATCGTGGCGATCGTCGCGCTCTTTGGCTGGCCCAAGGTCGCGCGGCTCGTGCGCGCAACCGCCCTTGCCCTCGTGAACCGAGATTTCGTGCGCGCGGCGACGGCGCTTGGGGCCGGGCGCCTGCGCATCATGGCGGTGCATATTCTGCCCAATTGCGCGGGCCCCTTGCTCGTCGCGACGGCGTTGGCGGCCGGGGGCACAATCCTCTACGAAAGCGTGCTTTCGTTCCTGGGTTTGGGCATCCAGCCGCCGACGGCGAGTTGGGGCAACATGCTGACCAACGCCCAGGAAACGATCTGGCAGGCGCCGTGGCTGGCTCTGTGGCCCGGTTTGGCGATCCTGCTGACGGTAACGGCAATAAACCTGCTGGCCGACGCGTTGCAGGACAAGATCGCAGGACGGCGCTGACAGCACCCAATTTGCCGGGGCTGGCACGCAACCCCGGAATGCGCTAGCAAGACGCTCGTTTCCCGAGGAGCCAGCCGGATGCTTCAGCCCATCGTGCCAGTCATTCTCTCGGGCGGTGCGGGAACCCGCCTGTGGCCGCTGTCGCGCGAGCTTTATCCCAAGCAATTGCTGCGGCTGGCCGGCGACAAATCGATGATCGCCGAAACGGCCCTGCGCGTTGGCGGCGCGCCGTTCGGCGCGCCCATCGTTGTGTGCAACGAAGAGCACCGCTTCATCATCGCCGAGCAGCTGCGCGCGGCGGGCGTCGCTCCGCGCGCGATCCTGCTCGAGCCCGTGGGACGAAACACGGCCGCTGCTGCGGCCGCGGCCGCTGCCCTGCTCGAGCCCGGCGAGACCATGATGCTGCTGCCCTCCGACCACGTCGTGCGCGACGCGGCCGCCTTTGCCGCGGCGGTCGCGACTGCGCGCACCGTCGTTGCCCAAGGCCGTCTCGTGACGTTCGGCATCGACCCCGAGCAGCCCGAGACCGGCTACGGCTACATCAAGCGCGGGGCGCCTCTGCCGCAGAGCGAGGGCGCCTACGCGGTCCAACGCTTCGTCGAGAAACCCGATCTGGCAACCGCCAAGGCGTATCTGGCCGAGGGCGGCTGGGCATGGAACTCGGGCATGTTCCTGTTCGATGCGGCTGCCTTTCTGGCCGAGTTGGCGCGCTTCGAACCCGCGATCGCCGAATACGCCGCTGCGGCCGCCAAAGCGGCGTCGCGCGATCTCGATTTCGTGCGCCTCGACAAGGCAGCGTTCGCGCAATGCCCGGCGAAATCGATCGACTACGCGGTGATGGAGCGCACCGACCGCTCGGCAGTGGTGCCCGCCCGCCTCGGCTGGTCGGATGTCGGTGCGTGGAACGCGCTGTGGGAACTCGGGCCCCGCGACGGCGACGGCAACGTGCTGCTGGGCGACGTCGCGGTGGCCGACACGCAGAACTCCTATTTGCGCAGCGAGCATCGCCTGCTGACGGCCGTTGGCGTGCACGATCTCGTGGTCGTCGCCACGCGCGACGTGGTCATGGTCGCAGACCGCGACCGCGCGCAGGACGTCAAGAAAATCGTCGATCGGCTCAAATCCGAAGGGCGCAGCGAAGTCGCCTCGCACGTGGTCGTGCACCGCCCCTGGGGCAGCTACCAGACGATCGACGCGGGCGAACGCTTTCAGGTGAAGCGCCTCACGGTGAAGCCGGGGGCCAAAATCTCGCTGCAGAAGCACGCGCACCGTGCCGAGCATTGGGTGGTGGTAAGCGGCACGGCGCGCGTCACGCGCGACGCGGAAACGCTCGATCTGCAGGAGAACATGTCGACCTACATCCCGGTCGGCTGCGTCCACCGGCTCGAAAATCCGGGCACCGAGCTTTTGCACATCATCGAAGTGCAGTCCGGCGGCTATCTCGGCGAGGACGACATCGTGCGATTCGAAGACAGCTACGGGCGCAAATAGCCATGGCCGTCGCCTACGCGGACATCGCGGCAGCCGCCGCGCGCATCGAGGGCCAGGTCAAGCGAACGCCCACCTTGCGCAGCGGCACCTTGTCCAAAATCGCGGGCTGCGAATTGTGGATCAAGTTCGAGAATCTGCAGTTCATCGCCTCCTTCAAGGAACGCGGGGCGCTCAACAAACTGCTGCAGCTCTCGCGCGACGAGCGCGCGCGTGGCGCCATCGCCATGTCGGCGGGCAACCACGCCCAGGCCGTCGCCTACCACGCCGGACGCCTCGGCATCGCCGCCACCATCGTGATGCCGAAATTCACGCCCAACGCGAAGGTCGCGGCAACGCGCCACCACGGCGCGCGCGTGATCCTCGAAGGCGAAACGCTGGCCGAGGCGGCAAGCTTCGCGCGCGCGATGGCCGCAAAAGAGAAGCTCGTTTTCGTTCACCCCTACGACGACGCGGCGATCGTGGCCGGCCAAGGCACGCTTGCGCTCGAAATGCTGGCCGACCAGCCCGACCTCGACGCGCTCGTGGTGCCCATCGGCGGCGGGGGCATGATCGCGGGCTGCGCAATTGCCGCCAAAGCGATCAACCCAAACATCGACATCTACGGCGTGGAGGTTGCGGCGTTTGCGGCCGCCGCCCAGCGCAAAGCGGGTGCGCCGGTACGCACCGGCGGGACGACGATCGCCGAGGGCATTGCTGTCGCCGACATCGGCGCCGAATGCTGGCCCGCTATCGAGCGCGACGTGCGCGAGGTGCTGGTGGTGGACGAACTCGAGGTCGAGCGCGCCATCGTGTTGCTGATCGAAATCGAAAAGACGGTCGCCGAGGGTGCCGGGGCCGCGGGCCTTGCCGCGATCCTTGCGCATCGCGACCGGTTCGCGGGTCGGCGCGTGGGCATGGTGCTGTGCGGCGGCAATATCGACACGCGCGTGCTGTCGAGCGTGCTCTTGCGCGGTCTTGCGCGCGACGGGCGCCTGCTGCGCCTGGAAGTGGACATCGCCGACCGGCCGGGGGCTCTGGCGGAAGTCGCGCGCCGCATCGGCGAGAGCGGCGGCAACATCGTCGAGATCGAACACCAGCGGATATTCACCGAGAAATCCGCCAAGAACGTTGTCGTCGAGACTACGGTCGAAGTCATCGAGCGCGCGCACGGCGAAAAACTGATCGCCGCGCTCAACGGGGCGGGCTTCCCCACCCGCCCCGTCTAGCCGCCCAAGCCATGGGCGCGCCGACAACATGCGCGGCGCGACGACGTCGACGAGAACAGGCGCGGTTCGGAAGGATCGACGCCGACTCGGACCGCGTGGATTTCGGCGGCCCGAATCGCCATAAAGCGCGGCACATTCTCGATAGCGCGCTTGGCCGTATCTTTCGGCGGCCGATCGATGCGCAGCAGATGCGAATCGGCGTGGATCATCAGCATCGGCCTGGAAGCCGATCGCGATGCCGAGCGGAGCCTCGGCATGCGCCACGCGGAAGGCTTCGCGGAACGAAGCAATCTTTTTCGGCATTGCGCACCACAACTCTTCGGTAGCGCTCCGAGGGGATTCGAAATTGCTGTGCGAGCCTGGTATCTTCAACGACGCGAACAGCGCGTTTTGATGCAGTCGCGGCTTTTGACTACAGCAGAGGATTGGGCGGCGGTGCTGCAACGCGCTCGAGGTCCGGCAGACGGCCCTCTTCGGCCGCGTGGCAGGCGACCATCGCGCCGGTCCTGGCGCGCAGCGCTCGCGGCGCCTCGCTGCGGCAGCGATCGTTGGCGAAGGGGCAGCGCGGATGGAAGGTGCAGCCCGACGGCGGATCGATGGGGTTGGGCACTTCGCCCGCAACCGGCGTGCGCGGCCGCCCGGACATTTCAAGATCCGGAATCGCGTCGAGCAGCATGCGCGTGTAGGGATGCACGGGGCGCGCGAACAGCGTCTTCACGTCCGCGATCTCGACAAGCTTGCCCAGATACATGACTCCGACGCGATCGGAGATGTAGTAGACGACCGCGAGATTGTGGCTGATGAAAAGATAGGTAAGCCCCAACGCGCGCTGAAGATCCTTCATGAGATTGAGGATCTGCGCCTGCACCGACACGTCGAGCGCCGAGGTGGGCTCGTCGCACACCAGGAACTCCGGATTCGACGACAAAGCGCGCGCGATCGATATCCGCTGGCGCTGGCCGCCCGAGAATTCGTGCGGGAACTTCTCCTGGTCCGCCGGGGACAGGCCGACCTGGCGCAGCAATTCGTCCACGCGTTTCCTGATCTGCGCCGGATCCGGCATGAGACCGTGGACGACGATGGGCTCGGCGACGATTTTGCCCACGCGCCAGCGCGGATTGAGGCTCGCGTAGGGGTCCTGGAATATCATCTGGAAACGCTTGCGCACGCGCGCGGCATCGGCCGACGAGCCCAGCTTCGACATGTCGGTGCCGTCGAACATCATGCGTCCGCGCGACGGCGGATAGAGCCCGACCACGAGGCGGGCGAGCGTCGATTTGCCGCAGCCGGATTCGCCCACGAAGGAGAGCGTCTCGCCTTTGGCGATCGTGAAATCGACGCCGTCGACCGCGCGCAGCGTCTGTCGCGGCAGCTTCTCCAGCAGACGGTTCAGCAACGGCTTCGACACGTCGAAATAGCGCGCAAGGTCGGTGGCGACGATCAGGGGCGCGGCGGTCTCGGTCATTCGGCGGCGGCCTTTGTTCTGCCGCCGTCGTACAGCCAGCACGCGACGTCCGTGTCGCCGACCGGGATCGGATCGGGGCGTTCTTGCGTGCAAGGCGCGAAGCGCTTGGTGCAGCGCGGATTGAACGCGCAACCCTTCGGAATGGCGGTCAGGCGCGGCATGGCGCCGTCGATTTGGGCGAGCCGCGCGGGCGCGTTGCCGAGCTTCGGGATCGAGCCCATCAGCCCGTCGGTGTAGGGATGTTTGGCGCGCTGGATCACGTCGCGCACGGGGCCAATCTCGGCGATGCGGCCCGCATACATGACCGCGACGCGGTCGGCCGTTTCCGCGATCACGCCCATGTCGTGCGTCACGAGCATCACGGCCGTCCCGTGCTCGCGGCACAGGCGCTTGATCAGCGTGATGATCTGCGCCTGGATCGACACGTCCAAGGCCGTCGTCGGCTCGTCGGCGACGATCAGGCGCGGATTGGCGCACAAGGCGAGCGCGATAACCACGCGCTGGCGCATGCCGCCGGAAAACTGGTGCGGATAATGGTCGATGCGGCGCTCGGGTGCTGGAATGCCGACATCCTGCAGCAGCCCGATCGCGCGCGCGCGCGCTTCGCTTTCCGACATGTCGAGATGCGTGAGGATCGTTTCGGTGATCTGCCGGCCGACCGTGTAGAGCGGATTGAGCGAGGTGAGCGGATCCTGGAAAACGGCGCCGATCTGCTTGCCGCGGATGCGGCGCATCTTTTCGTACGGCAGATCGTCGATGCGCTGGCCGTCGAGCAGAATTTCGCCGCCCGCGACCCTGCCCGGCGGCTCGAGCAGGCCGATGATCGCAGCCCCGGTCAGCGACTTGCCGGCCCCGGACTCGCCGACCACGCCGAGCACTTCGCCGGGTTCGATCGAAAACGAAACGTCGTCGACGGCCACCAGCGTGCCGCGTCGCGTCGGGAACTCGACGCGGAGATTCCGGACTTCGAGCAAGGGGCGGTTCGAAGGCTTTTCCATGTCCCGCCCCTAGCGCAGCTTGGGATTGAGCGCGTCGCGCAGCCAATCGCCCAGGAGATTGACCGCGAGCACCATGATGACCAGCGCGAGACCCGGGAACACGGTGATCCACCACTCGCCGGAAAACAGGAAATTGTTGCCGATGCGAATGAGGGTGCCGAGCGACGGCTCGGTCGGCGGCACGCCCACGCCGAGAAACGACAGCGTCGCTTCCGTGATGATCGCGAGTGCGAGATGGATCGTGGCGATGACGAGCACGGGGCCGAGCACGTTGGGCAGCACGTGCTGCAGCATGATCGCGACCGGATGGCGGCCGATCACGCGCGCGGCCTGCACGTATTCCTTGCTCTTTTCGACCATGCACGAACCGCGCACGGTGCGCGCGTACTGCACCCAGCCCGAAAAGCCGATCGCGAGTATCAGCACGTAGATCGCGATCTCGTGGTGCAGCTCGCGCGGGATCACGACGCGGGCAACGCCGTCGATAAGGAGCGCGATCAGAATCGCCGGGAAGGAAAGCTGCACGTCGGCGATACGCATGATCACGGCGTCGACCGTGCCGCCGACATAGCCCGCAAGAAGTCCGAGAGCGATGCCGAGGACCATCGCGAAGACGACCGAGAACACGCCGACCAGCAGCGAAATGCGGCTACCGAACAGGATCGTCGAGAACACGTCGCGCCCTTGCGTGTCGGTGCCGAGCGGGTATTGCGGCAGGCCGTCGGGCATCCACGCGGGCGGCAGCGACGAATCCATCAGGTTGAGCTGGCGCAGATCGAACGGATTCTGCGGCGCGATCAGCGGCGCGAAAGCGGCGCCCGCGAAAAACAGCACCGTCACGATCGCCGCGACGATGATGATCGGCGAACGGCGGAAACTGTAGAACACGTCGCTGTCGACGAACCGGCGCACGGCGTCCATGGCGGAAACTCCGGTCAATGGCCGCCTGCCGCACCGCGATCGATCCGCAGACGCGGATCGACGGCGTAGTACAGCAGATCGACGACGAGATTTATGAGCACGAAAAAGAAAGCGATCAGGATGAGGTAGGCCGCCATGACCGGCACGTCCGCGGCCGACACCGACTGGATGAACAGGAAGCCCATGCCGGGCCATTGGAACACGGTTTCGGTCACGATCGCGAAAGCGATAATGCCGCCGAGCTGCAGGCCCGTGATGGTGATGACGGGCACCAGCGTGTTCTTGAGCGCGTGCCCGAAATTGATCGCGCGGTTGGAAAGCCCGCGCGCGCGCGCGAACTTGATGTAGTCGGTGCGCAGCACTTCCAGCATTTCCGAACGCACGAGCCGCATGATCAGCGTGAGCTGGAACAGCGCCAGCGTTATGGACGGCAGAATCAGCGCGCGCAGGCCCGTCGGCGTGAGGAAGCCCGTCGTCCACCAGCCGACCGCGACCGTGGTTCCGCGCCCGAACGAAGGCAGCCAGCCCAGCTGCACCGAAAAGACGAGAATCAGCAGAATTCCGATGAGAAAAGTCGGCAGGGACACGCCGACGAGACTCACGGTCAAAAGCAGGCGCGAACCGAACGAATCCCGGTTGAGGCCCGTGTAGACGCCCATCGGCACGCCGACGAGGAGGGCCAGCAGCGCCGCGCACAGCGACAGTTCGAGAGTCGCCGGCAGGCGTTCCATCAGCAGATCGGAGACCGGCCGCGCAAGGCGGTAGGAAATGCCGAACTCGCCCTGCGCCGCCTTCGCGAGAAAGTTGAAGTACTGCACGAAAAACGGCTGGTCGAGTCCGAGATCGCGCACGAGGCGTTGCCTTGCCTCTTCGGTGAAGTCCTGTCCCAGCATGATCGCGATCGGGTCGCCCACATAGGCGAACAGCGAAAACGCCACGAAGCCGACCGCCATCATGACAAGCACGGCCTGCAGCAGACGGCGGATGACGAAAGCGACCATTGCTCAGCCGACCCTTCGCGGTTTCGGACCGCAGGCTCCGGACGGCGAATGGCCGTCCGGAGTTTTCGAGCGGACGATCAGTTGACCTTGACCCACTTGACTTCGAGCTGGTTCAGCGGGCTGTGCACGAGTTCGACGTTCGAGCGCATCGCCCAGGGGATCACCTGGTGGTGAAGCGGCAGATGGGGGACGCGCTCGTGGTAGAGCTTGTTGAACTCGTCGATCAGCTTGCGGCGCGCCTCCACGTTCGTTTCGAGCTTCACCGCGTCGATCACGCGGTCGAAATCCGGATCCGAGAAGCGTCCGTGGTTCCAGATGCCGTTGCCCGGCTGGCCGTCGCGCGTGCGGATCAGCGACTGCAGGGAGTAGAGCGCGTCGAGCGTGGGCACGCCCCAGCCCAGCAGGTAGAGCGAAGAGTCGTCGCGCTGGACCTTCGGGAAGTACGTGGCGAGCGGCATCGCGTTCAGATTCGCCTTGATGCCGATCTGCGCCCACATGGCGACGAGTGCTTGGCAGATCGCCTCGTCGTTGATGTAGCGGTTGTTCGGGCAGTCGAAGGTGATCTCGAATCCGTCGGCATAGCCCGCCTCGCGCATCAGCTTGCGCGCTTCGGCGACGTTGAACGCATAGCGCTTGTCCCAGGTCTTGGTGTAGCCGTTGACGGTGTCGGGATAGAGCGCACCCGTATTGACCGACTGGCCACGCATCACGCGCGTGTGGATCGCGTCGATGTTCATCGCATGGTACATGGCGAGGCGCACGCGCACGTCCTTGAAGGGATTGCGGCCCTTGACGGACGAATAGAGCAGCTCGTCGCGGCTGGTGTCGAAGGCGATGAAGATCGTGCGAACCTCGGGTCCCGAGACGATCTTGAGGCCGGGGGCCGCTCCGAGCTGCGCGATATCCTGCACCGGCGGATCGAGCACGAAGTCGATTTCGCCAGAACGCAACGCGGCCGTGCGCGTCGCGGCCGAAGCGATCGGCTGGAACACGAGTTCGGTCACATTGCCTTCGCGCGCGGCATTGTTCCACCAAGTCGGGTTCTGCACCATCACGGTGCGCACGTCGGGCTCGCGGCTGCGCTGCACGAACGGGCCCGTTCCCATCGTATTGCGGCCGGTGAAGCTGTCTTCGCGGCCGCGCACGTTCTGCGGGCGCGTGGCGTTGTTGGCTTCGCTCCACTCCTTGTCCATCATGTAGACTTGGGTGAGCTTGTCGATCAGAACCGGATCGGGAACCTTGGTGACGATGTCGACCGTCAGCGCGTCGATCTTGCGCGCTTCGGCGATCGTATCGGTGAAAATGCCGTAGTTCGAGAACTCGTGCAGCGAGCGCTGGATCGAGAACACCACGTCGTCGGCGTCGAAGGCGTTGCCGTTCGAGAACTTGACGTCGGGGCGCAGATTGAAGCGCCAACGCGTCGGCTCCATCAGCGTCCAGCGCACGGCCAAGGCCGGTTGGATTTCCATGTTCTTGCCGCGCTGGACCAGCGGCTCGTAGATCTGGCGCAGCACGAGCGTGACGTTGCCCGCGTTCTGCGAATGCGGGTCCATCGTATTGGCGTCGCCCGACACGGACATGCGGAAGGTCTTTGCCTCCGCATGCGGCAACGCGCCGAACGCGAGCATTCCGGCCGCCGCGGCGACAAACGCCAAGCGTGCGAAACGAAAGTGGTTTTTCATGATGCCTCCGGTGAATGTCCGCGCGCGTGCGGGTGGGGGGATTTGGTTCAAGGGCTGTCCGGACAAGGGCAAAGCGCGCCTTGCGCGAACCCGAGCCGTCGTCTTGGCAGCTTTCATGCCAAGCAAACGGCCCACAAGAGTCTCTTCGTAACGCGTTGGTCGCACAAATCAATGGGATTCTGCCGCGCGATTGGGCAACCTTCGGAACATTTGTGAAACTTTGCGGCGCGCGACAACAGCGCTCGGGCTGCGCTAAGATTTGTCCAAGAGGGGGATAAAAAAATGAACGATCAGCGTCCGCGCGGCAACTCGCTTGCCGCCCGCGATATCGCAGCCCTTGTGCACCCTTACACGAACCTGCGCGCGCACGAGACCGACGGCCCGGTCGTAATGGCCAAAGGGCGCGGCATTTACGTGGTGGACGACAGCGGCAAAGAATATATTGAAGGCCTCGCGGGCCTGTGGTGCGCTTCGCTCGGCTTCGACGAGCCGCGTCTAGCCGATGCCGCACATCGCCAGATGCGCCAGCTCCCTTTCTACCACATCTTTGCGGGCAAATCGCACGAGCCCGGCATCGTGCTGGCCGAGAAACTCAAGGAAATCGCGCCCGTCCCGATGTCGAAGGTGTTCTTCGCCAATTCGGGCTCGGAAGCCAACGACACGGCGATCAAGATTCTCTGGTACGTCGCCAACGCCGCAGGCACGCCCAAGCGCAAGAAAATCCTGAGCCGCGAGAAAGCGTATCACGGCGTCACCATCGCGGCGGCGTCGCTGACCAAGCTGCCTGCCAACCAGCGCGATTTCGACCTGCCGATCTTCCCCGTGGCGTACGCCGAAACGCCGCATTTCTATCGCGGCGGGCTGCCCGGCGAGAGCGAGGAGCAGTATTCGACGCGCCTAGCCGAAAACCTCGAAAAGCTGATCTTGGCCGAAGACCCCGAGACGATCGTGGCGATGTTCGCAGAGCCTGTCATGGGCGCGGGCGGCGCCATCGTTCCGCCGACGGGCTATTTCCCGAAGATTCAGGCCGTTTTGCGCAAATACGGCATCCTGCTCGTCGCCGACGAAGTGATCTGCGGCTTCGGGCGCACCGGCAACATGTGGGGCAGCCAGACCTACGGCATCGAGCCCGATATCTTGACCTGCGCCAAGGCGCTGTCGTCGGCCTATCTGCCGATTTCCGCCGTGCTGATCTCCGAGCCCGTTTATGCCGCCATGCAGTCCAACAGCGCCAAGATAGGCACGTTCGGCCACGGCTACACCTACTCCGCACATCCGGTACCCGCTGCCGTCGCCGTCGAGACTCTCGCGATCTACGAAGAGCGCGACATGGTGGGCCACGTGCGCCGCATGGCGCCCATATTCCAAGCGGCACTTGAAGCGCTTGCCGACGCGCCTATTGTCGGTGAAGCCAAAGGCGTGGGCATTATCGGCGGACTGCAGCTTGTGAAGGACAAGGCAAGCAAAACCATGTTCGAACCGAGCCAAGCAGTGGCTCCGCTGATCGCCAAAGCCTGCGAGGCCAACGGCCTCATGGTACGCGCGCTGTTCGACAACCGCCTGGCCGTCTGCCCGCCGCTGATCATCGACGAGGCCGGCATCGACGAACTGTTCGAGCGCTTCGCCAAAGGCATTGCCGAGGGCACGCTAGCGGCAAAGGCCAAAGGCTTCATCGACTGAACCGAACCCCGAGGACCGAACGCCATGCGACGCGACTACGACCGCTATTTTTCCGACGCGATCGGCGCCCTTAAGGCCGAAGGGCGCTACCGCGTGTTCGCCGAACTCGAGCGCACCTGCGGCAGGTTTCCGCACGCGGTGTGGCATTCGCCCGACGGCCCGCGCGACGTCGTCGTATGGTGCTCGAACGACTATCTCGGCATGGGCCAGCATCCCGAAACGCTCAGAGCCATGCACGAAGCGCTCGACAGCAACGGCGCGGGCGCAGGGGGCACGCGCAACATTTCGGGCACCAACCACCAGCATGTGCTGCTCGAGCGCGAACTGGCCGATCTGCACGCCAAGCCGGCCGCGTTGATATTCGGTTCGGGCTACAATGCGAACGAGGCCACGCTGTCCGCCCTTGGCCGCCTGATGCCTGGCCTGGTGATCCTTTCGGATGCGCTCAACCACGCCTCGATGATCGAGGGCATGCGCCATTCGGGCTCCGAAAAGCGCATCTTCCGCCACAACGACGCGGCCGACCTCGAAGCCCGGCTCAAATCGGTCGAACCGGGCCGACCCAAGCTCATCGCGTTCGAAAGCGTCTATTCGATGGACGGCGACGTGGCCCCGATCCACGCTTTTTGCGATCTTGCCGAGAAACACGACGCGATGACCTATCTCGACGAGGTGCACGCGGTCGGCCTCTACGGTGCGCGCGGGGCGGGCATCTCGGAGCGCGACGGCGCCCAAAACCGCCTCGACATCGTGCAAGGCACCCTCGCCAAAGGGTTCGGCGTCGTCGGCGGCTACATCGCCGCCTCGGCGGCTCTGTGCGACGCGGTGCGCAGCACGGCCCCCGGCTTCATCTTTTCGAGCTCGATGCCGCCGGTGGTGGCCGCCGGCGCGCGCGCCTCGATCCGGCACCTGAAACACGACAATGCCGCGCGCGAAAAACTCGCCGAGCGCGCGGCGCGCCTCAAGCGCCTGCTGACGGCAGCCGGGATGCCGGTGATGCCGTCGGTCACGCATATCGTGCCGCTGATGGTCGGCGACGCGCGCCTGGCCAAACAGGCCAGCGACGAGCTCTTGCTGCGCCACGGCATCTACGTGCAGCCGATCAATTTCCCGACCGTGCCGCGCGGCACGGAACGGCTGCGCGTGACGGCAACCCCGTTCCACGACGATGCGCTGATGGACCGGCTCGTCGAAGCGGTCGTCGATGTGTGGAGCAGGCTCGATCTGCGGCGCGCGGCCTGAACCTATGTCGGCCCGGAAGGTGCGATGAATCCCCGCAGCGTCAAGACAGCCGAACAGGCGGCCGCCCTTCTCGAGCAGCGCAGCATCGAAAACGTCAAAGTCGGCCTGTTCGACGTCGACGGCGTGATGCGCGGCAAATACCTGTCGCGCGAGAAATTCGCGAGCGTGCTCGCATCGGGCTTCGGCTTCTGCGACGTTGTGCTGGGCTGGGATTCGAACGACCAGCTCTACGACAACGGCACCTACACGGGCTGGCACACCGCCTATCCGGACGCGCCCGTGCGCGTGCTGCCGGACACGTGCCGCGCATTGCCGTTCGAGCCGTCGACGCTGCTGTTCCTCGCCGAGTTCGCGGGCAAAGCCGAGGCGCTTTGCCCGCGCGGTCTCCTGCGCCGCGTCGCGAACCGAGCAGCCGACATGGGCTATTCCGCCAAGGCGGCGGCGGAGTTCGAGTTTTTCGTTTTCGAAGAAACGCCCGTTTCGGTGCGCGAAAAGAACTATCGCGGCCTCAAGACGCTGACGCCGGGCTTTTTCGGCTATTCGATGCTGCGCAGTTCCGTGCACGCCGAGTTCTACCAAGGGCTGCTCGAGACGATGCGCGCCATGGACGTGCCGATCGAAGGCCTGCACACGGAAACCGGCGCGGGCGTGCTCGAAGCGGCGCTTGTCTACGACGACGTGCTCGAAGCCGCCGACAAGGCGGCCTTGTTCAAGACCTTCACCAAGGTCTACGCGCAACGCCAGAACCGCATGGCGACGTTCATGGCCAAATGGTCGCGCGATTGGCCGGGCCAGTCGGGCCACCTGCATCTGTCGCTTCGGGACAAGGCGGGCAACCCCGTGTTCCACGACGCCAACGCGCCGCAAGGCATTTCCCAGACCATGCGCCATTTCATCGGCGGCCAGCAGCGCTTGATGCCGGAATTGCTGGCAATGGTCGCCTGCACGGTCAATTCCTATTCGCGGCTGGTGCCCGGCTTTTGGGCGCCGACGGCAAGCTTCTGGGGCATCGAGAACCGCACCACGGCCCTGCGCGCGATCCCGGGCGGGCCGTCTTCGCAGCGCGTCGAGTACCGGATCGCGGCGGCCGACATCAATCCCTATATCGCCCTTGCCGCCGCGCTCGGCTCGGGATTGTGGGGCATCGAACATCGCATCGAACCGAGCGAACCCATTTCGGGCAGCGCCTACGACGTGGCGCCGCCCGAGGCCCTCAAACTACCGCGCACCTTGGGCGCGGCCGCCGCAAGACTGGCCGCATCAGAAGCCGCAAAGAAACTTTTCGGCGCGCAATTCGTCGCGCACTATGCCGCCAGCCGCGACTGGGAACAGCGCGAGGCCGACAAGGCCATCACCGACTGGCAGCTGCAGCGCTATTTCGAAATCATCTGAGGAAACAACGGCAATGGCGCCCAAAGCCAACTGGAACTACCCGACGACGATATGGGTCGGTCCCGGTCGGGTCGCCGAACTGCCCGCCGCGTGCAAACGCCTCGGCATCGCGCGGCCGCTGCTGGTCACCGACAAAGGCCTTGCCGCGACCGCGATGGTCGGCCGCGCGCTGGCAGCGACGGGGGCGGCCCTGTTTGCCGACGTGCGCGGCAATCCGACGGGCAGCAACGTCGCGGCGGGCGTCGCTGCCCTCAAGGTCGGCGGACATGACGGCGTGATCGCGTTCGGCGGCGGCTCGGGCCTCGACGCCGCCAAGGCGATCGCGCTGATGGCCCGCCAAGCGCGGCCCTTGTTCGATTTCGAGGATGTCGGCGACAATTTCAAGCGCGTCGATCCGGACGCCATGGTTCCCGTCGTGGCCGTGCCGACCACGGCTGGAACCGGCTCGGAGACCGGCCGCGCTTCGGTCATCACCGACGAAGCCGCCCACGTCAAAAAAATCGTCTTCCATCCCAAAATGATGCCGGGGATCGTGATACTCGATCCCGAACTCACCGTGGGTTTGCCCGCCAATCTCACCGCCGCCACGGGCATCGACGCGTTCGTGCATTGTTTCGAGGCATTCTGCGCGCCCGGCTTCCATCCGATGGCCGACGGCATCGCGCTCGAGGGCATGCGGCTCGTCAAAACGTGGCTGCCGCGCGCGTTTGCGAACGGCGCCGACCTCGAGGCACGCGCGCAGATGCAGGCGGCCGCCAGCATGGGGGCGGTCGCCTTCCAGAAAGGGCTTGGCGGCGTGCACGCGCTCGCACACCCGATCGGCGCGGTGTTCGACACGCATCACGGCCTCGCGAACGCGGTGCTGCTGCCTTATGTGATGCAGCGCAACCGCGCCGCCATTGCCGCGCGCATGGGCATTCTCGCCCGCACGCTCGATCTTGCCTCGCCGGATTTCGACGCGGTGCTGGCCTGGGTTCTCGAGTTCCGGGCCATGCTCGCCATCCCGCCCGCCCTTGCGGCAATCGGCCTCGACGCCGCGCGTGCCGGGGAAATCGGCGCCATGGCCGCCGTCGATCCCTCGGCGGGCGGCAATCCCTGCCCGCTCGACGCCGCCGATTTCGCGGAAATCTACCGTGCGGCGGTGGCCGGAAAAATTTAACCCCGAGTTAGCTATTTCAAGGCTAGTTTCGGACCCTACCCGATCCCTTCAGCTTTTGCGGACCTGCAATGTCGAAAATCGAGCTCTCCGACGACGAGTATTTCGCGATCGAAGACGCGCTGCTGAACAGCACGCGCGGCCGGGCCTTCCTGCGCGCGCGCGACGTGCGGTCGCGCGTGGTGGCGGTCGACGAAACGCGGCGCATCGCCGCCTCGTTCCGCGAATGGACGATCCGGCAAATGGCGACCGTCAAGGAAACGCAGAGCCTCGAAGTGCTGCGCGCCGAGCTGCAGAGCATGGCAGCGCATATCCAGGCGGCCAAAAACGAGATCGCGTCGATCCACATCAAGGATCCCAAGACATCGATCGCCGACAACCGCATCAACAGCGCCACGAGCGAACTCGACCAGATCGTCGCATCGACCGAGCGCGCGACTTCGGACATTCTCAACGCCGCCGAGCGGATCATGGAAGTGGCGGGCCATTTGCCGGCCGAACATGCCGAAGCGGGACAGGTGCTGACCGACCAGGCGACCGAAATCTTCACCGCCTGCTCGTTCCAGGACATCACCGGTCAGCGCATTTCGAAGGTCGTGAACACGCTGCGCTACATCGACCAACGCGTGAACGCGATGGTCGAGATCTGGGGCGTCGAAAATCTGCCGGCCGCCCCGGCCAAGCCCGACGCCAACGCCGACACGCGCCAAAACGCGCATCTGCTCAACGGACCCGCCATGCCGGGCCAAGGGCGTACGCAAGACGAAATCGACGCGCTGTTGGCCGGGGCCGGTTTCGATGCGCCCGCGCCGCGCGCCGAGCCGCCGCCGCAGACTGCAAACAAAGCAGCGTCGGCACCCGCGCCCAAAGCGGCGCTGGCCCCCAAAGCGGCGGCAGCGCCCGAGCCGCCTGCGGCACCGGCTGGCGCTACCGCGTCGCAAGCCGACATCGACAAGCTCTTCGATTGACGCAAAAACGCGCATATCTGGGCTAGCCATGGCCCGTCTTCCGGCGTAAAAGCTCGCCCATGGAACAAGCGAAAGCACCCGAAGCGTCGGCCGTCGGCGACGCGAATGTCGGCGACTACGATGCCGAGGGCCAGGATGCGCTCCATATTCTGCCTTTGAGCATCATCCCGCTCGAGACGCCGGGCCTGCGGCGTCTGCGGCTCATCAAAAACGTGCGGCTCGACTCCGTCGTCGAACTCTACAAGGACCAGGGCCACAAATCGGCGCAGGTGCCGCTCGACGCGCTCAACAGCGTGTTCCAGAGCTACGGCGAGCAGCTTCGCGCGGACATGCCGCTTCTTCAGAGCCTCAGCAGCATTCCCTCGTTCGACGTTTACACGCTTCGCGTGTCGCTGCGGGCCCTCAATCTGCCGATCGACGAGAAGGCCGCCCTGCAGCTGTCGGAAGCAAAGCGGCGCGAACTCACCGAGCACATGAAAGTGTTCACGCATCCGCTGATCCAGCAGATCTACGGGAACGCGGATTTCGAAGTGAACGACGTGTCGGACATCATGAAGCTGATTTCGACGCCCAACCGCGACGACGCGCTGAAGAACCTGCGCATGATGTCGCAGAAGCTCAACGTGCCCCTTACAGAGATCCCGCGCTTCCTGGAGGATTACGGCGACACGTTCCTGTCGCTTGCCTATTTCCGGTCATGCCTCGACAAGGTGGTGCCGCAGGTGCAGAGCTTCCTCGACTGGGTGAAGCCGCTCGACGACAACCAAATGATCAAAGGCGACCGCACGTCCAAGCAGATGCTCGACAAGACGCGCGATTCGATGTCGGGGGTCATCATCTCTCTGACCGGCCGCTTCGAAGCCTTCAACCGCAAGAGCGCCGATTTCTGGCGCGACATCAACGCCGACAGTTTCAGCCGCATGAAAGACATGGTGTTCTCGAACCACCGGTCGATCGGCGGCGTGCTGTGCGGCCTGTCGGTCAAGATGCAGCTGTGGCGCGACCGCTTCCCGTCGTCCGGCGGCGGGCCCAACAAGCGGCTCGAATTCGTGCGTTCGGAGGTGGTGCCGGGCATGCAGCTCATCGACGAGCTGGAAGCCGCCGCGCGTCGGAGCAGAGTCTAGCTCCGCTTCTCAGAATCCGTGCGACAGGCAGATCAACGCCGCGTCGCGGCCGCGGAAATCCATGCGCTTGGCGGTGGCGGCGACCGGCGTCATGATGCCCGAGAGCGTCTTGAGCGGGGTCGGCATCGGCGCCGAAGCCGCGAACTTGCCGGTCGCTTCGATCAGCGTCTTGAAGGCGCCGGGCAACGAGAAATGGTCGGCGAGCGACGTTCCGATCAGGTCGAACTCGCTGCCGTCGAGCAATTCGCGAAACGGCGCGTTGACCCATAGAATCGCGCCGTCGGCGACGGCCACCAACGCCGCCGCGACCGGCACCGCGTCGAGCGTCTCGGCAAGACGCGATTCGACCGCCTGCCCCTCGTTTTCGGCCGCCACCGCCAGAGCCAGAAGCACGCGACCGCCGCCAAGCCCGACGACGTGCAACGGGCCTTCGTATCGCCTGCCAAAGAGCATCGCGGGTGCGCACGCGACCGACGCAACGTTTCCTTCGCCGATCCGGTCCAAAGCCGCCACAAGTGCCGCAGGCGCATCGTCGCCGAACGCCGCCGCTCCCATTTCGGCGGCGGGAAATTCCTGGGCAAAAAGGCCGTCGGCCCAGACCAGACGGGCCGCATGCGCGAGCCCCGGTGCCGCCGCCAGGACTGCGATGCCGCCTGCAAGTTCGAATTCGCTTTCGTCCGACATGCCTTATCCCCCAAGGTCCGAAACAGGACTTAAGCTTTCATGTTAGCCAAGAAAATGTCCGCGCAGAAGCGGCCGTTACGAACATTTCCCAAGACACGCGCCGACGGTCTAGACTTTGGACCGCCATGTTCGCAAAAGGACCCCTGCTGATCCGCCACGCCGTCGTAACGATGCTCGACGCATTCGCGAAGACGGCGCAGGAATCGGCTCGAAAAAACGGCGGCAATGTCGACGCCGACGACATTGCCCGAATCTGCGAGGCGATGAAAAGCTCGGGCGAAATCGAGAATTTCTACCGCGCCGTTTTCGGCCAGGTCGTCGCGTCGATCGTGGAATCGCAGAACCAGAACCGGCGCATCAACGCGTTCGGTCGGCTCGTAGCCCACCCGCTCGGCGATTTTTTCCAGTCGCAACGCCTCGACCGCACATTGCTGCACAATTTCTTCTTTTTCGTCCAGGCGCTGGTCGGCGAGGCGGAAAACGAGTGGAATGCAGTCTGCGCGCAAGTACTCGACGAGATGCGCGAGAAGACGGGCGACGCGTTCGCCTGGGAAACCTACTACAGCGATCCGCGCACCTAGACGATTTTCTGGCGCGTGCTGGTTCGCATCGCGCAGTCTTTCAAGCGCTTCGAAGCGCGCCGCGACTGGTTCTTGCGCATCATGCAGCACAAACAAACGTCGGTGAGCCTCGCCCCCAACAAATACGTCCAGCTTGGAGACGGACTCGACGTCGCCCAGTTCGGCAAAGACGAGTTCCTGAATCTGTTCGAGAGCCTGTTTGCCCCGGTGAAAAGACTGACGGCGCAGGAAGCCGTGCATTTCGAAACCGCGACTGGCCTGACGCCGAAAGCGGCTTTCGACCGCTTCTTCGGCGATCTGGACCGATACCGACGCGAACATTGACCCCGCCGCCAAGACCTTCGGAAGATACGCGCTTGTCCAAGCTATTCTTGTCGGCTGCATCGGCGCGCCAGTTTTTTCGCAGCCTTCACGTTTTGTTAAGATATTTAGGATAAATTTTAAATATGTTGAAGATAAATCGCCGCACCCGGGTGTTTTTTGCAGCCAGCCTTGTCGGCCTGGCACTGGCAGCCTGCACCAAAACTCCGAGTTTCCAGGGAAGCCCGCCGCTGTCGGCCGTACCCGACAAGGTCGGCAACTTCACCGCCCCTTACTTGAACGCGATTGTGACGCCCGGCGTCGTCGGCGCTGCGATGCTGATCGGACCGAACTTCATGCCCGGACGTTGCGACGAGATTTTTTTGACCGGCGACCGCAAACTCATTTGCGACCAAATGGCCCGCTATTACGACACGCCGCTGCCCGGCAAGTTGCCCGATCCGAATGCGCAGTATCGCTGCATCCGCACGCTCGGCGGCCTGACAGAATGCACCGACGCGACGCGCCCTGCGCCTACCGTCGCGCCCTAACGCCTGTCGCTTCGCATCATTGCTTTGCGTCGGCGGCGGGTTTTTTCGACGCCGCAGACGGGGCCGTCCAAACATTGCCGGACAAGGGCTTTCCGGGTCCGGCATGGAAAACCCGCGAATTGCGGGTGTTGACCTCTTCGGCTTCTTTGTTGACCTTCGATGGCGCGCTGTTCGGGCGGGCTTCGTCGGCTGCCGCAGCAGAATTGCTGCCGAGCCCCGCCGAACCTGCGATCGCCAGTGCCGTTGCGAATGCAAGGATTCCGCCGCGCGCCATTTTTCGTCTCCTAAATCCCGCTTTCGACCCCCTTTTCACGGGGCCCGAACGTGATAACGTCCATCTGCTTTTTACAGCATAATCGGCTGTCGGCAAACTCGACCTAAGGACTGGCATTTGGAACCCCCGGCCGATATCCACGCTTTGATCGCCCAATACGGGACTCTGGTCTACGCAGTCATCTTCCTCTGGACCTTCTTCGAGGGAGAGACCTTCGTCCTGTTTGCGGGCGCGGCCGCCCAGCAGGGCACTTTGAATGTTTGGATTCTGCTGATCGTCGCCTGGCTCGGAAGTTTCGCCGGCGACCAGATGTGGTTTTGGATCGGGCGGCGCTACGGCAGCCAGATGCTCGAGCGGCGCCCGAAATGGCGCGCGGGCGTGGACGGTGCGCTCGATATGCTGAAGCGCTACGACACCTGGTTCATCCTGTCGTTCCGTTTCATCTACGGCGTGCGCAATTTCGCGTCCTTCGCGATGGGCGTCGCGCGCATCGATCCCCTTCGCTTTGCCGCCCTCAATTTCGTGGCGGCATTCGTGTGGGCCGGGTCGTTCGTGGGGATCGGCTATCTCTTCGGCCGGGCGCTCGAAGCGATGCTGGGCGACGTCGTGCAGTACTTCCTCTATGTGATGCTGGGGGTGTTCGTGGGTTCGTCGGCGATCGTCTATCTCGTGCATCGCCGCCACGCGCGCAAAGCCGCCGCACGCCAAGCGGCAAAAGCCGAAGCCGCCGAATAGGGCTTCAGAGCTGCAGAAGGGCGAGCGCCAGCGCCGCCACGACGCAGGCCATGGCGGCGATTTCGGTCCAGCCGAACGCCTCGCCGAGCAGAAGCGCCGAGCTCAGCACGCCCACGACCGGAACCGCGAGCGTGCCGATCGACGCAAGCGATGCCGGCAGTATCTCGAGCACGCGATACCAAGCCCAATGGCAGAAAATCATCGGCACGGTTGCGGCATAGACGAGCCCCGCGACCGACGACGGCGACGGCAGCCCGTTCGCAAAGCCCGCCCCGCCGCCTTCGAATACCAGCATGCCCACCAGCACCGGCACGCCGCCGACGGCAAGCTGCCAGGCGGTGAGCGCGACGGCCGACATCTCGAATCGCATGGCCTTGACCGCAACCGTGCCTGCCGCCCAGCCGATCGCGGCCGATAGCATCAGAGCGAGGCCCACGGGCGACTGCGCGAACGCGTCGCCCGCCGGCAGCGCCAACAGTCCGAGGCCGGCGAGGCCGCAAAGGAGCGCGCCGATCTTGCGAATGCTCAACCGCTCTCCGAGCAGAACGGCGCCGAGCAGCGTCGCCCAGAGCGGCATCGTGAACGCGACCAGCACGGCGCGCCCGGCCGACATTGCGACAAGCCCGTAGGCCGAGGTCACGTGCCAGATCGTGATGTTCAGAAACGACGCCGCAGCCAGCGCCAGAAATCGGCCGCGCGGCAAGCGCAGATCGAGGCCGCGCAGATAGCCGACCGCGAACAGTCCGGCCGCCCCCACGTAGAGACAGATCGCGCGGAAGGTCCAAGGCCCCGTTTCGGCCACTGCAAGCTTCATGGCCGGCCAGTTGACGCCCCACAACAGCGCCAACGCGGCCAACAGCCACAGACCTTCGCGCCGGGCGGCAGCGCCGGTCAAAGCGCTCCGGCGCTTTTGCGAATGTCGAACACGAACACGCCGTCTTGTTCGACGAATTTCTCGAGCGTGGCGCCGGTGTTGCGGCACAAAGCCTCGAAATCGCGCACCGCTCCGGGGTCCGTCGCCAGCACCTGAAGGGCTGCCCCGGCGGGCAAGCCCGCCATCGCTTTTTTGGCGCGCAGCACCGGCAGCGGACAGTTGAGACCTTTGAGATCGAGGATCGTCACCGACATTTTTCGGCTCTCCGTTTGTGTTCGCGAAGCCTACGGGTTGAATATGCAGGGCTGCAAGTCCTACATTCGCCTCCCTGCCTTGCCACGAAAGGCCCGCACGCGATGTCCGACCTGCCCGTCCATCAACTTGTTGCCCTGCTCGGTTTCGGCCTCGGAGCGGCGTTCGGGGCGGTCGTGCAGCGCACGAATTTCTGCGCGATGGGATCGGTATCCGACATCGTCTATCTCGCGGATTGGGGACGCTTCCGCGCTTGGCTGCTCGCGATCGCGGTCGCTGTCGCCGGCGCGAGCGCGCTCGACGCCGCAGGCCTCGTCGATCTAGGCCAAGCCATCTACGCGAACCCCAATCTCGGCTGGCTCGGCGCCATTCTAGGCGGGCTGCTGTTCGGGGTCGGCATGACGCTGGCGAGCGGCTGCGGCAGCCGCAGCCTCGCCCGGCTCGGGGCCGGCAACCTCAAAAGCCTCGTCGTGGTTCTCGTCCTTGCAGTCTTTGCGTACGCCACGCTGCGCGGCCTCCTCGGGGCCGCACGCGCGGCCGCGATCGAGCCGACGAATATCGATCTGCGCGCATACGGGCATTCCACGCAATTTCTGCCCGATCTGCTCGCAGCGTGGACCGGACTCGAGGCCGACCGCATCCGTCTCGCGCTCGCGGCATCCGTCGTGCTCGGCCTGCTCTGGTTCTGCCTCAAAGACCGCAGCTTCCGCGCGGACGCGCGCAATCTCGCGTCGGGCGTGCTGATCGGCCTCTTGGTCGCGGCGGGTTGGGCGGCCACCGGCATTGTCGGCAAAGACGATTTCGAGCCTGCGCCGCTTGCTTCCTTCACCTTCGTGGCCCCGATCGGCGACGCGCTCGTCTATCTGATGACGTGGACGGGCGCGAAGATCGGCTTCGGCACGGCAAGCGTGTTCGGCGTCGTCGTCGGCGCTTTTGCAGCCGCACGGCTCAATGGCGAATTCCGGATCGAGGGCTTCTCCGGAACGGCCGACCTGCTTCGCCATCTCGCCGGGGCAGCGATGATGGGTACCGGCGGCGTGCTTGCTTTGGGCTGCACTGTCGGCCAAGGCATCACCGGTCTATCGACGATGGCGGTCGGCTCGGTTCTGGCGTTTGCGGCCCTCGTTGCGGGCGCGGTCCTCGGTCTCAAATATCTCGAGCATGGCGGCATCCTCGCCACCCTCAGGGCTTTGACGGCGCGCGCATGACCGTCGCGTCGCTCGCCGTGTCCATAAAAGGCGTGCTTGCGATCGACGGGCGCTTTTGCCTGCTGCGAAATGCGCGCGGCGAATGGGAATTGCCGGGCGGCCGTCCCGAGCCCGACGAAGAACCGGAAGCAGCTTGCCTGCGCGAGATCGCCGAAGAACTCGGGCTCGCAGCCGAGATCGCTCGAATTCTCGACAGTTGGCGCTATCGCGTGCTGCCGGAACGGCACGTACTGATCGTGACCTATGCCTGCCGGCCGCTTGCGGGCGTGCGTCCGCGCGCGAGCGACGAACATGTCGAATATGGCCTGTTCGAACCCGCCGAGATCGAGGCCCTTGCCATGCCTGCAGGCTACAAAGCCTCGATCCGGCGCTATCTCGCGGACCCGCCGCGCGGTTAAGGCGAAATGCGGCGCGCAGGCGCGGGCGGCAGGAAGGCTTCGGTGTAGACGTCCTCGGGTTTCGCGCGGCCTGCGACATTGTAGGCCTCGGCCACCGTCGCGACCGATGCGGCGAGGCGTGCCGCAGGGACCGACGACAGGCCGTTGCGCTTGACGTTGTCGGTCAGCATCGTGAGATCGCGGACCATTTCGAAGCGTTCGAGCTCGATAGCTTCGTTGAACAGCGGATCGCGCTGCTTGAGCTGCGCCATGCCGCCCTTGGGATCGGCAAGCGCGTCGCGCACGCCCGCGATCGACGCGCGCACGAAGCGGCGCACCGTCTCGGGATTTTTCGCTGCGAAGGACTGGCTGACGATCAGGGCCGAGCCCATCAGATCGACGCCGTAGTCGTTGTAGCGATAGACCATCAGTTCGGAGGGCTGCACGCCCGCCATCTTGATGTTGAACACGCTCGTCGAGATGAAGCCCGTCACGCCGTCGACTTGGCGCTGGACGAGCAGCGTTTCGCGCAGCTGCGGGGTAACGGTCTGCCAGTTGATGCGCGCAAGGTCGATGCCTTGCGCGCGCGCGAAAGCCGGGAACAGCATGCGGCCCGCATCGGCTTCGGGCGCGGCAAGCTTCCGTCCTTCGAGACCCTTGGGATTCGCGACGGTGCCTTTGCGCAGGATGACGGCGGCCAGCGACTGGTCCATCACCAGCAGCACGCCCGTGATCTTGTCCGCGTTGGCCGGGTTGGCGTTGAAAGGGATCACCGTGTTGAGATCGGCATATCCGATGTCGTAGGCGCCCGACGCGATCTTGGTGACCGTGTCGCCCGAGCCAAAGCCGCGATCCATCGTCACGGCGAGCCCTTCGCGCGCGTAGTGGCCTTTGTCGAGCGCCATCGTGAAGACGGCATGGTTGCCCTGCAGCGCCCAATCGAGCGCGAATTTCACGGGCGTCTGTGCCTGCGCGGACGAGGCAGTCGCGGCGGCAGCGAAAAACATGGCGGCGGCAAGCCGCACGGACCGCTTGAACATCGAAAATCCCCCCGGACTGTGATGGCACTTGTGCCACACTGCCAGACGCTCGCCGCAACGTCAATCCGCGGCCACGGAGAACGGCGGATGGGATTGATCGACGCATTCTGGGGCGGGATTGCAAGCCTTGCCGGTCCGTCCCGCCTCGCGCTGCTGCTTCCGTTCGCCGCCCTGCTGCAGCTGGCGGGCCCCTTGACGCCGCGTGCGACGGCCGCTTGGGTCGCCGCATTTTGTGCGGGTTTTGCGGCCAGCCTCGCCGGCCTCGACATCGCGGGCGCGCAGGCCGCCAAAGCCTGGGGCTGGATCGTGCTGGCGGCAGGGCTTGCACTTGCGGGCTTCGGCGTTGCCGCGGCCGGCGCTTTTGGGCAACCGCGTCGGCCGGGGTTGGCAATGGCGGCACTGCTCGGCGCGTGTCTCGCCTTCGGCGCCACGCCGTTTCGCGGACCGATCCTGCAGGAAAGCGACCTGCTTGGTCTCAGCCTCTACGCGCTCGGCGCTTGCGCCGGCGCTCTGATCCTCGCAAGGTGCTTGCAGCCGCTGCTGCGCTTGGGCCCCTCGCCTGCTGTCTGCGGCGTGGCGCTGATTGCGACGGGCGGGCTCGTCGCGATTGGCGCCTATGCCGGGCTCGGCTTTTGGCTGATCGAGTGGATACCCGGGATCGCGAAGCTCGGCTAAAGTCGGCGTTTAGTTCCTTTGCATTGCGCTTGCGGGGCCTGATGCGCCAATAGCTTCCGCAACTTGCCTCTCGCGCGAGCGCGCCTTATTTTGTTCGCAAGAACAATTCCGAGCTGGAGAAATCGCCCGTATGAAACCGTTTTTGTCCGCGCTGTTCGGTCTCGCATTTGGCGCAGCGAGCCTGCCCGCTTTTGTCGCTGCCCAAACGCCGTCTGCACCCGCCTCGGGGCGCGTGCTGGTCGCCACCTGCACCGGCTGCCACGGCCAGAACGGCAAGAGCGCGGGCGCGATCCCGGCCCTTGCCGGACAAAGCGAGGCGCAAATCCGCCAGGCGATGCTCGACTACAAAAACGACCGTCGCGCCGGCACGATGATGAACCGCCACGCCAAAGGCTTCAGCGACGAAGAAATCGGCGCCATCGCGCGCGAAATCGCGACGAACTGGCGCTAAGGGAGATCGCACACATGGCCCAATTCAAAATGTCGCGGCGCGCCTTCGGCGCTTCGCTTCTTGCTTCGAGCGCTTTGTCGGCCTGCGCCGTCCAAACCGAGCCCGCCGCCAAAGCCCGCGTCGTGGTCGTGGGCGGCGGCTTCGGCGGCGCGACGGCTGCCAAATTCCTGCGTCTGGAAGACCCCGGCATCGCCGTCACGCTCGTCGAACCGAAATCCGAATTCCAGACCTGCCCGTTTTCGAACTACGTGCTGTCGGGCTTCAAGACGATGGCCGACATCACGCACAGCTATTCGGCCCTCGCGCGCGCGCACGGCGTGCGCCACATCCGCGAGACGGCCGTAGCGATCGACGCGGCCGCCAAGACCGTGCGCACCAGCGGCGGCCAAACGCTCCCCTACGACAAGCTCGTGCTGTCGCCCGGCATCGAGATTCGCTACGGCGCGCTCGAGGGCTACGATGCGGCCGCAGCCGAGCGCATGCCGCATGCCTGGGCCGCTGGCGCCCAGACCGTGCTGCTGCGCCGCCAGCTCGAAGCGATGCCGGACGGCGGCACCGTCGTGCTTTCGATCCCGGCAAACCCGTTCCGTTGCCCGCCGGGCCCGTACGAGCGCATCGCGATGATCGCGCATTATCTCAAAACGACGAAACCGCGCGCGAAAATCCTCGCCCTCGACGCCAAAGACGCGTTCTCGAAACAAGCGCTTTTCCAGGACGGCTGGCAGAGCCAGTACGGCGCCATGATCGAGTGGGTCCCGCTCGGCAAGGACGGCAAAGTCGCGCGCGTCGATCCGGCGGCGATGACGCTGACGTCGGAATTCGGCGAAGTCCACAAAGCCTCGGTCGCCAACGTGATCCCGCCGCAATCGGCGGGCCGAATCGCGGTCGCAAGCGGCCTTGTCGCGACGGAAGGCGCGCTTGCCGGCTGGTGCCCGGTCGATCCTTTCACGTTCGAATCGACGCGCGCCAAAGACATCCACGTAATCGGCGACGCGTCGATCGCGGGCGCGATGCCAAAATCGGGCTTTGCGGCTTCGAGCCAGGCGAAATTCCTGGCCCAAGCCATCGGTGCGGTCGTGAACGGACGGCCGGTGCCGACGGCCGTGTTCGCAAACACCTGCTACTCGCTGATAACGCCCGACTACGGTATTTCGGTCGCCGACGTGTTCCGCCCGACGGCGCAAGGCATTGTCGCGGTTCAGGGGGCGGGCGGGGTAACTCCGCGCACGCCCGCGGACGGAGCCCACTTCCGCGCCCAGGAAGCGCACTATGCCGAAAGCTGGTACGCCGCAACGACGAAAGAAACCTGGGGCAGCTGAGCCGGACGCCCATGGGCCGACGATCTTTGCGCTTGGCGCGAATCTCCCCGCCTGCTTGAGTAGGGGGCGAAAAAGCGGGGAGAGACGGCCATGAACAAGATCGATCTCGGCGGCAAGCGGGCCGTCGTTACGGGCGGCGCGCGCGGCATCGGCCTTGCCGTTGCGGAACGGTTTCTGGCTTCGGGTGCGAAGGTGGCGCTCTGGGACCGCGATCCGACCGCGATCGACGCAGCAGCCAAACGGCTTGCAGCCGGCGATCGTCTGGCAGGTATCGTGGTCGATGTCGCAGAAGAAGCCGCGATCGCCGCAGCCGTTTCAGCAACGGCGGGCGCGTTCGGCGGCATCGACATCCTCGTCAACAACGCCGGAATCACCGGACCCAACGCACCGACTTGGGAGTATCCGGTTGCGGACTGGAAGCGCGTGATCGACGTCGATCTTACGGGGCCGTTCCTCTGCAGCCGCGCGGCGGTGCCCGTGATGCTCGAAGGCGGCTGGGGACGCGTCGTCAACATCGCCTCGGTCGCGGGCAAAGAGGGCAATCCGAACGCGCCGGCCTACTCGGCCGCAAAAGCGGGGCTAATCGCGCTGACGAAATCGATGGGCAAGGAACTCGCGAAATCGAACGTGCTCGTGAACTGCATAACGCCGGCCGTGGCCGACACCGACATCCTCAAGCAGATGAGCGAGGCGCACGTCGCCTACATGCTCGGAAAAATCCCGATGGGGCGCTTCGTGCAGATCGGCGAGATTGCGGCGATGGCGGCTTGGCTCGCCTCGCCGGAATGCTCGTTCACCACCGGCGGCGTGTTCGACATCACCGGCGGACGAAGCACCTATTGAGGCGCGAACCTGGCAGCGAGAAACTCGAGCACGGCGGGAAGCGCGGCGGCCCATGTGCCCCAATCGTGGTCGCCTTCGGTCGCGACGCTCGTCACCGCAAGGCCTGCGGCTTTCAGTCGCGATCCCATCGCGTCCTGTTCTTCGCCAAGGCGAAAACGGTCGCCGAGACCGACGGTGAGATAGAGAGCCGGCCGGGGCGCCCCCGATGCCAAGCGACGCGCGGTCTGTTCGGGATCGCGCGCCACGAAAAACTTGGGATCGAAAGGTTCGCCGAACGCGCCGGAGAACACGCGCCCGAGACGTGCGGCCATCGCGGCGTCGATCTGCGTGTCGGGCTTGATGCGCGTCCAGAAGGCCCCGCTCATCGAGGCGGCGGCCACGTAGCGCTCGGGATGGGCAAGCGCGATGCGCACTGCGCCGAAGCCGCCCATCGAATTGCCGGCGATGGCGCGGCCCTCGCGGTCGCGGCGCACATCGAAATTCCGCTCAATTTCGGCCGCAAGATCGCGCACGATCGCGGTCTCCGCCGCCATCGCGGGCCCGTCCACGTACCAGCCGTTGCCCGCATCGGGCAGCACGAGCATCAGAGGCGGAATGCGACCGGCCGCCACAAGCCGGTCGAGCGTTTCGCCGACACGCCCGAGCCGCAGCCAATCGGCGGCCGAGCTGTCGCGCCCATGCAGAAGATATACGACCGGCAGCGTGCCTTGCGCCTTGTCGGGGCGTACGGTCGAATAGTTCGCTGCCCGTCCGAGCGCCGCGCTTACGTAATGCCGGTCGACCGCGACTTCGCTTGCGTTGGCGGCGTCGGCAAACGCGAGCACGGCGGCGAAGGCGAGCTTGCTAATCTTCGAACGGCAGACCGACATAGTTCTCCGCCAGGCTCGCCAAAGCGGCGCGCGAAGACACGAGATATTCGAGCTCGGCGAATTGCCGACGCTCGTCGAACGGCGTTTCGTCGCCGAACTTGTGCAAAAGCGACGTCATCCACCAAGAGAAACGCTGCGCCTTCCACACGCGCCTGAGCGCCGTCGCCGAATAGGCGTCGAGCCGCGTGCCGTCGCCGCGCTTGATCCGGGCTTCGAGCGCGCGCGCCAGCAGCCGAACGTCGCCGATCGCGAGATTCATTCCCTTGGCGCCCGTCGGCGGAACGATATGCGCGGCATCGCCCGCCAGGAACAGCCGCCCGCTCTGCATGGGCTCGGTCACGAAGCTGCGCATGGCGGTGATGCCCTTCTGCAGCATCGGCCCTTCGGTCGCAAGGCCGCCCAAGCGGCGTTTCAGCTCCGCCCAGATGCGCGCATCGGGCCAGTTGGCGAGGTCGTCGTCGGGCTCGCACTGCAGATAGAGGCGGCTGATTTCGGGCGAGCGCATCGAGAGCAACGCAAACCCGTCGGCATGGCGCGCGTAAACGAGCTCTTCGCAGGCGGGCGGCGCCTTGGCAAGAATGCCGAGCCAGCCGAACGGATACTGGCGGTCGAAAAAGCGAAGCTCGCCTGCCGGTACGGAAGGGCGCGCGACGCCGTGGAACCCGTCGCAGCCGGCCACGAAATCGCATACGAGCTTTTTGGGCCGTCCCTGCTCGACGAAATGCAGTTCAGGGGCGGCGCCCTTGAATTCCCGAATCGCCACGTCTTTGGCCTCGAAGCGCAGATCGCCGCGCGCCGCAAGGCGTGCCGCGATCAGATCCTTGACGACCTCATGCTGGCCGTAGACCGTGACGGCCTTGCCGTCGGTGAGGTCCGCCAGATCGACGCGGCGGTTCGCGCCGTCGAAATGGAGATTTACGCCGGTATGGCGCAGGCCCTCGCGGCGCAGGCGCGCGCCCACGCCCGCCTCTTCGAGCAGCGCCGCCGCGCCGTGCTCGATCACGCCCGCGCGGATCCGCTCTTCGACGTAGCTGCGCGTACGGTCTTCGAGCACGACCGATTCGATGCCTTCGAGATGCAGAAGATGCGACAGCAGAAGCCCGGCAGGCCCGGCGCCGACGATGCCGACCTGGGTGCGCAACGTCGCGGTCATTCGAGATCGCCCAACTCTTCGCGCACGGCAGCGAACGCGCCGTTGACCGCCGGCACGCCCGCATAGACGGCAGCATGCATCAACAGCGCCCGCAGTTCGGCGGGCGTCACGCCGTTCTTGAGGGCCGGGCGCAAATGCAGCCTGAATTCGGCTTCGCGACCCAAGGCAACCATCATGGCCAGCGTCACCAGCGAGCGCGTCTTGAACGGCAGCGTGGCGTCGCCCCACATTTCGCCCCAGGCGATGCGCGTTATGAAATCCTGCCACGGCTGGCCGAAAGACCCGGCCTTTTCGATCGAGCGCTGAACATGGTCCACGCCGAGCACGGCCTTGCGGTTGGCAAGGCCGGATGCGAACGGCGCATCGGCGCGCGATTGCGCCGACGGCAGAAATTCGAGCAGCAATCCGGCCGTTTCGTCCGCACGTTCGATCGCGAACAGATGGGCGGCGTCCGCAACGGCCGCGAATTTCGCCCCCGCAATGGCGGCGGCAAGGGTCTGGCCCATCGCGACCGTCGTGACGGGATCCCGCGTTGCCGCGGCAACCAAAGTCGGCGCTTGGATCTGCGAGAGCTGTGCGCCGAGATCGGCATGTGCGATCGCCTCGCACGCCGCTGCATATCCGTGCGCGTCCATGGCGAGGATGCGCGAGCGGTTGAGAGCGACCGTCGCCGGAGCGGCTGCGGGGCTGAACCAGCGCTGCAGCACGGCATCGACGATGGCTTCGAGCCCTTCCTCGCGCACGGTTTTGGCGCGCGCGAGCCAGCCCTCGGCCGGGGGCAGCGCCGATGCGGTGGCGAACAGCGCCAGATGCCCCGTGCGCGCGGGGTAGCGGCTCGCGAAATCCTGCGCGACCATGCCGCCCATCGACAGGCCCACGATATGCGCCTGTCCGACATCGAGCCGGTCGAGTAGCTGAGCAAGATCGTCGGTGTAGTCGCGAAGGCTCGCAGGACCTGCCTGATGCGCCGAGCGCCCGTGGCCGCGCGCATCGTAGCGCAGACAGCGATAGTGGGGTGCGAGTGCCCGCACCACGCCGTCCCACATTTCGACGGTCGCGCCCAGCGAGTTCGAAAACGCAACGACAGGGGCCGCATGCGGCCCCGTGACGTCGTAGAAAATCTTTTGCCCGTTCAGTTCCGCGATCGGCATGGACGCCACTATGCGCGGGCGACAAGACGCGCTGCAAGTGCATCCGCAGCCGACGCCACCGGCGCGACCCATGCGGCCGCAGCGGCGACGGCCGCGTTCGGGTCGAACGCCGCAGCGAGGGCCTCGGCGGCAAGGCCCGTATCGGCGCCGGCAAGAACGGCATGCAAGTCGCGGCCGCCCGCGCGCACCTCGTCGGCGGCGCGTTCGACCAGCGCGTGCGCCGCCGCCCGACCGAGACGGGGTGCGAGCAGCGAAGCCGCTGCATCCGCAAACACGAGGCCGCGCGTGGCACCGATATTGCGCGCCATCGCCGGCGCATCGACCGCCAGCCCCTCGGCCAGCAGACGCGCGTGCGCAAGCGCGCCGCCAGAACAGCCGAACAGCGCCGCCACCGCATGCCACTCGGCATGCCAGGCCCCCGCCGGCCGCTCGTGCGCGGCGACAAGACTTGCCGCAAGGCCCGCCGCAAGGCCCGAGGCCGCCTGCGCGTTGGCGAGGATCGCGGTTGCGGCGACCGGATTGCGCTTGTGCGGCATGGCGGTGGAGCCGCCGCGCCCATCGACATGCGGTTCGCTTGCTTCGCCGATTTCGCTCGACGCCAGGGCTACGACATCGCCCGCCATTTTGGCGAGCGTGCCCGCCAGCGTGGCGAGCCACTGCCCCGCTTCGACGATGCCGGCACGGCGCGTGTGCCAGGCGATGGCCGGCGCGCCAAGCCCGAGTTCGCGCGCGAAGTCTGCCAAAACAGCGGGTCCGTGCGCGCCCAGCGAGGCGAGCGTGCCCACCGGCCCGCCCAACTGCGCGCGGCATGCGGCATCGCGGCGGGCCTCGAGTCCGCTTGCCGCATCGGCGATGCCCGCAAGCCATACGGCGACTTTGAAGCCGAAAGAAATCGGCGCGGCATGCTGGCCGTAGCTGCGCGCGATGCAAGGCGTGTACGCATGGCGCCGCGCAAGCGCGGCAAGGCCACGCAGCACGGCGGCAAGATCGACCGCCAGCAGATCGAACGCGACCGCCATCTGCAACGCCAAGCCCGTGTCGAGAATGTCCTGCGACGTCGCCCCTTTGTGCAGATCGGCTGCGAATTCGGCGGGCAGCAGCTTCTGCAACGCCTTCACGAACGCGATCGTCGGCACGCCGGCAAGGGCCGTGCCGGCCGCCAGCGCCGACTTGTCGAATGCCGTCGGCGACACGGCTTCGATCGCCTCGGCAAGGCCGACGGGAACCAAACCGACGCGCGCTTGGGCCCGCGCGAGCGCCGCTTCGGCGCGCAACATCGCCGCGAGCAACGCCTCGTCGGCGAACGTCGCGGCCATCGCAGGCGGCGCGAAAAGGGGGCCGAATATCTCGGAATCGAGCGGCGAAAAACTCATCTTGTCCGCGATTTTAGACGGTTCGGCGCGCCGCGCAATCGTTGCCCTGGTACTGACGTCGTGCGATGCTCGTTTTCGGCATGAAAAGAGGGGGAACACGCATGCGCATTCGCCAGCTGCGGGCATTCATGACACGCGACAAGGACCGCCCGCGCGTGCTGGTCGCCATCGATACCGACGAAGGCATCACCGGCTGGGGCGAGTGCTACAACCACGGGCCCGACCGCGCGCTGATCCCGCTGCTCGACTACCTCGCGATCTTTCTCGCAGGCCAGGATCCGCGCCGCATCGAACATCTGATCCTCTATCTCCTGCAGCAAAGCCGCTTCCCGCCCGGCGCTTTGGGCCTCGCCGCGATTTCGGCGATCGACCATTGCCTGTGGGACATTTCGGCCAAAGCGCTCGGCGTGCCGGTCTACAGGCTGCTCGGCGGCGAGGTGCGCGACCGCGTCCAGGTCTATGCGGGCGTCTACACGGCCCCCGACCCGCTGATCGCGCGCGACGCGTTCGATGCGCTTGCGGGCGAATGGGGCATCACGGCATTCAAGCTCAGCCCCTACCGCGGCGACATCCATCGCCAGCGCTGGGGCGACGTGGTGCGGACGAGTGCCGCATATTTCGCGGCGCTGCGCGAAACCGTTCGCGCCGACTACGAAATTGCGTTCGACGCGCACGCCAAGCTCTTCGAGCCCGTGCAGGCCATGCAGCTCGGCAACGCGCTCGCCCCCTACGATCCGCTGTTCTTCGAAGAGCCGATCCGGCCCGAGAACTTCGAAGCCTGGGGCGCGCTCAAAGCGCGGCTCGACTGCCCGCTTGCGACCGGCGAATGCCTCTACAGCCGCTTCGAGTTTCTGCGCCTTCTGCAGGTACGCGGGGCCGACATCATCCAGCCGGACATCTGCGTGGTCGGCGGCCTGCTCGAAATGCGCAAGATCGCCGCGATCGCCGAGGCGCACTACGTGACCGTGGCCCCGCACAACCCGATGGGTCCGCTCGCCACGGCCGTGAACGTGCATTTCAGCGCCGCCCAGCCCAATTTCAAGATCCTCGAATATCGCCTGCCGCACGGCGCCAACTACGACGACAAAAACCCCGACCGGCTCGGCGCGCCTTACGTGCGCGATCCGTATCTGCCGAAAGACGGGCATCTCGAACTGCGGCCCGACCGGCCGGGCTGGGGCGTCGAGATCGACGAAGACGTGCTGAAGCGCGACGGCTACATCCACTGGCAGCGCAAAGTGCCGACCAAGCCTGACGGCAGCAGCGGCTACGTCTAGCTAGCGACCGCGCTGTTTGCGCCACGCCTCGAAATCGGTTTTCGACCGTTCGTCGGTCGGCGGATAGAGGCCGACGGTCGAGCGGCCCTCCACCACCTTCTCGACCACGAAATCCTCGAACGCCGTCATTTCGACGGCTTCGAGCGCGATTTCGTCGGCGAGCGCGGCCGGGATCACGACCACGCCCTCGCGGTCGCCGACCACGACGTCGCCGGGCCACACCGGCGCGTCGCCGCAGCCGATCGGCACGTTGCTTTCGACCGCCTGGTGGAGCGTGAGATTGGCCGGCGCCGACGGGCGATTGTGGTAGGCCGGAAAAGGCAGCGCGGCGATTTCCGGCGAATCGCGAAAGCCGCCGTCGGTCACGACGCCGGCCACGCCGCGCACCATGAGCCGCGTGACGAGAATGCCGCCTGCGGAAGCCGCGCGCGCATCCTTGCGGCTGTCGACCACCAGCACGGCACCCTTGGGGCATTCTTCGATCGCGACGCGCTGCGGGTGTTTGCGGTCGAGAAAGGCGGAAATCGGGTTGAGGTCTTCGCGCGCCGGGATATAGCGCAGCGTGTAGGCCTCGCCGACCATGTTCGGCAGGTTGCCGTTCAGGGGCCGCACATCCTGGACGAACTGGCCGCGCAGGCCGCGCTTGAACAAAGCCGTGCACAAAGTTGCGACGCTGACCTGCATCAGCTTCGCGCGCGTCGATTCCGAGAGTTTCGGCGACATGTCTCAGTCCTTCGGAAAATAGACGCCGCGCTTGAGGCGCGTTTGCACGTAGACCTGCTCGTCGTAGGTGCCCTCGGCATAGGCCCCGCTTTTCGCCGCGCCCGGGATCGAGACGTTGCATTCGCTCGGATGCCGCTTGACGAAAGCTTCGTCGATGTCGACGCCGAGCCCCGGCGCGTCCGGAACCTTCAGAAAGCCGTTTTCCTGCAGCGGATGCGGCACGACGGTCTGCGCGCGGCCCGCCCAGTCGTCTTCGATGCGCTCGAGGATCAGGCCGTTCGGGATCGCCGCCAGCACGTGCAGAGCGGCGTATTCGGCGACGGGCCCCAGCGAGCCCGAATGCGGCGCCATCATGATGTGGTGCGCTTCGGCCTGCGCCGCGATCTTTTTCATCTGCGTGATGCCGCCGGCCCGGCCCGTATCCGGCTGCACGACGTCGACGAGATCCTTTTCGATGAGCTCGCGCAGCCCGAAGATCGTCGCCATGCGCTCGCCCGCCGCAAGCGCGACGTTGGCCGATTCGCGGATGCGCCGGTAGCCGTCGAGGTTTTCGGGCGCTATCGGATCCTCGACGAACATCAGCCGGTAGGGCTCGAGCGCGCGCGCGACTTGCGCGGCGTCTGCGGGCGTCAGCCACGGTGGTCCGTGCAGATCGACCATCAGATCCATCTCCTCGCCGATGGCCTCGCGCAGCATCGCGACCTTGCGCACGGGGTCCGACACGCCGCCGCATTTGATCGCCGTAATGCCGCGCTTCTTGAGCGACAGCGCAACCTCGGCCGTGTTGGCGTGCGCGTAGATCCGGACGCGGTCGCGGATCTTGCCGCCGAGCAGGTTCCAGACGGGCGTGCCGAGCGCCTTGCCCTTGATGTCCCACAGCGCCATGTCGATTCCGGTCATGGCGCCGCCGCCGACCGTGCCGGCCATGCCGTGGCCCATGATCGCGCACATCATTTTCTGCCAAAGCCGCTCGATATGCGTGGGATCCTCGCCGACCAGGATCGATTTGAGATCCTGCACCGCCGTCTGGATCACGCGCGGCCAGCCGCTGCATTCGCCGATCCCGACGATGCCCTCGTCGGTATGCACCTTCACGAACAGCCAGTTGCGCGTGCCCACGAGGCCCTGGCGCGTGGCTGTCGTGCCGAACGACCCGTCCGACGCCCACCCGCGCAGATTGGGCGCGTCGACCTGCATCAGAAACGTTTCGATGTCGACGATGCGCAAAAGAAACTCTCCCTTGGCCGAGCTAGCCCGCGTAGCGGAAACGTTTGTGGATGCTGCGCGCGCGCGGATCGGGGCGCGGAATGGCCGAGAGCAGCGCCTTGGTGTAGGCGTGCGCCGGCGCGTCGCAGACTTGGTCGGCCGACCCCGTTTCGACCACGCGCCCGCGATACATGACGGCCACGCGGTCGCACATGTAGCGGATCACGCCGATGTCGTGGCTGATGAACACGTAGGAGAGGCCGAGCTCGTCCTGGAGGTTCATCATGAGGTCGAGCATCTGCGAGCGGATCGACACGTCGAGCGCGGAAGTCGCCTCGTCGGCCACGATCACGCGCGGGCGCAGCGAAATCGCGCGCGCAATGCCGATGCGCTGGCGTTGGCCGCCCGAGAAAGCGTGTGGATAGCGTTCGCGCCAAGCGGGATCGAGGCCGACCTGTTTGAGCAGCGCCGCGACCCGGTCGTCGAGATCGCTGCCCGTGGCGATCCCGTTCACATAGAGCGGCTCGCCCACGATCTGGGCCACGGTCATGCGCGGATTGAGCGAACCGACCGGGTCCTGGAAAATCATGCGGATTTCGCGGCGCGCGGCCTTCAGCGCCTCGCCCTCGGCCGCGACGAGATCGACGACCGTGCCGTCGGCGCGGCGGTAGGCGATCGACCCGCCGTTGGGATTGTAGACGCGCAGCAGGCAGCGCCCCATCGTCGTCTTGCCCGAGCCGGACTCGCCGACGATGCCGAGCGTCTCGCCGGGCTTCACCGAAAGCGACACGTCGTCGACCGCTTTTAGCGGTGCGGCAGGCTTGCCGAAATACATGCGCAGTCCCTTGACCTCGATCACGGGCTTGGCGTCTTCGGCGATGGGCGCCCGCCGCAACCGTATCTCGGCTTTCTGCTCGAGCCGCAGCACCGAGCCGATCAGCATGCGCGTGTAGTCGTTCTCCGGCGCGTGGAAAATGCGGTCCACGGGGCCGGTTTCGGCGACCTTGCCGTGGTACATGACCAGCACGTCGTCGGCGATTTCGGCGACCACGCCCATGTCGTGCGTAATGAAGATCACGGCCATGCCGAGATCGGTCTGCAGCCGCTTTATGAGATCGAGGATTTCTGCCTGAGTCGTCACGTCGAGCGCGGTCGTCGGCTCGTCGGCAATCAGCAGCAGCGGATTGCAGGCAAGCGCCATCGCGATCATCACGCGTTGGCGCATGCCGCCCGAAAACTCGAACGTGTAGCGGTCGATCGCCTTGTCGGGATTCGGGATCTCGACCTGCTTCAGCAACTCGACCGTGCGCGCGCGCGCCGCGCGCTTGTCCATGCGCAGATGCAGGCGCAGCACTTCCATGATCTGGTCGCCGACCGTGTGCACGGGCGACAGGGACGACATCGGCTCCTGGAAGATCATCGCGATGTCGGCGCCGCGCACGTCGCGGATGGCGCGGCTGCGCGGATCGAGCGCAGCGAGATCGGTGACGCTGCCGTCGCGGCGGCGCAGCTTCATGGCGCCCGCGACGATGCGGCCGGGCTGGTCCACGATCTGGAGGATCGAGCGCGCGGTCACGCTCTTGCCGCTGCCGCTTTCGCCGACGATGCACAGGGTCTTGCCGCGCGCGACTTTGAAAGAGACGCCGTCCACGGCCTTCACGATTCCGGTGCGCGTCGCGAAATGCGTGACGAGCCCTTGGACCTCAAGCATCGTTTCGCTCGATGGGGGCATCGCGTTCACTTGTTGTAGGGGTCGGCTGCGTCGCGCAAGCCGTCGCCGAGGAAATTGAGCGCCATCACCGCGACGACGACGGCGGCACCGGGGGCGAACAGCCACGGGGCGGTCGCGATCGAGCGGATATTCTGCGCTTCGCGCAGCAAAACGCCCCACGAGATCGTCGGCGGCTGCAGCCCGAGCCCAAGGAACGACAGCGACGTCTCGGCAAGGATCATCGCCGGGATCGCCAGCGTGATGCTCGCGATGATGTGGCTCATGAAGCTCGGCAACATATGGCGGAAGATGACGCGCCCTTCCGATGCGCCGTCGAGCCTCGCCGCCACGACGAATTCTTCGGTGCGCAGGCTCAAGAAGCGGCCGCGCACGACGCGCGCGAGTTGCGCCCAGCCGGTCAGCGACAGAATGACCGTGATCATGAAATATTGCGTGGTCGCCGGCCAGTCCTGCGGCAAGGCCGCCGCCAACGCGAGCCAGATCGGGATCGACGGCAGCGACAGGATGAATTCGATCACGCGTTGGATCGCGAAATCGATCTTGCCGCCGAAATAGCCGGAGATGCCCCCCAGAACCACGCCGATGGTCAGTGACAAAAACACGCCGACCAATCCCAGCGACAGCGAGATCTGTGCGCCCTGCATGATGCGGCTGTAGACGCAGCGTCCGAGCCGGTCGGCGCCCAGCAGAAACAGTGGTTGGCGCGCGTCGCTCGACGCGAAGAGATGCCGGTCGGTCGGGAACAGGGCGAACAGATTGTACTCGTAGCCTTTGCCGAAGATTTCGAGCGGGATCTTGCGGGTCGTATCCTCGACATAGACGGCCGCGAGCGTGACCGGATCGCGGCGCAGCGTGTAGGGATGGAAATAGGGCCGGAACGCGAAGCCGTCGTCGGTATCGAAGAAATGCACGGTCTGCGGCGGGTGGAAAGAGGCGCGCGCGTTCTGGCGCACGGGATCGTTCACGGCGAAAAAGCCCGGGATCGCCGCCACGAGATAGAGGACGGCCACCACCACAAGACCCACCATCGCGAGACGATGGCGCTTGAACGCCCACCACAGCAATTGCCATTGCGAGGCGACGGCCATCTGCTTGGCATCGACCGTCCCTTCTGCCAGCGCCGCCATCGCCTACTCCAGCCGGATGCGCGGATCGACGAGCGCCAGCAGAATGTCGCTGACGAGCGAACCCAGAAGCGTCAATGCGCAGATCAGCAGCACGAAAGCGCCGGCCAAATACATGTCCTGGCTCATAAGCGATTGCAGCAGCATGGGGCCTGCGGTCGGCAAGCTCAGCACGATCGCCACGATGACCGAGCCCGAGACGAGATTGGGCAAGAGCCATGCGATCGTCGAGATGAACGGATTGAGCGCCACGCGCAGCGGGTATTTGACCAGCAGCGCGAATTCGGAAAGCCCCTTCGCGCGCGCCGTCGTGACATAGGGCTTGTTGAGCTCGTCGAGCATGTTGGCGCGCATCACGCGGATGAGGCTGGCCGTGCCGGACACGGCGAGGATCACGACCGGGACCCACAGATGCGCGAGCAGATCGAGCACCTTGCCGAAGCTCCAAGGCGCCGCGACGTAGGGCTCGGAAAACAGACCGCCCACGTCCTGGCCGAATTGGACGGCCGCCACGTACATGAGCACGAGCGCGAGTAGGAAGCTCGGAATCGCGAGCCCGAGGAAACTGAAGAACGTCGCGACGTAGTCGCCGACCGAGTATTTTTTGACCGCGGAGAACACGCCGATCGGAAGCGCGAGCCCCCAGGTCAGCAGCAGCGTCGAAACCGTCAGCAGCAGGGTGAGCGTCATGCGCTCCCAGATGAGTTCCGAGACCGGCTGCTGCCACTCGAAGCTCAGGCCGAAATTGCCCTCGGTCACGATGCCGAATATCCATTTGAAGTACTGCACGACCATCGGCTGGTCGAGGCCGAAGCGCGCGCGCAAGTCGGCGGCCGTGTTCTGGTCGACGATTTCGTTGGAGGCGGCAAGCGTGGCGATGTAGGTCGTGACGTAGTCGCCCGGCGGCAGTTCGATGAGCACGAACGACAGAAAACTCAGCGCGATAAGCGAAGGGACCATCCACAAGAGACGCGAGACGATGAACCGCAGCATGCTCGTTCGGGTTTCCGCTGGCTGAGGGGGAAGGCGGCGGCCGGCGCTGCCCTCTCGCAAGGGCGGCCGGCCGCGCGACCCATGGCTTTACGTGGCGAAGAAGAACTGCTGCGGCAAGGAAGGACCCGGGTTGGGCCAGCTCCAGGCTTGCGGCATCTTCAGCGGCACGTTGCGCAGATTGTTCTTGGCGATGCCGAACGAATTGACCGCGAGGCAAACGCCGATCGTTTCGAAGTCCGCAGCCGCAAGATCGAGCATTTCCTTGACGATCTGGCCACGCTTGGCGAGATCGGGCGTGGCGCGCGCGTCGTCGAACAGCTTCATGCGGCGCTTCTGGCTTTCCGGCGGCTCCTGGCCTTCCTTGCCGCCCGACACGTACCATTGCGTCCACGGGATCGCGTAGCGCGAGCCTTGCGGATGCTGGGCAAGATAGTCGCGCGGATCCAGGATCGGATCGAGGCCGCCGGGGCCGGGCCACGTCGCCGCGTCGTGGTCGTTGCTGTCGCCGCGCGTGTAGTAGAGCGCGCGCTCGATCGTGTTGACCTTGATGTCGACGCCGAGTGCCGCCCAATGGCGCTTGACGAGTTCGAGCGTATCGACGGCGTCGGGATAGAGGGTCGGGATCACGTCGATCGAGAAGAACACTTTCTGCCCGTCGGGGCGCAGCCGCATGCGGTCGGGTCCGCGCCGGTAACCGAGGCGGTCGAGGATCGCGTTGGCTTGCGCCGGATCGTGGCTGGTGAACTGGCGCGAGAGCGTTTCGTGGTACCAGGGATGGCCCGGCCGCGGACCGGTCTGGTAGGGCTCCGACTGGCCCAGATAGACGAGATCGATGATCTCCTTGCGGTCGATGCCGAGCGACAGCGCCTGGCGGAACTCCTTGTTCGCGAACATGGCGCGCATCGCGGGATCTTTGTGCGTCATGTTCAGATAGATCATGCATTGCTGCGCGCCCGAGGCGACCAACTCGACGAGGCGGTAGCCGCCGCGCTGCATGTTCTGCGACAGGGTCGGCTTGTTCTGCAGCGAGTCGATGTGGCGGTCCTGGATGTCGATACGGCCCGAGATCGTGTCGAGCATCAGGGATTCGACGTCCTGCGAGATGTTCATCGTCAGCTGGTCGATGTAAGGCAGCTGCGCGCCGTTTGTGTCGACCTGCCAGAAATAGGGGTTGCGGCGCATCGTGACGCGCGTCGCCCCGCCCGTGTAGGCTTCCGCGACGACCCACGGATCGAGCGTGGGCTTCTCCGCGTTGCCCCAGCGCGACGGGATTTCGATGTCGCCGCAGCGCGCGCGGAACAGCGTGGGCCAATCCGACAGGTTGGCCGCACGCACCTGCGCGTCGAGGCCCGAATTGTACTTGGGATGGAACTGGCTGCAATAGTGCTTCGGGAAGAGCGTGGGGTGCTGGCCGAGCGGCGTCGCGAGATTCTCGAGGAACATCGCGTAAGGCGCTTCGAACGCGAACTTGACGGCCGTGTCGCTGACTTTCGTGACCACGGCAGGCTTGCCGCCGATCGTGAGCACCGAGGGAACCGAGCGGTAGAGCTCGGCGTTCTTCGTGCAGTCCTCGATCGCGAAGACGACGTCGTCGGCGGTGAAGGGCTTGCCGTCCGACCATTTCATGCCGGCGCGCAGATGGAACACGAACTCGGTCGCGGCGGCGTTCACGTCCCAGCGTTCCGCGACGTTGGGCAGCACTTGCGTGAACTCGAGATTCCATCGCACGAGGCCCTGGTTGCCGACCATGCGCAGAATCCCGTTGTGGTCGCTCGAGCCGCGCAGGCCCCGGCGCAGCGTGCCGCCGTAGCGGCCCACGGTTTCGTGCGGAGTGACGACCATCGGCGTGCGCGGCAAGCGCTGGTCGAGCGGCGGCAGGCGGCCTTCGGCGACCATGCGCGCGAGTTCAGGCGCCTCTTTTGCGGCCGCTTGGGCAAACGCAACGGACGGGCTCGCCGCGAGGGCAGCCATCCCGGCAACGCCCTGCAGCAGCACGCGCCGCGACACGGCGCTCTCGATCCTGGTGTCGCTCTCGTTTTTCGGGTTTGCGCGATCCGGCATTTGGCTTCCTCCCGTCATGATGCGCCTTTGGGCGCGTTTGTTGGCCACATTAGTGCACTAATATATCAGAGTGTCAACCTCGCTTCTTGTCTCCGGCAGGCGCCGCCGTGCGGACATATTCGGGAAACCGCGCGCAGAGATTTTCGATGTTCGCAAGCGTGCCGGACAGGTGCTTGCGCAGGAAGGCTTGCGCCAGTTCGGGCTCGCGCTCGGCGATCGCGTCGGCGATGGCCTGATGCTCCTCGATCACGATCTGGATGTTGCGCCGTTCCGGCAGATGGAGGCGGCGCAGCCGGTCCATCTGGCCGCGACGGTGGCGCGCCAGATGCCACAGATCCTGCACGCACGCGGCCTCGTACAGGATCCAGTGGAAATGCTGGTCCTCGGCCGAGAACGGTTCCAAATCGCCGGTTTTGCCGATGTGGCGCTGGCGCTCCAGCGACGCGCGCAAGGACGCAACCAGCGCATCCGATCGCGACATTGCGAGATCGCGCACGATTTCGAGTTCGATCGCGCGGCGCAGGAAATGCGCGGCGCGCACGGCCTCGAGATCGATGAGGCTGACGACCGTGGCGTGCTGCGGAAACACCTCGACGAGTCCCTCGGCCGCAAGCCGCATCAGCGCATCGCGCACCGGCGTCTGGCTCACGCCCAGCTGGCGCGCAAGGGCAGCGCGCGACAGGACCGTGCCGGGTGCCAGCTGCAGCGAAACGATCGCCTCGCGCAGCCGCTCGAACGCATGCGGGGCGGCCCTGCCGCGGCGCACGGGCGTCGCGGCCGTCGAGCGGCGGGCGGATTTGCGCGAGCGCAGAGGAGCAGCAGGCGTAGCCATTACGCCGCCAGTCTAGCAGAGTTGGCGCTTCGGTCGAGCGCTAATATATTAGTGCTTTGAAGCGCGCGCGCGCCTCGCTAGACTGTCCGGCACAAACGAACGGGAGGGACCCTTGAACATTCTTCTGACCGGTGCTGCCGGGCATATCGGCGGCAAGCTGCGCCGCCTGTTCGCCGGGCGCTACGCGAAACTGCGCGTGAGCGACGTTGCCCCCATCGCGGATCTCGCGCCCGGCGAAGAGAATTTCACCTGCGATCTCGCCGACAGGGCGGCAGTCGAACGCGCCATGGACGGCATCGACGGCGTGATCCATCTGGGCGCTCTGTCGGTCGAATACGATTTCGACAGGATCCTGCAGGCCAACATCGTCGGCACCTACAACGTCTACGAGGCCGCGCGCAAAGCCGGCGCCAAGCGTATCGTGTTTGGCAGCTCGAACCACGCGGTGGGCTTCCATGCGCGCAGCACGACCATCGACCACCGCGCCGACATTCGCCCCGACACGCGCTACGGCCTCAGCAAATGCTGGGGCGAAGCGGTCTCCGCGCTCTATGCCGACAAATACGGCGTCGAAACGCTCAATATCCGCATCGGCAATGCGGCCGACGTGCCGCAGACTTTGCGCGCCCTCGCCCTTTGGACGAGTGCCCGCGATCTGGCGCAGCTCGTCGCGATCGGGCTCGAGCATCCGGACATTCGCTGCGAGATCGTGTACGGCATTTCGCGCAACAGCCGGGCCTGGTACGACAATTCGAACGCCTATCGCCTCGGCTACAAGCCGCAGGACAGTGCCGACGACCATGTCGCGGCCGCCGAAGCCGGCGAAAAAAGCGCCGTCCAGGACGAGGTTTCGCTGCACTTCCAGGGCGGGCCGTTCTGCTCGGCCGAATACGTTCCGCCGCTGCGCAAGGCCCGCTAGCGCCATGCTTCGCCCCAATCCGCGCATCGCTTCCGTCCGCGCGACGCCGATCGCGTTCCGCGATCCGCCGCTGCTCAACGTGGCCGGCGTGCACGAAGCCTTCGCCTTGCGCAGCATCGTCGAGGTCGAAACCGAAGACGGCCGAATCGGCCTCGGCGAGAGCTACGGCGATCTCGAAACCCTCGCCAATCTCGCCAAGATCGGCCCGCTGCTCGTGGGCCTCGACCCGTACGACCTCAACGGCCTTGCCGCGCGCAGCTACCAGGCGCTCACAGGCCGGGAATTCGCGGGCCAGACCTATCCGGCGGCCGGCGACAAGGCGCTGGCGAGTGCGATCGCCGCTTTCGAAGTGGCGTTCCTCGATCTGCAGGGCCAGATCGCATGCCTGCCGCTGTGGGCGATCCTCGGCGGCAAGGTGCGCGAGCGCGTGCCCTTCAGCGCCTATCTCTTCTACAAATTCAAGCGGCACAAGGACGACCCGGGCTATCCCGCCGACGATTGGGGCGAGGCGATCGACCATGCCCAAATCGCGGCGCAGGCCAAGCGCATGGTGCGCGAGCACGGCTTCGGCTCGATCAAACTCAAGGCCGGCGTGTTCGAGCCCGATTTCGAAATCGAGTCCTTGCGCGCACTGCGCAAAGCCTTCCCCGACCATCCGCTGCGCATCGATCCCAACGGCGGCTGGTCGGTCGCGACGACCAAACGCGTGATGCCGCAGCTCGACGGCCTGCTCGAATATCTCGAAGACCCGACCGGCACACTCGAAGAAATGGGCGAGGTCGCGGCCTTCGCCAAAATGCCGCTCGCGACCAACATGGTCACGATCGCCTTCGGCCACATCCCCAAATCGGTGCGTCTCAATGCCGTACAGATCGTGCTGAGCGACCACCATTACTGGGGCGGCCTGCGCGCCACGCAGCATCTGGCGCAGATCGGCCGCGTGTTCGGGCTCGGCATTTCGATGCACTCGAACTCGCATCTCGGCATCAGCCTCGCCGCGATGGCGCATGTGGGCGCCGCGATCCCGAACCTCGCCTATGCCTGCGACACGCACTATCCCTGGCAGGTCGAAGAGGTGATCGACGGCGGCAAGCTCAAGTTCGAAGGCGGCAGCCTGGCGCCGCCGCAGGGCAACGGCCTCGGCGTGCGGCTCGACCGCACGGCCCTTGCCGCCTTGCACCGCCAGTACCAGACCTGCGGCATCCGCACGCGCGACGACGCCAAGGAGATGCGCAAATACCGGCCGGACTGGAGCTCGGCTCGGCCGCGCTTCTAGGCTCAAACGGCGAAGAACACCGTTTCGCCTTCGCCCTGCAGCCGCACGTCGAAGCGCCAGCGCCCCGGCGTTTCCTGCGATGCGATCAGCGTCGAACGCCGCGCGGCGGGCACCAAGGCGAGCACGGCGTCCGCAGCGTTGGCGGGCTCGTCCGCAAAATAGAGCCGCGTGTAGAGCCGGTTCAAGAGCCCGCGCCCGAGCACCGAAACGGCGATGTGCGGGGCGTTCGCACCCGCCGCGCCGGGCTTCACAGTTTGCAACCTGAAGATGCCGCCGGCATCCGTCGCCACCCGCGCGAAGCCGCGGAACAGCGCGTTGGCCGGCAGCCCGGCCGCGTCGGCCTGCCAGAATTCGAGCATCGCGTCGCCGACGGGCGCGCCGTCGCCGTCGAGCACCGCGCCGATAACTTCGATCGCCGCGCCCGCCCCCGCGATCGCCGCATCGACCGCGGCCGCGTAGGGATAGCCCGCAGGCGCAAGGCAATAATGGAAAAACGGCCCCACCGTCTGCGACGGCGTGATGCCCAACGTTTTGCGCTCAACCATGGGCACCCTCCGCTTCGAACGGCGTGGCCGCCCGGCCGCGCAGCACGATGTCCCACGCATAGCCGAGCGCCCATTCGGGCATCGTCGTGTCGATGTCGAAGCGCGCCACCATCCGCGCGCGCGCGGCCGGATCGGGCACCGAGCCCATGATCGGATCGAGCGCATGCAGCGGATCGCCCGGGAAATACATCTGCGTCACCAGCCGCTGCAAAAACGAGCGCCCGAACAGCGAAAAATGGATATGCGCAGGCCGCCAGGCATTTTCGTGGTTGCGCCACGGATAGGCGCCGGGTCGAATGGTCGTGAAACGATAGCGACCTTGCGCGTCGGTCGCAACGCGCCCCGCCCCGTAGAAATGCGGATCGAGCGGGGCCGGATGCCGGTCGACCGCATGGATGTAGCGGCCCGCCGCATTGGCCTGCCAGATCTCGACGAGCGTGTCGGGCACGGGCCTGCCGTCCTCGTCGAGCACGCGGCCCGACACGATTATGCGTTCGCCCTGCGCCTCTCTGCCGTCGGCGGTCTTGGTGAGGTCGTCGTCGCCGGGGCGGATCGAATCGTGCCCGAGTATTGGCCCCGACAATTCGGAAGCGCCCGCCGGGATCGCGATCGGCGGCAGCAGGGGTGCGCGCTTCTGCGTGCTGCGATAGCCCGGCGACAGCGACGGCGCATGTGCCGCCAAACTCGCCACGGGATAGATATCGGCCATGTCGTCTCCCCCACCCGGCCATGCCGCTTTGGACATGCGGCAACATGCTACAATCGGCGACAGGCGTTGACTATAGGCGACATCGGTAACCTATTTCCAACGCGCTGAAATCAAACGCCAAGTGCGCGATTTCGAGACAATTAGGCGACGGATTCGGATTTTCCGAATTGTCGCCTATTTCCGGATATTCACCATGTCAAACAGCGCGACGCCGCTGCCCCTCTTTTGCCGAAAGAGGAGCAGCGGCGCAAGCTAAGAGCCTTGCAAAAAACAACCTAAATGTCAAGAATCTTCAGGGTACTGCTTCGAACAGAATGTCCTGGGCACCCTGCCACAGCACGGTCTTGCCGAAGGTCGCGAGATTTTCGAGCCCGTCGGTCAGCGTGATGAAATGGCTGCCGGCCAACTGCCCCATTTTGCTCGCAAACCGCACGCCGCCATAGGCGAGGAGCAGCTCGGTTTCGCTGATGCCGCCGGGATACAGCAGAATATGGCCGGGTGCGGGATAGCTCGTGTGGTTCTCGAAACCGAGCCCGAGATCGAGGGACCCAAGCGGAATCCAGCAACCCTCCCCGCTCCAGCGTACATGGATGATCTTGCTGCGCCACGGCAGCAGGCTGCGGAACTTCGCCACCGTCGCGGGTGCCGCCTCCGCCTCGAAGCGACCGCCGAACACATAGCTTCCTGCCGTCACGCGCACGCGATCCATTTTTTGCCCTCTTGTTCGCCGATGATGCGGTTGTCGATCGACAGAATCTAGACGGCTCGGGTGCCCACGTCCAACGCACGACAAGTTCGAGCCATTCTAAGATTGTATAGCCAAAAACAAGGCGTGGAGAATCGCATTGATTTCGTCGGTAATTCGCTTTATGTTCTTTTAAGACTATTTAAACTTTTAAAAGAATTTAGCCTATGCCGCTCATCGACAAGAAAATCCCCGGCTGGCTGAAAGGTGCCGTCGCCGGGATGCTGCTTCTGACGGTCGGGCATTTTGTGCACCAAACCTTCTTCGTCGGATGGCGCACCTATCACGTGCCGATCTTCACGGATCTGCCGTTTGCAGCAAACGAAACGCGCTACGACATCTTCGTCGATGGCCAATACAGGAAAAAGACGTTTTTTGTCAGACCCGCGCGAGGCGACACGTTCGGCCTCTACGGCGCAGAACCGCTTCGCTTGCCCAAACGGAGCGCCACGCTGTCGCTGGTACCGCAATCGACCAACACTGCGAATGCTACATATCGCTTCGAGGTCGAGAACAATTTCGAAAGCCAAATCGACTGCTACATTCTTGTTAGATTGCGCCAAGGTGTGCCGACAGTCGAAGGATGCATATATATCGACTATAACGGTTCCAATTTTGCCTCCTTCGTTGATTTCGTCAACTAACCCGACGGAAAGGAAAGTGCCTCAACCGAACACGAATGCCGTCCGATGGGCAATCCAAGCGGCGGTTGGCGGCGATGCGGTCTTTGCTCTAACCTAGCATCCGTCGCGAACAGGAAGACGGAAAGCCGCCAGATGCCCCTCATCAAATACATCACCGACATCCAGATCGATTTCGGCGCATCGAAGGTTCTGCCCGAGGCGTGTGCAGCCGCCGGCATCAAGCGCCCCCTGGTCGTGACCGACAAGGGCGTGGTCGCCGCCGGTGTGGCCGCCCAAGCGCTGGCCGCGATCGAGGGCAAGCTGCCCTATGCGATTTTCGACGGCACACCCGGCAACCCAACCGAACTTGCCGTCGAAGCGGCCCTCGAGGCCTATCGCGCGCACGGCGCGGACGGGCTCGTCGCCGTCGGCGGCGGCTCGTCGATCGACCTTGCCAAGGGTCTCGCCATTCTCGCCACGCACCCTGCCCCGCTTTCGCAATACGCCACCATCGACGGCGGGGCGCCCAAGATCACATCGGCCTGCGCGCCGCTGATCGCGATGCCGACCACCGCGGGGACGGGCAGCGAGGTGGCGCGCGGCGCCATCGTGATCCTCAAGGACGGACGCAAGGTCGGGTTCCATTCGTGGCATCTGGTGCCGCGCACGGCCATCCTCGATCCGGAATTGACGCTCTCTTTGCCGCCCGGCCTCACGGCCGCGACCGGCATGGACGCGATGGCGCATTGCATCGAAACCTTTCTCGCACCCGCTTTCAACCCGCCGGCCGACGGCATTGCGCTCGACGGGCTGGCGCGGGCCGCCAAATGGCTGCGCCGCGCGGTCGAAAACGGCGGCGACCGCGAAGCGCGCCGCCAGATGATGAGTGCGTCGGCGCAGGGTGCGCTCGCCTTCCAGAAAGGCTTGGGGGCCGTGCATTCGCTGTCGCATGCGCTGGGCAGCTATCGGCAGAAATCGCTGCATCACGGCACGCTCAATGCCGTGCTGCTGCCGGCCGTGTTGCGTTTCAACGAAACCGCCGCAAGCGCGGTCGACGAGGACAAATACGCGCGACTGCGCCACGCAATGGGCCTCTCCGCCGGTATGGCCGTCGACGCGGCAATCGCGAAGCTCAACCGCGATCTCGGCATTGCGGCGGGGCTTGGCGCCATGGGCGTGGAAAAAAGCTTCGTCGACGAGGCCATCGGCAAGGCGATGAAAGACCATTGCCACGCGACCAATCCGCGCATCGCTTCGCCGGAAGAATATCGCGCGATGCTGGCCGAAAGCTGGTAAACGCGCCCGCGCACTCAATTCGGGGAAACGCCATGACAGCCGCCGACTACGCCCGCGAAACCGCCCGCCTGCTCGCGAAGCTCGGCGTGGACCAAGCCGCCTTCTCCAACGGGAAGCGCCTCGTGCGCACGCCGATTACGGGCGAAACGATCGGTTTCGTGACCGATGCGGACGCGAAAAGAACCTCGGCCGCGATCGAAACCGCGCATGCGGCGTATCTTGTCTGGCGCCTGGTGCCGGCCCCGCGGCGCGGCGAGCTTGTGCGGCTGTTCGGCGACGAATTGCGCGCGCACAAAGAAGAGCTCGGACGGCTCGTGTCGATCGAGGTCGGCAAGATCGCGTCCGAAGGGCAAGGCGAAGTGCAGGAGATGATCGACATTTGCGACTTCGCGGTCGGCGTGTCGCGCCAGCTCTACGGCCTCACCATCGCGACAGAGCGCGCGCAGCATCGCATGATGGAAACCTGGCATCCGCTGGGCGTGGTCGGCATCGTCTCGGCTTTCAATTTCCCCGTTGCGGTGTGGGCGTGGAATGCGGCGCTGGCGCTCGTGTGCGGCAACGCGATCGTGTGGAAACCGTCGGAGAAAACGCCGCTCACCGCCCTTGCGACGCAAGCCCTGTTCGCGCGCGCGGTCGAGAAGTTCGGCGGCGCACCGGCGGGCTTGTCGGCTTTGTTGCCCGGCGGGCGCGACGTGGGTCAAGCGCTCGTGGACGATGCAAGAGTAGCCCTCGTCTCGGCGACCGGCTCGACCGCGATGGGCCGCGCCGTGGCGCCGCGCGTGGCGCAGCGCTTCGGGCGCGTGCTGCTCGAACTCGGCGGCAACAATGCCGCCATCGTCGCCCCGAGTGCGGATCTCCATCTTGCCGTGCGCGGCCTTGCCTTCGCCGCGATGGGCACGGCCGGCCAACGCTGCACCACGCTGCGGCGGCTGTTCGTGCATTCCGCGATCTACGACGCGTTGATCGGACGGCTCCGCCAAGCCTATCTCTCGGTCGGCATCGGCGATCCGCTCGCCCCCGGCACGCTCGTGGGGCCGCTCGTCGACAAGGCCGCGTTCGACGCGATGCAGGCCGCCCTTGCCCGAGCGGCAGCGCTCGGCGGCAAGGCGACGGGGGGTGCGCGCGTGGCGGACGGCTTTGCCGCCGACGCCTTTTACGTGCGCCCCGCGCTTGTGGAAATGCCGGACCAGATCGGTCCCGTTCTCGAAGAGACGTTCGCCCCCATCCTCTACGCGATGCGCTACGACGATCTCGACGAAGCCATCGCGAAACACAATGCGGTAGCGCAAGGCCTTTCCTCGTCGATCTTCACCAACGATCTGCGCGAGGCCGAGCTTTTTCTCTCCGCGCGCGGGTCCGATTGCGGCATCGCCAACGTCAATATCGGCCCGTCGGGAGCCGAAATCGGCGGCGCTTTCGGCGGCGAGAAGGAAACCGGCGGCGGGCGCGAGTCGGGCTCGGATTCGTGGCGCGCCTACATGCGGCGGGCCACCAACACGGTCAATTACGGCAGCGCGCTGCCGCTCGCGCAAGGCGTGAAATTCGACATCGGCTAAAGCTCGAGATAGGTTTTGCGGGCGGCGGCGTCGGCCATCAAGGCGGCCATGGTGCCCGCGTAGCGCACCTGGCCCTTCTCGAGGATGATTGCGCGGTCGGCGAGCCGCATCGCGAAATGCAGATTCTGCTCGCACAGGAGGACGGAAAGTCCGTCGCGCTTGAGGGCGGCGATGGCCGCCTCCATCTGCTCGACGATCAGGGGGGCGAGCCCTTCGGAGGGTTCGTCGAGCAGCAGCATCTTGGGATTGCCCATCAGCGTGCGCGCGACGGCCAGCATCTGCTGCTCGCCGCCCGACATGCGCCCGCCCGGCCGGTCGATCAGCGTTTCGAGATTGGGGAACAGATCGAACAGGCGCGCGTGCGTCCACGGCTCGAAACCCTCGCGCGGCGCGCGGCGCGCGACCTCGAGATTCTCGCGCACCGTGAGGTCCGCGAAAATCCGCCGCTCCTCGGGCACGTAGCCGAGGCCCAGGCGCGCGATGCGATAGGAGGCTTGGCCCGCGATCGCGGCGCCGTCGAACACGACGCGCCCGCGCGTCGGCGGGACCAGGCCCAGGATCGCCTTCAGCGTCGTCGATTTGCCGGCACCGTTGCGACCCAAGAGGGCGACAACTTCGCCCGCCGCCACGTCGAGCGACACGCCCGACAGGATCTGCGCGCGGCCGTAGCTTGCCGAAAGATCGCGAACTTCGAGCATCATGCCTGTTCGCCGTACATGGTGCCCGCACCCAGATAGACGCGGCGCACGTCGGGATCGCCGCGCACCGCCTCCGGGCTGCCTTCGGCGATCAGGCGGCCCCGGTCCATCACGAGGATGCGGCCGGCATGCGCGAAAACCGTGTCCATGTCGTGCTCGGTGAAAAGAACGCCGATCTTGTCGCGGCGCGCGAGGCCGGCGGCCAGCGCCATCAGCGCAAGGCGCTCGGCGGGCGCCATGCCGGCCGTGGGCTCGTCCATCAGCAGAAGGCGGGGCTTGCCCGCAAGCGCCACCGCCAGCTCGACGCGCTTGAGATCGCCGTAGGCAAGCGTGCCGCAGAGCCGTTCGGCCTGGTCGGCCATGCCCACGCGCGCGAGGAGTGCCAGCGCTTCGTCGCGAAAGAGCGCGTCCGCCGAGCGCCACAGGCCCCAGCTTTTGCCCGCGAACGACTGCAGCGCGACCTGCACGTTCTCGCGCACGCGCATCGAAGCGAACGTCGCCGTGATCTGGAAAGTGCGGCCCACGCCCAGGCGCGCGATCGCGCGCGGCGGCAGTCCCGCGATGTCTTCGCCCGCCAGCAGGACAGCACCGCGATCCGGGGCAAGCTGGCCGTTCAGCATGTTGAAGCACGTGCTCTTGCCTGCCCCGTTGGGGCCGATCAGCGCCACGACCTCGCCGGGCGCCACCGCAAAGCCCACATCGACGACGGCTTCCACGCCGCCGAAGGCTTTGCGCAGGCCCTTTGCGACGAGCAGACTCATGCCGCGCCCCGCAGGCGCTTCAGCGCCCCGCCGAGCCCGTGCGGGAAAGCGAGCACGAGCGCGAGGATCGAAAGCCCCAGGATCGCGCGCCAATACTGCGTGTTGCGCGCGATTTCGTCGTGCAGCCAGGTGAAGACGGCGGCACCCAGAACGGGGCCGGTCAAAGTCTGCACGCCGCCCAGCAGCACCATCGCCAGCCCGTCGACCGAGCGCGCGACGCCGAGCGTGTCGGGCGAAATGCTGCCTTTGGCGAACGCGAACAGCCCGCCCGCAAGCCCCGCGATTGCGCCGCTCAGCGCGAAAGCGAGCCACTGCACGCGGCGCACGTCGATGCCGATCGCCTCGGCGCGCATCGGCTGGTCGCGCGCGGCGCGCAAGGCAAGCCCGAAGGGCGCGTGCACCGTGCGCCACAGCAAGAAGATACCGGCCGCGCACAGCGCCAGTGTCGCCCAGAAATAGAGTGTGCGGTCTTTGAGCGCGCCCGCGGGCCACAGGCCGATCAGACCGTTCGAACCGCCGGTCGCGTCGTTCCACTGGAACACGACCGACCATGCGATCTGCGCGAAGGCCAGCGTGAGCATCGCAAGATAGACCCCGCTCAGCCGCACGCAGAACCAGCCGAACAGCAGCGCCGCCGCCCCGCCCGCCAGCGGCGCCGCCAGCAGCGCGGCTTCGGCCGGCAGGTCGAGCCGCAGGAAAACCAGCGCCGCGGCGTAGCTGCCGAGCCCGAAATAGGCGGCATGGCCGAACGACACGAGCCCCCCCGGCCCCATCAGGAAGTGCAAAGACACGGCGAACAGCGCGAACACCGCGATGTCGCCCGCCAGCACCGGCAAATAGCGGTCGCCGCCGAGCGGAACGAGGGCCAGCAGCACCAGCACGAAGAACGACGAGGGCCAAAAGAGCGGTCCCGGCGGATCGAGCGCCGCCGCATGCGCGCCCGCACCGCGCGGGACGGCAAGCGGTTTGCCGAGCAGCCCCCACGGCCGCAGAACGAGCACCGCCGCCATGATCGCGAACTCGACGACGAGCGTGAGCTTGCTGAACGACACGGTCGTGCCGAACATCGCGACGTCGCCCAAAGCGATGCACAAGGCTTTGGCCTGCGCGATCAGCAGAGCGGCGAGAAACGCGCCGCCGACCGAGCCCATGCCGCCGACGACGACGACCACGAACGCGTCCGAGATGACCGCGATATCCAGCGACAGCTGGGCCGGCTCGCGCGGGATCTGCAGCGCGCCGCCGAGCCCCGCCAGAAACGCGCCGAGGAAAAACACGGACGTGAACAGGCGCCGCTCGTCGGTGCCCAACGCCGCCAGCATTTCGCGGTCCTGCGTGGCCGCGCGCACGAACATTCCGTAGCGCGTGCGGTGCAAGAGCAGCCACAGGAGCGCCAGCACGGTCGGGCCCGCAGCGATCAGCAAGAGATCGTATTCGGGAAAGCGGCGCCCGAAGATTTCGACGGCCCCGCGCAAGCCGGGCGCGCGCGGCCCCAGCAATTCCTCGGCCCCCCAGAAATACAGAACGGCGTCTTTGACCACCAGCACGAGCGCGAATGTCGCGAGCAGCTGGAACAGTTCGGGCGCCTTGTAGATGCGCCGCAGCACCGCGATCTCGATCGCAGCGCCGACGGCGCCCACGCACAAGGCAGCGGCCAGAACCCCACCCCAGAAGCCGAAAACCGTGCTGCGCCCGAAAAGATCGATGAGGCTCCAGGCGAGATAGAGGCCGAGCATGAACAAGGCGCCGTGCGCGAAGTTGACGATGCGCGTGACGCCGAAAATCAGCGACAGGCCCGCCGCCACCAGAAACAGCGACGAGGCGCCCGCCAACCCGTTCAGAAACTGGATCAGGATGTCGGCGAAGAGGTCCGACACGAAAGACCGTCCTATTCGGGCGGGCGCAAGCTGCGGACCTCGGCGTCCGGCGGCAGATAGTCCGCCCCGTCCGCGTAGCGCCAGTCGGTCATCACGCCCTTGCCGTTGCGAAGGCCGATGCGGCCGACATAGGCGCCCATCGTCGATTGGTGGTCGAGGGCGCGGTAGACGATGCGCCCGAACGGCGTGCCGTGCGCGAGGCCCTTCATGGCATCGACGATCTTTTCGGGCTCGAGCGAGCCTGCCTTGCGGATCGCCTCGGCGGCGCCGACGACGGCCGCGTAGCCCACGACCGAGCCCAGGCGCGGATAGTCGCGGAACTTCGCCTGGTAGCCCGCGAGGAACCGGTCGTGCTCGGGCGTCTTGATGTCCTGCCACGGATAGCCGGTCACGTACCAGCCGACCGGCGCTTCGTCGAGCAGCGGGTCGAGATATTCGGGCTCGCCCGCGAGCAGGTTGAAGACCTCGACGTTGCGGAAGAGACCGCGCGTGGTGCCCTCGCGCACGAAGCGCGACAGGTCGGGGCCGAACAGCGACGAGAAGATCGCTTCGGGCCTCGCCGCCTGCAGAGCGGCCGCGACCGGCCCCGCTTCGATGCGGCCCAAGGGCGTTGCCTGCTCGGCCACGAACTCGATGTTCGGCTGGCGCGCCTGCATGAGCCTCTTGAAGGCCGCCGTCGCCGATTGGCCGTATTCGTAGTTCGGGTAGACGATGGCCCAGCGGCGCTTGGCGACGCGCACGGCGTCGGGCACCAGCATGGCGGTCTGCATGTAGGTCGAAGCGCGCAGTCGAAACGTGTAGCGGTTGCCCTGTTCCCACACGATCTTGTCGGTGAGCGGCTCGGACGCGAGGAACGGCACTTTGCGCTCTTTGGCGAAGCTCGAGACGGCGAGGCCGACATTCGACGCGAACGTGCCCATCAGCAGCGACACGCGCTCGCGCGCCAGCAGTTCTTCGGCCACGCGCACCGCGTCGCCGGGCTGGCCATTGTCGTCTCGCACGACGATCTCGATCGGCCGGCCCAAAGCCCCGCCGCCCGCGTTGATCTCGTCGACCGCAAGCTCCATGCCCTTCTTGTAGGGCTCGAGGAACGCGGCGAACATTTTGTAGGAATTCAGCTCGCCGATGCGAATGGGCGCCCGCGCCTGCGCCGTTGCGCCCTGGGCCATGGCGCGGGGTGCGGCCAAAGCGGCGGCGGCGGCGCCCCCGATTTTCAGCACATGCCTGCGGTCCATTGCATCGTCTCCTTGGGCGCGAATCATCGCGACCGATTGTGGCCCGATTATGACCCAGATCGAAGCGCAATTCGACGCCCGCTGCGGCCCGCCGCCCGGCGGTTCGAAGGGCGGCCCGTCAGCCGAAAACCGGCCCGTGCGGACGCAGGCGCATGCCCTTGCGCAGGCGCGTCCACGCGAGGGCGGCGGGATCGGCCGGGTTAGGTCCCGGCGCCTCGACGACCAGCACCTCTTCGGCGATCGGCTGGAAATCGGCGCGGAAATGCACCGAGCTTTTGACAGCGACGATCTTTTCGCGGATCGGCTCGATGCCGACATGGCGGAACATTTCCTGGTCCGCCGTCTGCACCTTTTTGCTCGCGAGCACGACGCGAATGCCGTTCGCTTCGAGCACCGCCATCGGCCCCAGCTGCATGCGGCTGCCGCCGTAGAAAGGGCCCGTGCACATGAATGCGCCGTCGCCGGTCGCCAGAACTTTGAAGGCGCCGACGACCGGCGCGACGCCCGGCCAGCCGTACAAAGCGCCCAAGCGGAATTCCGCGCTGTTGCCGGTCCCAACTTGGTGCGCTTGGGCTGCGGCCGCGGGATCGATCAGCATGCCGAGCACCGCGCCTTGCGGGCGCAAGCGCAGCATCGCCGCCAGCAGCCCGGTCGTGTCGCCGTTGCCGCCCGCACCGGGATTGTCTTGCGTATCGGCCAGCACGACCGGCTTGCCGTTGCGTCCGCCGCGGGCGGCCGCGCGCGCGACCGCGTCTTCGGGCGAAAAGAGTTCGGCCGCATAGTCGCGCTCGGCCTCGCACACGCCCGCCGACAGCTCGGCGACGGCAGCCTCGGCTGCGGCCGCATTGGGCGCGAAGCCGAACACCGACGGCGCGCAGTCGCGAATGTCGGCCGCCGGAAAACCAGTGCAGTAGGAAAGCACGGCGCCGCTGCGGGCCTCGATCTCGGCCAAACGCCGATAGAGACCTGCGCCGGGCTCGATCAGCGAGCATTGCGCCGTCAACGGGATCATGAACGGTATCTGCCGAAAAGCGCCCGCAAACCGCTCGCCGGTGGCGAGTATCCGCGCGACCAGCGCGAATGCGCGCCCGCCGGTTTCGGCCATGTCGACATGCGGGTAGGTGCGGTAGGCGACGCACGCGTCGACGCAGTCGAACATGGCGCGCGACACGTTGGCATGCAGATCGAGCGACACGACCACGGGGATGCGCGGTCCCACGACAGCCCGCACGCGGCGGACGATTTCGCCCTCGCCGTCTTCGAGCGAGTCGGTCACCATCGCGCCGTGCAGGTCGAGATAGACCGCGTCGACCGGCAGCGCGCGGGCGAGATCGGCGCACATCGCCTCGACGATTTCGGCGAAGACGTCGTCGGCGACATGGGCCGAGGGCGTCGCGTTGGCGCAGATCAGCGGGGCGAGCCTGTGGCCAGCGGCTGCAGCGGCGGCGATGAAGCCCGCGATCGGCACGTTCATCCCCGCGAACGCCGCCGGAATGGCAGCGCCGCGCACCATGGAAGGCCAGCCGCCGCCTTCGACAAAAGCCGCGCGATCCGCCTTTGCGGGCGCAAACGTGTTGGTCTCGTGCTGGAAAGTTCCGACCGCGATCGTCGCCATTGCCAGTCCTTCGCGTTTCCCTGTTTCGAGGCGAGAGCATGATTTATTGGCACGAAAGCATATCCCGAGTTGACGGGATAGCTCGCGCATTCGGCGCGCATCCGGTATGCCGCGACGGACGCGTCGGCGACACACGAAAATCCCGGGCCGGGGCAGCGAAAACAAGCCGAAATACCTGGCCGGAAAGACATCCGTACCCTTCGGCGGCAGGCATTTTTCGATCGCCGCGACCAGCGCATCGCAGCGGTCGAGCGACGGCTTCGCGCGCTTGGCATTTTCTTCGGCCACGAGCTTGCCGTCGGCGGCGATGCGCCTTGTGCGTGCGCAAGCGAGGAGGGCCGATGGTCGGAGCGAGAGGATTCGAACCTCCGGCCCCTAGCTCCCGAAGCTAGTGCTCTACCAGGCTGAGCTACGCTCCGACCGATCGGGACGGCTCGTATAGCGCTCCTCGCTTGGGCGCGCAAGCGCCGCGCTTGGCATGGGGGTTGCTCCGTTGGAGGGGTCATGATTTCAGAAACCCGCCAGATGCCGGCCCCCCAGATGCCGCGCGTGTCCCCGCAGATCGCAAGCGCTTTGGCCGAACCCGCCAAACGCGGCAAGGCCGGCTTCGACGAGCTTTTGGCCATCGCCAACCGCGAAAGCGCGCTGAAAACCAACGCCCAAAGCAAAAACTCGACGGCGGCGGGCCTGTTCCAGTTCACCGAGCAGACCTGGTTCGACCTCGTGCGCAGCCACGGCGCCAAATACGGGATCGGGGATCTCGCCGGAAAGATCGCCAAAGACCATGCCACGGGCCGGAACGAAGTGCCGAGCCAGGACGACCGCGCGGCAATTCTTGCCCTGCGCAAGGACCCCGGAATGGCCGCCGCGATGGCGGGCGAACTCACCGAGCGGAACCGCAATTCGCTGCAGAAGGCGCTCGGCCGCGAGCCGACCTACCAGGAGGTCTACGCCGCCCATTTCCTGGGCGCGCGCGGCGCCATGCGGCTCATCAAAGCCGCCGAAGAATCGCCCGACATGCCGTCCAACAAGCTGATGCCCGCCGCCGCCAGCGCCAACCGCGCCGTGTTCCACGACCGCGAAGCGCGCCGCTACCGCACGGCGGGCGAAGTGGCCCAGCGGCTCGAAGTGGCCCAGACTTCGACGCAGCCGGGCCGGCGCGACTATCTCGACGGCATCGCGACGGAGCGCCGCACCCAAGCGCCCGTGCTGTCTTCGCTGCTGCAGGCGCAGCTTGCGGGCTAGTAGCCGCGCTGGATCGCGAAATCCACGAGATCGACCAGCGCGCGCTTCTCCGGCCCGTCGGCGAAGATGCCGAGCGCGTCGCGCGCGATGCGGCCGTAGTGGCGCGCGCGCTCGATCGTGTCGTCGAGCGCGCGGTGCTTGCGCATGAGCTCGAGCGCATGCGCGAAATCGCCTTCCTTCTGGTCGAGTTCTTCGAGCGTGCGGCGCCAGAACGCGCGCTCGATTTCCTCGCCGCGCAGGAACGACAGCACCACCGGCAGGGTGATCTTGCCGTCGCGGAAATCGTCGCCGCTGTTCTTGCCCATGTCGGCGCTCGAAGCGCCGTAGTCGAGCACGTCGTCGACGAGCTGGAAGGCGATGCCGAGATTGAGGCCGTAGGTTTCGAGCGCGTCTTCTTCGGCCTTGGGCCGGTCGGCGACGGCGGCACCCACGCGGCACGCGGCCGCGAACAGCGCCGCGGTCTTGGCGCTGACGACCTCGAGATAGGCCTGCTCGGAGGTTTCGGTGTCGTTGGCGGTGGCGAGCTGCAGCACCTCGCCTTCCGCGATCGTGGCCGACGCGGCCGAAAGAATGCCGAGCACGCCGAGCGAGCCGTCTTCGACCATCAGCTGGAAGGAGCGGCTGAACAGGAAATCGCCGACCAGCACGCTCGCCTTGTTGCCCCACAGCGCGTTGGCCGTGGCGAGGCCGCGGCGCAGATCGCTCTCGTCGACCACGTCGTCGTGCAGAAGCGTGGCGGTGTGGATGAATTCGACGCAAGCGGCGAGCTTGATATGCCGGTCGCCGCGATAGCCGCACATGCGCGCGGCCGCCAGCGTGAGCATCGGGCGCATGCGCTTGCCGCCGGCCGCCACGATGTGGCTCGCAAGCTGCGGGATCAGCGGCACCGAGGAATGCATGCGCCGCAGGATCGTTTCGTTGACCGCCTTGATGTCTTCCGCGCACAAA
>JBILXZ010000048.1:0-24950 GCA_044378015.1 Tagaea sp.
CGCGCGCGCTGCTGGTGGGCTTGCTAAACACGCTGCGCGTGGCCATTCTCGGATGCGTGGCGGTGACGCTGCTCGGCGTGTTCCTGGGGATCATGCGCCTGTCCGAAAATCCGCTGCTGTCGGGCCTCGTCGGCGTCTACATCGAAATCGTGCGCAACACGCCCGTGGTGCTGCAACTCGTATTCTGGCTGGTCGTATTCCAGCAACTGCCGAGCGTGCGCGAAGCGCTCAACCCTCTGCCCGGCGTGTATCTCTCGCAGCGCGGCCTCAAAATCCCCGTGCTCCAATGGAACGATGCGGCGGCTTTTGCGCTGTTCGGACTCGCGCTCGCGCTGGCGGCGGTCGTCTGGACCGTGCGGCGCGCGCGCGCGCGCCAGATGCGGACGGGCGAGTATCGCCGCGTCTGGCCGATTTGCATGGGCTATCTCGCGCTGCTGCCTTTGGCTGCCGCAAATCTTGCAGGCGACCGTCTGATCCTGTCGGTGCCCGAGTTGCAGGGCTTCAACTTCGCGGGCGGCGCCGAGCTCAGCCCCGAATTCGCGGCCCTGCTGACCGGGCTTGTGATCTACACGGCCGCGTTCGTGGCCGAAATCGTGCGCTCGGGCATCCAGTCTGTCGGCAAGGGCCAGTGGGAGGCGGCCCGCGCGCTCGGGCTTTCGAACGGCCGCATCATGCGCCTCGTGATCCTGCCCCAGGCGCTGCGCGTGATCGTGCCGCCGCTCACGAGCCAGTACCTCAATCTCACCAAAAATTCGTCGCTCGCGATCGTGATCGGCTACCAGGATCTGTTCAGCGTCTCGAACACGTCGATCAACCAAACCGGCCAGGCGATCGAGGTGATCTTCATCATGATGACGGTCTATCTCGTGCTGTCGCTGCTGACGGCGGCAGGCATGAATGTCTACAACGCGCGCGTCGCGCTGAAAGAGCGCTAGGCGCATGGCCGAATTCGCCGCACCTATTTCGTCCCCGCGCGCCGCAGGCGCCACCTGGCGCAGTTTCGCCAACGATCTGCGCCTGCGCTATTTCGGCACGCCGCTCAACGCCGCGATCACGCTCGCATGCCTCTACGTGCTCTACAAAATCCTGCCGCCGATCCTCGGCTGGGCGGTGTTCGACGCGCATTGGACGGGCACGGCCGCCCAATGCCGTGAAGCGCGCAGCGGCGCGTGCTGGGCGTTCGTCGACGAGAAATTCTGGTTTGCCGTGTTCGGCCTCTATCCTTACGAACTGCGCTGGCGCCCGGCCACTATGCTGTCGCTGTTCTCGGCCATGGTCGGCCTGTCGCTGTTCCGCCGATTGTGGTCGAAAAAGCTCGTCTATGCTTGGCTTGCCGCCGCCGCGCTGATGTTCGTCCTGATGGACGGCACCTTCTTCGGCATCGAGATTTTCGGAACCCAAGTTCCGACGCGTCTGTGGGGCGGGCTCACCGTGACCGTGTTCATCGCCGTGTTCGGCCTTGCGACCGGCTATCCGGTCGCGATCCTGCTGGCGCTGGGACGTCGCTCGCACATGCCGGTCGTCAAATGGCTCTGCATTGCGGTCATCGAATGCGTGCGCGGCGTGCCGCTCGTCACGATCATTTTCATGGCGGCAATCATGCTGCCGCTCTTCCTGCCTTCGGGCATGACGATCGACCGGCTGTTCCGCATCCAGTTCGCCTACACGATCTTTTCGGCGGCCTATCTGGCCGAAGTCGTGCGCGGCGGCTTGCAGGGCCTCGGGCGCGGGCAGTACGAGGCGGCGGAATCGCTGGGGCTCAACTACGCGCAGAAAATGCGCCTGATCGTTCTCCCGCAAGCACTCAAAATGACGATCCCGGCCCAGGTCAACACCTTCATCGGCCTGTTCAAGGACACGACCCTCGTCGTCATTGTCGGCATTTTCGACTTCTTCACCACGCTGCGCGCGGCCTTGGGCGATCCCAACTGGATGGGCTTTCCCAACGAGGCCTACGTCTTTGCCGCGCTTACCTACTTCGTCCTGTGTTTCGGGATGTCGAAATACAGCCAGCGCCTGGAGCGCGACCTGTCGCCCGAAACGCGACGCTAGAAGGCAATTGGCATAGGGATTGCGTAGATTCCCGCCTCGCAAGCCGAGGGGTGGGCAAGCCATGCCGAAGGCGAAGAAATTCGCGCACCGGACGTTTCTGAAATCCGCTGCGGCGGGCGGCTTGGCGGCTTTCCCCGCGCCTCATGTGTTCGCGCAGAGCGGCGGCGTGCCGTTTATCCATGCGGCAGAACGGGGCTATTTCGCGCAAGAAGGCATTCGCATTGTCGCGATGGATCCAGCGTCGGGGGCCGATGCCATGCAGCGCGCGGCCTCCGAAACCTGCGATTTCGGCTTTGCCGATCTGCCGGCCCTGGTCGAGTGGCACCTGCGCGATCCGGATGCCACGCCGCTCGGCATATTCAACGCCTGTCGCTCGACGCCGGCAGCGATCGTGTCGTGGAAGTCGGCCAACATCCAGTAGCCCGCCGACCTCGTCGGCCGCATGGTCGGCGAGGCCGCTCACCGGCTTCGATTCGACGATCTGGCTAAATCTGCGCGGGCCCAGACGGCGCGCTCGGGCCTCGGACAGATCGAGCTGCCGCGCCTGCAGCGCTCGGTCGAATTGTTGGCGCGCGGGCTCGAATTGCCGCGCGTGGTGCAGGTCGATCTCCCGTGGTCGGACAAATACCTGCCAGCGGCCGATCTGCGCCGCCTCTAGCCGTACTGCCACTTTCCCGTTAGACCCTGGGGGCGGGGGATCGGGAATGCGCGAAACCACACGGGTGACGGCCGGGCGCGGTTTGCGCGCCTTTGCCGACGGGTTTGCGGCGCTGTTGCTGCCATTGCATCTGACCGCCCTGGGCTACGACACGTTTGCGGTCGGTGCCATCTCGACCCTGGCGCTGACGGGGGCTGCCGTCACCACGCTCGGCGTGGGGCTGTCGGCGCATCTCGCGTCGATCCGCACGCTGCTGCTCGGCGCTTCGCTCGCGATGGCGGCCACCGGCATCGCTTTTGGTTTTGCGCAAGGCTTTTGGGTCGTGGCCGCAGTCGCGTTTGTGGGGACGCTCAATGTGGCGGCTGGGGATTCGAGCCCGTTCGTGCCGCTCGAACATGCCACGCTGGCGGCCGATGCAGACGGCCATGCGCGCACGATGGCGTTCGCGCGCTACGGCTTTGTCGGGATCTTTGCGGGCGCTTTCGGTGCCTTGTCGATCGGCCTCGTCGACTATTTGGCGATTGCGACCGAAACCGTGTTCTTTGTCTACGCGGCGATCGGCCTTGCGATCTTCGCCCTCTATCGCGGCGTGCCGGACCGCTCGTCCGAGAAGGGTGCCGCGCGCGTGCCGCTCAAGCAGTCGCGTCGCCATGTCATGGTGCTGGCCACACTGTTTGCGGTCGACTCGTTTGCAAGCGGCCTCATCGTGCAGACGATCTTGGCGTTGTGGCTGCTCGTGCGGTTCGATTTTTCGGCCGCCGAAACCGGCGCGGTGTTTTTCGCCACGCGTCTCTTGGGTGCTTTCTCGCAATTCGCCGCCGTGTGGCTCGCCAAGCGCATCGGCCTCGTCCGCACGATGGTGTTCTCGCATTTGCCCGCAAATCTCCTGCTGATTGCCGTCCCCTTTGCGCCCGAGGCGCAGATCGCCGTGGGTTTGCTCGTGCTGCGCAGCCTGCTCACGCAAATGGACGTGCCCGCGCGCCAATCCTATGTGATGGCGACGGTGACACCGGCCGAGCGACCGGCCGCAGCGAGCCTCACGGCCGTGCCCAAAACGCTCGCGACGGCTGCGGGTCCCATCCTTGCGGGTGCGATGCTGGCGGCCTCAAGCTTCGGCTGGCCGCTGGTCGCGGCGGGCGGCGTCAAGATCGTCTACGATCTGTTGCTGCTCGCGTTGTTTGCCAAGCACAAGCCGCCCGAAGAACTCTAGACGGGTGCCAAAGCGACGAAGGGGCCCGATGGCGCCTCAATGCGGATCGCATCGCCGGGCCTGACTTGTCCGCTTTTCAGCACGACCGCCATGATGCCGGATTTGCGAACGAGCGCGCCGTTTGCGTCGCGGTCGAGCACGGCAGCCAGCAGGCCGCGCTGAAGCTTGTCGAGCTGCGCGCATGGATTGCGCAAGCCCGTGACTTGGATTGCGGCGTCGTTGCCCAGATGCAAAACGGTGCCCGTGCCAAGCCCGAGCAGATCGATGCCGCGCGTGACGATGTTTTCGCCGATATCGCCGGGCTTGAGAACAAAGCCGCGCCCGTGCAGCTCGTCGAGCAATTCGGCGTGGATCAGATGCACCTGGCGCAGATTGGGGGCCGTCGGATCGACCGCAATCCGGCTCAGATGCTGGACGGTGGCGCCGGCGTGCGCGTCGCCCACGATTCCGAACCCTTCGCGAAGCTCGATCGCGTCTTGGACGCTTTTGGAAAAGACATGCTCGGCGTTGCTCGAAACTGCGACGATCGTTGCGGTCATTGGTTCAGCACCACTTGGCCGAGACACGAGAGATCGTAGCCGCCCAGATGCTCGGCGTGTTCTGCAAGGGCGGGGCTGCGCGCGAAGGCGAGCAGGCGTTGGATGGGCGGCTCGAAATAGTCGCGCCGCCGGACGGCGATGTCGAAGCGCTCGCGGAACAGCGGCACGAAATCGATGCCGAGTTGGCCCGCGGAGGCCGCGACGCCGAAGCCCGCATCGGCATGGCCTTCGCGCACGGCGGCCGCGATCTCGGTTTCGTTGAACGCGGGCGTGGGTGCCGCGTCGAGTTCGGTGAGGCGAATGCCCGCTTCGGCCAACAGATGCATGAACAGAACATGGCTGCCCGCAGCCGGTTGGCGCAAGACGGTCTTGACGCGCCGGCGCCGCAGGTCGGCGAGATTGCGCAGCTTTTTCGGGTTGCCGCGCGCGACGAGCAGGCCCTGCGTGCGCCACGCCCAGCCGAACGCCGCGAGATCCTCGCCGGGCAACGCGGCCTGCAGGGCCGGCACGTTGAAGGTCCCGCTGTCCGGATCGACGATGTGCAAGGCCGCCGCCATTGCGCGGCGGTCGCGCAGCGCATCGAGCCCGTCGAGACTGCCGCCGGGCAGGCCCGCAATCCCGCAGCCGGAGCGCGTCAGCGCCCAGTCGAGCAACGGATCGTGGCTGCCGGCCAGGATCGGCGGCGGTGCTGCGGGCCGTGCGGCGAGCGCGCCGAGATCGGTGTTCTGCACGAGCCACGCATCGACGAGGCCGCGCGGGAACAGCCATTTGCCGCCGATGCGCGCGCAAGGAATGCGCTTGGCGCGCACAAGCTCGTAGATCGAGCGCGGCCTCAAGCGCAGATAGCGCGCCACCTCCTCTGTCGTCAAAACGGATTCGCTCATCAAAGCCTTTATGCAAAATCCTGCAAAAACTTGCAAACTCTACTGCACGGCGGATTTGACCTGCCTGCCCGGCCAACCGACATTCCCCCGCATCCATGGCGATATTTGGCGATGCATTTGCGACGGCACTGGCCCTGCTGCTCGGCGGCGACCGGCAGCTGTACGGGATCGTGGCGCTGTCGCTGCAGGTAAGTCTCGCCGCCACGCTGATCGCGGCTGCGATCGGCTTGCCGCTCGGTGCGGCCTTGGCGCTTGCCCGTTTTCCCGGCCGCCAAGCCATCGTCGTGATTCTCAATGCGGCGATGGGGCTGCCGCCGGTCGTGGTCGGGCTCGTCGTCTATCTGCTGCTGTCGCGCGCAGGTCCGCTCGGCAGCTTGGGGCTGCTGTTCACCCCGGGAGCGATGGTGGTGGCCCAAACCGTTCTCATCGCCCCCATCCTGGCGGCATTGGCGCGCCAATCGATCGAAGACGCTTGGGCGGAGCATTGCGACCAGTTGCGCTCTCTGGGGGCAAGCCTGCTGCAGGCGGCGGCGACGTTGCTTTGGGATACGCGCTACGCGCTGGTGACCGTCGTGCTGGCCGGGTTCGGGCGTGCGGCTGCCGAGGTGGGCGCCGTCATCATCGTCGGCGGCAACATCGCAGGGATCACGCGCACGATGACGACGGCCATCGCGCTCGAAACGAGCAAGGGCGATCTGGGCTTGGCACTCGCGCTCGGGATCGTGCTGCTGACGGTCGTGCTTGCGGTCAATGCGGCCGCTTCGGGGCTCAAGAGCATGTCGGTGCGCCGCTATGGCTAGCATCCTGCCCCTGCGGCTGGCGAATGTGCGCCTTGCGATCGGAGCGACGACGATCGCGGAAGACTTCACGCTGACGCTCGCCGCGGGTGCCCCCACGATCGTGGTCGGCGCCAACGGTGCGGGCAAAAGCACGCTGCTGCGGCTGTGCCACGGGCTTGCGGTCCCGAGCGCCGGCACGATCGCGTGGGCGCGCGATCCCGCGGGGCATCAGGCGATGGTGTTCCAGCGCCCGTCCATGCTGCGCCGCTCGGCGCTGGCAAACGTCGCCTACGGGCTCAAGCTGCGCGGCGTGCCGCGCGGGCCGCGCACCGAGATTGCGCGCGACCGGCTGCGCCGCGTGGGCCTCGAGGCCATCGCCGAGCGGCCCGCGCGCGTTCTGTCGGGCGGCGAGCAGGCGCGCGTGGCTTTGGCGCGCGCCTGGGCGCTCGATCCGCAGATTCTGTTTTTGGACGAGCCCACGGCGAGCCTCGATCCGGCCGCCGCGCGCGCGCTCGAAGACATTTTGCGCGCGATGGCGGGCGAAGGCACCAAGATCGTGATGACGACGCACAATCTCGGCCAGGCGCGGCGCTTGGGCGCGGACATCGTCTTTTTGCATCGCGGGCGCGTGCTGGAGCACGCGCAAGCCGATCGGTTTTTCAGATCCCCCGGCACGCCGGAAGCGGCGGCCTATCTTGCAGGAGAATTGCCATGGTGAAAAACACAGCAGCGAAGATGCGGCGCGCCGTTCTGGCGGGCCTGCTGGCTTTGGCGGCGTTGCCGGCCGGCGCGCAGGAACGCTTCATCACGGTCGCGTCGACCACGTCGACCGACCAGTCGGGCCTGTTCGGCCATCTGCTGCCCGCCTTCAAGCGCGACACCGGCATCGACGTGCGCGTGGTCGCTCTGGGCACCGGCCAAGCGCTCGATGTGGGGCGGCGCGGCGACGCCGACGTCGTGTTCGTGCACGACAAGCCGGCCGAAGACAGGTTCGTCGCCGAGGGCTTCGGTGTGGCGCGCATCCAGGTCATGTACAACGATTTCGTCGTGATCGGTCCGAAAGCGGATCCGGCGCGCGTCGCGGGCCTGAAAGACGTCAACGAGGCGTTCGTGCGCATCCAGAAGGCCGCAGCGCCCTTCGTGTCGCGCGGCGACAATTCGGGCACGCATGCGGCCGAGCTGCGCTACTGGCAAAGCGCCAAGATCGATCTCGCGAGCGCCAAGGGCGCTTGGTACCGCGAAGTGGGCCAGGGCATGGGACCCGCCCTCAACACGGCGTCGGGCATGGGTGCCTATATTCTCGCCGACCGCGGCACGTGGCTCAATTTCCGCAACCGCGGCGATCTCGCCGTGCTCGTGGAGGGCGATGCGCAGCTCTTCAACCAATACGGCGTGATCCTCGTAAATCCCGCGCGCCATCCGGCGGTCAAGCAGGAGCTCGGCCGCACCTTCATCGAATGGCTCGTCGGTCCCAAGGGTCAGGCGACGATCGCCGACTACAAGATCGGCGGCGAACAGCTGTTTTTCCCGAACGCCGAAACGCCGCGTCCGCGCTCGTGAGGCGCGCGATTCTGGCCGGCTTCGTGGCGATGCTGGCCGTGCCCGCCGCAGCCCAGGAGCCCGTCCGCCTCTACGCGGCGGGTTCTCTGCGCAGCGCCTTGACGCAAGTCGCCGAGCTTTACGAGAAGCAATCGGGCGGCAAGATTGCGGGCACGTTCGGCGCGTCGGGACTCTTGCGCGAACGCATCGCAGGCGGCGAACCGGCGGAAGTTTTCGCCTCCGCCAACATGGCGCATCCGCAGAGCCTTGCGGCAAGCGGGCGGGCCGGGCCGACCGTGCTGTTCGCGCGAAACCGGCTGTGCGCGCTCGTGCGGCCGGGGCTGGCCGCGACGACGCAGAATCTGCTGGCCACGCTGCTCGATCCGGCCGTCCGCGTGGGTACTTCGACGCCGGCCGCAGACCCGGCGGGCGACTATGCGTGGGCGCTGTTCGCCAAGGCCGAGCGCGTGCAAGACGGCGCGCGCGCAAGGCTCGAGGCCAAAGCGCTCAAGCTCACCGGCGGTCCCGGCGCGCCGCCGCCGCCGGTCGGGCGCAGCGTCTATGCGGCGAACATTGCCGACGGCAACGCGGACGTCTTCCTGGCCTATTGCACGGCCGCCGAAGAAGCCAGACGGGAAATTCCGAGTCTGCAGATCGTGGCGATCCCGGCCGAACTTGCGGTCGGCGCCGATTACGGCCTTGCGCTGTTGCGCGGGGCGAGCGCGCAGGCGGCGAATTTCGCGATGTTCATCTTGTCGCCTGCGGGCCAGGCCGTGCTTAAGCGCAACGGCTTCGACGCGCCGGGCTTGCCGCAGGAGGAGAGCGTTCCATGAAACTCAGTGCCCGCAACATGCTGCCCGGCAAGGTCCAGGAAATCGTCAAGGGCCAGACCACGTCGCATGTGAAGATCAAGATCGCGGCCGGCATCGTCGTGACCGCGTCGATCACCAACGAGGCGGTGGACGAGCTTGTCCTAAAGAAGGGCGACAAGGTTTCGGCGATCGTCAAAGCTTCCGACGTGATCGTGGGAAAGTAGGCCATGCGCTGCTCGCGCCGCGCGGCGGCTTTCGGGCTCGGGGCTGCCTTAGCGTCGCCGCGTCTCGCGCATGCGCAAGCCGCAACGCGCGAGGTCGTCGATTCGGCCGGACGACGCGTGCGCGTGCCGTCGCGCGTCGCGCGCGTGTACGCGGCCGGACCGCCGGCAAGCGTGCTGCTCTATGCGCTGGCCCCCGACACGCTCGTGGGCTGGACATCGGCCTTCAGGGCGGCCGAGCGGCCTTTCGTGCCGCAGCGCTATGCCGATCTGCCGGTCCTCGGACGGCTGACCGGGCGCGGCAACACAGCCAACCCCGAGACGGTGTTGGCCCAGCGCCCCGATTTGATTTTCGATTACGGCACGATCAACGACACCTACGTGTCGTTGGCCGACCGCGTGCAGGCGCAGACCGGCGTTCCATATCTGCTGATCGACGGCGCTTTTCCGAAAATGCCGGACGCCTTTTCGCTGCTCGGCGAGATTCTGGACGAGACGGCGCGCGGTGCCCAATTCGCGGCCTTTGCGCGCGATACGCTGGCCGACATTGCCGCGCGCGTGGCACGGCGGCCTGCCGCCCGGCGCCCGCGCCTCTATTTCGCGCGCGGGCCCCAAGGTCTGGAAACCGGACTTGCAGGCTCGATCAATGTCGAGGCGATCGAGCAGATGGGGGCAACCAACGTCGCGGCCTCCTTGGGCCGCGGCGGGCTTGCGCAAGTGTCGATCGAACAGGTGTTGCTGTTCGATCCCGACACGATCGTCGCGATCGATCCGAATTTCCATGCTGGCGTCGTCGCCAATCCGCTGTGGGCGTCGGTTGCCGCCGTGCGGCGCCGACGCGTGTTTCTGGCGCCGAACGTGCCGTTCGGTTGGATCGACTTTCCGCCTTCGGTCAATCGGCTGTTGGGTCTGCGCTGGCTCGGGCGCGTGCTTTATCCGGATCTGTTTCCCGAACCGCTCGGCCCCGTCGTCGCGGCGTTTTTCGAGATGTTCTACCATCGGCGCCCCAGCGACGCCGAGATCGCGCCTTTCGTGCGCTCGAGCGAACCTGCATGAAGCAGCGACTTGCCGTCGGGCTTGCCCTGCTGCTTCTTTTTGCAGCCGTGTGGACGGCTTTTTCGGTCGGCCGGTTTCCGATTCCGGCGGCCCAAATCGTCGAAGCGGCGTTCGCGCGCCTGATCGGCGTGCCCTCCGGTCTCGATCCTGCCGTCGAGACCGTGCTGTTTTCGGTGCGGGGACCCCGCGTGCTGGCGGCTTTGCTGGTCGGCAGCGCGCTAGCGGCGGCCGGGGCCGCCTATCAGGGGCTGTTCCGCAATCCGCTCGTCTCGCCCGACATTCTAGGCGTGTCGTCGGGAGCGGCCCTTGGGGCCGTGCTCGGCATCTATCTGTCGCTCGACGTGCTGGCGATCCAGGCGATGGCTTTTGCGGGCGGGCTTGGCGCTGTCGCGGCCGTCTATCTGCTCGCCGCGCGCGTCGGCGGGCACGATCCGGTGTTGGTGCTTGTGCTGGCGGGCGTTGCCCTGGGCGCGCTTCTGGGCGCGGGCGTGTCGCTGCTCAAATATCTCGCCGACCCCTACAACCAGCTGCCGGCAATCACCTTCTGGTTGCTGGGCAGCTTGGCGGCCGTCGACCGCGGCGACATGCAGGTGCTGGCGCTGCTCGTGGTCGCGGCCTTGGTGCCGCTGTGGGCGCTGCGCTGGCGGATCAATCTTCTGTCGCTCGGCGACGACGAAGCGCGCGCGCTCGGCGTCGAGACGGGTCGCCTGCGCTTGGCCATCGTCGTGTGCGCCACTTTGGCGACGGCAAGCGTAGTGTCGGTCGCGGGCATCGTCGGCTGGGTCGGGCTCTTGATCCCGCATGTGGCGCGCCTGCTGGCGGGTCCGGATTTCCGCCGCCTGTTGCCCTTGTCGATCCTGCTCGGCGCAAGCTTCATGCTGGGCGTCGATACGCTCGCGCGCACTTTGGTCCGCACCGAATTGCCGCTGGGCGTGCTGACGGCCGCTCTCGGCACGCCGGTCTTCGTGTGGCTTTTGGCCGCAACGCGCCGGACTTGGCAATAGGAGCGGGCCAATGACGCTCGCCGCGCACGCTCTTGATTTCGGCTTCGGAACGCGTTTCGTCGGGCGCGACGTGACGCTGGCGCTCGAAGAGGGAACGGTCTTGTGTCTGCTCGGACCCAACGGCGGCGGCAAGACGACCTTGTTCCGCACGTTGCTGGGCTTGATTCCGCCGCTTGGCGGTCGCGTGACGCTCGACGGCGGCGACATTCGGCGCATGAAACGCGGCGACGTCGCGCAGCGCGTCGGCTACGTGCCGCAGGCCCAACCCGGCTATTTCCCCTACACGGTCGAAGAGATGGTGCTGATGGGGCGCACGGCGCATCTTGGTCTGTTTGGGCAGCCCGGCGACACCGACCTTCGGGCTGCGCGCAATGCGTTGGCGCGCTTGGGCATCGCGCATCTGGCGGATCGCATCTACACCCAGATCTCCGGTGGCGAGCGCCAACTCGTTTTGATCGCGCGGGCATTGGCGCTGTCGCCGCGTCTGCTCGTCATGGACGAACCCACGGCGAGCCTCGATTTCGGCAATCGCGCGCGCGTGCTGGCGCAGATCGACGCGCTTCGGGCGTCGGGCGTGGGAATCGTTCTTTCGACCCACGATCCCGACCAGGTCTTCGCGCATGGCACGCAAGTGGCGCTGCTGCATGGCGGCCGGCTGCTCGCGTGCGGCGCGCCCGAGAGCGTCGTGACGGAAGCGGCTTTGCGCCAAGTCTACGGCATCGATGTCGAGATACTGGCGGCGTCGCGCGGCGATGGCCAAGCGGTCCGCGTGTGTTGGCCGCGCTATCCTTGAAAAAGGCCGATGGCCGGCGCACGGTTGGATCGTCGAGTCGCGTAAACGGTTTACGCGCTGCAATGGAGGGGAACATGAAGATTTCTGCGTTCGCGGGGGCAGCTTTGCTGGCGTTTGGTGCGTTGGCGCTGACGCCGACCGCCGCATCGGCCGCCACATTCGGGGCGGCGACCGCCGTTCAGTCGGCGACGGCCGACGGCAACACGCTCAAGGTCGACGTCGCGACAAAGAAAAAGAAGAAGGCGAAGCCGCTCGTTCGCCCGCGCAAGGCGAACTGAGCTTTCACTTTTTCTCTGACACGCGGTCCGGATAGCTCCCAAAAAGCTGTCCGGGCCGTTTTCGTTTGGCAGGCGGCGTCAGAAGCGCGCGGTGATGTCGAAATAGTAGCGCGTCGGTTTGCGGCCTTCGGCAAGGGCGGGCGCTCGCGTCATAGGCTGGGCTGCTTCGAGCCCGGCGCTGAGCCAGCTCAACGGCGCGAAGCGCGCGCCCACGCCGGCCGCGGTCAGAGTCTGCCATTGCGACAGCGAGCCGCGAATGCCGGTGCCGCTCCACACCCGACCGTGGTCGTAGAAAACGTAAGGCTGCCAGCCCATCGCATTGAGATCGCCGTAGCGCAGATCGGCCGACATCGCGAGCGCCTGGCGGCCGGTGATTTCCGACGGATCGTAGCCGCGCCCGAAGCGCGCGCCGCCGAGCGAGAATTCTTCGTTGGCGTAGAGCCTGCTTTTGCTGAACTGTCCCGCGCCGACCCATTGCAGCGAAAAATCTTCGGGCAGGATCTGGATGCGGCGCACCTCGCCGGAGAATTTCGTGAAATTCGCCTGCGCGTCGTTGCGGCTGAGGCCGGCGGCTCGGCCTTCGGTGGCGTCGAGGGCCGAAAATCCGCGCGTCATGCCGCCGGTCAGGATCGTCGCGCCCTGCAAGAAACCGACATGCGTGTAGGTCGAGCGGACGTCGTAGGCGAGATATTTCTCGTCCGCCTGCACTTGGTAGGTGTCCGAAACGGTCGCGAAGGTGAACGTGCGCGAGACATATGCCGACACGTCGATGCTGAGGTTTTCGCGCCGCGAGCGCACGATCGGATACGAAGCGCGCGGCCCGTAGCGCAGCGCTTCGGTGTGCACTGCCGTCGCGCGCAACGTGTGGCCGAGCCAGCCGGTCGAATAGGTCGTATCCCAGCCGACGGTCAGCCCGTCGTCGAGCAGCGGTTGGGTGTAGCGAAAGCTGCCTTGGCGCAATTCGCGGCTGTCGCGGTAGTTCGGAATCGTTGTGAAGCCAAGCGTGATCTGCTCGGTCTGGTCGAGGAGCCCGTTGAAGCTGACCTCGTTGGCGATCGTCACGGGGCCTTGGAATTTCGAGGCGCGGTTGGCCACGGTCGCGCTCGCCTGCAGCGGCCTTTCCCTGATGCGGATCGACAGGTTCGACGAGCCCGGAGCCTGGCCCGGCGCCAACGTGCCGGCGGCGTCGACGCCCGCAAGATCGCCCGCCAGCAGCAGGCCGCGCTCGAGATCGCGCAGCTTGGTGGGGCGGCCCTCGATGGCGCGCCGCAGATATGCGGCGATGCGCGCCTGGACGCTGGGGCTGCCGCCGTCGAAGACGATGTCGTCGAGATAGCCCTCGACGACTTGGATGCGGAACGTGCCGTCGCCCACGCGCTGGGGCGGCACGAAGACGCGCGTAAGCACGTAACCGTCGGCGCGATAGCGATCTTCGATCGCTTCCGCCGCGGCCGATATCTCGGAAAGTCCGCCGGTCTGGCCGAGCAGCGGCTGGGTGAAGCGCGCCAGCGTCTGCGCGTCGTAGGCGGTCGATCCTTCGACCGCGATACGCTCGATCGAGAAGCGAAACTCGTCGACCGCGCGGCGGTCGGGCGCGCGCGGTTGGGCCGGGATCGTCAAATCGAGATCGACCTCCGGCACGCGGATCGGCGCGCCGGGCAGGCGCGGTTCGGCCGACGGGGGAATTACAAGTTGTGCAACGGAATGGCTAGGGCTAGATGCGGCAAACGCCACAATGAAAAAGAGTAACTTCCTAGTGGCGGACGAACCGGTCATTTTACCGCTAAACTCATTACATGATTGGTTGAAAAGATACAATCTTTGCTGTGTCTTCGAAAACACACGCCTCGTCGTGCGATCCGAGAGGCATGCAGGTGCGCCAGGCTTGCCCAAATGCCGCAACGGCGGTATTTGATAAAGATGGGGTAAAAAATGGAAAGAAAGGTTCGGCGCATTTTTGCAATCGGTCGATTTCTGGCGGTTTTTGGCGCGCTCGGATTGGCCGTTGGGGTGGCCTTTGCGCAAGCGCCGGGTGCCAATCGACCGGCGTCGGCACCCGCAGCGCCGACTGCCGCCGAGCCCGAATTTCGGCTGACTGGTTTTCGCTCGGCCCTGTTCGGAATGACCCCAGACCAAGTGCGCCAAGCCATTAGGCGCGATTTTTCGATTCCTGCCGAAAAGATCGAAACGGTCGAAAACGGTGTCGAGCGCACGCAGATTCTGGCGATTACCGTCCCCGATCTGCTGCCCAGCAGCGGCCCTGTGCAGATCGCCTATGTCATCGGCTTTCGCTCGCGCCAGCTTGTGCAGGTGACTATCACATTCGGCGGGGCCGCCAATCCGCAGATCTCTCCGGCCACGGCCGTCGATCTGGCGCGCATGCTGCAAACCCATCTTGCGTCCGTGGGGTACAAAGCCGATACGGTCGCCGTCAATTTGGCCCAGCCCGACGGCACGGTGCTCGTTTTCCGCGGCGACGACGCGCAAGGCCGGCGCGCGATCGCCGCACTTGCCGGCGTCGCGGCACCTGAGGGCCAGCGCCCGTCCGTGCCGCCAACGCTGCAGGTCTCCTACATTCGCGACCCGCAGAACCCCGACGTGTTCCAGATCCGCAAGGGCGATTTCTAGGCGCCATGTTCAAACGAACCTATGCAAAGGGAAAAATCGTTTTCAACGAGGGCGAAAACGGCGCGGAAGCCTTTTTGGTCGAAAAGGGCAAAGTCCTCATCCTCAAAAAAGGGGTCGATGCGCCGATCATCGTGGCGAGTCTGGGGCCGGGCTCGCTGTTCGGCGAGATGGCTATCATCGACGGCAGCCCGCGCATGGCGACGGCCGTTGCGGGCGACGACACGGTCTGCATCGTCGTCAACAGCCAGCAGCTCACCCAGCGCCTGATGTCGCTTGCACCCGATCTCGTGCGTCTGATCACGTCGCTCATGGAGTATTGCCGGTCGACGGTCCCGTTCGATTCGCGCGCCAAGGCGGGATTGCCGCTCGGCGAAACGCGGAACGATCGCCAGGCGCGCCTGATGCTGCCGACGCCGCACGTGGTAGAAACCTTTGGGATCAAGGATCCGATGTTGAAGGCGCTGATGAACATGCTTTGCGAATACACCCGCCGCCGCCTGCCGCCGGTGCCCCCGACATGAGGCATTCGCATCTCCTTGGGGTCTGCGCGCTTGCGGTCGCTCTGGCCGGTTGCCAAGCCTTGCGCGGCGGCCCGAGCATCGAAACGCCGGTCGGCTCGGCATTGTCGGGCGAGGCCTGCCGCGCGGTCCCGAACCGCCAGCAGCCTGATTTGCTCGAGGTGTTCTGCGCCAACAGCCTGCGCGTCTACGGTTCGGCGCAGGCTTTGCCGGAACTGCGCAACGCGCCGCAAGCCCCGGCCGAACGCCGCGCGTTCCTGGCGCGCGGTTTCGAGACCAGCGCGCCGATCCGCAGCCTCGGCTTGCGCGCGGCGTGCAAATCGCCCGAATGGGTCGGCGCCGACGCCGACGCGACGCTGATGGTCGCCGCCTGTTCGCTCAAAGACGGCGGATGGCCGCTGGTCGCGGCGGCGGTGGTTTCGGGCAATCGCCTTGCGGTCGCCGAGGGCCAGCCTGCCGCCCTGCCGGCCTTGGTCGAGGCGATGCGTTTGTCGCTGGGGGCCGCCGCACCGCCGCCTTTCGAGGCCGCGACTTTGCAAAGCCACCTGGAAAAGGCGTTCGGCGTCGCCGTCGCGAGCAGCGATTCGGTGGGCGGCTACCAGGATCTCGTCGAACTTGCGCGGCTCTACAACAGCGTCGGCAACAATGCGGGTGCCGAGACCGCGTATCGGCGCGCGCTTGCCTTGCAGACGGCGGCATTGGGTTCCGACCATCCGGGGATCGGCTCGACATTGGGCTCGCTCGCGCTCGAAGTTTCGGCGCAAGGCCGTTTCGAAGAGGCCGACGCCCTGTTCCAACGCGCGGAAGCGCTGATGCTGCGCTCGCCGGACCCCGGCGAGCTCCCGCGTCTGCAGACCTATCTTGCCTTGCACGCGGCCAACCAGCGCCAGTTCGACCGCGCGCTCGCGAGCGCGCGCGACACGATCCAGCGGCGTCGGGCCTTGATCGAAACGCTCGGCGGCGGCATTCCCGCCAGCCTCGATGCGGGCGGCGGCGGCTCGATTTTCGGCAGTGCGGTGGTTCTGCAGGCCGAGCTTGCGCACGCGCTGCTGTTCGCCTCGGCGATGGCGCTCGAGACCGGCGACCTTGCGGGCGCGGAGTCCTCGGCCCTCGAGGCGCGCCGCATCATCGACAGCATTCCGGGGCTGCCGCCCTGGTGGCAGCCGCGGGCCCTCGCGCAGCTCGGCCAAGTGCTGAGCGCGCGCGGCGATTTCGTCAATGCCGAGCGCTTGCTGGCCGCGTCGGCCCAGCAGACGTTGCGCGTGTTCGGCGGCGGCTGGCCGGTGGCGCAAAGCCTGATGGCTTTGGCGCGCGAGCAGAGCGGCGACGGGCGCTATGCGGCCGCGATCGACAATTACCGCGACGCGTTCCGTATCGTGCTGGCGCAAGTGCCGGTGCGCAACCTGAATTTCGCGCAAGTGCGGCCCTTCCTCGAAGCGGCCGATGCGCAAGCCAAGCGCGATCCGGCCGCAGCCGGAGCCTTGCACGCCGAGATGTTCGCGGTCGCCCAATTGATGCGCGACGGCACGGCGGGGCGGGCCGTCGCGCGCACGGCCCAGCGCTTGGCGCGCGACGAGCCGCGCATCGCGCCAGTCGTGGCCGCGCACGAGGAAGCGCTGCGCAGCCGCGATCGCCTGGGTCTCGATCTTGCGGGCGAGCTCGGCAAACCGACTTCGCTGCGCGACGGCGCGCGCGTCGCCAAGCTGCGCGCCGATCTCAATGTCGCGGCGGCCAAAGCCGCAGCGCTCGAAGCCGACATCGAGCTGGCCGCCCCGGGCTTTTCGCGCCTCACCTCGCCGCAGCCCGTCTCGCCGAACGAGCTTCGCGCGGCCTTGGGGCCGCGCGAAGCGTTGGTCTTCTATCTGACCGGGCCCGACGGCGCGTTCGCGTTCCTGGTGCGCCACGACGGCGTCCGTGCCGCGAGCCTTGCGACCGACGAAGAGCAGCTGTCCGAACAGGTGCGCATTCTGCGCACCGCTTTCGATATCGGCGGCCGCAGCGATGTCGCCCCCTTCGACGTGGCGCTGTCGCACCGGCTCTATCGCACGCTGCTGGGGCCGTTCGACGCGGCCTTGGCGGATGTCGACCAGTTGTTCGTGGTCGCCAACGGCGCGCTTGCCAGCCTGCCATTCGCGGTCTTGGCGACCGCCCCGCCGCCGCAGGCGGCGATCGCAGCGGGCGACTATCGGCAGACGGCGTGGCTCGCGCGCCGCGTCGCGACCGCAAGCCCGCCCAGCGTGCGCGCTTTCCTCAATCTTCGCACGCTGGCCGCGCGTCCGGCGGCGCCCGAGCCGTTTTTCGCGCTGGCAAATCCCGATTTCGGCGACGCGCCGCGCGCCAGCGGCGTCGGCAGCGGGCTCGATGCCCTTGCCGACGCGTGCCGCTCGGACGGCGCCGTGCCCGCCGCGATGATCCGCGCCCTTGCGCCGCTGCCCGAAACCGCCGACGAGGTGCGCCGCGTGGCAGCCTCGCTGAATGCCGGGCCTAATGCGCTTCTGCTCGGAGCCAACGCCACGGCCGAAAATCTGCGCCGCCAGAGGCTCGAGCGCTATCGCGTGCTTTATTTCGCCACGCACGGGCTGCTGCCCGGCGAATTGCGCTGCCAAGCCCAGCCGGGCCTGGCGCTGAGCGCGCCGCGCGCCGACGTTGCGGACGCGGCCGACGACGGTCTGCTCGAAGCCAGCGAGATCGCCGCGATGCGGCTGGATGCCGATCTCGTGGTGCTTTCGGCCTGCAACACGGGTGCGTCGGGAGCGCAGCTCGGCGGCGAATCGCTGTCGGGCCTGGCCGAAGCGTTTTTCTTCGCAGGTGCCCGCGGCCTTCTGGTTACGCATTGGCAAGTGCCTTCGCAGCAGACCGTGCAGCTCACGACCGGCATGTTCGACCGGCTGGGCGGCGACACGCGCGGCGGCGTCGCGCGGGCGCTGGCGGCTTCGCAGATGGCGCTGGCCGACCAAGCCGCCAGCGCCCATCCGTTTTTCTGGGGTGCCTTCGTTCTGCAGGGCGACGGCGCACCGGCATTGCAGAACGTGCGCAATCCAAGCTAAACTGTTTCTTATGATCTGGATTGAAAGACTACTTGGCGTCCTAATCGCGCTCATCGTCGGTCTAGCCGTTCCTGCGGCTGCAAGCGAGCTTGTCGTGGTTGACGCCAGGGGCATCGAGCTGGCGCCCGGCGCCAAAATCGACGGCGCCAAAGTGCTCGTGCTCGCCGCTGGTCAGCGCCTCACGTTGATTTCAGCCGACGGACGCTCGCTCAAGCTGCGCGGCCCCTACGAAGACGCGCCCGCCCCGGCCCAAGCGGCGGCGACCGGCGCGAATGTTGGCGATGCGCTCAAAAATCTGATGAATCAGCGCGTTGCGGGCACAGCCGCACTCGGCGTCGTGCGGGCGGGTGGGGCTGCCGTCGATCTGCCCGACCCGTGGGTGCTCGACGTGAGCCGCTCCGGCGCCCGGTGTCTCGTCGGCGACGCGACCCCTGTGCTGTGGGGCCCGCGTTTTGCCCAGGCGACCGACATTGGCATCGAGCCGGCGGACCGCAGCTGGCGCGCACGCGGCCAGTGGTCGGCCGAGACCGACCGTTTCGCGCTGCCTGCGCGCATTCCGCTCGCCAACGGCCGCGGCTACGTGTTCGACGTCGGCGGCAATGCCGCCAATGTCGTGATCCACCGCATGCCCGCAAGTTTCGTCGATCCGCTGCTGCAGGCGGCATGGATGATCGAAAAAGGCTGCAACGACCAAGCCCGCGCGCTGGCCCGCGCCGTGGCGCCGTGAGCGTGCCCGGACGCGCATGACGGCCGCGACCGTCTTTCGGCGCATCGGCATCTCCTTCGTGATCGCGTTTCTGGCGGCGACCGTCGCCTTCGGCATTTTCAGGCTGTTTCCCTTCGTGGGCACGGCCGAGCGATGGACGACCGACTACCGCATCGCGACCGTGACGGCGCCCGAGCCCCAGCATCCCGACATCGTCGTGGCCGCGATAAACGAGGAAACGCTGTCGTCGTTTCCGTACCGCTCGCCGATCGACCGCCGGTTCCTCGCCAAGACGATCGAAGCGCTGGCGGCGAAAGGTGCCAAAGCGCTGCTGATCGACGTGCTCTTCGACCAGGAAACCGAAGAAGACAAAGACGACGAATTGCGCGCGGCGCTGGCCGCCCTCGAAATCCCGTTCGCGATCAGCTACAGCGACTCGCCGCTCTACGTGACCGACGAGCAGCGCGCCTATCTCGAGGAATTCGTCGCCCCCGAATGGCGGGGACTTGCCGACATCGAGCCCGACATCCGCGACGGCACGATCCGTTTCGTGCCCGCGCCGCGCGCCGGCCACGATGGCACGCGGCTGCCCAACGTGGCGGCGCGCGTCGCCGAGCGGCTCGGCTTTGCCATCCCCGAAACGCGGCGCATCATCGCTTGGCACGGCCAGCCCGATGCCCAGACACCGCCCTTCCGCACGTTCCCCTCGCATGCCGTGCCTGTCCTGCCCGATGCCTGGATCGCGGGCAAGATCGTGCTGCTGGGGGCCGATCTCTCTCTGACGGACCGGCATCGCACGCCGTTTGCGGTCGCGCGCGAAGGGCGCGAGGGCACGATCGCCGGGATCACGATCCAGGCGCATATTCTGGCCCAGCTTCTCGACGGCCGCGTGGCGCCCGAAGACCGCGCGCGCGTGCCGCTCGTCGCGACCCTGGCGCTGCTGGCGCTTATCGGTGCGGCCCTCGGCAACACGGGCGTGCCGATTTGGCTGCGCGCGGTCGGCGCCGTCGCCGCCGTCGCCGTGCTGTGGGTCGGCGCCTTTTACCTGTTTCGCGACCGGCAATTGCTGCTGCCGCTGATCGAGCCGATGGTGGCGCTGGGGCTGGCGCTGTGGCTCTCGGACGCGTGGTCGGGCCGCGCCGAGCGCCAGCAGAAGAAATTCATCCAAGGCGTGTTCAGCAAATACGTGTCGGGCGAGCTTCTTCAGGAAATCGTCAAGGACCCCAAGAAGCTCGACCTTTCCGCAAGCCGACGGCCGATGTCGCTGATCTTCACCGACGTGCAGGGCTTCACGACCCTGTCGGAAAAGCTCGAAGCCGCGCAACTCGCCGACATTCTGAACCGCTATCTCGACGGCGGCTGCCGCGAGATCTGGAAGTTCGGCGGCACCATCAACCAGTTCACGGGCGACGCGATCTACGCGATGTTCAACGCGCCCCGCGAGCAGCCCGACCACGCCAAGCGGGCGCTGCAGGCGGCGCTCGACATCGACCGGTTTTCCGAACGCTTCCGCGCCGAAGAGCGCGCCAAGGGCGTCGATTTCGGCATGACGCGGATCGGCGTGCACACGGCCGAGGCGAACGTGGGCAATTTCGGCTCGCTCGACCGCTACGAATACAAAGCGCTCGGCGACGCCGTGAACACGGCCGCGCGCCTCGAAGGCCTCAACAAGTATTTCGGCACGCGCATTCTCATCACGCAGCAGACGCGCGAAGCTTCGCCCGAAGTGCCCTGCCGCAAGGTCGGCGGCGTGATCGTCAAGGGCAAGTCCGAACCCATCCACGTGTACGAGCCCTTGACCGGCGCGCGCGCCGCGGACGAAAACACGGCGCTCTATCTGGCCGCGTTCGAGCGCATGAAAAGCGCCGATCCGGCGGCGCTGGCGGCTTTCGAGGATCTGTGTCGGCGCTATCCCGACGACGCGCTTGCCGAATACCATCTCGAACGCCTGCGCGAAGGCGAGACGGGCGAAGTCTTCGCGATGGCCGAGAAATAGGGGCCCTCAAACGGGCGTTACGCGCGGGCGATAAGATTCTGCCAGGAATGGAACGACAGGAAGTGCGCCGCCGCCATGTCGAGCCAGCCGCGCTTGCGCCAGTCGAGGAAGGTTTCGTCCGGCAGCGCTTCGAACTTGGCGCGGTCGATCACGCGAAATCCGCCCAGCGTCGTTTTTTTGCCGCTGCGGGTTTCGACCTCGGCGCGATTGTCGGCCAGCAGACCGGCGGCGGCCGCGGCCGCCGCGAATTCGCCGGCCGCACGCGCCTGGGCCTGGAACTCTCGGTTGAATTGCAGGATTTTCTCGGTGAAAGCCGACGGCTTCCCGCCGACCTCGAACAGCCATTGTCCCTCGCCGTCGTCGAGCGCGTTTGCCGCCTCGTCGATGCACAAGATAAGCTTGTCGTCCTGCTCCGCGAAGGCGAACGGATAGCGGCGCACGAAGGCCGGCACATAGACGTCGGCCGCCCACTTGCCGTCGGCATCGACGAACAGATTCTCGCCCGTCTGCACGCCCATGACCGCGACGATGCCGCCGGGTTCGGCCGCGGCGAACACCAGCGGATAGTGGCGCGCCGCAATTCCCATTTCGCTGGCGCCGAGCGGCACCGAGTTGGACGCGCGCGCGAAGCGGAAATCGGCGAGTGCGCGGAAGCGCTTCGTGCCGTGCGTTTCGGCCGCAAGCGGAACGGGTTTGGCGTAGAAGATCGGCGCGTTCATGGGGCGAGGAAAGCCTCTATGTGGCGGTTGAATTCGGGTGCGATTTCGAAATAGGCCGAATGCCCGGCCTTTGCAAACGCAATGTGGCGGCCTTGCGGGAAGGCGGCGGCAAAGGCCGGACCCACGGGCGAGGCGAAGACTGGGTCCATCTCGCCGCACGCGACGAGGACCGGCATGGCTAGCCGCGCAGCGTCGGCAAGCGGGCGGACGCGCGCGGCGAACAGGCGCTTGCGCAGTGCTTCTTTGTCGAGCGTCCGCGACATGGCGTCGATGCCGGCGTAGAGGAATGCGAGGTCGGGCCGTTCCCGCGCCATTGCTTCGCCCGCCGCCGGGTGGATTGCCGCCGCATCGAGGCGCTCGCGTTCGGCGGCGGCCCAAATTTGCCAAGCCGAATACGCCGTCGGATCGGCTGCGCGTGCATCGAACGTGCCGCTTGTGGCGGCCAGCACGAGCGCGCGCACGCGATGCGGCGCTTGCAGCGCGAATTCGACCGCCCCCCAACCACCCATCGACTGGGCCACGATGGCGAACCGATCGAGGCCCAAATGGTCGGCAAGGGCCGCAAGGTCGCCCGCGTAGTCGGCCGGATCCGGCAGGCCGTTTGCTACCGTCGAGGGCGCGAAGCCGCGATGCGAAAACGTGATGCACCGCCAGCGACGTTCGAAATGAGGGACCTGCTGCCACCAGGACATCGCGTTGCCGCCCAGCCCGTGCGCGAACAGGATCGCCGGGCCCGATCCGAAGCTCCAGTAGCGGAGTTCCGCATCCGGCCGCCTCAGAATGCCTTGCTCCATTGCGCGGCCCCCCGATTGGCCTATAAGATGATAGCCATAAAGTTGTCGCGGGAGAAACGGCCATGTGGATCAAGACAATCGCGGGGATTGCCCTCGCCGGTTTGGCGTGCGTCGGAATTGCATCTGCGCAAGAAACGCCGCGTCGCGGCGGCGAATTGATTTTCGCGGTTGGCGGCGAGCCCGACACGACCGATTGCCACGCTGCGACGAATTTCGCCGTCATCCACCATCTCGCCCCGCACTATTCGACCCTGGTGCGTTTCAACGCGAGCAAATATCCCGAGATCGCGGGCGATCTTGCCACGTCGTGGACCGTGTCGCCCGACGGCAAAACCTACAGCTTCAAGATCGCCCAGCCCGTGCGCTTCCACGACGGCTCGCCGCTGACCTCGGCCGACGTCAAGGCGAGCTTCGAGCGCATCCGCAATCCGACCGGCGGCGCGCGCTCGGCGCGGCGCGACCATTTTGCCGACGTGGCCGCGATCGAAGCCCCCAGCGCCGACACCGTCGTCTTCCGGCTCAAGAATCCCAATCCCGCGTTCATGACGTATCTTGCCGCACCTTTCAATTGCATCTATTCGGCCGCCAAGCTCGCGCAAGATCCGACCTATCCGGAGAAGGAAACGATGGGCTCGGGCCCGTTCGTGTTCGGCGAGCGCGTGCGCGGCTCGCACTGGACCGGCAAGCGCTTCGACGGCTATTTCCGCCAGGGCCAGCCCTATCTCGACGGCTTCCGCGCCGTCACGATGAGCGGCGCCGCGATGCTGAACGCCATCCAGGGCGGGCAGGTGATGGCCGAGTTCCGCGGCATCAGCCCCGCCGAAAAGGCGCGCGTGGCCGGTCCGCGCGTGGCCTTCCAGGAGGAGTCCTGGCTCTCGGGCTTGATCTTGTCCTTCAACATCGAGCAGAAACCGTTCGACGATGTGCGCGTGCGCCGCGCGCTCAATCTCGCCCTCGACCGTTGGGGTTCGGTCGAAGCGCTCGCCCGCGTGTCGCAGGTGAGCGCGGTGGGGTCGCTGCTGCGCCCGGGCTACGCCTACGCGCCGACGGCGGCCGAGCTTGCCACGTATCCCGGCATGGGCCGCGACATGGCGCGCAACCGCGCCGAAGCGCGCCGCCTTCTGCAGGAGGCGGGCGTGCCCAATCTGCGCTTCGAGATCATTTCGATGTCGCTGCCGCCCTTCCCGACCGTCGCCGTGTGGGCGATCGACCAATGGCGCCAGATCGGCGTCGCGGTCGAACAGCGCCAGGCCGAGCGCGCGACCTATTTCGCCGCGCGCACCTCGGGCCAGTTCCAGGTGATGCTCGACTTCACGACCGAGTTCGCCGACGAGCCGAATTTCCAGCTGCGCCGCTTCATCTCGATCGACCGCGTGCCGGGCTTCAACGTGTCGCGCCACCTCGACCGGCGTCTGGACGAAATCTTCGACGCCCAGGAGCGCGAAACAGATTTCGGCAAGCGCAAGGCGCTGGTGCGCGACTTCCAGATCCATACGTTCGATCTGGCCTACACGGTGCCGCTTTTCTGGTTCACGCGCATCGTGCCGCTGGCCGCGAACGTGCGCGGCTGGCACATCACGCCGTCGCATCTGCTGGGGCAGGATTTGGGCGGGGTGTGGCTGGCGGCGAACTGAAGCGCCGTCGCCGCCGGTCGGCGCGTTTCAGACTCTGATATCGACCGCCTGGCCGCGCCGCGAATCGGCGGGCGGCGGGGGCGGCGCGTCGGCGCGCGTAACGCTCTCTTGGTTCGCAGCCACGGTGTCGCGCCGCGTGATGCCGTCGCGCGAGGCGCTGGCGGGTGCGGTCTGCGATGTTTCGGCCGGGCGGGTTTCTGCCGGGCGCGGAGTCGGCGGTGTGCCGGGCACGCTGTCGCTGATGCTGGATGCCATCGAAGCTCTCCCGATAACAGACTTTTTATTCTAGCGCAGCGACCGGGTCGCGCAAGCTATATGTATCGACGCAATTTTGCCCAGACGCGGTCGAGCTTTACGAACCGATTGACCAAGGCGAGCAGCGCCACAGTCGCTAGAATGAGCAGCGTCGAGACCGCGTGCACGGTGGGCTCCAGGCTGAAACTCGCCTCGGCATAGATGCGCACCGGCAGCGTGGTGAGGCGGGCGGTGGTAAGAAACGACGTGACTGTCACCTCGCCGAACGAAATCAGGAACCCGATGATGCCGGCCACGGCGAGACCTGGAGCGAGATTGGGCAGCACGACCAGGAAAAACACGCGCACCGGGTCGGCCCCCAGCGATGCGGCCGCCTGCTCGAGGGCCGTGTCGAGCTGCAGGACAGAACTGCGCAGAAGCGAAATCGCGAACGGCACGATCAGCACCACATGCACGAGCAGCAGCCCCATGAAAGGCGGGATCGCGACGTACCATTGCAGCAGCCGCAGCATGCCCACGCCGATCGCGACGTGCGGCAGCGCGAGCGGCAGCATCCAGAAAGCCTGCACGCCGCCGCGGCCGGGATAGCCGAAGCGCACGAGCACGAAAGCGGCGGGCAGCGACAGCGCCAGCGCGCAGGCAACCGAGGCGGCCGCGAGCTGCGCCGAAACCTCGAAGGCGCGCAGATAAGCGCCGACCTCGAACACGGCCGCATACCATTTGAACGTGAAGGCGCGGAAACCGGCGACGCTCGCCTGCGGCACGTCGTTGAAGGACTGCACGGCCACCAGCATCAGCGGGAACAGCAGCAGCAGGATGCCGAGGGCC
>JBILXZ010000092.1:0-6443 GCA_044378015.1 Tagaea sp.
GGCCTTGGTTCGACCTCGATCCGCCTCTTCGACCGTCAGTCGGAAAAGGTCGTCTACATCTCGCCGCGCATCGAAGGCTTCCAAGTGGTCGGCAGCTGGACCCCGGAAGTTGCGGCTGGCCGCAACGCGGAACAGCCGAACGTCGCTGGTGGCCAGACCTACGTCCATGGTCTGTCGGCTGGCTTGAACTTCACGCGCCCGATCGGCGACGTGGCCGTCAGCGCATACGGCACTTACTACCGTTGGAATGCGACGAACCCGGGCGCCCGCGCGGGGGCCGGTACGACCGAATTCAAGCTGCCTGACCCGAACGCTTGGGGCGTCGGCCTCAATGCGGTTTGGCAGGGCATCCAGGTCGGCGGTTCGTACACGAAGTACACGGACGTGGCCAACATTTCGCGCGGCAACAACACCGCCACCGATACGATCGGCGCTACGGGCCTTGGGTTGGCGGCGAATGGCAACTCGGTGATCATCGGCGATAGCCGTGGTTTCGAAGGCGGCATCGGCTACATCTTCGGGCCGGCTTCGGTGTCGTTGAACTACTTCAACGGCGAAGCGGACACGGATCGTGCGAGCCGTTCGAACGGCGTCAAGACTGCAGCTCCGCTCGGCAAGGACGAACGTTCGGCCCTGGCTCTGAACGGCGCTTACACGCTCGCTCCGGGCGTGTCGGTCCAGCTGTCGCTGTTCACGTTGAAGCAGAAGGGTGGTTACTTCTCGGGCTTCACGTCGGTTGCGAACGGCATCAAGACGGAACAGAAGGCCACGGGCGGCGTTTCGGCCCTCGTCCTCGCGTTCTAAGCCAATCGTCTCTCCCCGATTGGGGGATACGGAAAGGGGGATGGTTCGCCATCCCCCTTTTTCTTTTTCGGACCGCTGAATGACGATGGATTCGATCGCCGACCGGCTCGCCGCTGCGCGTGCCAAAATCGCCGCTGCGGGGCGCCAAAGCGTCACGCTTGTTGCGGTCGCCAAAACCTATCCCGCCTGCGATGTCGAACAGGCGATCGCGGCAGGCCAGCTTGTGTTCGGCGAAAATCGCGTGCAGGAGGCGATGGCAAAATATCCCGCGCTTCGCGCCAAGCATGCCGATCTCGAGCTCCATCTGATCGGCCCTCTGCAGACCAACAAGGTCAAAGAAGCCGTCGCGACATTCGACGTCATTCAAACGCTCGACCGGTCCAAACTTGCGGCAGCCCTGGCGGCTGAATTTGCGAAGGCGTCAAAACGGCTGCGCCTGTTTGTGCAGGTGAATACGGGTGCCGAGCCGCAGAAGGCCGGCATTCCGCCCGAAGCGGCCGATGCCTTCCTCGCCGAATGCCGCAGCGTGCACGGCCTCGCGATCGCGGGCCTCATGTGCATTCCGCCGACCGACGAACCGCCAGCCCCGCATTTTGCGCTGTTGGCCGGAATCGCGGCGCGGAACGGCCTCGCGTTGCTGTCGATGGGCATGAGCGCGGACTACGAGAGCGCCGTGGCCTTGGGGGCAACGCATGTGCGCGTCGGCAGCGCGATTTTCGGCGCGCGCGCACCGGTCGCGGGTTAAAGCCGTTGGCCCTCGCCGAGGCGTTCGCGCTGCAGCCGCGAATAGCGCTCGAGCCCGGCAGCCATCTGCGCCGCGAAATAGCTGTCGGCGTCCCCCGTGTCGCGTTGGTTTTGCGCCTGCAGTTGCGCCTGAACTTGCGTCGAAAAAGCACCCTCGCCTGCGTTCGCGCGGGTTGCAGGCGTTGTTTGCAAATTGGCCGATTGGACGGGCGACGACGGCATGCGCGAAACACCCGGAGGTCCGGCCGGCCCAATACCCCGGAAGCTGCCTGCCGTGTTTATCGCCGAGGCTCGATACTCGACGAGCGAACGGCCGACGGGGGCATTGCGGACATTGTCGCCCATGCCGGTCTGCGATACGGCGGCTTGCGGGGCTGGGTGTGGTGCTGCCGCGATGGGTGCGGGTACCGGACGCGCCGGTACAGGCTCGGTTGCGGCGACGTTGCGCCGATCTTCGTGGTTGTGTTCTGCAATCCAGGTCGCCAACAGGCTGCCCGAATCGCTGCGGGCACTGGCTAATTGCGCGCCACTGCCGCCAAAGGCCGCCAATGCGCGTGCGTCGATATTCTGGGGCGGCGGCGGGGCTGCTTGCGCGAAATTCGCCGACGTATCGAACGTGGGGAACTTGCCGCGCGAGCCGCCGATACCGACGGCCGCCATCGCATGTTCGCCAATGTCCTTGCCGCTGGCGGTTTCGACGAGGGCGTTGGCAAGCGAGCTCGCAAAGCCAACCGGGCCCCCATAGATCAGACCGCCGACGATGCGCGCCGACGGTGAAATCGTCGTCCCGGTTACGGCGCGATAGACCGAACCGACGATCGGCAGATGCTGCAAGGGGTTGATGTAGTCGAAAAAATTGCTTCCCGACTTCTCGGCCTTTCCAAGCAGCACGATGTCGTCCGGCGCATCGGGGTTGAGATGCCGATTGGAACTCGGCCGCATTTCGAAATTTGCGGGTGCAGAAATTGCGGTTGGGCGGTTCGTCTCGATCATGGCTGCGTTTGTTAAAGCAAGCGCCAGACCAAAAAATATCCCAGCGAAATCATATGCTTGAAGAGAAAATCCGTACACGATGCGGCAAAAATTGCCGCCCAAATGCCGCTTTTTGCCGAGGTTTGGCTCCGCTCAGGGCCGCAGGCCGCCGGTGGGGATGTTCGGATCGACGAACGCAAACGCCGTCGCGTCCAATGCGGCACCGAACTTCGCATCGACCAGCGTGAGTCGAGTGGCCAACCCTTGTGCGTCGACTACGCTCCATCCGACCAAACCCAACGGGCGATCGGCAAAGGTCAAAACAAGGCGCCCGGCGCGCGGATCTTTGGTCTGGATCAGCGACATTCGCAAGGCAGCCGGGCTGCGCTCGATCCCGACGACAGTGACGTCCCCCGACAGCTGGATATCGGCGCGCACAAGGAGGCCTGCCGGCGTCGAATCGATCGGCAGATAAGCGATCGTACGCAGCGACTTGTCGATATGCACGAAAGCCCGCCCGTCCGACACGAGCAGGTTCGGATTGGGCGCATCGTATTCAAGCCGCAAGCGGCCGGGGCGCGCCAGCAGGAAGCGTCCTTCGGCCACGCTGCCGTCCGGCCCGATCTGCAGAAAACGCGAATCGAGCGTGCGTATCGTCGCAAGATAAGCCTCGACGCGCGCAACGTCCGCGGCGTCCGCACCGCTGGGTGCTTGTGCGTTTGCGGGCATGCCGACGAAAGCCGCGGCCCCCAGCAGAAAGCTGCGCCGCGCCAATGTCGGTTTGCCTGTGCTCAATTCGCTCGCCATCGCGGGCGTTCATGCCGCACAATTGCGCTTCAAACAAGGCGGAACGCGTCATGCCCAAACGGTTTTCCTATCCTGCCGACCAAGAAGCCCTCGATGCGCTGTTCAACAATCGCGCGGCGGTACCCAATTTTGCCAAAACGGTCGAAGCCTGGCAGCGCAGCGGCCAAGCCGCTTTGGCAACGCCGGGCTGGCATTGCGACGTCGCCTACGGCCCAGGGCTCAACCAAACCCTCGATCTGCTGGTGCCCAAGCGCCAGAGCGCGGCGCGCGTACCTTTGTTCGTGTTCATCCATGGCGGCTATTGGCAATCGCTCGACAAAAGCGACGTCCGCGGGCTGGGGCCGGCCTTCGCCACCAAGGGCATTGCCTATGCTACGTTGAACTATGCGATGTGCCCCGCTGTCGGCATCGACACGATCGTGGGCCAGATGCGCGCGGCGTTGAACTTTTTGTGGTTTCACGCCCCTGCTTTCGGCTGCGATCCAGGCCGCATCTTCGTCGGCGGCCATTCGGCGGGCGGTCATTTGGCGGCGATGCTCTGCACGTTTCCCGACACGGCCGCGCGCATCGCCGGCTGTTACGGCGTTTCGGGCGTCTACGATCTCGCACCGCTCAAGCGCAGCTACCAGCAGCCGGTTCTGCGATTGACCGACCGCGTCGTCGCAACTTGTTCGCCGCTCACCTCGCGACCGCAACCCGGCACGAAGCTGTGGCTCGCAGTGGGTGCAGACGAAACGCCGGCCTTTTTGGGCCAACAGGCGGACCTCGCCGCAGCTTGGGCTTCGGCCGGGGCTGCAGTAACGGTGGTGCCCGCCGCAGGCCTCAATCATTTCACGATCGTCGAAAAGCTCGTCGATTTTTCGCATCCGGTCGGCAAAGCAGCACTGGCGATGATTGCCGAGGGGTCGAAATAGGCGCGATGTCGCTTTTGTTGCAGAACTGCAACGAGAGTTCGAAGATTCGCATATCACACATGGAATTCGGCAAAAAAGCGTGACCGACTCGAATGCTTTGGGCTAATTCTTGCTGTAGTATACGCATCACTTGCTAAAAAAGGTCCAAAATGTTGAAAACGCTCAAGAATTCGGCAGTCTTCGGGGCAATTGCCACTTTGTTCGGCATTTCAGTTGCCAGCACGCCTGCGCAGGCTCAAATCGAGACCTCGTTTGGAAATTTCGCGCCGAGCGTAACTGCTACGTCGAACTATGTTTTCCGCGGCCTGTCGCAGAGCAAGCGGGAACCGGCTCTGCAGGCAAACCTCGAATACACCTATCCAGTCGGCGATTTCACCCCGTATCTGGGCGCCTTTGCATCGACCGTGCGCTTCCCGGCGAACAACACTCCTGCCGGTTCGCAAACGATCCGCCAACATGTTGAACTCGACCTGTTCGGCGGCGTGCGCTACGCAACGCCGCTCGCGGGCCTGACGCTCGATGCTGGCTTTGTAAGCTACACCTATCCGAACAACACGGCGGACCAGAACAAGTCCGGCGGCCCCAACACCTACGGCAATCCGCAGTGGAATGAAGTCTACGGGAAGTTCGCTTACGATTTCAGTCTTGCAGTCGCCGTGGGCTCCGTATTTTATGCCAAGGACTTCTCCTACGCCGGCGGCGAGGCATGGTACTACGAAGGCGGTTTCGACGTGCCGCTGCCCTACGCCTTCCTGCTGTCGGGCCGCGTCGGTCGCCAGACGATCGGCAACAATTATTCGTTCGGCGTTCCCGACTACACGACGTGGAATGTCGGCCTTGCACGCGATTTCGAAGCGCCGTTCACCTTCACGCTGGCCGCTGTCTATTCCGACACGAACATCAAGAAGGGTTCGTCGCTCGGTCTCGACAAGGTCGCTGGCGCGCCGGGCGTGCTGCTGTCCGACACGTACGAGCAGACCAAGGGTCAGGTCGCTTTTTCGTTCATCAAGAAGTTCTAAGTTCCTTTAATTCGAAGGAACGGGCCGCGCCGGGAGATCCCCAGCGCGGCCTGTTTCTTTTTGCAGCCGATTCCATTTTCCCGGTGCGGCGGGCTAGAATCGGTCCCAATGAGTCGTCCGCGCATCCTGATCCTGGCTGAGAGCCCGTTTGCCGCAGCCCTTGTCGAGGGGCTCGAGGGGCATGGATTTCGCGCCGAGGCCACGGCGGCGCGCGATGCGGCCCTCGCACTTGCCGCCGCGATCGGATTCGAAGCGGCCATCGTCGATCGCCAAAATCTCGGGCCAAGACCCAAGGCCGCCCTCGCAATGCTTGCCGCCGCTTTGGGCTGCCCAATCTGCCTGTTGGTGCCGCCGGGTTCGCGCGTGAAACCGAGCGGCGCCGAGGCGCTGCTGCCCAAGCCGGTGCGGTTGCAAGCCGTGGCGGCGGCTTTGCGCGCGGCCCTGCGCGCGGGCACGTCCTCGCCTGCCAAAAACCGGCCCAAATCGCTGCCTCAGCTGCGCCATGGAAAGGCGGCACTCGAACTCGACGCGTCTGCCCGGCGCCTGCGCCATTGCCGTACGGGAAAGGAGACCGTGCTGACCGAAATCGAGACGCTCCTCCTATCGACACTGCTGCGAACCGCCGGAAAGTCCGTTCCACGAGAAGGCTTGCTCCGCGACGTTTGGGGCTATAATTCAAAGGTAAGTACCCGAACCTTGGAGACCCACATCTACCGCCTGCGGCGCAAGCTCGAGCAAGACCAAGGCGGCATCAAATTTCTCGAAACGACGCCCGGCGGCTACCGCCTGGCGCTGTACGGAAAGGACGTGCGCAAGTGACGACGGATCGTCTTGCCGTTACCTTTTGGGGTGTTCGCGGGTCGATCGCGTGTCCGGGTCCGGCCACCGTTCGGTACGGCGGCAACACGCCTTGCCTGGAAGTGCACGCGAACGGCCGCAATCTCATCTTCGATGCAGGCACGGGTCTGTTGCCGCTTGGCCGCGCCATTGCGGCCCGCTCGGCCATATGCGAGGCCGACTGGTATTTCACGCATAGCCATCTCGACCACATCCAAGGGATTCCGTTTTTCGATCCGCTCTACAATCCGCGCAATCGGTTCCGCATGTGGGCGGGACATTTGGCGCCGGAAACCAGCTTGCGCGCCGTGCTGTCGACGATGATGCAGGCGCCGCTGTTTCCGAT
>JBILXZ010000008.1:0-84034 GCA_044378015.1 Tagaea sp.
GCGTCAAGGAAATCACGCCGAAGGCCACGCTCGCGGGCAAGCATCCCGAGCGCCTGCTCGAACGCGCGGTCGAGCGCATGATGAAGAAGGACAGCCCGCTCGCGCGCCGTCAGATGACGCATCTCAAGATCTATGCCGGTGCGACGCATCCGCACGAAGCCCAGAACCCGACCAAGGTCGATTTTGCGGCGATGAATCCGAAGAACAAGAGGAGCGCCTAAGCATGGCTGAACCCCGTACGGAACGCAGCGAAAAGCCGAAGGCGAAGCCCGCCGGCCGCACGCTGGCCGATCTGTCGATGGCGGCTGCTTCGGCTGCCGTGCAGACGAGTGCGACGGTCGCAGCGCCCGAGCGCGACAAGTTCGGCCGCTCCTACGCCACCGGCAAGCGCAAGAACGCCGTGGCGCGTGTTTGGATCAAGGCCGGTACCGGCAAGATGATCGTCAACGGCAAGGATCTCAACGCGTATTTCGCGCGTCCGGCCCTGCGCATGATGATCAACCAGCCGTTCTCGGTTGCGGCCCGCGTCGGCTCGTTCGACATTTGGTGCACGGTTGCCGGCGGCGGCCTTTCGGGCCAGGCTGGCGCGGTGCGCCACGGCATCTCGAAGGCCATGACGTACTACGAACCGGAACTGCGTCCGGCCCTCAAGCATGCGGGCTTCCTCACGCGCGACAGCCGCGTGGTCGAGCGCAAGAAGTACGGCCGCCACAAAGCGCGCCGCAGCCACCAGTTCTCGAAGCGCTGATCGAGACTTCCCATCGCCGCTCCGGCGGCGGAAGGACGAGAAGGGCGCCCCATCGGGCGCCCTTTTTGGTTCGAGGGTTCGACATGTCGAAGATTGCGATCCTTCCGTTCGATGCCGCCGACCGCGATGCGGTTGCCCGCCTCGTCGTCGCCATCCAGCGCGCCGAATTCGGCGTGCCGATCACCTACGAACAGCAGCCGGATCTTCAGGATCCGATCGCGTTCTTCTGCCGCGACGGCGGCGGTTTCTGGACGGCGAAGACCGACGCAGGCGATGTCGTCGGCACGATCGGGCTGACCGTTTTCGCGCCCGGACAAGGCGCCTTGCGCAAGATGTTCGTGCGTGCCGACTATCGCGGGCGCGCATACGGCGTTGCCCAGGCCTTGCTCGACACGCTGATGTCGCATGCGCGTGCCGCAAATCTGGCAAACGTGTGGCTCGGCACCGCCGAGTTTTTCAAGGCGGCCCACCGTTTCTACGCCAAAAACGATTTTGAGGAACTGGACGAAAAGCAATTGCCGTCGGGTTTTCCGCGTATGAAGCCCGATACGCGGTTTTTCGGAATCGAACTTTGAGCTAGAGTAGATGGGCAAGGGAGTGCGTTCCATGGACAGTGCGACATTGACGCGGACCATCTTCATCGACGGCGAAGCCGGCACCACCGGCCTTGGCATCGCCCAGCGTTTGGCGGCTCTCGGCGGCGTCGCCGTCAAGAGCATTGCGCCCGAGAAGCGCAAGGATGCCGAGGCGCGCCGCGCCATGATGGCATCGGTCGATCTCGTCGTGCTGTGCCTGCCGGACGATGCGGCCAAAGAGTCGGTCGCGCTTGCCGATTCGCTGGGTGCGAAGTCGCCGAAGATCGTCGATGCGAGCACGGCCTATCGCGTCGATCCAACCTGGACCTACGGATTCGCCGAAATGGCGCCTGGCCACGAGGCAGCCATCCGCAACGCCGCCCGGGTGTCCAATCCTGGATGCTATCCGACCGGCGGCATCGCGCTGCTGCGCCCGTTGGTCGATGCGGGCCTGCTGCCGACCGACTTCCCCGTCAGCGTCAACGCCGTGAGCGGCTATTCGGGCGGCGGCAAGTCGATGATTGCCGCCTTCGAGGCCAAGACTGCGCCCGACTTCGAACTCTACGGGCTCGGGCTTGCCCACAAGCATGTGCCCGAACTGCAGAAATACTCGGGGCTCGCCACGCGGCCGATCTTTGTGCCGTCCGTCGGCAATTTCCGCCAGGGCATGCTGGTGAGCGTGCCGCTTCATCTCGACGCGTTGCCGGGCAAGCCGAAGGCTGCCGATATGCAGGCCGCACTCGAAAAGCGCTATGCCGGCAGCAAGCTCGTGTCGGTGCAGCCGGCCGAGGCGGGCGGCAAGATCGAGCCGCAAGCGCTCAACGGCAGCGACAGGCTTGAACTGCGTGTGTTCGCGAACGAAACGCACCGCCAGGCCGTGCTCGTGGCGCGGCTCGACAATCTCGGTAAGGGGGCGTCGGGTGCGGCCGTGCAGAACATCAAGCTGATGCTCGGCCTCGAATGATCAAACGCTATCGCGACTGGACGCCGAAGATCGACCCGGCGGCTTTCGTCGCCGAGAACGCCGTCGCGATCGGCAATGTCGAGATCGGGGCGGGCAGCGGCATTTGGTACAATGTCGTGCTGCGCGGCGACGTGCACGAAATCCGCATCGGCGCCGATACCAACATCCAGGACGGCACGATCGTCCATTGCACGCGCGGCAAGTTCGGAACCTATGTGGGTTCGCGCGTCACGGTGGGGCACATGGCCGTGCTGCACGGATGCACGATCGAAGACGACGCCTTTGTCGGCATGAAAGCTTGCGTGATGGACGGGGCTGTCGTCGAAAGCGGCGCGATGGTCGCCGCCGGTGCTTTGCTTACGCCCGGCAAGCGCGTGAAGAAAGGCGAACTCTGGGCCGGCAGCCCCGCCAAGCTGATGCGTCCGTTGAGCCCCGAAGAGCTTGCCTTTTTCGGCGTCTCGGCCCGCCACTATGCCGAGATGGCGGCCGAGTACAGAGCCGCTCAGTAGCGCTCTTCGGCAAGGCGCTTGAGGATCTCGTCGATCGCGGCGAGCGCTTTGTCGACGAGCGGGGTCACGCTCGTGTTGGCGCTGTCCACATCGCGCGCCATACGTTCCCAGTCGGGCAGCGACTGGGCCAGCTGGCCGAGCGACTGGCCCAGCAGCATCGTTTCGTCTTCAAGGCCCAGCGAGCACGTGACCCAGGCCGACGAGGCATCGCCCTCGCGCGTGCGGATGGCAAGGCATCGCGGGCCTTGCTCTGAGACGTACCGGGCGGACAGCACGGCCGCCACCACCACCCGATCGGTTGCCCGCCACCAGTCTGCGGCATAAGCGGGCCCGAATTGTTTTTCGACAAGCGACGTTGCGACGTCGCTCTTGAGACGCGCGAGCGCGTCGGCGAGATCGCCTTGCGCAAGCGGGGCGACTTGCGCCCCGGCCGCGGCGGCATGCGCAACGCATGCGGCAACGGCCAGGGCGGCAAGACGGATCATGCGGCCTTGCGCAAGCCCGGCAGAACGCTTTCGGCGATCTGCACGGCGTTGAGGGCAGCCCCTTTTAGGAGCTGGTCGCCGACGCAGAAGAAGTCGAGCCCGTTGGCGCCGAACACGAGGCTTTCGCGAATGCGGCCTACTTCCACGTCGTCGCGGCCCGTGGCGGTCAGCGGCATCGGGTAGAGCTTGGAAGCCGGATCGTCCACGACCTTGACGCCGGGGGCGTGCTTCAGCACTTCGCGCGCGGCCGCAGGCGTTATCGGCTTCAGCGTTTCGATCGTCACGGCCTCCGAGTGCGCGCGCAGGGTGGGGATGCGCACGGCCGTGCAGCTCACCAGCAGGTCGGGCAGGCCCATGATCTTGCGGCTCTCCCACACGACTTTCATTTCTTCCTTGGTGTAGCCGTTGGGCTGGAAGACGTCGATATGCGGGATCACGTTGAAGGGCAGGGGATGCGCGAACACTTTGTTTTCCGACTTGCCGCCGGCAGCCCAACTGCGCAGACCGTCTTCCAGTTCGCCCATGCCTTCCGCGCCCGCACCCGACGCGGCCTGGTAGGTGGACACGATCACGCGCTTGAGGCCGAACGCCTGGTGCAGCGGATAGAGCGCCATCACGAGTACGGCGGTCGTGCAGTTCGGGTTGGCGATCAGACGATGGCCGTTTGCGGCACTCGCGTTGATCTCCGGCACCACGAGCGGGATCGCGTCGTCGTAGCGAAAGGCCGACGAGTTGTCGATCACGACGGAGCCTTGGGCCGCGATCTTCGGCGCGAACTCCTTGGCGAATTCGCCCGAGACGGCCATCAGCACGAAATCGACGCCCTTGACCGCGTCGAGCGAGAATTCTTCGATCGTTTTCTCGCCGTACGGTGTGGCGACTTTTTTGGAGGCCGAGCGCGCCGATGCAAGAAGTTTCAACGTCGCAACCGGGAAACGCCGGTTGTGAAGAACCTTCACCATCTCGATACCGACGGCGCCGGTAGCGCCGACGATGGCGACCGAAAGGCCGCGTGCGTCGCTCATAGTCCTGTGCTCCTCTTTCGACGAAACGGGCAGCTCGTATAGAGCATTTCGTGCCGAAACACCAGATCGAGTGCCGTCATTTCAGTTCGAGCTTCATGCCTTCGTGGCTCGCCGCGAACCCGAGCGAGGTGTAGAAGCGCTGCGCATCGAGGCGGCTTTTGTCTGTCGTCAATTGCACAATGCCGCATCCGCGACGTCGGCACTCCGCGATCGCCCATTCGATCATTTTCCGCCCCAGGCCGCCGCCGCGATGGCTCGCGGCAATGCGCACGCTTTCGATCTGGCCGCGCCACATGCCGATTTTCGAAAGCCCGGGCACAAAGGAGATCTGGAGGCAACCGACAACCGTCCCGTCGTGCTCGGCGACGGCGAGGAGCTGGTTGCTGTCGGCATCGATCGCCGCAAAGGCGGCGGCATATCTTGGGTTGGGCGGGTCGCGAATGTCTTCGCGCGTCCGACCCAGCGCGTCGTCGCCAAGCAGTTTTACGATCGCGGGCACATCGGCGGCGGCGGCGCGGCGAAAGACGGCATCGGTCATGCAGACCTCAAATCACGGATGCCGCGGCGCGGCTAGGCGTTTGCCGCGCGAACCAGCGTCAACGGCTGGTGGCCCTGGCGCACGAGGAAATTGTCGCGCTGATCCCACCAATCCGCGATGACGCTCGCGTACACCTGGCGGAAATCGAGCTTCGCTTTGAGGTCGCCCTCGTCGAGGTCGGCGAGATTGGGAATCGGCCCCTTGAAGCCGCCATCGACCGCTCCGCCAAGCACGAACAACGGTGCGGCCGTGCCGTGGTCGGTTCCGCGCGACAGGTTTTCGCCCACGCGGCGGCCGAACTCGGAATATGTGGCGACCAGCGTGTCGTTCCAGCGTCCCAATTCCTGCATCGAGCCGCGGAAGGCGGCGAGCGCATTGGCGAGATTGGCGAGAAGGCGGGCATGGCGCGGGCGCTGGTCGGCATGGGTGTCGAAGCCGCTCAGCGTGACCTTCCACACCGGAATGTCGATGCCGTCCGCAATCAGGTCGGCGGCGATGGCGAGGCTGCGCGCCAGCGGGTCGCCGCCGAAACGGCCGTTGAAACGCGCGCGGCCCGAAAGCTTGCGACGCACCGCATCGGCTGCGGCCACCGCCTCGTTTTGCGTGCGCACCAGATGTCGCAGGGCGGGCGTCGCGTCGCGCCGCGCATCGAGATTCCGCATGCTCTCGGCCTGCGCCAGGAACTGGCGCGGTTCGCGCATCGTCACCAGCCGTGTATCGGGGCCCGCAAGCGGACCGATATTGCCGACGCCGAGAACGATCGCGTCGGCATCTGCGTCGCGCGTCGAGAATTCCGGATGGCCGCGCAGCGCTTGCGTGACCCAGCCTTCGTCGCCGTAGCGGTCGCTGGCCGTGGCCTGATCCCAGATCTCGATCGAGCGGAAATGCGAGCGGTTGGGCTTCGGGTAGCCGACCGAATGCAGCACGGCAAGCTCGCCGCGCTCCAGCGGATCGACCAGCGGTTTCAGCGCCGGATGGAACGCGACATTGCTTTCGACGTCGAGCGCTTCCTTGGCATCGATCGCAAGGCCGCCGCGCAGGCGCCGGTAGTCGGCGTCGGCGATCGGAATGACTGTGTTGAGCCCGTCGTTGCCGCCTTGCAGTTCGACCAGCACGAGGATGCGCTTGCGAACCGGCCCTGCGACGCCTGTCGAACGCGGAACGGTCGGTCGTGCCGCGACGGGCGGCGCTACGGCGGCATTTTGCGGACCCGTGCAAGCGGCAATCAGGCTGCCCGAAGCGGCGACAAGGAAATGGCGGCGATCCATGGGCGTCCCTCACATGAGCTGGTAGGCGGGATCGAAAAGAAGGCTGCGCAGGCGGCCCTCCGCATCGCCCTCGGCATTTCGCCCGACCGGTGCCAGCGGCATCAGCGAACGCCAGCTGCGGTCGGGTGTCTGCCACTCGGCGGGCAACGAGGCAAGCCATGCATCGGCGGAAAGATTGACCGGTCGATTCAAATTGGCCGTCGGATCGATCGGGCGACGGCTCGGCCTCATCGCATTTGGCGCCATCATGTTGGGCGCCATCATGTTGGCATTTGCGGCCTCGGCACCCATGTCGGCCGGGCGTCCTTTGCCCGCCGCCTTGAGCGCGGCGATGTCGAACGTGAGCGTGGCGTTGCAGTGGAGATCGCCGGGGCGCTGGTTGTGGCAGCTGGGGTTCGGCGATTCCTGCCGGCCTTCTCGGGCAGGATAGACGCGCCCTTCGACTTCGACCCAATCCACGAAAAGATTGCGGTCGCCGCGCTTGACGCCGTTGGCGTCGGCGGGGGCTGCGGCGTCGTTGTCGAACGCGATGCTAACGGCGACGACGCGTCGGTCGACCGGATACGACAGCACGCGCCACGCCCAGTCGTTGCGATCAGGCAGATTGCCGAATCTGACGCTGTCGGTCGCGAACTCGATGTCGCGCGCCGCGATCACATGGTCGCCGTTGATCTTGACGATCATGTGCGGAGGGCCGCGGTAGGCGTCGCCCGCCACGCGCAGGCTGATCGTCTGCATGCCGTCGGCCGGTCGGGCCGGCACGAGGCTGCGCGTGTCGAGCAGGCGGCCGAGAACGTCGTAGCGCGCCACGAGGCTCGCGGGCGTGATCCACAGCGAGCCGCCCGGCCAGCCTTTGACGTTCGGCGGTTCGAAGAGATCCTGCCCGAGGCGTCGGCCGTGCACCGGCAAGGCCTGCAGATCGACGATCGGCAACGCCAAATCGCGGTAGGCGCCGACGATCATCGCGACCGGCGACTTGATCAAAGTGCCGCGATTGGCGGGCGCCCAGAATGCCTCCGACAAGAACAGCCGCCGCAAGCCCGGCTTGATCTGGTAGCCGTTCGCGCGGATCGCGTCGGCCACTGCGGCGATCTCGGCGGCCGGCGCCGGGTCGCTGGACACGAATTCGCGCCACAGTTTTTCGGCAATGAATTCGGCGGTTCGTTTGTGCGCCAACAGAATGCGCGCGACGTCGTCGCCGTCGTCGGCGCGCACGCCGAGAATGCGCTTGCTGCTTTCGTCGTGGATGCCGCGAACGAATTGGTAGCCGAAATCCTTGGATCGATCGAGCGTGCGGCCGGTGAGGGCGCGAGCCGTTTCCTTGACGTCGAGCTCGGTGTAGTTGCCCTCGCCGAGCGTGAAAAGCTCGAGCAGTTCGCGTGCCAGATTCTCGTTCGGCCGACTCTTGCGGTTCGTGTGGTTGTCGAGATAGCGCAGCATGATCGGATCGCGGAGGATTTCGCGAAGCAGCGTCTCGAAGCTGCCCGTCGCTTCGCGTCGGAACAGCGCGTGCTGGTCCCAGATGCGGTGGACGTTGAAACCGACGCCTTCGAAATTCGAGACGAAGTGGTTGTGCCAGAACAGCGTCATGCGTTCGGCGAGTGGCGACGGTGTCGCGATCATTTCGGCGTACCACCAGGCCTTCAGCGTCTGCAGCTCGTCGCGACGGGCCTGGATGAAGGGCTGGCGCTCTTCCTCGCGCATGTCCGGAAAATCGCGATAACGCGGCCACGGCTCGGCCAGAAAGGCGGGCGGCGGGAGCGTGGGGGAATCGCGCGTTTCGGCGAGCAGGAGTTCCACCGAAGCCGCCCGGTCGAGCGGGGCGAGTCTGGCGATCTCGGACGGCAATGCGCCGAAGCCGGTGCGTTGCAAGAGATGGCGCGCCTCTTCGAGCGGCAAGGCGGCGGCGGGAACGATCGACACCCCCGCGAGCGTGGCCGCGAGCGTTGCGACGGCGCATAGTTTTGCCCAAAACTTCGCCATCCTATACCCCCGACAAAAGCCCCGTCGGCCAAAACGGAGCAGATCGCAAGACGACGACTGAACCCGCAGTCTATTCGAAGCTACTGTGCTTTTACTTTAACGTAGCTTCCAGGCGCTGCTTCGATAACGGCAAGCTTGCCGTCGCCGGGCGTGCGTACGGGCACCGTGCCACCCCCGTAGCCTTTTGCCCACTCGTCCCAAAGCGGCCACCAAGATCCCGGTTTCTGGGTTGCGGTTTCGAGCCACTGTTCGGGTTTGCGCGGCAGTTTTTCGTTGACCCAATGGCAGTATTTGTTCGCCGCGGGCGGATTGACCACACCCGCAATGTGCCCGGATGCGGCAAGACAGAAAGTCGTCGGGCCGGCGTAAAGCTGCGTCGCGGCGTAGGTCGATTTCCAGGGCGCAATATGGTCTTCGCGCGTCGACAGGATGAAGACGGGAACGTCGATCTTGGTCAGATCGATCTTGGTACCGAGCAGCTTGACCTTGCCGCGCGACAGGCGGTTCTCCTGGTACATCTGCCGGAGATAGAAGGAATGCATCGCGGCGGGCATGCGCGTGGAGTCGGCGTTCCAGTAGAGCAGGTCGAACGGGAACGGCTCCTTGCCCATCAGGTAGTTGTTCACCACGAACGACCAGATGAGATCGTTGGCACGCAGCATGTTGAAGGTCGTCGCCATGTCCGACCCTTCGAGATAGCCGCGCTCGTGCATTTTTTCTTCGAGAGCCGCGAGCTGTTCCTCGTCGATGAAGACCGACAATTCGCCGGCCTCTTCGAAGTCGACCATCGTCGTGAAGAACGTCGCCGACGCGATGCGCTTGTCGTTTTTCACGGCCATGTAGGCGAGCGCCGAGGCCGTGAGCGTGCCGCCCAGACAGTAGCCGATGATGTTCACGAGCCGCTCGCCCGTCGCCGCTTCGATCGCGTCGAGGGCGGCAAGGGGGCCTTGGGTCATGTAATCGGCGAAGGTCGCGTCGGCCAATTCGGAGTCCGGATTGACCCAAGAGATCACGAACACCGTGTGGCCCTGGGCCACCGCCCATTTGATGAACGAGTTCTTCTCGCGCAGATCGAGAATGTAGAATTTGTTGATCCACGGCGGCACGATCAGCAGCGGCGCTTTTACCGCTTCTTCGGTCGTCGGGTTGTACTGCAGGAGCTGCATGAGGTCGTTCTGGAACACGACAGCGCCCGGCGTGACGGCGATATTCTCGCCGACCTTGAACGCGGCCATGTCCGTCATGCGGATCTGCAGCTTGCCCTTGCCGCGTTCGAGATCGCCCAGAAGATTCGACAGGCCTTTGACGAGATTTTCCCCGCCGGTTTCGAGTGTTTCGCGCAGCACCTCGGGGTTGGTCATCGCGAAATTCGACGGTGCCATCGCGTCGACGAATTGGCGGGTATAGAAATCCACTTTGCGCGCCGTCTTGTCGTCGAGCCCTTCGACCTCGCGCACCGTGCCCTGCAGCCAGCGCGCCGAGAGCAGATAGGATTGCTTTATGAAATCGAACACGTAGTTTTCGTCCCACAGCGCGTCCTTGAACCGCCGGTCTTCGGTCGTCGGCTGCACGACGGGCTGCGAAGTTTCGCCGAGCATTTTGCGCGTCGTGGACTGCCACAGCGACATGTAGTCTTGCCACAGCGAGAACTGCGCCTGCATGAGCTTGGCGGGGTTGGCCATCATGCGCGCCGTCATGTCGAAAAACGCCTGGCCGAGATTTAGCGGGTCTGGATTGCCGAACTGCACCGGCGTCTGGCGCTGCAGAAAATCGGCAACCAGATGCTGGCTCTGTTCGGCGATGTGCGCCATCATGCGCGACATTTCGACCGGGTCGGGCAGTTTGACGTCGCGATCCGGCTTGTCGGCCATTTTGTCTTCTCTCCTTGGCGGCGATTTCGAACTCGATTATAACGGTTTCGATGTTGTTTTTGTCGAAGTCTCGCATCTCTTTGGTAGGATTTGTTTTTCTGGCCCTCGGGGGATGCACCGAGCAAGGCCCGGACCGCGCCGTCTGGCAGGCCGCGAAAGACGCTGCCAGCGCTGTGGGCAATTTCTTTGGCGACGACAAGCCCAAACCGGCTGCCGTCGACGCCCCCGATCCCGGCGATACGCCCTTTCCGAACCTCGCCGTAGTCCCCCGCCGCCCGGCCCGGCCTGATGCGCAAGTGCTGCAGACCGAGCAGGCGCAACTCGCGGATCAACGCCAGGCCGCGCAGAATTTCGACAGCCAGCTCAGGGCGATCGATCCAGTTTTGAATCCGGCCAGCCGCCCGCCCGAGCCGCCGCCGGTTGCATCGATGCCGGTTCCAGCGCCGGCGCCGTATCCGCTGCCCGTGCCGCCCGCACCGGCTGTCGCAGCCCCGCCGCCGAGCCAGGTTCAAGCGCCGCCTGCCGCTGCGCAAGCCGCGCCGTTGCCGCCGTTCGCGCCGCCGGTTTTGGTACCGGTGACGGTACCGGCCCCCGTACCTGAGAATCGCCCTCCCGCGGCTCGACCGGTGGCACCGGCGGCGCGTCCTGCGCCAAGCACGTTGTGGCTGGTCGGCGAAGTTTCGTTTGCCGACGGCTCGACGCTTCTGAATTCGGATTCGCGTCGGACCTTGCGCGCGGCGGTCGTTGCGGCCAATGAGCAGGGCAGGTCAGTGCGGATTACGCCGATTGCCGAGGGTCTGGCAGGTCCGCAAGACGGTGCGCTGGCGCCGCGCCGCATGGCCGCCCTAGTGGGCGAGTTGGAAGCGCTCGGGCTTCAACGGAGCAGAGTCCGCATCGAAGCCGGCGGGTTCCGTAGAGCGAGTATTGCCGTCGAGTTCTGATTCGGCATGGCGACGCGACTTCGGTGCGATTCCAGTGCAACACCTATGGGCCGTTGACGCGACACAGTCGCAAAATTTACGCAATGATTTTCTGAAGTTTCTCATGCAAGGCATTGTTTTTAAACATTCTACGTTTCTTCCATGCGACGGTTCTGAAGAATTCTTCGGACGCGACAAACAACAGCGTCAGCACCTGCATTGCCGGGGGTCTGATTTAACCAGATTTATAAAATTCGCATTTTAAGAAATTAAACTTATTTTATATAAAATATCATAAAATTGATCTCCAGCATTTCTTATGCGTCGTCGAGTTCGGCCTTACGCGCTGCGAAGTCGTAAACGGCCAAGTGTTTGCGCAAGGGCGAGCTGCGCACGCCTTCGGCTGCCAGCAAGGCGGCTTGGCGCTCGACCCCGCCGGGCAGCTTTGGATTGAGAAAGCCGCCGCTCTTGAGCACGCGCCACCAGGGCGTGAGCGCTTCGACGGCCACGCCAACGGCGCGGCGCTCTTCGGCGGCGCGCGCGCACATATTGGCGAAGATCGCCGTCGAGACCGGGCAGGCGACGGCGACTTTGTGGCGCTTGGCAAGGGTCTGGCGCAAATCGTCCAGCGTTGCGACTTGGCCCGGTTCGATGCGCCGGATCAATGCGTCGATTTCGGCTGGGCTCGAAACGACCATGGCCCCGCCCTTCGCCTCGCGATAGCCAGGCGCACCCGGCGGGATCTGATGCACGATATGCGGGATGCGCCCGCTTTCCAGATGTTCGATCGCACTGCGTTTTCGCGCCATGACTGCCTCGTATCCGCTACGATGTTGGCCGACGCTTAGCGCAACGTCTGGCCCAAGGGGAATAAGGCATGTTTGTTCGCGGGCCGTTCAGCGACGCCAGGGGCGATTGACCGAGGTGTTTGCGGGTGCAACCTTGCGCGTGGCGCTTCGCGCTGCGGACGGAAAGAGGGAAACGTCAATGCATGGTACGCCAACGCCTTCGTCGCACGGCAATCAGGCGCGATTTGCAATGCGGCGTGTGGGCGCAGTGCTGGCGATTCTGCTGGCGGGGCCTTTTGCGGTGTTCGTTTCTGGAGCCACGCAAGGCCAGGATTGGCGAACCGCGAGCCGTGCCAGCATGGGGATTGCCCCGTCGGCTCAAGATGCGCCGCAGGCGATGGTGCAGGTCTATGGCGCGCGCGCATTGAGTTGGCGCGGCATTTTCGGCGTCCATACATGGATCGCGATCAAGCCTGCGCAGGCGCCCGAGTGGACGACGTTCGAGCTGATCGGCTGGCGCGCTTTGCGCGGCGGCGACGGTCTGGTCGTCACGAACGGTCCGCCCGACCGGCGCTGGTTCGGTGCCGAGCCCGAGCTTTACGCCGAGATCGAGGGGTCTGCCGCCGAAGCCGCGATCTCGCGCATCGTCGCGGCGGCCGAAGCTTATCCTTATCGGCGCAGCTACACTCTGTGGCCAGGGCCGAACTCGAACACTTTTACGGCGATGGTGGCGCGTGCCGCGCCCGAGCTCCGGCTCGATCTGCCGCCGACCGCGATCGGCAAAGACTATTTGGGTGGCGATGTGTTTGCGGCGTCCATGCCGAGCGGCACGGGTGTCCAAGTCTCTTTATGGGGGTTGCTCGGGATTGCGGCGGCGCGCGAAGAGGGGCTTGAGATCAATATCGCTGGCCTCACCTTTGGCATCGATCCGCTGGGGTTTGCCGTAAAACTCCCCGGTATCGGTCGGGTGGGGGCACCGCGCGAACCGCGTCGCGATTCGGAATAGCCGCGCCATCTCATCGTTAAGCGGCCAATGCGGTCGCGCTCGGGCGTCTGTTCATCTCCAAACCGGATCTCGTGCGGAGTCTGGCCGAGAACCTGCCGCTGGCACCCTACGACCGCAGCACCTTCTAGGGCGGCGGGGTCAAGAGCTATACCGACTACGGCCAAGCCGCGTAACCGGCATTTCGGCGGAGAGGGGAGCGTTGTTGCTCTCCTTTTTTCGTGCACGCTACCCGAAAAACGCACGCAGGCTTGCGACCGCGACGACGCCGGCGATCGCACCCAGAACGTCGTTGCCGGTGAGCTTGGTTGCGATGGCCACGACGCCGAGGGCGGCAAGTTCGGCGGGGTTGCCGCGTGCCGCCACCGGCGCGCAAATGCCGACCATCACGGCAAGCGGGGTTGCGCGCAAGGCGGCTTCGATCCGCGGGGTGATCGGCACGAAGCGCATCAGGAAGAAGCCCGCCGCCCGGCAGAAAAACGCGACCGCCCCGGCGGCCAGCAGCACGGTCAGAATGTCGGGGCGGATCGTCATTCGGCGGTCGGCGGCTTGAAGCGCACAAAGGCGACGAGCCCGCCGACCAGCCCGGCGGCCACGATCGTCCAACCGCCGGGTGCGAAGCGATCGACGAGCAAGGCGGTTGCGGCGGCGGCGATCACAACGCTCCAACTCGGCTGCAGCTTGAACATGCCGAGGCCCATTGCGGCAGAAAACGCGACGAGCATGAAATCGAGCCCCAGCAAAGCCGGGTTGGCGACGAGGCCGGCCGCGACGACGCCCGCGAGCGTGCCGAGCAGCCACGGCAAGAACATCGCGATGCTGGCGCCGAACGGAAAGCCGCCGTCGCGTTCTCCCCTGGCATAGGCCTGCATCGACAGCACCCAGCTGCCGTCGCCCATGAAAAACAGCATCGGATAGGTCTGGTAGGCGGGCAGGGGCCCAAGCCATGGGCGGAATGCGGCGCTGTAGAGAAGGTAGCGCGCATTCAACAGCAATACGGCCAGTGCAATCGCAAGCGTTGCGGTGCCGACACCCGTGCCGAGCGCGCTCACCGTCGCAAGCTGCGCCGTGCCCGAATAGACGAGCGCACTCATCGTCACGGCCTCGGCCAGCGACAGGCTTGCTTCTTGGGCAAGCAGACCGAATGCGACGCCATACGCGAACACGCCGACGGCCATCGGCTGGGCGCGGAAAAAGCCGCGCTTGATGCCGTCCCAGGTGTAGGTAACGGGCAAGGGAGCCGAGTTTGCGATGGCGCGACGTATCCTTTTTGGGCGGCAGGTTTTTTTCTAGATTTGCGGTTTCCCTTGTGGCAACCAAACCACTTGCATGCCTTATATCCGGTTTTTGCAGGCCCTTCTTTTTTCGTGCCCGAGGCGCGGTCCATGAAAATCCTTGCCGTGAATGCCCAAGACGCTCCGGCCGCGATGGGCGGCTGTGCACAAGCAATCGACATTGTCGGTGCGCAGCGCTTGCTGATCGTCAGCGGCCAGATCCCGGTTTCGGCCGACGGCCATGTCCCGTCGGATTTCGACGGCCAATGCCGTCTTGTCTGGGCCAATATCGGGGTGCAATTGCGCACCGCCGGATTGGATTTTGCGCATCTCGTGAAGGTGACGACGTATCTTTCCGACCGACGTTATGGCGATGCCAACGGTGCGATCCGCCGCGAGATTCTGGGCGCGTACGCGCCCGCCTTGACCGTCGTAATCGCAGGCATCTACGACGAAAAATGGCTGCCCGAAATCGAGGCGATGGCAGCCGCCTGAAAAGCCGGGCAGCCATGCCGTAAACGCCCGGCTTTTTCCGGATGCGTTTGCAGGGGCTTCGCTGTAGATAGGGGGCCTGCGAACCGGGCATTTTGGCCCGATTCTGTACCGCTAAGGAAAAGGCCTCGTACCGCTATGCAAGACGATTTCTATCGCATCAAGCGCCTGCCGCCCTATGTGTTCGCCGAAGTGAACGCGCAGAAGGCCAAGGCCCGCGCCGTCGGCGACGATGTGATCGATCTCGGCATGGGCAACCCCGATTTGCCGACGCCCGCGCATATCGTGGCGAAGCTTACCGAGGCCGTGCAGGATCCGCGCACGCATCGCTATTCGATGTCGAAGGGCATTCCGGGTCTGCGCCGCGCACACGCGGCCTATTACGGCCGCCGCTTCGGCGTCGAGCTCGATCCGGAAACCGAGACGATCGTGACGCTCGGCTCGAAGGAAGGCCTCGCCAATTTGGCGCAAGCGATCACGAGCCCCGGCGACGTGATTCTGGTGCCGAACCCGAGCTATCCGATCCATCCCTACGGATTCATCATGGCGGGCGCGTCGATCCGGCATCTGCCAACCGACGTGTCCACGCAAGCCGGCGTCGAAGCGTTTTTCGCGGCGATGGAGCGCGCGGTCAAGCACTCGGTGCCGAAGCCGTTGGCGCTGATCTTGAATTATCCGTCGAACCCGACCGCTCAGGTCGTCGACTTGGCGTTCTACGAGCGCTGCGTCTCGTTCTGCCGCGAACACAAGATTTGGATTCTGTCCGATCTCGCGTATTCGGAGATATATTTCGACGACGTTCCGCCGCCGTCGATCCTGCAAGTGCCGGGGGCCAAGGACGTCGCCATCGAATTCACGTCGATGAGCAAAACCTATTCGATGGCTGGGTGGCGCGTGGGCTTCGCCGCCGGCAACAAGACGCTGATCAAGGCGCTCGCGCGCATCAAGAGCTATCTCGACTACGGCGCCTTCACGCCCGTGCAGGTCGCCGCCGCCGCCGCCCTAAACGGGCCGCAGGACTGCGTCGTCGAAGCGCGCGAGATCTACAAGCAGCGCCGCGACGTGCTGATCCAGGGTCTGCAGCAGGCCGGATGGGACGTGCCCAATCCGCCCGCCTCTATGTTCGCCTGGGCCCCGATCCCGCCGCAATATGCGGCTCTGGGCTCGCTCGAGTTCGCGAAGCTTCTGATGCGCGAGGCCAAGGTCGCGGTGTCGCCCGGCATCGGCTTCGGCGAATACGGCGACACGCATGTCCGCCTTGCCTTGGTCGAAAACGTTCAGCGCATCCGCCAGGCCGTGCGGGCGATCAAGCAGTTCATGTCGGCGCCCGAACGCCTGCCCGAGCCGCCGACGCAGAAGAAAAAAGCCGCCGTATGAACGCGCCGCTTCGCCCCGAACCCTTGCGAATCGCAGTCGCAGGCCTCGGCACCGTCGGCGCCGGGGTTTTGCAGCTTCTGGCCAAAAACGGCGCTTTGATCGCCGAACGCGGCGGGCGGCCGCTCGAGATCGTGGCCGTCAGCGCGCGCGACCGCAAGAAGGGCCGCGGCCTCGATCTTGGCAAGATTGCTTGGTTCGACGACGCGGCCGCAATGGCGCGCGAAGCGCCGTGCGACGTGGTCGTTGAACTCGTCGGCGGCTCGGAAGGAGTTGCCCGCGCCGTGTGCGAAAACGCGATCGCGGCCGGGCGCCACGTCGTGACCGCCAACAAAGCGCTGCTTGCCCACCACGGCACGTCGCTTGCGGCGGCGGCCGAAGCCAAGGGTCTCACCATCGCCTACGAGGCGGCGGTGGCGGGCGGCATTCCGATCATCAAGGCGATCCGCGAGGGCTTGGCCGCCAACCGGATTTCGCGCGTCTACGGCATTCTGAACGGGACGTGCAACTACATCCTCACGCAGATGCGCAAGACCGGTGCTCCGTTCGCCGACGTGCTGGCGCAAGCCCAGAAACTCGGCTACGCCGAAGCCGATCCGAGCTTCGACGTGGACGGCGTGGATGCCGCGCACAAGCTTGCCGTGCTCGCCGGCGTCGCGTTCGGCACCAAGATCGATTTTGCGGGCGTCCATGTCGAAGGCATTCGCCGCGTGGGCGCCCAGGACATCCAGTTCGCGCGCGAGCTCGGCTACCGCATCAAGCTGCTCGGCATTGCCGAGCTGGGCGCGGACGGTCTCATGCAGCTCGTGCATCCGTGCATGGTGCCGTTGGAAACGCCGATCGCGCACGTGGAGGACGTCTACAATGCCGTCGTTGCCGAAGGCGACTTCGTGGGCCGCCTCGTGTGCGAAGGGCGCGGTGCGGGGGCGGGCCCGACCGCGTCGGCCGTCGTGGCCGATCTCGTCGACATTGCGCACGGACGTCGGCCGATGACCTTCCAGGTACCGGCGGGCAAGCTCGCCGAGCCCGCGCGCCTCGGCATCTCGGCACGCCGCGGCAGCTACTATATCCGCCTCGACGTGGTCGACCGGCCCGGCGTGATCGCCGACGTGACCGCCGCCCTGCGCGACGAGGCCGTGAGTCTCGCTTCGATGCTGCAGCGCGGGCGCGCGCCCGACGAGCGGGTCCCCGTCGTGCTCGTCACGCACGAAACCTCCGAAGCCGCAATGGCCAAGGCTCTCGCGCGGATCGGCGCCTTGGGCGCCGTTCTCGAGCCGCCGGTCGTCGTGCGGATCGAAAGCCTTTGAGCAGAACCGAACGCGACGGAGTCCCGACGATGCCCAACACCTCTTTGCACCTCGACCGCAATCTCGCCCTCGAAGTGGTGCGCGTGACCGAAGCGGCTGCGCTTGCCGCCTCGCGCCTGATGGGGCGCGGCGACGAGAAGGCCGCCGATCAGGCGGCCGTCGATGCGATGCGCAAAGCGCTCAATTCGCTCGCCATCGACGGCACCGTCGTGATCGGCGAAGGCGAGCGCGACGAAGCGCCGATGCTCTTCATCGGCGAGAAAGTGGGCCAAGGCGGCCCGCGCGTCGACATAGCGCTCGACCCGCTCGAAGGCACGACCATCACCGCCAAGGGCGGGCCCAACGCGCTCGCCGTGATCGCGATGGCCGAGCAGGGCGGCTTCCTGAACGCGCCCGACGTCTACATGGAGAAGATCGCCGTTGGCGGCGGCCTGCCCGAAGGCATTGTCGATCTCGACAACGCGCCCGAGACCAATCTCAGGAACCTCGCCAAAGCCAAGGGCGTCGAGATCGCCGACCTCGTGACCTGCATACTCGATCGGCCGCGCCATGCCGAGCTTATCGCCAAGGTGCGCGAGGCAGGCGCGCGCATCATGCTGATCTCGGACGGCGACGTGTCGGGCGTGATTGCGACGGCAAGCGCCGGTTCGGGCGTCGATCTTTACATGGGCTCGGGCGGTGCGCCCGAAGGCGTGCTGGCGGCGGCGGCGTTGCGCTGCATCGGCGGCCAGATACAGGGCCGTCTGCTTTTCCGCAACGACGACGAGCGCGGGCGCGCGGCCCGTCTCGGCGTCAAGGATCTTTCGAAGAAATACACGATTCTCGAACTTGCCAAGGGCGACGTGATGTTCGCGGCCACGGGCGTTACGGACGGCTCGATGCTGAAAGGCATTCGCCGCTTTCCGGGCGGTTCGTCCACCCATTCGATCGTGATGCGTTCGAAGACCGGCACGGTGCGCCTCATCGAGGCCACGCACAATCATCGGGTGAAGCCCGGCCCTTGAGTTCGAGGCCGTGAGTTTCCGGGGGCTCGAGCGTTCCATTCTTGGACGGCGCTGGCAGCCGCGGCTGGGCGATGCGCGTGCGGCCCTCGCCCTCGCCCAGCGCGCGGGGCTAAGCGAAACGGTCGCGCGCATCTTGGCGGGGCGCGGCGTGGACGCGGATCGGGCGGCGTCGTTTCTCGACCCGAAGATCCGCGATGCGATGCCCGATCCTTCGCATCTCAAAGACATGGACAAGGCTGTCGACCGGCTGATCGCGGCTCTCGACGCGGGCGAGCCGATCGCGATTTTCGGCGACTACGACGTCGACGGCGCCACGTCGGCAGCGCTGCTGCAAGGCCATCTCGAAGCTCTCGGCGCGCGCGTGCGCCATTACATACCCGACCGCATAAAGGAAGGCTACGGCCCCAACGCGGCGGCTTTGCTGATGCTCGCGCAAGAGGGCGTGCGCGTCGTCGTGACGGTCGATTGCGGCACGACCGCGCACGCGCCCTTGGCGGCGGCGGCCGAAGCCAAGCTCGACGTAATCGTCGTCGACCACCATGCGGCTGAGGCGTCGCTGCCGCAGGCCTTTGCGATCGTCAATCCGAACCGCGTCGATCAGACGAGCGACCTCGGCCAGCTTGCGGCCGTGGGTGTCGCGTTTCTTCTGCTCGTTGCGCTCAATCGCGCGTTGCGCAAGCGCGGGCGCGAGGCGCCCGATCTGCTTGACGCGCTCGATTTGGTGGCGCTGGGCACGGTCGCGGATGTGGTGCCGCTGACCGGCCTCAACCGCGCTTTCGTTTCGCAAGGCCTCAAGGCTATCGCGGCGCGCGGGCGCATCGGCCTGGCCGCGCTTGCCGACGTGGCGGGCTTGGCCGAAACGCCGCAGGCGTTCCACCTGGGTTTTCTTCTGGGGCCGCGGGTCAATGCCGGCGGGCGCGTGGGAGAAGCGGATTTGGGCGTGCGCTTGTTGACGTCGCGCGACCCCTTGGAGGCCGCCGATCTTGCCAAGCGGCTCGACGGCCACAATCGCGAGCGCCAGCGCATCGAAGCGGAAGTGCTTGCCGCTGCGCTTGCGCAAGCCGAGGCCGAAGCAGGGCAGGGCGACCTTACGCTCGTGGCGGGCGAGGGCTGGCATCCGGGCGTGATCGGGATCGTCGCGAGCCGACTCAAGGACCGTTTCGATCGCCCGGCGCTTGTCGTGGCGCTCGACGGCGGGATCGGAAAAGGCTCGGCGCGCTCGGCCTTCGGCTGGGACATCGGCGCTGCGACCATAGCGGCGCGCCAGGCTGGCCTGCTCGTCAATGGCGGCGGCCACGCCAACGCCGCCGGCCTCACCGTCGCGCGCGACGCGTTGTCCGCTTTGCGCGCGTTCCTCGAGACGCATCTGGCCGGACATCTGCAGCATGCATCGCGCGCGACCGTGCTCGACTACGACGATGTCGTGCCTCTGTCGGCTGCACAGCCGGCGTTTCTCGACGAGATCGAGAAGGTCGGCCCGTTCGGCATGGGCAATCCCGAGCCCCGCTTCGTGCTCGCGGGCGTGCGCGTCGCCAAAGCCGACATTGTCGGCACGAACCATGTTCGCTGCTTTCTGCAGGATGCGCGCGGCGCGCGCTTGGCCGCGATCGCGTTCCGCAGCCTCGACAGCGCGCTCGGCACCTTCCTGCTACGCGGCGACGGCGCGCCGATTGATCTGGTTGGCCGCCTCAAACGCGACAGCTATCGAGGTGCCGTCCGCGTCCAATTCCATATCGAAGACGCTGCTGCGACTTGAGCCGTATCGATCGCGAATTATTTGATTTGAACTATTCTTGGTTTTTTGTGTTTCTTGGTTCTTATGCTCAGATTTCTGAGAATGCGGCGGGCGTCTACAGTGTTTGACCGCCAACTGAATGGGGCACCGTTCGTGCTTTCGGTGCGCTTGACCTCGGTAGGAATGTGGATGGCCGTCGATTTTCCTATGAAATCATTCGCAATCTAATTTGGCGCGAATTATATTTTGCCTCGCAAAATGCAAGGATATTCTGGATAAACTCCTCGACTCAACAGATAGTTTCGTTCGTGTGGCTATCGGCGACATCTGTTGCATTGCATTGACCGATCCTCATCGTGTAAAAATTCCAACCGCGTAGTTTTGCCTTGGCATGCGAACCAAGTCCGGTTCGTGTCTTGGCCTGTCGGTCGCGACTATCTTTCTCGAACGGTACGGCGGCACTTTGGAAATCGACAGCGGTCCGGTACGAGGAACCACGGCGAGGGCGAATTTTCCCGGCAGGCGTGGCGTATCGGTCGATAAGGTTGCTGCGAAGAAGCGGGGTTGTCGATGAGCAGCCGAGCCCTCGTTCGTATCGATCGTGCGACTTTGCGCGAGCTTGTCGCGTCGCACGTGCGTTTTCTGCGCCGCGATCCGGCCGGTCGACGTGCCAAGCTCGCCTTTTACGATCTGTCGGGCATGGAACTCGACGGGCTCGATCTATCCGGCGCCGACCTGACGGGCGCGCGGCTTAAAGGCTGTTCGGCGCGCGGCACGAGATTCGTCGGTGCTACGCTGTTCTGCGCCGATCTGCGCTTTGCGCGATTGCAGAGTGCCGACCTTTCGCGCGCCGATCTGCGCGGCGTCAATCTGCGCGGCGCCGATCTCAGCGACGCGCGCATGCGCGAAGTCGACATGCGCGTGGGCGAACTTGCCCGCCAGGGGACGGGCGGCCAAGCCGAAGGCACGCTCGGCGGCGCTGTCGATGCGGCGACTGCGACGCTGAAGGGCGTCGATCTTTCGGGCGCGCGCCTCGTGCAAACCGTCGCGATGCAGGTCGATCTCAGCGACGCCAAGCTCGTTGGCGCCTCGCTCGACGGCGTGGATTTCCGCAACGCGAATTTCACCGGCGCGGATCTGCGCAAAGCGAATCTGCGCGACTGCAACATGTCGGGCGCCAATTTGCGCGGGTCCGTGATTTTGGGGGCCGCGTTCGAGGGCGTTGTGCTGGGCGATGCCGACGCGGCCGGCGCGATTCTCGACGCCAATGCGCGCGCCTCTTTCGCGCGTGCCGGCAATGCCAGCGTCAAGTTTCGCGAGCTGGCGGGATCTGTGGAGGAAGCGCTCGACGACCACGCGCGCTGGATCGCGAGCCAAGGGGCTTCTGGCAAGCGGCTCGATCTGTCGAACGTGGATCTGTCCGGTTTCAGCTTCGACGGTAAGGATATGTCGGGCGCCGTGTTGCGCAATTCGGTCGCCGCGCGCGCGAGTTTCCGCGGGGCCGTGCTGGTGCTGGTCGATTTCGCGTCGTCCGATCTTTCGCACGCCGATTTCACGGATGCGGATCTGCGCGCAGGCACTTTCAAGCGCGGCTATATGGCCGACGCCAAATTCGCGGGCGCCAATCTCCAGCCGGTTCGCTTCGGCGGCGCGACGGGCCAGGTCATGGCCGCGAGTTTCGAGCGCGCGCGTCTCTGGCGCGCCGATCTATCGCGCGCCGTTCTGCGCAAGGCTGAGCTGTCGCACGCCGATTTCTCGGAGGCGATCCTGAGAGCGGCTGATTTGCGCGAAGCCAATCTCGACGGCGCGCAGTTTTCGCACGCGGACCTGGCCGGGTGCCTGATCGACGGTCCTTTGCCGAATTGAGCCGTCTTGGATTCGACCGTCTAGGCTTTGACGTCGAGCGCTTTGCCGCGTCCGCTGTCGGCTGGCGGCGCAATTGTCGAAACGAGATCGACCAGCGCCGATTGCGCATCATTGGCGGCGTTGAATGCCGAGATGGCGGCGGCCTGTTTGACGTCGGAATTGGCGCTGGACAAAGACGAGATCGCTTTTTCGCCCGCAACCGAGGAAATCGTTAACGACATAGGGATTCTCCCGAAAAACTGCACCACAACTTTTTCTAATGTAGCACGCAGAACGGCGTGTGTGCGAGAAACTTTTTATCCTATTGTTTTTGCTGTATTGTCGGCACTTCAATGGAAATACGTTGAACCATGGCGAGCCTGACGCAAGCCCGCCTGCGCCGAACTGCAGCTGTCGCGTTTACGCTCGTGACCCTGCTCGGCGCTGCCCTCTTGTGGGTGCCAGAGGCGACCTTGAGGTATTCGGTCCGCCAAGGGGCATCGCTTGCAGGGCTGCAGCTTGCCGGTCTCGAGAAGGCATCGCTTTCGCTTTCGATGCGCGAGGGCGAAATTCTGCTCGGTGCGGTGGAGTTCATGAAACTTCATGCGGCGGGCACGAAACGGCCAGACACGCAAATGCCGGGCCTGCGCGTCGACGCGATCGATCTGCGCTTCGATTGGCGCAAGCTTCTGGCCGGCCGTTTGGAGCTGCCGAGCCTTCGCGTGCGGGGGCTCGCCCTCGAGCTCGAGCGCAATCGGGACGGCGGTTTTGCTGTTTCGGGCGTGGCTGTCGGCGGCGGCACCGCGGCGCCTTCCGAGCCTGCGCGGGGCGCTGGCGAATCGCTCGGCTTCGACTGGCCGATCGGGATCGACGTTGCCGAAATCCTCGATTCGACCCTTGTCTATCGCGACGGCGATCGCACGCTTGCCTTGAGGATCGAGAGCCTCAGGATCGAGCGCTTCGCATTCGACACGCAACCGCGCAAAGTCCGCTTTGCACTCGACGGCACGCTGGCAGACGCTTCCTTTTCGGTGCGCGGCACTGCCGATCTCGGTGCGCCTTCGTTCGAGGGAAATGTCGAGGTCGCCGGGCTGGCGCTGGCGGCGGTTGCGAGCAAAGTCGGGCTCGAGCTTGGCGGCGTGCTCGCAGCCAAGCTCGACGTTGCCGTGTCGCAGCAGGCCGACGGTCCGATGGTGGCGCTCGTCGGCATGGCCAATCTGGAAGGTTTGACCATGCCGGGGACGACCGCGGCCGCCGCGACATGGAACGGCCGCACGAGGTGGCAGGCGGCAAGCGGATTTTCGTTCGACGGCGCGCTGACGGTGCGCGATTTCAAGCGCATTGCCGATGCCGGCACGCTGGCAGGCGAAGCAATAACCTATCGCGGGACCGCTGTACTCGGCCCACAGGGGGCGTTCGAATTGCGCGGCGGTGCCGAGCTTGCTTCGGTCGCGGTCGCCGCAGGCGCCGCCAAATTGCGCGCCGGCACGGTCGCGCTCGCTCGACTCGATTTGTCGCTGGCGCCGTCCGGCAGGATCCTTTTTGGCGGCAATCCGGCGCTGCGCGACGTCGCGTTCGAGCAAGGGACGATGTCGTTCGCGGCACAGAGCCTTGCCGCAGACGGGACTGCGTCGCACGACGCGGGCACGCTGCTTTTCGACGGTTCGATCGAGATGGCGGTTGCGAAATTCGACGACGACGAGGTGGGGGCGACGCTTGCGCAGCTGCGCTATCGCGGCGCCCTGGTGCGGCAGGGCGATGCGGTTTCCAGCAATGGCATGCCGGGCCTCGTTCGCGGATCGGCAAGCGCCAGCAAGGAAGGCTTGGCGATTTCGTTCGGCGAATTGCGCCACGAAGGGCGTGCTGCCGTGGCCCCTGTTCCGGCCCTCGCCGGTCGCCTTGCAGCAAGCGACTTCACGCTCGATGCGGCCGACGGCCGCACGCTTGCGGCGATCGGTCGAGTGACGGCTTCCGACCTTGCCGCCGACGCCGTCGGCACGCAGGCGCCGCGCGTAGAAATCGAGAATCTGCGATTGCTGCGTCGCGTCGCAGCCGGCGCAGGGCAGCCCGCTTTTCCCTGGCGACTCGAGGCCGCGCGCGCGTCTTTGCGCGATCTGCGTTTGGAGGGAATGCGCGCCGTTGCCGTAAACGCGATCCAGATCGAGCGTCCGCTCCTGCGTCTTACGCGAACCAAAGAAGGTTGGCTTAGCCTCGATGCCAAGCCCTCGCCGCCCGCATCGGCGCCTTCGTCGGCAGCAACCCCGACGCCGGTCGCGGCACCCGCACCGCTGCGCTATACGGTGGGGCGCCTGTCGTTCGGCGGCGGGCGCGCGGTCTTCGAGGACCGCGCGCCGCATGCGCCCGTACGTCTTGCCCTCGATCGGATCGAGGCGGATATCGTCGACATCGACAATATGCGCCCCGAGCGGCCAGTCGCGTTTTCACTGTCGACACGGGTCGGCGGTTTTGGACAGGCAACGGCGCAAGGGACGGCGGCCGTTTTTGCGCCGTTGTTGTCTTTCGATCTCGAACTTGTTGCAAATGCGATCGATCTGCCGCCGCTGTCCTCGTATGTCGACCAGGCTTTAGGCATCGACCTTCGCACCGGAACCGCCGACGTGGCCGCGACTTTGAACGCGCGCGACGAGCAGCTTGCGGGAACGACGAAATGGCGCTTCGCCAATCTGCGGATCGACGAACGTGCGCGCGCCGCCGACGAGCCCGCGCCGAAGCTGCCTGTGGCGACGGTGCTGGGCTTGCTCGCCGATGCAGACGGTACGATCGCGCTCGATATTCCGGTTGCGGGTCCTTTGCGAGATCCGCAATTCGACACGGCCGATGCGGTGCGCCAAGCCGTGGGCGGCGCGATCGACGGCGCTTTGTCGACGACGTTTTCGGTGCTGTTCCCGTTCGGCGTCCTCGTTTCGAACGCGATCGAAAGCGAACGGCGCGGCACGTCGGTTGTGCTGCCTGCACTCGCATTCGCGGACGGCAAAAGCGACATCGAAGCCGCCGCGTCCGAGCAGTTGCAGGCACTCGCGAACTTTCTCGAGAAACGCCCGGCGGCCCAGCTCGAAGTGTGCGGTTTTGCCAAAACGGGCGAGATCGAAAAGGCCGACGCAGCGGATCTGGAAGCGCTGGCCGGCGCGCGCTCGACGGCGGTGAAAGCGCGGTTGATCGAAGGCGGCAAGGTCGCGGCGACGCGCGTCTTTGAATGCCGCCCGCTGGTCGACGTAAGCCCCAACGCCAATGCGCGGGTCGAGCTGCGGTTCCTGTAGGCGCGATGGCGGTCAGTCGGGCGCGCGGGCGGCGACCTGCGGAGGCGCGCCGGTTGCGCCCGTGAAATCGGCGCCGGCGAAATCTGCGCCCGCGACATCGCATTCGCCGATCGAAATCCAGCGCAGATCGGCATTCGCGAACGACGCATTCGCGAGCTGGCACTGCTGGAATCTCGCGTGTCGCAGCACGGCCGCATCGAAGCGCGCGATCAGCGACCGCCCGGAGGCAACGACCAGAGGGGCCAAGTTGCAGCCGTCGAACACAGCGCGCACGAGGTTTGCACCCTTGAGATTTGCGCCGCGCAGTTCGGCGCTTTTGAAGCTCGCGCCGCGCATGTCGGCGCCCTCGAAGAGGCCTGCTTGCAGCCAGGCGCCGTCGAAGCGCGCGTGGGCGATGCATGCGTCCTTGGCATTGAGCGAGGTGAGCAACGCGTGTTCGGGCCATTCGATATCGCGCAAATCGAATCCCGAGATGTCGAGTGCGCGGCCTTTGGCGCCGCCGCTCTCGATCCACGCGGCGTGGTCGCTCACGAGAATGTGCAGGGACTCATTGAGCATCGACATCGGCTTGCCGCGCGGCTGGCCGGTCAGCGCGCCCGTTTCGTCGCATCCCGTGCGGTCGGCTGCCGCCATCGTGGCGCCGTAGAGATTGGCGTTGCGCAAGACCGCCCCGCGCATGTCCGCGCGCGAGAGGTCGGCCCCTTCGAAATCCGCGCCCTCGAAGGTTGCGTTTCTCAGATCGGCATTGACGAGATTGGCGCCCTTCAGGATCGCGTCGGTGAAGTCGGCCGTCGTTGCGACCGAGCCCGACATTTTGGCTTGGCTGAGATTCGCGTTCACCATCCGCGCGCGGGAAAGATCCGTCGGCTCGGCGGGTGCGGCGAGCGTCGCGACGTCGGCGGCGAGCAGTTTCGCGAAAACCGCACCCTCGCGCATATCGGCGTGGAACATTTCGGCCGACGTGAGGTCGGCCCCTTTGAGGATTGCGCCGCGCATGTCGGCGCGCGTTAGGTTGGCGCGCACGAGTTTGGCCTTGGTCAAGTTCGCGCAGTACAGAACCGCGCGCCGCAGGTCGGTGCCGCTTATGTCGCAATCGATCATGATGGCGCCGGTGAAATCGGCTTCCGCGAGGTTCTTGCAGGCGAGGTTGAGCCCCGTCAGGTTTCGGTAGCCGAAATTCGCGCGCTGCCCGCCTGCGCGGTTGCTCGCGAAAAGCTCGTGCTTCCGCACCGCAAGATCGCACTCCTGCTGGTCCATGCTTTGGCAATTCTGGGATCGGTCCCGATCGGCCTCCGCGTGCATCGCGTTTTCTCCTGGCAGCGCAAATCGCGTCGCGGCGATATTGCGTCCGTCCGTCCGTCAGGGCAAGGGCAGGGCTGCAAAGCGGTCTGGCTCCATGCCAGCGAGCGGGAAGGGACTCGGACGTCCCTCGACGAGGGCAGCGACGATCTGCGCCGTCAGCGGTGCGAGGGTTATGCCGTCGCCCTCGTGGCCGGCGGCGACGATCGCGTTGCGACGCAAGATCGAGCGGCCGAGCAAAGGGCGCTTGTCGGGAACGAACGGCCGAAGACCCGCAAAGGCCCGCAGGATCGTCGCCTTTGCGAGGGCCGGCACGCGCTTGGCGCCTTCAGCCAGAATTGTGCGATAGCCGTCGCCCGACACGCGTCTGTCGAAGCCCGCGAAAACGCGCGTGTTGCCGACGATATGCTGGCCGTGCGGCGTCGTTTCGAGCGTGAAGCCGTATCCCATGCGTTGAAGCGGGTCGCTCGACGTTTTGGCGGCTTCGGGATCGAGCTTGGCGGTCAAATACCGCGCCGAAACAAGAAAACGTGTGGCAAGAGGCGTTGCGCGCGCCGTGACGAGCAACTCGCCGCGGCGCGGCACAACCGGCAGCTCGAGCCCGGCAAGGGCGCCCAGTTCGCGGCTCCAGATGCCTGCGCAAAAAACGAATTGTTCGGCCGCAAGGTCGATGCGTTCGCCGTCGACGCGCGCGAGGCTGGCGCGGGAAATTCGGTCGCCTGCCAAGTCGAATTCCCTGACGGTCGTGTGCCACAGCGTCTGCGCGCCGCTTTCGCGCGCGGCCGCCACGAGCGCGAGCACGACGAGGTAGGGGGTTACTTGCGCCTCGTCGGGCACGTCGAGCGCGCCGTGAAGTTCGGGCGACAGATTGGGCTCGATCGCCAGCATGGCGGCCCGATCGACGCAGCGCGCGGCGATGCCTGCCTGTTTCAGCAGCGCGCAATGCGCTGCCATCTTGTCGATCTCGTCGGCCGCTTCGATGAGCATCAGTCCGCCGCAGCGTTTGTAGTCGATGCGCGAAGCGCCGAGCCGCTCGGCCAAAGCGGGGTAGAGGCTTTGGCTTGCCGCCGCCATCGCCAAGGACGGCCCCGGCGTCTTCGTCGAAACCGATACGTAGCCGTCGCACGCACCCGAACTGCCCGCATTCGGCAACGCGCTGTCGATCAAGACAACACGATGGCCGCCTTTGGCGAGCGTTTCGGCGCACGCGGCCCCCATGATTCCGGCGCCGAAAACGGCAATTTCAGTTTCGATGCGGCGCATAGGCGGCGATTGCTCCTCGAAAGCTTTCGTGACACGGTTCCGTGCAGATTTCAAACGGACTGCCGCCTTGTTCCGACCGATAGATCCCGCCGCCCAAGTGCACTCGTCGCCGCGCAGTCCGCTCGCGCAGGCTTTGCTGCGCGGCCCCCATCCCGCCCTGTGCGCGATCGGGCATTGCTTCCAATGTCTGGACGCCGACGGCAAGCGCACCTGCGTATCGCCGCACGCCGATGCTGCCTCGTCGGCAATGCCGACTTGCGAGGCGATCGTGATCGGCGCGGGACCGGCGGGCTCGGCGTGTGCGCTTGCCCTTGCGGCCGAAGGGGTCGAAACCTTGCTGCTCGACGCCGATGCGGCGCCCGGCGGCAATGTCTGGCGCAAGCCGCATGGGCCCGACGACCGTGGCAGCGGCGCGTGGCTGCGCGGCCGCATCCGTGCCGCCAGGCATCTTGCCCATCGGGCAGGTATCGAGGTCCTGGATATCCGCGCCGGGCATGAGGTATGGGCGCTTGATGCCGCCGGGCGCGGCCATATTCTTGCCGCCAAGGCCGTAGTGCTGGCGACAGGGGCGATCGAGCGCAATGTCGCGATCCCGGGCTGGGAGTTGCCGGGCGTGTTCAATCTCGGCGCCTTGCAGGCTTTGGCCAAAGGGCAGGGCGTGGTGCCGCAAGGACCGACTTTGCTTGGCGGCAGCGGGCCACTGCTCTATCTCGTTGCCGACGAATTGCGCGCGGCGGGCGTCGAACTCGTCGCGGTCGTCGACGCGTCCGGGCTGCCCTCGCTGCGCGTGCTGAGCGCGTTGGCGTCGGCTCCGGGTCTTTTGGGTCGAGCCGCCGGTTTTGTTCTGCGCTTGATGCGTGCGCGCGTGCCGATTTTGCGTAAACACGCCTTAGTGCGCGTGGACGGCGACAAGACCGTCGCGTCGGCGATTGTTGCGGCCCTCGACGATCCTGCACGAACCCGCCGTTTCGACGTGTCGGTCGTCGGCGTCGGATACGGTTTGATGGCGAATATCGATCTCGTCCAGGTCGCCGGTGCGGCCGTCGCTTTCGATGCAGCCCTCGGCGGCTGGCACGCGCGCGCGGATGGGGTCGGCGAAACGAGCGTGCCCGATCTCTACGCGATCGGCGAAACGCGCGGCGTGCGCGGCGTGGAGGCTGCCTTGTGCGACGCGCCGGAGACCGCCGCCGCGATCGTCGCACGGCTCGGCCGCACGCCGTCGCAAGAGCTGCTCGAGGCCGTGCGGCGCGCGCGCCTCCGACGCGCAAGTTTCGAAAAGGCCGCGCGCGCTCTCGGCGCGTGGATGCGCGTCCCGCGGCCGGCGACCGCGCCCGAAACCGTCGTCTGCCGCTGCGAGGCGGTGCGGCAACGCGATCTCGATGCGGCGCGCGCCCTCGATCTCGATGCGCCCGCCGCCCTCAAAATGGCGACTCGCCTCGGCATGGGCTTCTGCCAGGGGCGCGTGTGCGCCGCCGGCACGAGCGATCCTGCGGCCGGACCGCCGCGCGCGCGGTTTCCGATCCGCCCGTGCCCGGCCGACGCTTTCGGTCCGGTCGTCTAGCGCATCGGCTTCAGGCAGCGCGCTGCCGCGGCAGAGCCGCGCTGTCTTTGGCGGGGTTCCTGTTCGCGGGCCGATCGACGCGGTTGCGCATGTCGCCGGTCGCCATCGCGATCTCCTTTGCATTGCGCACGGCTACTTGGGCTGCGGCACGATGCGCAGATAGGGCTTGGGCGCCTTCCAGCCGCTCGGATATTTGGCCTTGGCCTGGTCGTCGGAGACCGAGCCCGCAATGATCACGTCTTCGCCGTTTTTCCAGTTCACCGGTGTGGCGACTTGGTGCTTGGCGGTGAGCTGTATCGAATCGAGCAGGCGCAGGACTTCGTCGAAATTGCGCCCGGATGTCATCGGATAGATCAGCATGGCTTTTATCTTCTTGTCGGGCCCGATGATGAAGACCGTGCGCACGGTCGCGTTGTCGGCGGCCGTGCGGCCGTCCGCGGCGCTGCCTTCGGCTTCGGGAAGCATGTCGTACAGCTTCGCGATTTCGAGCGTTGGATCGCCGATCATCGGAAAATCGACTTTCGAGCCTTGCGTTTCCTCGATGTCGGCGGCCCAACGTGCGTGGTTGTCGACCGGATCGACGCTGAGGCCGATGACTTTCGTGTTGCGTTTAACGAATTCGGGCTTGAGGCGCGCGACACAGCCGAGTTTGGTTGTGCAGACGGGCGTGAAATCCTCGGGATGCGAAAACAGCACGGCCAAGCTGTCGCCGATCTATTCGTGGAAACGAATCGTGCCCTGGGTCGTTGCGGCGGTGAAGTCCGGCGCAACGGCGTTGATGCGTAAGGTCATCGCTTGGATCTCTTTTTCGACGGAGTTCGAAGTGCGAGGTTACCGCTCAATAGAGGAATGCCGACAACGGATCGCTGCGAACAGATTTCGAGTATCTTTCTGTCAATAATTTGCGAAAAATTTTATGACAAGTTATGTTTACATAATAGAATACCGTGAATAAATGTATAATTCTAAATAAAACGCAATAACCCCTCATAAACAAACATAAACTGTCAAATTTCCGCTTGGCGCGATCTCGACTGCTTGGTAAGTTCGGCTGTTCATCGATTCCTCCTTTTGGGTCGATGGCATGTTCTCAAGTAGTAAACCCTGCGTGCGGGCTCTGCACGTTCTTGAGTCCCAACGAACCCTAGGAGGAACGACATGTCCGACGATCCCACCAAAGTCTGGCCGACCGGCCTGACGCTGCCGGAGGCGGAGGAGATCCACCGTCACATCATCGACGGAACGCGCATCTTCGCGCTGGTTTCGCTGGCGGCGCATCTGATGGCGTACATGTTCACGCCCTGGCTGAAATAGGAGAGCGAACCATGTTTTACGGAAGAATGTGGCTGGTTGTGAAACCGTCGATCGGCATCCCCATGGGCGCTGTCGGCATTCTCGGGATCTCGCTGTTCGTGCATGCTTGCATCCTCACGAACACGACTTGGTTCCCTGCGTTCCTCAACGGCAGCGCCAAGCCGCGCATCGTGTCGGAATTGGTCGTACCCACAGGCCAAATGCCGGGCGCGCAAGCGCTCGCGTCCTTGGAACTCCCGAAGTAACGGGAGCCGCTCTGCAGACGACGTCAGCGGGCCGGGGTCCTTGCGGGATCCCGGCCTGTTTCGTTGAAAGCTGCCGCAAGCGGGCTGTAGGTCGACGGAGGGATGCTGCCGTGACGTTTTCCGCATCGAGGATCGCGCGATGAGTGGCGTACGCCAGAAGGCCGTTCTGTTCCTGCTGCGGGCAGGGCCACGTTTCCTGCCGTTCGCCGATGCCGCAACCCCCGATTTGCCGCTCGGACGCTTGCTGCGACTGTCGCTATTCCAGGTATCGGTCGGCATGGCGCTGGTGTTGCTGGTCGGCACGCTGAACCGCGTGATGATCGTCGAACTCGGCGTCTCGGCCGCCCTGGTCGGCGTCATGATTTCGTTGCCGTTGATTTTTGCGCCATTCCGCGCGCTGATCGGTTTTCGCTCGGACACGCACAGTTCGGCCCTTGGTTGGCGGCGCGTGCCTTTCATTTGGCGCGGCACGATGATCCAGTTCGGCGGCCTCGCGATGATGCCGTTTTCGTTGCTGGTGCTGGCGGGCGGCGGCGAGTCCGCCGATGCGCCGACCTGGATTGGCCAGATCGGAGCGGGTCTTGCGTTTCTGCTGGTCGGGGCGGGGCTGCACATGACGCAGACCGTGGGCCTCGCTTTGGCAACCGATCTCGCCCCTGTCGAAACGCAGCCCAAAGTCGTCGGACTCATGTACGTGATGCTGCTTGCCGGAATGGTTTTTTCGGCGCTGCTGTTCGGCTGGCTGCTCGCCGATTTCTCGCCGCTGCGCCTTGTGCAGGTCATCCAAGGTGCGGCGCTGGCGACGATCGCGCTCAATGTGGTGGCGCTCTGGAAACAGGAACCGCGCAAGCCGCTCGCGCCTGCAGCGGTCGTGCCTGCAACGCAGCCGTCCTTTGCGGAAGCCTGGGGCCATTTTGCGGCAGGCGACCGTGCGCTGCGTCGCTTGATCGCGACCGGTTTCGGCACGATGGCGTTCAGCATGTCCGACGTGCTGCTCGAGCCCTATGGCGGGCAGATTTTGCATATGGCAGTCGGAACCACGACCGCACTTACCGCCACGCTCGCGATCGGCGGGTTGTTCGGTTTCGGTTTGGCCTCGCGCGTTCTGGGCCGCGGGGCGGACCCGTTCCGCATGGCAAGCTACGGCGCGTTGGTCGGCATTCCCGCGTATCTGGCGTTGATCGCGTCCGCGCCGTTCGACGCGCCCGTGCTGTTCGGCTTGGGCACTGCGGCCGTCGGCTTCGGGGCGGGACTGTTCGGCCATGGAACTTTGACCGCCACGATGAACCTTGCCCCCAAGAGCCAGACCGGCCTGGCGCTCGGCGCCTGGGGCGCCGTGCAGGCATCGGCCGCCGGGGTCGCGGTTGCGACGGGCGGCATCGTTTACGAAGCCGTCGCTTGGTTCGCCGCTGCGCGCGGGCTCGATCCGGCGACCGGCTACAACGCGGTCTACGCGCTCGAGATTGCGCTGCTGTTCGCGGCCCTGCTGGCCATGCTGCCGTTGCTGCGGCGTGCCCCCGCACTTGCGCGCGCGAACCCGTCCGCCGGGGCTGCCGTCTCGTGACCGCCGCGCCGATATCCAGCTTGCCGCCCGAATTCGCCGCCTCTATCCTTTCATAACTGTCCGCGACCCATCGGAGCCAAACATGTCGAAGAAAATCATCCGGACCTACCGCTCTTTGATGTACCTGCTGCCGATCTTCCCCCTGCTGGTTCTGTTCCCGGATTCGGGACCGCTTGGACCGGTTATGGCGCTGCTTGCAGTCGTCTTCATATTGTTCAATTGGCTCGATAGCTGATCCGACGCGTCGATTTGCCGGGAACGGCATGCATCGCGCCTATCGCCCTCTCGACCGTGCAGGCGTTCGAGCGGGCCGAGCGGACGCGCGCTCGGGCGCGCAGTAAAGCTTGTAAAGCGTTTCGATCACGCGCCTGGCCGCGATGCCGGCAAGCCTGTAGCGGATCGTTTGGCCGTCCCGGCGCGCGGCCACGAGGCCGAGCGCTCGCATCTTCGACAGATGCTGCGATAGGGCTGCCGGGCTGAGGGCGACAATCTCGGCCAGCGCGCCGGCCGGTTTTTCCCCTTCCAGCAGGCTGCACAGCGCCATCAGCCGCTTGCCGTTCGCCATTGCGCGCAGCAGGGCAGCTGCCTCTTCGGCTTTCGATTCCAGGGCGTTGCCGCCGATTTTCGTGCTTTTCGATTCCATCTTCATTGTTTTAGTATTTTCGAATATACTTAACAATTAGTTTACCGTCCTGAAAATCGAAGGAGTTCGCCATGTCCAACGTCGGATCGACCGACCGCATGCTGCGTTTTGCCGTCGGGGCCGCATTGCTTGCGGCACCGGCTTTGCCGCCGTTCGCCGATTTCTTTGCAGCGATCGGGCTTTGGAAGTTCGCATTTGCGGCTGCGGGCGCGATCCTGATCGGGACCGCGGCATTCCGCTTCTGTCCCGCCTACCGGCTTGTCGGCATTTCGACCTGCCGCATCCCGTCGCCGTAAGCGCGCGATGGCGGAAGGTTCTTTTGCCGCCGCGTTGGCGGGCGGCGCGCTGATCGGTGCGGCGGCCGTGCTGCTGATGCTTTTCGTCGGCCGCATTGCCGGGGTGAGCGGCATTGCGGCACGCCTGCTGCCGCCGTATGCCGACGGCGAAACGGCAGTGCGCGACTTCGCGGGCAGGGCCGCCTTCGTTTTGGGGCTGGTGGCTGCGCCAGCCGCGTGGCGCTTGCGCGCCGATGCGATGCCGGATCTCGTCGTTGACGCGGGGCCTGCCACGCTTGTCGTTGCGGGGCTGCTGGTCGGCTTCGGCAGCGTTTTGGGCAGCGGCTGCACATCCGGTCACGGCGTGTGCGGATTGTCGCGTCTGTCCAAACGCTCCTACGTCGCTGTGGCGATCTTCATGGCGACGGCGATCGCAACCGCCGTTTCGGGGCGGCATTTTTTGTGAGGAGCACGATGGCCCTTTTGGCGCAATTCGCGGTAGGCCTTCTGTTCGGGCTCGGGCTGGTCGTTTCGGGCATGTCGAACCCGGCGACGGTGCTCGGTTTCCTCGATGTTTCTGCCGTCGGATCGGGGACCTGGGATCCGCGCTTGGCATTCGTGCTGGTCGGTGCGGTTAGCGTCGCAGCGCTCGGCTATCGCCTGGTGCTGCAGCGTCGGCGGCCGGTCCTCGCTGAAGCATTCCATCTGCCGACCGCGACAGCGGTCGATGCGCGCCTTGTTGTCGGAGCGGCGATATTCGGCGTCGGCTGGGGGCTTGTCGGGTTCTGCCCCGGCCCCGCCTTCGTCGCAGCGGGTACCGGTGCCGCACCGGCTTTCCTGTTTGTCGCCGCAATGCTGGTCGGTATGCTGGCCGCGCGCATGTTGGCGAAGCGTCTCAATCTGCCTCGGCCAGGGCCAGCAGCATCCGACGCATGATGAGGCCGGGCTTATCCGACGGCATGTGCCGTTCGGCGGTCGCAAAATCGCGCAATGGCACGTACGGGTCCGTCGCTTCGAGCACGGCCTTGTCTTCGAGCGTGACGGCGCGGTCGAACGCGACGGCTATTGCGGTCGGCACATCGGCTTCGCTGTCGTTGCGGTAGGCCCATTGCACAAGCCGCGTATGGCCGTCGTCGACGGGTACGGTTGCGGTCACGATGCGGTGCGCAACGCCGTTGGGATAGGCGAGGTCGAGCTTGCGCAAGAACGGGACCCAATAGCGATGCATGGTCGTGCGCGTCGTGGTTTCGCCGTTGAGGCCCGAATAGGCGGCTCCGATCGCGCGATTGGCGGCACGCTCGACAGCGTGTGCCACGAATCCGTCGCCGAATTCTTCGATGCTGTTTTCGGCCGGGATCGGGTCGCGCGTGGCGCCGAACGTCGCCTGGTGCACGAACTCGATATGCGCGTTGTCGAACTCGTTTTCCATGAGCCGCAATGCGCCGCAAGCCCAGGTCTCGGCGAATTCGGGGATGCGCCGCCAAGCGGGATCGCCGTCCTCGGCGAAATCGGGGATGTCGGCTTGCGGCTTGTCGAGGGCGACCCAGACATGTCCGTAGCGCGCCTGGGCGTGGAAGGCGGAGATCTTGATATTGCCGGTCGCAGCCGGATCGGCGCGCTGCGGGATGCGTATGCATTTGCCCGTGCGGTCGAACGTCCAGCCGTGATAGCCGCATACAATGGCGCCGTTCTCGACGCTGCCGATGGAAAGTTTCGCGGTACGATGGCAGCAGCGGTCGATGGCTGCGGCGGGCGCTCCTGTTTCGTCGCGCCACAGCACGAGATCGACACCGAGCAGACGTTGTGCCACCGGCTCCGCATCGAGATACTCGACGCGAACGAGCGGGTACCAGAAGCGCCGAAGCGCCGGAATCTCGGAGAGTTTCATGCGCACCGGTCGAAGCAATTCGGGTGCCAGTGCTCTGGAGTCTTTTCGCCGTGCCGCGCTGAGGCTTATTGAACCGGAATCTGCGTTCGCGTTTCGAGGCGCTCTCGGCCGATCCCGAAATCGTCGCAATGCCTTCAATGGCATATGTTTTGCATTCTTTCCTGCGGATTTTTCGTCTCGTTCGAACCAGGAGTTTTGCGCATGCGGTCGTTTGTTTTCGGGGTCGTTGCTGCCCTTGTTGTCGCTTCGGGGGCCTCGGCCCAGACGCCGGTGCGTTGGCTCAGTCAGACGCCGACCGTGCAGACACAGTATCCGATCGGATCGGCTGCGATGGCGCGCATCACGTCGGCCGGTGTGGGCCTGCGCGTCGACCGGCAGGAATTCATGGCGCTCGGCCTTAATCTTGCCGACGCGCTTCGCTTGGTGCGCGGCGGCACGTACGACGTCGTCTCGACGCAGGTCGGCCTCGCGTCGCGCGACGACCCGTTCCTCGAAGGCATCGATCTGATCGGCGTGTCGACCAACATGGACGATCTCGAAGCGGCCGTGAAAGCCTACCGGCCGCTGTTCGACAAGCGCCTCGAGCAGCGCTTCGGCGCGCGCGCGCTTGCGATCTGGCCGTTCGGTCCGCAGGTTTTCTTCTGCAACCAGGCCATCAAGACGCTCGACGATCTCAAAGGCCAGCGCGTGCGCTCCTTCACGCCGTCGATGTCGAAATTGCTCGAGCAGCTGGGTGCAACGCCTGTCTCGATTGCGTTCCCGGAAGTCTATCCTTCGCTGCAGCGCGGTGTGGCCAATTGCGGCGTCACGTCGCCGACCTCGGCCAACACCGGCCGTTGGCCTGAGGTGACCTCGCATCTGCTGCCGCTCTCGGTTTCGGGCTCGGTGCAGGCGCATCTCGTAAATGCGGCGTGGTACGCCAAGCTTTCGGCGCCGCAAAAGGACGTGCTGTCGCTCGAGTTGCGGCGCATGGAAGCCGAGCTTTGGAACCTCGCGCGCAACACCAACGAGATCGCCACCAACTGCAGCATCGGCAAGGAGCCCTGCACGCCGCCGCACGTCAGCTACAAGATGACGCTGGTCGACGTGGCGTCGGCCGATCTTGCGCGGGTGCGCAGCATCTCTGCCGAGCAGGTCCTTCCGGAATGGGCCGAGCGCTGCGAGCGGGCCTATCCAAATTGCAAGCAAGCCTGGAACGGCAGCATCGGGAAAGCGCGCGGGATCACGATCCGCTAGATGGCCGCTGCCGGACCTTACGACAACGAAAATCCCGTCGCGCGCGCGCTGGGCCCGGTGGTTCGCCGGCTCCAGATCGCGTGCGGATGGGCGTTGATTGCGATCTGTTTTGCCACGCTCTACGACATCGTGGCCCGGCGCATGTTCGGCCACTCTGTCCAGGGCGTGAACGAGTTGGGGGCTTATCTGCTGGCCATCGTTTCGGCTTTCGGTTTCTCCTCGGCACTGCTGCAGAAGGCGCATTCGCGAGTCGATTTCCTCTATCCCTATCTGCCGAAGCCCGTCGTGTCCGCCTTGAACCTCGCGACGGCGGTGTCGCTTGCCGTCCTTGCGGCGATTTCCGTATGGCAAGGCTGGCACGTGCTCGACGAAAGCCTTCTGTTCGATAGCCGCGCGGCAACGCCGCTGCAGACGCCGATGTGGATACCGCAAGGTCTTTGGCTCGCCGGGCTTGCCGTATTCGCCGGCGTGTCGGGCGCATGCGCTGTTCACGCCGCGATCCTCTTCGTGCGCGACCGCAAACGTCTCGACGCGCTCTACGGTCCGCTGACGGTCGAAGGCCAGATCGAGGTCGAAACGCAAGGGACTTTGCCGATCGAAGCCGAAGGAAAAGCACCGTGACGATCGGAATGGCTGCCGTCGCTCTCGGCTTCCTCGGCATGCTGCTTTTGCTGTTCCTCGGCCTGCATGTCGCAACCGTGCTGTTCCTCACGGCTGCCGTCGCGATCGAGATCTATTTCGACGGCACGCTGATGGCGATCTACGGGACGCAGCTGTGGAGCGCCATGGAGGACTACATCCTCCTGTCGATTCCGCTCTACATTCTACTCGGAGAAATTCTCGTGCGCTGCGGCGCGACCGACAAGATGTACGGCGCCCTCGCGCTTTGGCTCGGGCGTCTTCCGGGCGGGCTGCTGCACACGAATGTCGGCGCTTCGGCGCTGTTCTCGGCCGTTTCGGGCTCGTCCGTTTCGACCGCCGCAACCATCGCGACCGTGGCATTGCCGTCCTTCCGCCAGCGCGGCTACGACGACCGTCTCGTGCTCGGATCGATCGCCGCAGGTGCGTCTCTCGGCAACCTCATTCCGCCCGGCATCGCCTTCATCGTCTATGCGGCATTGACGAACAGCTCGGTCGGCCAGCTCTACGCCGGCGCCATAATCCCGAGCGTGCTGATGACCGCGCTTTTCATGGCGACGATCGTGGCGATCGCACTGGTCCGTCCGGACCTTACCGGCCCTAAGGAGCCGACGCGCCGTTTGGCCGAGCGCATTCGCGGTCTGGCCGACCTCACCGGGCCGGTCGTCGTTTTCGTCGTCATCATGGGGTCGATCTACACCGGCTGGGCGACCGTTACAGAATCGGCGGCTCTGTCGGTCCTTGTGGCGCTTGTCATTGCGGCCGCCAACCGTACGCTCAGCATCCGCATGCTGCACGAGAGCTTCGTTGCGACCGCCAATCTCACCGCGATCACGATGCTCATTCTGGCCGTGGCCTTCTTCCTCAATTTCGCGCTCGGCAGTCTCAACGTCACGCAGACTCTGAGCGCATTCATCGCCGGCCTCGGACGCTCGCCGACCGAGCTCATGTGGATCCTCGCGGTTTTCTACGTGCTGCTCGGCGTCTTCTTCGAAACGCTGCCGATGATGGTGGGTACCGTGCCGATCGTGTTCCCGATCATCGTGGCTGCCGGCATCGACCCGATCTGGTTCGGCGTTTTTATGGTGCTGATGTGCGAACTTTCGCTGCTGACGCCGCCGGTGGGCATGACGCTCTACGTCATCCAGGCCGTGCGCCGTGAAGGCAATATCCGCGACGTGTTCGCCGGCACGATCCCGTTCGTTGCGGCGATGGTGTTGATGACGGCGATCTTGATCCATTTCCCGTGGATCGCGACCGAACTGCCGCGGCGCATGTTCGCGCCCGACTGATTTTCGCCGTCGAAACACCCGATTGCGTATATCCCGACCCTGCCGACAGGGTCGGCGCTTCGCCATTCTCGATCCTCGGTTTCTTCAGTGCCGCTTCAGATCGGAAAAGCGCGATGCCAAAATATCTCGTCGTCTACTACTCTTGGACAGGCAACACGGCGAAAGTCGCCAAGCTGATTGCGGTGACGCTTGGCGCCGACATCGAAGAAATCCGCGAGGCGAAGCCGCGTCGCGGGTTCTTCGCCTTTACGGCTTCCCTGGTCGCTTCGGTCCTCAAGCGGTCGCCGCCGATTCTGGAATCGATAATAAATGTCGTCGACTACGACATCGTTATTCTGGGCTGCCCCGTATGGGGCGCGAACATGGCGACGCCGATGCGCGCCTACTTGACGCGGGAAGGTCCGCGCACGAAAGAGATCGCGTTGTTCTGTACGTTGGGCGGCAGCGGAGGCAAGGCCACCCTTGCCCGGATGGCAGCGCTTTGCGAGCGCACGTCGCTCGCCGATCTTGCCTTGAACCAGCCTGCAATTGCCTCCGACGCGTGGCGCAGTTCGGTCGAGCTTTTCGCTCGGCAGATCCAAAAGAGCGACGCGACCCCAAGCGACCGCGCCGCCGCTTGAAAGACCGCGCCTTCGCTGCAGACGCTTGGACGACAGACGATTAGCATTTTTCGATTGCGGCGGGGCGGTCTGCCGCGTGGCGTTCCCTAGGGGATTCGAACCCCTGTATCCACCGTGAAAGGGTGTAAACTAGTCCTTTCTGGGACATGCTCAGACGGTACGAGATACAAGTATTCCAATAAAATATGAGTTTTTATATCCCCTTGCGTCCGGCACCGTTCCACCCCATGTTTGCCGTACACTTGCCGTACGGCACGAAGGGGATGAGAAATGGCCCGCACCTCTCGCAGCGCTCGCATCGAAACGCGCACCAAGCGCCTTAAATTGCCAATACGGCGCGAACCCTATTGGCACTCGATTGAGGCCGGTTTCGCCTTGGGCTATCGGCGCCTCGCTGGCAACAAGGGCGGCACCTGGATTGCCAAACGCTACGTCAAAGGCGAGCGGCGCGTTTTGAAGGCCCTTGGGACGGCGGATGACTTTACCGACGCGGACGGCGTGCGCGCTCTTACATTCGCCCAAGCCCAAGCGGGCGCGCGGCAATGGCTTGTAGATTTGGCCATCGCGAAAGCCGGGGGCGTCGATCCATCCAAGCCCTACACCGTCAGCAACGCTTTGGATGACTACCTCGCGCACTACGTCACCAAGGGCGGACGGGCAGAAATTGCAGCACGGCGCGCAATCGATAATTTGATCCGGCCCGCGATGGGCAGTATCCCGCTCGCCAATCTCACCTTCGGCCAAGTCGAAAGTTTCCGCGACGGACTTGCGGAAATTGGCCGCCGGTTCCGAACGAAAAAGGGTACGCCCCACAAGCCCGAAAAACTCCGGGTAAACGACCCCGAGCAACGGCGAAAGCGGCGCGCCACCGCCAATCGCGTATTCACATTCCTACGGGCGGCCCTCAATCGCGCCTATCAAAAACAAAAAGTCGCATCCGACGCAGCATGGGCGTCGATAAAGCCCTTCGAAAAGGTAGATGCGCCGCGCGAACGATACCTTACGGATGATGAGGCCGTGCGCCTCGCAAATGCCTGCGCCCCCGACATGCGAGCCCTTGTCACGGCGGCGCTGCTGACGGGGTGCCGCTATGGCGAGCTAATCGCGATGCGCGCGGGGCATTTTGACGGCGATAATGGGACGCTCCACATTCCCGAGCCGAAATCCGGCAAGCGGCGCGACGTGGTGCTTGCCAGTGAAGGCCGCCAATTCTTCGAAGCCGCAACAATGGGGAAGGTTGCTACCGAACTCGTATTTCTGCGGGCCGGTGGCAACGCTTGGAAGCGTGTAGATCAGGTCCGCCCGCTTAAAGCCGCATGCAAGGCCGCACGGATTTTCCCAGCGGTGGGCTTCCATATCTTGCGGCATACCTACGCCTCGCGCCTCGCGCGCGCAAATGTCCCCATGGTGGTTATCGCGAAGCAACTCGGGCATGGCGATTTGCGAATGACAACGCGGCACTACGCGCACCTATCGCCCGGCTACGTCGCGGACACAGTGCGCGCCGCTTTCGGTTCGATGGGGCTTGTCGATATGAAGCCCGGCAACGTCGCTTCTATGGAAGCGGCACGGGCCAAGAAAGGCGCGCCGCTCTAGCGTGCGCGCGCTGGCGTGATACACTCTAGACCGATGGGGATAGGGCGGCCACCCGACAAGCGCAAACCGTATGTGCTTCCCCATCGCAACGATACGGACGCCCGGACGGAGGGCGCATGATTCGGCGCAAAAAATCAAAGCCACTCGATACCCCTATTTCAAATCACAACCTGCTGGCCGCCTTGCTAGACAATCGGGAGCCCACAAAAGCTGAGCTTGAGCAGCATCAACTTAGCGTTGCTCGACAAGAAATTATAAAACTAGATAATCTATTGAGCGAATTTGGAATCGAGCGAAATAGATTTGAGCTGTTTGTGTATCGTGATCTAGCGCTTGCGCTCGCACGAAAGTATATCGACGGGTTCAAAAATGAATCAGAAATTGGCGGAAAGGTTGGAAGAAAGCCAAGCTGGACGCCCATAGCGTTAGCTTATCTTCTTGCGATGTTCGAAAAACTACAGGCAGAAACAGGGGCGCAATCCAAAGAGCTTTACTATCGCCTTGCCGATGAAATCAAAGCGGTAAATCCAGAGCTTAAGCTGGGTGCGGGGGCAGTTAAAAACAGGCTAACAGAGGCTCGCGCGTTGCGAGACGCCGGGGAGCTACCCGACACTCCGCACAAAAAGTGGCATCGAAATAAAATCGGTGCCACGCGGCTGTTTGAGAAGGTGAAATAATCATATTAATGGAAATGCAGGCACCAGCGGACGCATATCGCGTACGCGCGTGTTCTCTCACAAGGGATGCCTGCATGGAAGCGATTACCCTGACAATCCCCGACGCGGTTAAGGCATCGGGCGCTAGCCGTACCTCAATTTACGAAGCCTTGCGGCAAGGCAAACTCACCGCTCTAAAACACGGCAAGCGCACGCTCATTCCAGCGGACGCCTTGAAGGCATGGCTTTCGAGCATGCCCGCCTATCAGCCGTCGCAAGCTGCATAGGCATGAAAAAGCCCGGAACGCGGTGAGACGCGCCCGGGCTGGATCAATTGGCACTTAACCCCCTTCGAAAAGAGTTAAGCAAAATGAACCTACACAATCCGCGTATCGCGGGCAACGTTGTCGATTTGCCGCTGTTCCTTTGGGCGGCAACGCAACAGCCCCGCGATTATCCCACCGCCGCAAAACGGCTTGCGCGTCGGTACGGGCTTCAAATTCCAACGGCGGCGGTTATCGCCTCGCTTGCCGGATTCAATGCCAACGAGGTGCGCGCATGAAACGGCTTACCGTTGAATTCGAGACTTACGAAAACGGCGCGTCCATCGTGCGAGAGGTGCGCGGGCAAACTGCAAAGGCGCAGGTTGCGCTGGTCGATGCCGGTAGCGAGGGCATAACAGCGCTTGGGTGTGGCGCTTGGGCCTTTCGCCTTGCCGCGTACTGTTTCGACCTTCGCAAAGAATACGGCTTGGCAGTCCGCACCGACCGCGAAGAACACGAAGGCGGCTGGCACGGGCGGCATGTACTGGAAACGCCGGTTCGTATCGTTCGCATCTTGGGCGACGAAGAACGGGCGGCGGCATGAAGGAACTGCAAACCGCAAAGACGGGGGGCGCGGCGCAAGCCGCGCTTCCCATCGCCCCGCCGGATACGCGGCTCTTGTGCTGGCGCTACCCAATCGGCTGGGAAAAGTGGGAGGTGCGGCTTGAAGCCCATCAAACCAACGACCCCGCAACTTTCGGGCGCGTGTTCATATCTGACGAAGAAGACAACCGTGTAGAATTGGATTGGCAGACGTTGCGCGATATGGCCGACAATCTACAAGGTGCGGTCGATACGCTTTGGGACGATAGAGAGGCGGCACGCAAGGCCAAGGCGAGCGGTGCCGATGGCTAGGCGTGGCGGGCGTGTCAATGCGACCGGCCGGAATGAGGGAGGGGCATACGCGCCCCTCTCTTACCAGCTACTGCAATCGCCCGCGTGGCGTTCGCTGAGTGGTCCGGCCGCCAAGGTTTGGTTAGAGCTACGGACGCGATACAGCGGCGCGAACAACGGACGCCTGTCGCTGAGCCGCGACGAAGCCGCACGCATCCTGGGGCTTGGCAAGGCGACGGTAGGGCGTGCGCTCGACGAACTAGAGGCAAAGGGTTTTGTCGAACTCAAACGGCGCGGCAAGTGGTACGGCCGCATGGCGAGCGAATGGCTTGTGACGGACAGGGGCACCGACAATGCGCCCCCGTCGAACGCTTGGCGGCAATGGCAACCGTCCGGCAACGTACAGCCATCGGTTCTGAGTCGGACCATAAAAACAGAAATCGGTTCTGAGGTGGACCCGTGACACGCACGACGGGTCCGCTACAGAACCGAAGGCCAAAAATATGGTCCGCTACAGAACCCGTCAGGGGCATTTTGGGTGCGCCCTTCGGTTCTGAGATGGACCGCTATTATTACCATGGGGGTACGGGGGAGAGAGGCGCTAGCAGTGACCGGCACCAAGGGGCGGCGGACAGGGACGGCGCGTGCGCCCCCAAGGCGCATGACGCGACGGACCCCGCCAACCCGGTCTATCCGTTTCGAAGAACCTTGGACCCGCGAAGCGGGCTTGTAGGAAAGACCATCGCGCACCGGCCCATCGCCAAGCGGCCCAAATTCGCCCGGCAAGCCGTCCGGCAATCGCGCACATGGTCGCTGCTACCCTGCGAACCCCAAACGCGCCAGCGGCCCGCTAATGGTGTTTGCGCGGCGCTCTATCGAAGATTCTGCAATGCCATCAAGGGCGGCAATCGAGATAGCCAAACGATTTAGGAAAATCTGAGAGGCAAAAATGGGCGGATCGAACTCGGGAAGGTCGGGCGGGCGGCCAACGGCAGAAGCGTGCGGGAGCCTTCGGCTTTCGATGCCCAAATTGCGACCGATTGACGGGGCGCTAATCGAATATCTCTTTCGATACGAGTGCGACGGCGAAGAATATCCCGTCCGCGTCACTTTCGACTTTTGCACGCCCGGCAGACCGTTCGCCCTTGTGCGGCACCATGCCCGCACGGGCGACAGCGAAGAATTTGAATATCGCGTCGGGCTGGCGCGCTCGCCTTGCAGATTCGGCGGTTGGCGCTGGTGGTGGGAGTGCTCGGCAAATGGGGACCGGGTGTTTAAACTATTTCTGCCGAGAGGCGGGCGGCGGTTTCTATCCCGGCGCGCGTATCGCCTGGGCTTCGCCTCGCAACGCATGTCGGCGCTGGACCGAGCCCATCGGGCAAAAGACAAAATCGAACGGCGCTCGTGGTGGCACGATGACGGCACGCCCTGTCCGGCACCCGGCATGCGGCGGCGGACATTCGAAAAACTGGTCGCACGATGGGAAGCGGCGGACGAAAGGCTAGAGGTCCAATGGGAGCCCCGGACCCTTCGCCTCTTGGCGCGCATGATGGGTATGCGGTGAATTTCGAACACAGTACGCGCGGGCGCGCATCATGGGGTTTTTGAGATAGGAGCGGCAATGCGACAAAAAATAAAATGTGGCGCGCGGACCCGACGCGGGGCGCCCTGCCAGTGCAAAGCGATTCGGACGAAGCGAGGGGCGATGCGTTGCCGGTTGCACGGTGGGTTATCGAGCGGTCCGAAAACCATTGAAGGCCGGGCGCGAATTTCTGAGGCGATGCGCCAGCGGTGGGCGGCACAGTCCGGCAATTAGGGTTTTCCGACTTTTGACAGGCCATGCGCGCGCGTGCGGGCGTGTCATGGGGTATTGGGACTTTTCCGGGAGGCATGCCAAAAAGCCCATGAGATATTGCAAGATTGGAAATTGCGCTTAGCATACGCAAAAGTAGGTTAAATGGAGTGGCGCCGATGAAATGGTGGTTACTTTCTAAAGCCGTTGAAGCGATGGATTCGCCTAACGGTCCTGCCATTCCAAAGGCCAATTGGGCTCGCGGTTTTTTTCGTATTTGGGTCGTCGTGTCTGCGTTGTGGGCTACCGGCGTAACTCTCGTGGAATATTCCACTTTTGAGGAGGCTTGGGCATATCAATTTGGTGCCCTCGATTACGGGGTGGCTGTATACCCCAGCGACGCAGGGCGTCTTGCAATTCGTGACAATAGGGACTGGCAATCACGATCTCACGAATCCGCACAGCAGGCAGAACAACCCTGGGTAATTTTCCCCGTTAAATGGCCTTCCGCGAATGTGGTTTTCGCGGACGTGCGGGATGAGCTTCTAAACGGTATTCGAGGCACCCAGGAGGGAGTTGCGGAGCGTCGAGTCACGTTAAGTTTGTTGGAGGCGGCAACCCGAAAGCTTATTCCCGAGGCCCCGGACCTGAAGAAACTCACCAATGACGAAGTACTGGCAATTCAGCAGATTCTATCGACTCCGACGCTCGCTAGCCTAATGGTGAATTTCGACAAGGCCCGAGGCCCAAACGCTCGAGAAAATGCCATACGGGATATAACGTTGCGCCGTGAGTTTCTCGAGAAGCCCCCGGAGCATTTTGAATTGCTCGCGGGGAGGCTTTTTGATTGGATACTTGAAGACCACGCCAAAATGCGGCGCGCCAAAATTTGGGGGGTGATTCAAGCCTTTGGATATATGATTAGCTTTCCGCTGCTCACTTTGCTTTTTGGATTGATGATTCGCTGGATTATGCGCGGCTTCTCGCCTGCATGAATTACTTTCAATTTTGGAGTGTCTAGCCCGGCGCGCGGCTTCCGACATAGACAGTAGACAGATATCGCCCAGCCCATCGCTCGAAACAATTTTGCGACAAATACGCCCGCGCGCATCATGGGGTTTCCGCAGAAATACGCGCCCGCGTCATGGGGTGTTGTGGGGCGCACCCCGATCCGAGAGAAAAAATTTCGCCGAATCGAAACTGCCGGGCAAAGGGCATTTCCAGCAACGTGTTTGCCGTACACTTGCCGTACGGCACCGTTTAGCGGGGGAGCATGTCTGCTAAGATATTGAAAAAGCTGGCGTTCCCTAGGGGATTCGAACCCCTGTATCCACCGTGAAAGGGTGGTGTCCTAGGCCTCTAGACGAAGGGAACTTGGGCCCGCAGAAGGAGCTCTATGTAGCGAGGTCGCTTGCGTAAATCAAGCCTCGAAGACGGGCTTGGCGGCAACGAGCGGCAGGCGCACGCAATCGAGGCGGCTTGAATGGCGCGCGACCGGCAAAAACGCCGCCCAAACGCCGTTTTCTGAGGTTTTTTGGCCCACTAGCACGCGCGCGAGGGCGGTCTCGGCGGCGGCAAAAGCAGCCGGTCCCTGGCCTTCGAGGCTGGCGGCGAGCGCTGCGGCCGCGGCCTGGCACAGCACGCACCCGCGCACAAAATGGCCGACGCGGCGCACGCTGCCGTCGGCCGCGCGGTCGACATCGATCGTGACGCGGTCGCCGCACAGCGGATTGTCGCTGGTGTGGCTGTGCGTGGGCGCCTCCAGGCGTCCGGCATGGCGCCGATCCTTGGCCAATGCGAGAATCGCGTCGTGGTAGAGGGCGTCGCTCACAAAAGGGTCTTTCTGGCCAGTGCAAGCCCTTCGAAAAACGCGTCGATGTCGCTGTCGTCGCTGTAGAGGGCGAGCGACGCGCGCGTTGTGCCTGCGAGATCGAATCGCTTGTGCAGGGGCTGCGCGCAATGGTGGCCGCCGCGCAAGGCCACGCCCGCGCCGTCCATGATCTGGCAGATATCGTGCGGGTGGGTTCCCTCGAGCGCGAACGACACGACCGGAGCCCGCGCTTGCAGGCTCTGCGGCCCCAGCACGCGTATCCCCGGCGTCGCCGCCAACCCGTCGAGTAGGCGCTGGCACAGACGCGTCTCGGTGGCCGCAATCTCGGACCAGGGCAAGGTGCCGAGCCATCGGCAGGCGGCGCCAAGGCCGATCGCCGCTCCGATGGGCGGGGTGCCCGCTTCGAATTTCGCGGGGGCTGCGGCCCAACTGCTGTGCGCAAGTTCGACCTGGGCGATCATCTCGCCGCCGCCGAGGAAGGGCGGCATCGCGTCGAGCAATTCGGCGCGCGCCCACAAAACGCCCACGCCGTGGGGCGCAAAAACCTTGTGGCCGCCGAACGCGTAGAAATCGACGCCCAAGGCTTTGAGGTCGAGCGGTCCGTGCGGGGCGCGCTGGGCGCCGTCGAGCAGCACGCGCGCGCCCACTTTGGAAGCCGCCGCAACGACTGCAGCGACGTCGAGCACGGCACCTGTCACGTTCGAAACGTGGGCAAGCGACACGAGCTTGACGCGTTCATCGAGCTTCGTCTCGAGGCCCGAAAGATCGATGCGGCCCTCGGCATCGACGTCGAGAAACCGCAGTTCCACGCCGCTGCGCGCGGCCAGCATCTGCCAGGGGACGAGATTGGAATGGTGCTCGAGCCCGCTCAGCAGCACCGCGTTGCCCGGTTTCATCGAGACGCCGAATGCGTGTGCGACGAGATTGAGGGCCGCCGTGCAGCCGCTCGTAAACACGATCTCGGACGCGGGCACGCCGAGATAGGAAGCGACGTCGCTGCGTGCGGCGGCATAGGCGTCGGTTGCGGCTTCTGCCAGGCGATGCACGCCGCGTTTGACGTTGGCACGCGACGTCGTTTCGAACGCGCGCACGGCGTCGAGCACGGTATGCGGCATCTGCGCGGTTGCCGCCGAGTCGAGATAGGCGAGGCCCGGACGGAGGATCGGGAACTGGTCGCGCAGCGCTTGTGTCATGCGCTTTTCCCCAGCGCTGCGCGGTACGCGCCGAGCGCTTCGGGCGTGTCGAGATCGGTCAGCACGCCGTCGTCCGGCATGTCGACTTCGCACACGGACTCCTCGTGGCGGCGGACGAGGCCGCGCGCACCCTGGTCGCCTTCGAGAGCGGCCATCTCGGCGAAAAACCGCTGCGCCCACAGGACCGGATTGCCGCGCTTGCCGTTGCGCGCGGCAACGCAAATCGCCCGACCTTCGAGGGGCGAAAAAGCGGCGATGAGCCGGTCCACGTGTGCGGACGTCACACCCGGCATATCGGCCAGCAGCACCACGGCTCCTTCGCAATCGGCCGGGACAGCGGCGAGCCCGGCGCGCAGCGAGCTTGCAAGGCCACTCGCATAGTCGGGATTGTCGACGAGCGTTGCCGCGCGACCCGCGAGGATCGCACGCACGCGGTCGGCTTCGTTGCCGAGCACCACGACCGTCGTGGCGGCCTGCGAGCCGGTCGCGGCGGCGACCGCGTGCTCGATAAGGCTGCGCCCGTCGATCTGAACAAACAGCTTGTTGGCGGGCGCCATGCGCGAGGACTTTCCCGCCGCCAGCACGATCGCGGCGATGCGCGGCGCGGACTGCGTCGCCGTGCCCGCACGCGGCGTCGGGCGGGGAATCTCGGCGAGCAGGCCGCCCACACCCATTGCGGCGATGGCTGCCGCATCGACCGGAAGACCGGCTGCAAAACGCTGCAGCACCCAGTCGAACCCGTTGAGCTTCGGCGAACGTGCGCAGCCCGGCAGGCCGACGACGCGGACCGGACCGATGCTGCCGAGCAGCAGCAGATTGCCGGGATCGACCGGCATGCCGAAACGCTCTATGCGCCCGCCGGCGGCTTCGATGGCGGCCGGGATCACGTCGTGCCGATCCACGATGGCCGACGCCCCCAGGACCAGGATCGGGTCGAATTGCATGGTTGCTGCGGCGGCGATTTCGCGCGCGAGCGCGCCGACCTCGTGGGGCGTGCGGCGCATATGCGCAAGCGTGCCGCCCAGCGATGCAAGCCGCACGGCCGTCGCTCCCTCGGTCGAGTCGAGCACGCTCTTTTTGGTGCCGGGCAGGGTCGTCTGCAAAAGGGCCGCGCGCAACGCGCCGTACGGGACATGCGACACGACGGGTTGCCGTTCGGCGATCGCGATACAGGCGTCGAGCGCCGCTTTGGGAGCCGCAAACGGGATGATCTTGATCGTGGCGAGCATGCCGCGGGCAGGCGCGGGTGCGAAGTCGGCCAAAGTAGCGAGCGTAATCGCCTCGTCGATCGCGTTGATCGCGGCGACGGCGGCGGCGTCGACGCGCGCCAAGCCCGGTGCTGCCGCGAACAGGTTGCAGCGCCCCGTGAAGGGGGCCGCAACGACAACACCCGGCCCTGCGAGCGTCTGCGCCAGAGCGTGCGCCGCTGCGTCTTCCGGAACGTCGCTGTCGTCGAACTGCGCGGCGACGATTTCGCCAACGCCCGCCGCCCGCAAAGCGGCAATGTCGTCGGCCGACAGGCGTCGGCCCTTGCGCAGGGCGATGCCCGGCCGCTTCAGGCTGTGCGCGAGGACTGCTCCTTCGGCGCGGTCGAGCGACAAGGTTCCGAACCGCACCGCCGTCAGGCTCCGCGCCGAACCTGGGTGATTTCCGCCACGATCGAGATCGCGATTTCGGCGGGCGACAATGCGCCGATGGCGAGCCCGACGGGCCCGCGGATGCGCTTGCGCGCGGCCTCGTCGAAACCTTTGGCGGCGAGCCGTTCGAGGCGTGCCGCATGCGTCTTTCGCGAACCCAAAGCGCCGATGTAGAACGCGTTCGACGCAAGCGCCGCCTCGAGTGCTGGATCGTCGATTTTGGGATCGTGCGTCAAGGTCACGATGGCGGTGCGCGCATCGGGCTTCAAGGCCGCCATCGCTTCGTCGGGCCAATCCGTGGTCACCGAATAGCCGTCGAATTTCTGCGAGGCGGCAAAGGCCCGTCGCGGATCGATCAGCGTGGTGCCGTAGCCCGCGAGGCTCGCCATGCGCGCAAGCGGTTCGGCGATGTGCACGGCTCCGACGATCAGCAGGCGCGGCGGCGGGTTGAAGGAATGCACGAAGATCGCGCCCGCGCCCGTCTGCAGCATGCCGCTTTCGTCGCGTTCGAGCATCTCGACGGCACCGGCCATCATGTCGATGTCGATGCACAACGGGCCCTCGCTTTCGCCCTTGAACACGAGTTTTTGCGCACCGCTGCGCAAGTTCGTGACGAGGGCCACCGGCCGCTTGGCTGCACGCGCGGCCTGGAGCTTCGCGAGAATGTCTGGCGTCATCTCAGCCGAGCCTTTCCACGAAAACCTGCACCTTGCCGCCGCAGGCAAGGCCAACGTCCCAAGCCTGTTCGTTCGTCACGCCGAAATCGAGCAGGCGCGGCCGGCCCGTCGCGATCGCGTCGAGCGCCTCTTTGACGACCGCCCCCTCGATGCACCCGCCCGACACCGAACCCGCGAATTTGCCGCTCGCATCGACCGCAAGCTGCGAGCCGACGGGGCGCGGCGAGGAACCCCAGGTCGAAACGACGGTGGCGATCGCAACCCCAGTGCCGTTCGCGCGCCAATGTGCGGCTTGTTCGAGAATGTCGTCGCTCATGCGGCTGCTTCTTTCCAATGGAAATGGCCGTGCGCGCGTGGTGCGGGCGCCTGGGCCAATGCTTCGATCAGGCTCGCAAGGCTTGCCAGATTGTGCACCGGGCGGAATTCGTCGACATGCGGCAGCAAGGCCTTCACGCCGAGGGATTTGGGCGCAAAACCCGCATAGCGCAAGAGCGGATTCAGCCAAATAAGACGGCCGCAGGATTTGGCGAGCCGCTCGGCCTCGGCCGCAAGCCCGGCTCCGGCCTCGCGGTCGAGCCCGTCGGTCACGAGCAGCACGGTCGGGCTGCGCGCCAGCACGCGCCGGCCCCAGCGCCAATTGAACTCGCGCAAACAATGGCCGAGCCGCGTGCCGCCCGACCAGTCTTCGACCTGGCCTGCGACTTGCGCCAGTGCGAGGTCGATGTCCTTGCGGCGCAAGGCGCGCGTGACGTTCGTGAGCCTCGTGCCGAACAAAAAAACATGCACGCGCGCGCGGTCGTTGACCAGCATATGCACGAAATGAAGGAACATGCGCGCATAGCGCTCCATCGAACCCGAAATGTCGAGCAGCACCACGAGCGGCGGCGTCTCGATGCGGGGTGCCTTGAACCGCAGCTGGGCAAGATCGCCACCGCTGCGCAGCATCGCGCGCAGCGTGGCGCGCGGATCGAGCCGATTGCCGCCCGCGCTCGGCCGGGTGCGCCTTGTGCGCCGCGTGGGGAAGGCACCGCCCAATTGCAGCATTGCGCGCTTGGCGACGGCCATTTCCTCGGCCGACATTTGCTCGAAATCCTTGGACTGCAGAAGCTCGTTGTCCGACCATGTCATGGCCGCGTCGAAATCGGTGCGGTCTTCGGGGGCCTCGGCTTGCGCGGGCGGCGGCTGACGGTGGAAAGCCTCGGCCACGCGCCGCAGGGTCGGATCGGGCTGCATATCTTCGGCGTCGGCATCGGCGGCCTGCGGCAACAGCATGCCCATCGCGCGTTCGAGCAGTTTGGGATCGCGCCAGAACAGGCCGAAAGCCTGGTCGAAGATCGGCTGCTGTTCGCGGCGGTTAACGAGCGTTGCGTGCAGCGCCCAATAGAGATCGCGCTTTTTCTCGATGCCGACGGCGGCGGCGGCGCGGGCGGCTTCGATCGCGCGCCCGGGTCCGACCGGCAAGCCTGCGGCGCGCAGGAGACGCGTGAAATGCACGATATTGTCGAGCAGCAGACCCGGTGCGGCGGCGGCTTCCGTCATTGGGCTGCTTCGGCCTCGACTTCTTTGAGCAGCTTGAGTGCGGTGGTGCCGCGCACTTTGGCGATGTCGTCTTGGTATTTGAGAAGGGCACCCAGCGTGTCGTCTATCGTGGCGGGGTCGAGTGCGATGCGGTCCAGCACGCCGAGCGCGTTGGTCCAGTCCATCGTTTCGGCGACGCCGGGCAGCTTGAACAACTCTTCGCGCCGCAGCTTCTGCACGAACGCTACGATCTGCGCCGAGAGCTTTTCGGGCATGCCCGGACATTTGGCGCGGACGATGGCAAGTTCGCGCGCGGCATCCGGGAAATCGACCCAGGCATAGAAGCAGCGGCGCTTCAACGCGTCGTGCACTTCGCGCGTACGGTTGGAGGTGACAATGCACAAGGGGGCGGCGGGGGCCTTGATGGTGCCGAGTTCCGGAATCGAGACCTGCCAATCGCCCAACACCTCGAGCAGATAGGCCTCGAACGGTTCGTCGGCGCGGTCGAGTTCGTCGATCAGCAGCACGGGCGGGCCTGCAGGGTCTGGGGCAAGCGCTTCGAGCAGCGGGCGGCGGATCAAGAAACGCTCGGAGAAGATTTCCGCCTCGAGCCCAGGGGCGGCACCCTTGCCGGCCTCGGCGAGGCGGATTTCCATCATCTGGCGCGGATAGTTCCATTCGTAGACCGCACTCGCCGCATCGAGACCTTCGTAGCATTGCAGGCGGATCAGCTTGCGGCCGAGTGCGGCGGCAAGGACCTTGGCGATTTCGGTCTTGCCGGTCCCCGGTTCGCCCTCCAAAAACAGCGGACGACCGAGCTTCAGCGACAAAAACAGTGCCGTCGCAAGGCTGCGTTCTGCGACGTAACATTGCGCCGACAAAAGGGCCAGCGTCTGGTCGATATCGGCGGGCAATTGCATCGGCAACTCATGGGGTTGGAGGCTGCCGAGAGCATCGCACAGCCGGGGTATGGCAAGGAAGAGGGGAGGTGGCACGGCAAGGGAGCTTGGCGCGACAACCCTCGACAGCTTCGCTGTCTCGATCGTCGAGCGGCTGTGGCGGACGACCAGATTCGAGGAGGTGTGTCTGCGTGCCTACGACACGGTGAGCGAGGCGCGCGCGTCGCTCGGCCGACACATCGAGTTCTACAACGCGCGGCGCCCGCACTCGAGCCTTGACTGGCAGACGCCGGATCGGCCGTGCTTCAACCGGCAGAGGCCCCACTTATAAAACCCGGAAAACTGTTCAAACAAACCGAGCCAGCTCGATCCGCTGCGCTTTCGCTTTCGCCTGATCGGCGAAGCAGTGCTCGCGGCGCGAGCGCCGGGGCGGCCCGGGCTCCATGTCGACGAATTGCCGCGCACGGGCACGCAATCCAATCTGCAGGCGAGCCTTGCCGCAGCCGTCGCGAGCCGCGCGCCCAACTGGTATCGCGGCCCGCCGACCTTGAAGCACCACGCCCATGTGCGCGAACTCGAAGGCGTGATGCTGCCCTTTGCCGCCGACGGGTGCATCGAAACGTTTTTGGGCTCGACGCTCTTTCGCTGGCAGAGCGGGCAGGAAACCTGATCGGCGGGCGTCAGCCTGCCGCCGTCACCGCGCGCTTGGCCATCACGCCCACCAGATGGGCGCGATAGTCGGCCGCTGCGTGGATGTCGCTGTTGAGGCCGTCGGGCGCTATTTTGAGCCCTTCGAGCGACGCGGCACCCCAAGCTTTCGACAACGCGGTTTCGGCGTCTTTCCAGCGGAACACGGCCGAGGCCGCACCGGTCACTGCCACGCGCGCGCCAGCCGAAGTTTTGGCGACCATAACGCCGACAAGCGCATAGCGCGAGGCGGGCTGGCCGAATTTCGCGTAGGCCGCCTTTTCGGGGATCGGGAAGCTCACCGACACGACGATCTCGCCTGGCGTCAGCGCCGTCTCGAACATGCCGACGAAAAACGCGTCGGCAGGAATTTCGCGCGTGTTGGTCTTGATCGTGGCCCCCAAAGCGAGGCATGCCGCCGGGTAGTCGGCCGCCGGATCGTTGTTGGCGATAGAGCCGCCGATCGTGCCGCGATTGCGCACCTGCGGATCGCCAATGCCCTCGGCAAGGGCCGCTAGGGCGGGCAGGGCCTTCTTGATTTCGGCCGAAGCCGCGACTTCGCCGTGGCGCGTCATGGCGCCGATCGTGATCTTGCCGCTCGCGACCGCGATCCCGGCCAGATCCTTGATGGCGGAGAGATCGACGACGGCGCTCGGCTTGGCAAGGCGCTGCTTCAGCGTTGGGATCAGCGTCTGGCCGCCGGCCAGCGCCTTGGCGTCGCCGTCGGCGGCGAGCAGTTTGACTGCATCGGCGACCGTGGCAGGTTTGTGATAGGAAAAATCGTACATCGCAAATCTCCTTGTTTGAATTACTCGGCCGCCATGCGATGGCCGCCATTCACGATCGCCCAGATCTTCTGCGGCGTTGCCGGCATGTCGATGTGGCGCACGCCGTAATCTTTCAGCGCATCCACAACCGCGTTGATGACGGCGGGCGGCGAGCCGATGGCGCCGACCTCGCCCACCCCTTTGACGCCGAGCGGATTGTGCGTGCACAAGGTGATCGCGGTCGAGACCTTGAACGAAGGCAGATCGTCGGCACGCGGCATCGTGTAGTCCATGAACGAGCCCGAGCGCAGCTGGCCCTTGTCGTCGTAGACGCATTCTTCCATCAAGGCCTGGCCGATGCCCTGCGCCAAACCGCCGTGTACTTGGCCTTCGACGATCATCGGATTGACCACGCGGCCGACATCGTCGCACGCCGCGAAATCGACGACTTTGACGACGCCCGTGTCCGGATCGATTTCGACCTCGCAGATATGCGCGCCGCCGGGAAAGGTGAAGTTCTTGGGATCGTAGAAGGCGGTTTCGTCCAGGCCAGGTTCGAGCGTTTCGAGGGGATAGTTGTGCGGCACGTAGGCCGTCAACGCGATTTCACCGAAGCTCTTGGATTTGTCCGTACCCGCGACCGTGAATTTGCCGTCCTTGAACTCGATGTCGGCCTCGGCCGCTTCGAGCAGGTGGGCGGCGATCTTCTTGGCCTTGTCGACGATCTTGTCGAGCGCTTTGACGACGGCCGTGCCGCCCACGGCCAGCGAGCGCGAGCCGTAGGTGCCCATGCCGAACGGGATCTTGTTCGTGTCGCCGTGCGAGACTTCGATCCGGTCGAGGCCGATGCCGAGCCGCTCGGCGATCAGCTGCGCGTAGGTCGTCTCGTGGCCCTGGCCGTGGCTGTGGCAGCCCGTGAAGAGCGTGACCGAGCCGGTCGGATGCACACGCACATTGGCGCATTCGTAGAGGCCGGCACGCGCACCCAAAGCGCCCGCGATGTTCGACGGCGCAATGCCGCACGCTTCCACGTAGGTCGAAATGCCGATGCCGCGTAGCTTGCCTTTCTTCTTGGCCGCAGCTCTGCGCGCTTCGAAGCCGGAATAGTCGATGGCCTTCATCGCACCCTCGAGGGTCGCGAAATAGTCGCCGCTGTCGTACTGCAGAGCGACCGGCGTCTGGTACGGGAACGCGTTGGTCGGGATGAAGTTGCGCTTGCGGATTTCCACGCGGTCCATGCCCATTTCGGCGGCCGCAATATCGACGATGCGTTCGATGAGGAAGGCCGCCTCGGGCCGACCGGCACCGCGATAGGCATCGACCGGCACCGTGTTCGTGAACACGGCCTTCACTTCCGCGTAGATCGCGGGCGTGGTGTAAACGCCCGCCAGCAGCGTCGCGTAGAGGTAGGTGGGGATGGCGGGCGCGAAGGTCGAAAGATAGGCGCCCATATTCGCAAGCGTGCTCACTTTGAGAGCGAGGAACTTGCCGTTTTTGTCGAGTGCCAGTTCGGCATGCGAGACATGGTCGCGGCCTTGCGCGTCGGACATGAAACTTTCGCCGCGTTCGGCCGTCCATTTGACCGGGCGGCCGACCTTGGGGGCTGCCCAGGTTACGAAGGCCTCCTCGGCGTAGTGGTAGATCTTCGAGCCGAAACCGCCGCCCACGTCGGGCGCGACGACGCGCAGGCGGCTTTCCGGAATATGCAGCACGAAGGCGCCCATCAGCAGGCGGATCACGTGCGGGTTCTGGCTCGTGGTGAAGAGGGTGTACTCGCCGGTGGCGCGGTCGTATTCGCCGACGGCCGCGCGCGGTTCCATCGGATTGGCGATCAGGCGATTGTTGACGAGGTCGATTTTCGCGATCTTGTGGGCGTTCTTGAACGCGGCCGCGACCTGGTCGGCGTCGCCGATATGCCAGTCGAAGCACAGATTGCCGCCGGCATGCACGGGCGGCGCCCCCGGCTTCAGCGCATCGGCAAGACCGACGACGGCCGGAAGATCGGCAAGCTCGATTTCGAGCAGTTCGGCGGCGTCCTTGGCCTGGGCCAGCGTTTCGGCGACCACGACGGCGAGCGGATCGCCGACATGGCGCACGCGCTCGGTCGCCAGAACCGGATGGGCAGGCTCCTGCATCGGGCTGCCGTCTTTGTTCTTGACGAGCCAGCCGCAAGGAAGGCCGCCGATCGCATCGGCCGCCATGTCGGGGCCGGTGAACACCGCCACCACGCCGTCGGCCGCTTTTGCTTTGCTCGTTTCGATGCGTACGATCTTGGCGTGGGCCGTCTGGGCGCGCACGAAGAACGCGTGGACTTGGTTCGGGCGCGAAATGTCGTCCGTATAGTTCCCTTGGCCCGTCAGAAACCGGTAATCCTCTTTGCGGCGCACCGCCGCGCCAATTCCGTCGATAGCCATTTGCGTTTCTCCCTGCAGCGTTTCGCGTTTGCTTTTTCCAGCAACTCTTGGCGAGACCGTTCGGTGCGGTTGCCCTATTTGGCCGCCGCCATCGCCTGCGCGCCGGCCTGAACAGCCTTGACGATGTTGTGGTAGCCCGTGCAGCGGCAGATATTGCCTTCGAGCCATTCGCGCACGTCGTGTTCGCTCGGGTTCGAATTGCGTTTGGCAAGCTCGATGGCGCTCATGACCATGCCGGGCGTGCAAAAGCCGCATTGCAGACCGTGATGTTCCTTGAATGCGGCCTGCATCGGGTGAAGCTCGTTGCCGTTGGCAAGTCCCTCGATCGTCGTCACGGCCGTCCCGTCGGCCTGGGCGGCCAGCATCGTGCACGATTTGACAGACTTGCCCTCGACATGCACCACGCAAGCCCCGCACTGGCTGGTGTCGCAGCCCACATGCGTGCCGGTCATGCCGAGTTTTTCGCGCAGCACCTGCACCAGCAGCGTGCGCCCTTCGATCTCGGCCGATACCTTCTTGCCGTTCACGGTCAGCGAAATCTTGCCCATTGTTTCTCCCCTCGGTGTTTTCTTCGACGATTTTTGGCTCGATTGGCGATCAGTGTTGGGGGTGCGTGGGGCTGTCGTCAAGCGTCAACCGCGCAACACCATCCACAGCACGACCGCGACCGCCGCCACAAGAGCCGCAATCCACACGCCCTGCGGCAAACCGCCTGTTTGCGGCGCGGAAATTTCGGATTCTTGCGAAATCGCGGGTGTCTCTAGCGCCGCCGCCTCTGCTGCGGGCGGCGCTACCGTTGCAGCGAATTTTCCGAAAAATTCGTCGGCGAGTTTTTTGGCTGTCGCATCGATGAGGCGCGAGCCGAGCTGTGCCATTTTGCCGCCGACTTGGCTGTCGGCCGTGTAGGTGAGGATCGTGCCGCCGGCCCCGTCCTCGGCGAGCTTCACGACGGCCGAGCCTTTGCCGAAGCCCGCAACCCCGCCCTGGCCTTCGCCGGCGATCTTGTAGCCGTTGGGCGGGTCGATGTCGGACAAGGTCACTTTGCCCGTGAAACGCGCCGTCATCGGGCCGATTTTGAGGCCGACCTTGGCCGCGAAGCCATTGTCCTCGGTTTTCGTCAGTTCCTCGCAGCCCGGGATGCATTGTTTGAGGATCTCGGGATCGTTGAGACCGTCCCAAACCGCGCTCCGGGGCAGGGGAAGCCGGTATTCGCCGCTCAGATTCATGGAGATGCCCGCTCAATTGCGCCAAATGCGCAAAATTTTGGTGGAAAGACAACGCAAGTTTCCCATATTAACACCACCGAGTACCAGAGTGTTTCGACGCGGCTATCGCGTAAAACAAAACCGCAGGCGCGCAAGCGCTGCAAAAGGGAGGTTTTCCAAAATGACCATCAATCGTCGTTCCGCACTGGCGATGGGCGCTGCCGCCGTTGGCGTCCTTTCGGCCCCGGCCATTGCCCAAGGGCGTCGCCGCATCACGGTCGTGACCGGCGGAACGGGCGGCGTGTTCTACCCCTATGGCGGCGGCCTCGCGAAGCTGTTCGCCGAAAAGATGGCTAACACCCAGGCGACCTCGCAAGTAACCGGCGGCTCGGTCGACAATGTGAAATTGCTGCACACGGGCGACGCCGAGTTGGGCTTCTCGACGATGGACAGCGCCTATGACGGCATGATGGGCGAGGGTGCGTACAAGGCCGACGGCAAGCAGGATATCCGGGTCATCGGCATGCTCTACGATTCGTTCCTGCACGTCGTAGCCAGCCAGTCCTCGAACGTGACCAACATCGCATCGATGCGCGGCAAGCGCATTTCAGTGGGTTCGGCCGGCTCGTCGACCGAGTCGATCGCCGACCGCGTGATCGCTGCGAGCGGTCTCAACGAAATGCGCGACATCACGCGCGACAATCTCAGCGTCGCGGAATCGGCCGGCGCTATCAAGGACGGCAAGATCGCCGCGTTCTTCTGGATCGGCGGCATCCCGACGGCGGCGGTGCGCGAGCTTGCGACCGGCGGCCAGCCGCCGATCCGCTTCATTCCGACCACCTCGGAATTCGCCGTGCTCGACGCCAAATGGCCGGGCCTCTACCGCCCGTTCAACTTGGCGGCCGGCTCCTACGCCAACCAAACCGAAGCTTTGGGCGGGCTCGGCGTCGCCAACGTGCTGATCGTGCCGACCAAGCTGCCCAACGCCATGGTCACCTCTATGCTCGAGACGATCTTCAACAACCTCGCGGAAGTGCAGGGGATCCATCCCGAAGCGCGCAAGCTCACGCTTCAGAGCGCGGCCGGCAAGTCGGCAGTGCCGTACCATCCGGCGGCCGAGGCCTTCTACCGCTCGAAGGGCATTTCGATGTCCTAACTTTCGCCAAACCAAGTGGACGTCAAAGACCCGGGACCTTTGGTTTCGGGTCTTTTTTTGTTTTCATTCCGTCGTTTCTTCTTCCATAACTATTGTACAGGGAAGACGAAGTAGACCCGCCGCAGATGCGGGCTTTCGCCGAACGCAAGGGAAGAAGTTGCCGATGGTCAATCCGAATGCCGCCGACAAGATCGAATTGTCGGCCGAAGAACTTGAGCGTCTTTCTTCGGACAGCGAAGGGGGCCCCGCCAAGCGTCTGACCGGCTGGCTCGGCTGGTTCACCGGCGCCGTCGCCTTCGGTCTGGGCGCCTACTCGCTCTACTGGACCCAGTTTTCGGTCAACACGACAGTCTACCGGTCGAGTTTCCTCGGCGTGGCGCTGGCGCTAATCTTCGTGCTTTACCCGCTGCTACGCGACGCCAAGGACACGCGCCGCGCCACGATCGAGGAATGGTGCGTGGCGCTGCTGGGCGTGGGCGCGATGTACGTGCTCTATCTCGAGGGCCGCATTTTCGAGCGCAGCCCCTTTGCGGGCGGCCTGCTGATCGTCGTGGCGCTGTGTTTTGCGGCCTATCCGTTGATCGTCTCGAGCCGAATTCTTTCGCGCACGCAGCTTGTCGACTGGATTTTCGTCGGTTTCGCGTTGTGGACAGCCTGGTATTTGGCCGCCAATATCGAATTCTACAAATCGCGCCCGACGCGGCCCTCGGCCGACGAGCTGGTGCTCGGCGGCACGCTGATCCTGCTCATTCTGGAAGGCACGCGACGCACGATCGGCTGGATCCTGCCGGCGATCACGATCCTCATTCTGCTCTACGGCTATTTCGGGCCGTCGATTCCCGAACCGTTCGACCATCGCGGCTTCTCGATCAACCGCATCATCGGCCAAAACTACCTGACGCTCGAAGGCATTTTCTCGACTCCGATGGACGTGGCCGCGACCTTCATCATCCTGTTCACGCTCTACGGCGCGGTCCTCGATCGCGGCGGGGCGGGCAAGTTTTTTATCGACTGGGCCTTCGCGCTGTTCGGCAAGAAGCCGTCGCCTTCGGCTCCGGGGCGCGCGGTGGTGGCGTCGGGCTTTCTGCTCGGCACCGTTTCGGGTTCCGGCGTGGCAACGACCGTGACGGTCGCCTCGCTCGCATGGCCGATGCTGCGCCGGGCGGGCTACCCGCCGACCGTGGCGGGCGGCATGCTGTCGGCGGCCGGGATCGGCGCGACGTTGTCGCCGCCCACACTCGGCGCCGCGGCATTCATCATCGCCGAATATCTCGATATCGAATATCTGGTCGTGCTGATCTACGCGACGATCCCGACGATCCTCTACTACGTGTCGTGCTGGCTGATGACCGAGGCCGATTCGCGCAGCCTCAAGATCAAGGCCATCAAAACGTCAGACGCGTCGCTTTGGCAGCTCACGGTTTCGCAGGGCTACCATTTCCTGTCGCTGGCGGCGATCGCGTTCTTCCTGGTTCTTGGCTTCACCTCGTTTCTCGCGGTGTTCTGGTCGATCGCGATCGCGTTCATGCTGTCGATGGTGCGCATGGAAAGCCGTCTCGTGACGATGCCTGCCTTCGTCGCGGGTACGGTTGCAGGCGTGCTCGCCTGGGCCTTCGGCTCGACCGGCATCCCGGAGGCGGTAAATCTCGACGAATTGTTCGACGGACGCATTTCGGCGTCGATCTTCTGGGGCATGGTCGTGGCGATCCTCGTGTCGGGCGCGCAGGCTTTGTCGGCCATGCGCGCAGGCCGCGAGCCGGATCCCGCTTCGACACGCATGATCGAGGCGATCATGGACGGCACGCGCGGCACGCTTGGCATCATCGCGACCTGCGCTTGCGCCGGCCTCATCGTCGGCATCGTCAATCTCACGGGCCTTGGCCTGACGCTGTCCTCGATCATCGTGGCGGTCGGCGGCGGCGAGCGCTTGCCCGTCATCGGGCTTGCGGCCCTTGCCATGTGGGTGCTCGGGCTCGCGGTCCCGGTCACGGCGAGCTACATCATCGCGGCCGTGATGCTTGTTCCGGCCCTCGTGAATGTCGGCATTCCGGCACCGGCTGCGCACATGTTCATGTTCTACTATGCCGTCCTAGCCGACGTGTCGCCGCCGACTGCTTTGGCGCCTTTCGCGGCATCCGCCATCTGCGGCGGGCGGCCATTCCCGACGATGATGCAGGCTTGGAAATACACGCTGCCAGCCTTCCTGGTGCCGGTGATGTTTTGCCTCACACCCGAGGGGCTGCAGCTGTTGATGCTCACGCCCGACGGCAAATGGCCCGAGGACTTCGCCGAATGGCTCGGCATTTTCGAGACGACGATCACCTCGTGCCTTGCCCTCGTCGGCTTGTGCGTGGGCATTACGGGCTATGCGCGCCAGCACGCGACGGCGATCGAACGCGTGTTGTCGCTGCTTGGCGGCATGCTGCTGATCGCCGCCGACGCGCGCGCCGATTTGGCCGGCTTTGTTCTGCTGTCGATCGGCCTCGGCCTCCATTGGGTGAGAACCCGAAAGACCGCAGCGGCTGCCTGACGGGCTAAGCGGCCCGCCTCTTGGCCATGTAGCTGTAGATGTGCGGGCCCAAGAGGGCGGCAGCGGCCAGGGCCAACAGCGTTGCCGACAATGGGCGCGTCAAAAACACGCTCCAGTCGCCCTGGCTGATGGTGAGCGCGCGGCGCAGCTCCTGTTCGGCGAGGGGCCCCAAAATCATGCCGATGATGACCGGGGCGGCCGGAAAGTCGAAGCGGCGCATGAAATAGCCCGCAATGCCGACCGCGTAGAGCAGCATCAAGTCGATAACGCTCTGGCTGATGCCGTAGGTGCCGATCGTGGCGAACAGCAGAATGCCGCCATAGAGCCAGGGCTTCGGCACGGCCAATATCTTCACCCACAGCGGGACGAGCGGCAGATTCATGACCAGCAGCATCACGTTTGCGATGTAGAGCGACGCGATGAGGCCCCAGACGAGATTGGCCTGGGTCTGGAAAAGCAACGGCCCGGGCTGGATGCCGTAGCTCTGGAACGCCGACAGCATGATGGCGGCCGTGGCCGAAGTCGGCAGGCCGAGCGTGAGCATCGGCACCAGAACGCCAGCGGCCGACGCGTTGTTGGCGGCCTCGGGCCCGGCCACGCCCTCGATGGCGCCGTTGCCGAATTCCTCTGGTTTGATCGAGAGTTTCTTTTCGATGTAGTACGACAGGAAAGTGGGGATTTCGGCGCCGCCCGCCGGCATCGCGCCGATCGAGAAGCCGAGCCCGGTTCCGCGCAGCCACGGTTTCCAGCTGCGTTTCCACTCCTCGCGCGTCATCCACAGCGAGCCAGACAGCGGCAGCAATTCGTCCTTGCCGTGCGCGTGGCGCGAGGCCAGCCACAGCGTTTCGCCGACGGCAAATAGTCCGACTGCAACGACGATCACGTTGATGCCGTCGAGCAGCTCGATGAGGCCGAACGTGAAGCGCGGCTGGCCGGTCTGCAGGTCGATGCCGATGAGCCCGAGCCAGATGCCGAAGAAAAGAGACACGAGGCCGCGCACGGTCGAATTGCCGAGCACGGCCGAAACGGTCACGAAGGCAAGCGTCATCAGGCAGAAATACTCGGCTGGACCGAATTTGAGGGCGAGTTCCACGACGACTGGTGCGAGGAACGTGATGCCCATCGTGCCGATGGTCCCGGCCACGAACGAGCCGATGGCAGCTGTCGCAAGCGCCGCCCCGGCGCGCCCGCGCTTGGCCATCCGGTTGCCTTCGAGGGCGGTCACGATGGTCGCGCTCTCGCCCGGCGTGTTCAGCAGGATCGAGGTCGTCGAGCCGCCGTACATGGCGCCGTAATAGATGCCCGCGAACAGGATGAAGGCGCCGGTCGAATCGACTTTGAAGGTGATCGGCAGCAAAAGCGCGATTGTGAGAGCGGGCCCGATGCCCGGCAGCACACCAATGGCCGTGCCGAGAAACGTGCCGATCAGCGCGAACATCAGATTGATCGGCGTAAGCGCGACGGCAAAGCCGTTCAGCAGTTGCGAAAGCGTATCCATGGCTAGAACAATGCCTCGATCGGGCCCGCCCCGATATTGATTCCAAGACCTTTGGCGAAGCCGACATAGGCGACGGTCGCGAGCACGAAGCCCAAGCCGAGATCGACATGCGGCTTGCGGCTTCCAAAGCAGCGGGCCGTGCATATGAACAGCAGGCACGAGGCAATGATGAAGCCGAGTTGGTCGATCAGCGCCACGTTGAGCGCAAGGCCGAGCAGCAGCCAGCGGAAGCTCTGCCAATCGACCGGCAAGGCGACTTCCGGATCCTCGCCGCTCCAGCCCCCGCGAAAGCCGGCAACGAGCAGGAAGATGCCGAGAATGCCGAGCGTGAAAGCGGTCGCGTACGGGACGACGGTGGGGCCGACGCGCGCATAGAGCGGCGACACGGGTATGGCTGTGCTCTGCTGGAACACGATGGCCGCAAAGACCAGGACGGCAACGCCGACCCAGATTTCAGGCACCAGACGCATGTTATTCCCCCCCGGAAAGAAAAGAGCGGCGCCGAGAAGCCGCAGGCGGGCTGCTCGGCGCCGTTACCGGAACATTTTAGGCTTGTTCAGGTCGCAAGGCCAAGGCCGCGCAGGATCGCCTCGATCCGCGTGACTTCGCTGACCACATAACGGCCGAAATCGTCGCCCGTCATGTAGATCTGCGTCCAGTCGCGCTTTTCGCACTCTTCTTTCCACTGGCTCGACTTGACCATCCGGTCGACCAGACCCATCAGCACCGCGCGCTGGGCGGGTGACACGCCGGGGGCCGCGAACACGCCGCGCCAGTTGGCCAGTTCCACGTCGATGCCCTGTTCCTTGAGCGTCGGCGCATCGATGCCGGGCTGGCGGTCGGGCGAGGAAATAGCAAGGCAGCGCATGCGCCCGGCTTTGATCTGCTCGGCGAATTCGCCGTAGCCCGAAACGCCGGCTGTGGTCTGTCCGCCGAGGATCGCCGCTTGGGCGGGGCCGCCGCCGGCAAACGCGACGTAGCTCATTGCCTTGGGCTCCACTTTCAGCGCCTGGCCAATCATGCCGACCAGGATATGGTCCGTACCGCCGGCCGACCCGCCGGCCCACGACACGCCGCCGGGGCTTGCCTGGATGGCAGCGGCAAGGCTCTTCATGTCGCGATGCGGCGAGTTGGCGGGGACGACGATCGCCTGGAACTCGCCCGTGAGGCGCGCCAGCGGCGTGGCGTCGGTCATTTTGACGGGGCTCTTGTTGGCGATCAGCGAGCCCACCATCACGAGGCCCGCGACCATCATCACGTCGCCCTGGCCGCGCATGCCGAGGAAACGCGGCAGGCCCACAGCACCGCCCGCACCCGGCACGTTGTCGAACTGGAAGTTCGTCATGATGCCGGCTGCGCGCATGACCTGCTCGATCGAGCGGCCGGTCTGGTCCCAGCCGCCGCCGGGTGCTGCCGGAATGTACATGCGCAGGCGGTCGAGCGCCTGGGCCTGGACAACGCCGGGTAGAGACGTGCCGACAGCCGCGGCGGCAAGGCCGTATTTCAGCGCATCGCGACGGTTGAGGTCGAAATTCGACATTTGTGGGTACCTCCCAAGAGTTTTGTTGACGACAGTTTTATTGGCAGAGTTTGGACTGTTTCTGTAGCCGACCCAGCACCTGCGAAGCAAGACCGGCTTGGCGTCGATTATGCGCAGGCAACCCTGGTATCTACAATTGATAGTGCCTAAATTGTGGAAATGCGTCGCGTCGGCCCTGCAGATCCTCTCCAAGTTTCCGGTGTCCAGGCTGCGGGCGAATCCCGCGCGCTTTTGCGGCTTTTGCCGTATTTGTGGCCGGCAGGACGTCCCGAAATCCGCGTGCGCGTGCTGTCGGCCGTGGCGCTGCTGGTCGGCGCCAAGCTTGCCACGATCGTCATCCCGTTGTTCTACAAACAGGCGGTCGATGCGCTGTCGGGTGCTGGCGGGGCCGAAATCGCTTTGTCGGTGGCTGTCGGATTCGTGCTCGCCTACGGCGGCGCACGCGTGGTGAGCCAGGTTTTCACCGAACTGCGCGAAATCGTGTTCGCGCGTGTCGCCCACCAGGCGATGCACCAGGTGGCGCTCGAAACCTTCCAGCATCTGCATCGGCTTTCGTTGCGCTTCCATCTCGACCGGCAGACGGGGGGCCTCAACCGCGCTATCGAGCGCGGGACTGCCGGCATCGAGAATCTTCTCCATTTCATGCTGTTCCAGATCGTGCCGACGATCCTCGAGATCGCGATGGTCTGCGGCATGCTCTGGTATCTCTACGACTGGCGTTTCGCTGCGATCACCTTCGCCACGATCGTGCTTTACGTGGCCTACACCTTCGCGATCACGGCGTGGCGCTTGCGCTATCGGCGCGCCATGCTCGAGGCCGAGGGCGAGGCTTCGACCAAAGCGGTCGACAGCCTGTTGAACTACGAAACCGTCAAGTATTTCGGCAACGAGCGCCACGAAGCCCAGCGTTTCGACAAATCGCTCGATGCCTACGAGCGCGCCGCCGTGCTTTCAAAGACTTCGCTGTCGCTGCTCAATGTCGGACAGGGGTTCGTGATCGCGGTGGGGCTCACAGGCGTCATGTGGCTCGCGGCCCAGATGGTCGCGGCACGCGAGATGACCGTGGGCGGCTTCGTTCTCGTCAACGCCTATCTCATACAGCTCTATCTGCCGCTCAATTTTCTCGGGATGGTCTATCGCGAAGTGCGCCAGGCGCTGATCGACATGCAGTCGATGTTCCGCCTGCTGCATGCGCAGGCCGAAATTCTCGACAAGCCGGGCGCCTCCGACCTTGCCGTCGCCGGCGGACATGTGCGTTTCGAGAATGTCGGTTTCGGCTACGATGCGCGCCGGCAGATTCTGCACGGGCTCGACATCGACTTGCCCGCCGGCAAGACGCTCGCCATCGTGGGCTCGAGCGGTGCGGGCAAATCGACGATCTCGCGCCTGCTGTTCCGCTTCTACGACATCGACAGCGGGGCGATCCGCATCGACGGCCAGAACATCCGCGACGTGACGCAAAGCTCGGTGCGCGCCGCGATCGGCATCGTGCCGCAGGATACGGTGCTGTTCAACGACACGATCTACTACAACATCGCCTACGGGCGCCCGTCGGCCTCGCGCGCGGAAGTGGAGGAGGCCGCCAAGCTCGCGCGCATCCACGATTTCGTCATGGCGCTGCCCGACGGCTACAAATCGCGCGTCGGCGAGCGCGGCCTCAAGCTTTCCGGCGGCGAGCGCCAGCGCGTGTCGATCGCGCGAACGATCCTCAAACGCCCGAAGGTGCTGGTGTTCGACGAGGCCACCAGTGCTCTCGACACGCGCACCGAAAAAGAGATCCAGGATTCCCTGCGCCAGATTTCGGCAGGCGTGACGACCTTGGTCATCGCCCATCGGCTGTCGACCGTCGTCGACGCCGACCAGATCGTCGTGCTCGACAAAGGCCAAGTCGTCGAACGCGGCACGCATGCCGATCTGCTTGCGGCCGAGGGCGTGTACGCGCAGATGTGGCGCCGCCAGCTCGAAACGCGCGAAGCCCAAGCGCGCATCGAAGCGGCGGCGGCGCCCGTCTCGCCCGCCGCAGTCGGCGACTAAAGCGCCACCGCGATCTTGTCGAGCGGCGGGACGGCCGCAATCAAACCGTTTTTTGCCATGAATTCGGCGAAGCCCAGTTCGCGCGCGGGATCGAGCGCGGCCGGATTGCGCGCGAACAGCGGCACTGTCGCCTTCCACGCCCGCCGATTGAGATCGTTGTCGAGATTGGCGCGGCCTTTGATGAAAAGGCGCCACGCGGCATCGGGATTGGCGGCTGCGTCGGCTGCGCCGCGCGCGACGGCATCGAGAAACGCGCGCAGCTTCGGATCTCGGCTGCGCGCGCGGTCGCGCTGGGCAGCGAAAATCAAAGCGTCGTGCATCGGGATGCCGTGTTCCTCGAGCGGAAACGCGCGGCCCTTGGCGCCTTCGATTTCGAGCTGGAACAGTTCGAAATTGCGGAACGCGCCGATCACGCCGTCCACGCGCCTGGTCAGCAATGCCGGGCTCAGGGCGAAATTGACGTTGACGGTTTCGTATGCGCCTGCGGGCACGCCTGCGGAGGCCAACATCGTGCGCAAGAGTGCCAGTTCGACGCCGGAAATCGAATATCCGATTTTGCGGCCGCGGAAATCCGCGAGCGTCTTCACCGGTCCGTCGGCGAGTACGGTCACGGTCGAAAGAGGGCTGTCGATCAAGGCGCCGATGCGTGCTGCGGGAATGTCCCGCGACGCCTGGAAGATCTGCGTGTGCGGATAGCTCACGGCAATGTCGCCGCGACCGGCCGCGATCAGGCGCGGCGGATCGTTGGGGTCGCTCGGCGGCACGATGCGCAGATCGAGCCCGGCGCTGCGGAAATAGCCCATCTCTTGCGCGACGACGATCGGCCCGTGGTTGGGGTTCACGAACCAATCGAGCAGCAGCGTGAACTCAGTCCCTTGCGCGCGCGCCGTCCCGCCGAGGAAAGGCGAAGCGGCAAAACCTGCAAGCACATTGCGGCGGCGTATCATGTTCGGTCTCCCGGTCGGGCGTTGGAATAGGTCGGCGGCTGCCACGGCGCGAGACGGTGCGCGAGGCGATCGACGAGGCGGTAGAAAAAGACGGCAAACGTCGCGAGCACCAGCAGGGCCGCGAACATCAGGTCGGTCTGCATCTGCGCATTGGCTTGCAGCATGACAAATCCGAGGCCGGCGGCGGCGCCGACCCATTCGCCGATAATGGCGCCGATGGGCGCGACAGCCGCCGCCATGCGCAGGCCCGAGGCGAGGGCGGGCAGGGCGGCGGGCAGGCGCATGCGCCACAATATCGCGGCGGGTTTTGCGTTCATGACCTGAGCCAAGTCGAGCCAGCCGCGCTCGGTGCGCGCAAGCCCGTCGTAGAAGACCGAGGCGACTGGAAAGAAGATGACCAAGGCGGCGGCTGCGACTTTCGATGCAAGGCCGAAGCCGAGCCACAGCACCAGCAGCGGTGCGATCGCGAAGATCGGTATTGCTTGGCTCGCGACGACGAGCGGCAGGAGCCATGCGCGGGCGCCGCGCGAAGCGCTCAACGCAAGGGCCGCAAGACAGCCGAGGCTCGTGCCTACGAGCATGCCCAACACGATTTCAAGCAACGTCACGAGCGCATTTTCGGCGAGGAAAGACGCGTTGTTTGCCAAAGCGGCCGCGACGCGCACCGGTCCCGGTAGGATGAAGGGCGGCACGCCGGTTGTGCGAACAAGCGCCTCCCAGGCGAAGCAGAATCCGGCGAGCAGCAGCAGCGGACGCATCAGGCCGCCGTCGCCGCAAGCGCTTCGAGCAGGCGATGCTCGGCCTCGCGCAACGCGTTCGGCGCAAGACCGCGCGGATGCAAAGGCGCGCCGATAGCGGCCGGGCTTCCCGCCAGCACACGCACCGCATCGCCCATGCGCAACGCTTCGCGCGGATCGTGCGTGACCAGCAGCACTGTGCGGCCTTCGAGCAGCTTCAGGGCGAGTTCCTGCAGACGCCAGCGCGTTATGGCATCTAGGGCGCCGAAGGGCTCGTCCATCAGCACGAGCGGCCGGTCTTCCATCAACGTGCGCGCAAGTGCGGCACGCTGGCGCTGCCCGCCGGACAGCGTATTCGGCATCGCGCGCATCTTGTCGCCGAGCCCGACAGCCTCGACCAGGGCGGCCGCGCGCGCGGTGTCGTATGCCGTGCCGCGCAGGCGCGCGCCCAACGCGACGTTGGCTGCGACATCGAGCCACGGGCAAAGCAGATCGGTCTGGGCCATCCAGGCGACGCGCCCGGCAAGCGGGCCGCCGTCGTCGGCGCTGATTTGGCCGCTTGCATCTTCGGGTGCAAGACCTGCGATCAGGCGCAGCAGCGTGCTTTTGCCGATCCCCGACGGGCCCAGAAGGCACGTGAAGCTGCCGGGGGCGAGATCGAAAGACAGCTCGTCGAACAGAATCGCATCGCCGAACGCGACGCGCGCTTTGCGCACTTGCAGGCCGAAGCCCGCGACGGCTGGAGAAATCTTGTCCATCTAACGCAATCCCTACGCCGGCATGACCCGGATCAGGTTCTCGGGTGTGATCTCAGCCGAAAAAGCTCGGCACCCCGTGCGAACGCGGAATTTATAGCGCTCGATTGACGGCGTTTGCAAGCCGCTCTATCTCAATCAAGGCATGGCCGAGCGTCCTCTCTTCATCGGTTCGGAGATCTACCGGCGTTCGCGCTACGGATCGAACCACCCGCTCGCGATTCCGCGCGTATCGACCTGCATCGATTTGGCGCGCCTGCTTGGCTGGCTGCCCGACGACGTCTACATCGACAGCCCCACGGCAACACCGGCCGAACTCGAACGCTTCCATGCGCCCGACTATATCGCCGCCTTGCAGGCTGCCGAAGCCGCGCAAGCGATTTCGGACGGGGACTCGGCGCGCTACAATATCGGGCGCGGCGGAAATCCGGTATTCGGCGAAATCTTCCGCAGGCCTGCGACCGCTTGCGGAGCCTCGCTTGCCGCCGCCGACATGTTGGCGACAGGCCGAGCGCGGACGGTCTATTCGCCGGCCGGCGGCACGCATCACGGGCAAAAGGCGGCTGCCAGCGGCTTTTGCTATCTGAACGATCCGGTGCTCGCCATTCTGCGCCTGCTCGACCATGGCGTTGCGCGCGTGGCCTATGTCGATATCGATGCGCATCATTGCGACGGGGTGGCGGACGCATTGGGCGACGATCCGCGCGTGCTGCTCGCTTCGATCCACGAGGCCGGACGCTGGCCGCAGACGGGAGCCGTCGATGCGGGCAGGGCCGTCAACATTCCGGCCCCCGCAGGCCTCAACGATTCGGAATTCGCATTGCTGTTCGAATCCGTCTTGCTGCCGCATGTCGAGGCTTTCGCGCCCCAGGTGCTGGTGGTGCAGGGCGGGGCCGACGCGTTGGCCGACGACCCGCTGTCGAACCTTGCATTGTCGAACAACGCGCTATGGCGCGCGGGTGCAGCATTGCAACGGCTCGGGCTGCCGATGCTGATGACCGGGGGCGGAGGCTACAATCCGTGGAGCGTGGCGCGCGCCTGGGTCGGCATGTGGGGGACGCTGAACGGCTTCGCGATCCCCAAGCTCTTGCCGTCGGCGGCCGAAAGCCTGCTGCGCAGCCTTGATTGGCACCGGCGCAAAGACCGGCTGCGCCCCGAAGCCTGGTTTTCGACCTTGCAGGATGCACCCGCCGAGGGGCCGATCCGCGCCGAGGTTTCGGCTTTGGCGGATACCGTCAACCGCCATGCCGAGTCGGTTTTGCGGCTTCGCTCGCGCGTGCTATAGCTTGCGTATGACGCTGACGCGACGCATGGTTTTCGCAATCGGGCTCGCCGCACTTGTGGCCGCACCGGCCGCAGCGCAGTCCCCGAACGTACGTTTCGAAACCTCGAGCCTTTCGATCGAAAGCGACGCCAAGGTCCATCGTTTCACGGTCGAGGTGGCCGACAACGACGAACGGCGCACGGTCGGGCTGATGTTCCGCCGGCAGATGGCTGCCGATGCCGGGATGCTGTTCGATTTCAAACGCGACGCGCCGGTGTCGATGTGGATGCGCAACACGCTGATCCCGCTCGACATGCTGTTCGTCGATGCGCGCGGCATCGTGCGCAAGGTGCACGCGCGAGCCGTGCCGTTGTCCGAAGCGATCATCGCCTCGGACGAGCCCGTGCGCGCGGTGCTCGAGCTGAACGGCGGCACGGCCGCGCGGCTCGGCCTCAAACCGGGCGACCGTCTCGTCCATCCGATGTTCCGCTAGCCCCGGAGCGGGTGCATCGTGTACATAGGCGGTCCGGTCGCGGAGCGTAGCTCAGCCTGGTAGAGCGCCAGCTTTGGGAGCTGGATGTCGCGAGTTCGAATCCCGCCGCTCCGACCGGATTGCAGATATAATTCAATCTCTGGGAGACTTTCTGCCGTGGCGGTCCAATCGGCAGATATTGACATATGAAGGGCTAGAGCTTGTAAGTTCGGTTCACACGAGCCGTTGAAGCACATCTTTTTGTCGTTTTCGAACCGCGCATTGCTGTTCCAGAGTCGGCGGAGGTTATACTTGCTAAACTGTTGATACTGTTCAAAAAAACGAACCAGTTCTGGGAGATCTGCAAGATCAGTTTTTTTCGTACCTTTCACGATAGGGAGGAGCCGAAAGCACTCCGTTGCGTAGGTCGTTCAAACCGGGTTTTTCAGGCGAGAGGCCACAGTTCACGGTTGAGAACCCCTTCAACCGCATTCGAAAACAGTCGGGACGGCTCGATGTGCTCTTGTTGACCGATCAAAACACGCGAAAGTTGCCTTCGACGTTCGACTGCAGCCGAGCCGTAGCCTATTGCAATTAACTGGCTACAATAGAATATGGTGCTGTCCGGATTGTAGAAACTCGAAGGACTGCCGTTGGCAAGAATATTGGAAAGCACGACCGCATGCGACCATTCCTGAACCCGAGCGCCATGGCAGATCTTCTCCATTCCCGGCGACGGCGGCAACAATGGTTCGTCGGGATAAAGTGCGTCTTCCCCGCTTGAAGCGAGCTGGACGAGTGCCGATGAAAGAGAAGCCCCAACTCTCGTATCTCCAAGCATCGATTTGCATGTTGCTAGGCTCGCAAGGCGGCTGAACGAGCGCCGTTCCGCCGCTGCTTGCGTCAAGAGGGCGTCGGCCCTGCGCAGAGCATCTTGCCGACGTGCTAATGGACTGCCCGCGCGCCGCGCCGCCAACAAAGCCGCGAGACCACGAAGATATGCTTTCGATTCCTCATTCGCGAATGTTCTGCGCCAGAGGCGCGCAATCTTCGGGTCGCTCTGCGCGGGCGCCATACGCTCGAAGTAGTCAGGAAAAGGCTCAGGCACCTGCCTGCCGGCATCGACAGCTACATTCGGGGGGATCAGCAGATTGCGGCTTTCGAGCGCCTCGATCCGGCCTGCTGGTAGCGCAAAAACGTTGAGATCGCATGAGTCGTAGCTCAATGCCGTCGGCACGACGGCATTCAACCCAGGTACAAAGCGATAAAGTGCGTACCCGAGGCGCTCGAGCAACCTTGCAGCTTCCAGTCGGACGATGCCATCGTTGATTTCCAAGAGGATCGCCGGGCAATGCCGAGCCAGCGTTTGCTGCCCGTTAAGAAGCGCTGCTTCCTCCGCCCCTTCGATATCCATTTTGATGAAATCAAGTTTGTCCCATTTCAGATCCGCGAATGCCTCGTCCAATGTTTTGAGGGGTACTTTCAGCGCACTAGGTGCATTCGTAGTCCGCGACAACTCGCTCGACAAGCCCGGGACGAAACCGATTTCCTGGCCCGCCCCACCGATCGCATATTCCTTTACGGTGATCGGTGCGCCTTTGGAAAGCTTGGCGCTTCGACGAAGTAGTTCCAAACTCAAAGCGCCGGGGTCAATCGCGGCGACGCGCCCTTCCGTTCCGCAAGATTTGGCGAGCGCAGTCGAGTAGATTCCGATGTTGGCGCCAAGATCCAGTGCGTACGCTCCTGGAGAAAGTGCCTGCATGCAGAAATCAATATCGCGCTCGAACCATTGCTCCTGCTCCAGAAGCACGAAGCTAGAAAGCGCAAAGATATTGTTCTCGATAAATAGCCGAGTGCCATATCTCAACTCTAGCTCGACGCTGTCGCCATGTGAGCGAAAAACATTGTGCCTGTGCATAGAGCTCCCCGTGCCACAAAAGTTCAAACATCTTCGATTGCGAGAATCCAATGTGTTCTTGATGCGTGTCAATTGCAGCCTAAATGCTAATGAGGTGGCTCGGCAAATCTGCACAGCGGGATAAGTGAGGTTTCTGCCTGAACACGGCCGAGATGGCAGCGTGACAGGCGAGTGGAGTTCTGTTCCGGAGGGAGGGAGAGGAAATATTAAGCCATTGAAATTAAATGCTAGTTGTCAAAAAACTTGGAGATTCTGACAACTGATATTGAAGTTATTCAGTGTTTCCGATTTTGGGAGCTGGATGTCGCGAGTTCGAATCCCGCCGCTCCGACCGGGTGAATCAAAGATTTTTATTGATCGATCTCGCCTATTGGGACGCGCCTAACGTCGCGCGATGGCTGCATCGGTCGGCACCGTGATTTTGGGGCGTTCGTTTCACCAAACCGCAACAAGACGGGAATATTCTAGACGGGTTCTTTCTCTGAAAACGGTCTGGAGCCAATATGCGCCGCGCTTTTCTGCTTGCCCCTGTCCTCCTGGTGCCCTTTCTCGCGCAGGCGCAAGAAGGGCGAATGTTCGACCGCATTTCGACGATCGAAGCGGTGCGAATGCTGCCGCCCGACCGCGACCGCGCGAAGCGCTCGATTGCCGAGATCGTCGCGGCGAGCGAAGACGGGAACACGCTGGTCTATGTCGACGGCGAGCAGAACGGCCTCGGCTTCGTCGATATATCGAACCCGGAGACGCCGCGCCCGGCGGGGTTCCTGCCGCTGCCCGGCGAGTTGACGTCCGTCGCCATTCGCGGGCCGCGCGCCTACACGGTTGTCGACACCTCGCCCAACAAGCGCGAACCTTCGGGTTATGTCGCAGCGGTGGAAGTCGCGTCGCGGCGCGAACTCATGCGTTGCGATCTCGGCGGCCAACCGGACTCGACTGCTGTAAGCCGGGACGGCCGGTTTTTGGTCGTCGTCATCGAAAACGAACGCGACGAGCGCCTCGATCGCGGCAACATCCCGCAGTTTCCGTCCGGCAATCTGACGATACTGCCATTGACCAATGCCGGGCTCGATTGCGCGGGCTTGCGTCGCGTCGATCTCACCGGCCTTGCCGGCGTGGCTCCCGAGGACGCGGAGCCAGAGTTCGTCGATGTAAACGCGCGCGGCGAGGCGGTGGTGACGCTGCAGGAGAACAACCACATCGTCATCGTCGATATCGCAAGCGCCCGTGTCCTGACGCACTTCTCCGCCGGTTCGGTCACGCTGGAGCAGGTCGATGCGACGCGCGATGGCGCGATCCGGCCTGTCCAACGCATCGAGAACGCCGTGCGCGAGCCCGATGCCGTCAAGTGGCTCGACGACGCGCGGTTTGTGACGGCCAACGAAGGCGATTACCGAAACGGTTCGCGCGGATTCACGATTTTCCGGCGCGACGGTACGGTGCAGTGGGATTCGGGCAATTTTCTCGAACATCTGGCGATTTCCCTCGGCCACTATCCGGAATTGCGCTCGGGCAATCGCGGCAACGAGCCGGAAGGCGTCGAGGTCGCGACTTTCGACGGCGAAAGGCTGATATTCGTCGGCTCCGAGCGGGCGTCGATCGTCACAGTGTGGCGCGACGAAGGCCCCGACCGTGCGCCGACCTTCCTACAGGTATTGCCGGCCGGTGCCGGCCCCGAAGGGCTGGCCGCAATCCCGGCGCGCGGTTTGTTCGTCGCTGCCGCTGAAGTCGACAATCCGGAGACGGGTTTGCGCTCGACGTTGACGATCTATCGGCGCGGCGCGGGCGTTGCCTCCTATCCGACGATCCGCTCGGAGAACGGCGCCGACGGCGTTCCGATTGCTTGGGGCGCGCTTTCCGGTCTGGCGGCAGACACGGAGGTTGCCGGGCGCCTTTATGCGGTGACGGACTCGTTCTATAGCGAAGCGCGCATATTGACGGTCGACGCGACGGGCACGCCTGCGCGCATCGTCGCCGCCGCGACCGTTTCGCGCGACGGCAAAGCCGCCGAAGGGCTCGATATCGAAGGCATTGCGACGCGCGCAGGCGGCGGCTTCTGGCTCGTGTCGGAGGGCAATCCCGAGCGCCAGGGCGGCGTCCTGCCGGACAAGCTGCTGCGCGTCGCTGCCAACGGCAATATCGAGGCGGAGTTCGTTCTGCCGACGGCCCTTGCCGAGCACGCCTTGCGTTTCGGCTTCGAGGGCGTTGCAGTCGTCGGCAGCGGTGCCAACGAGACCGTTTGGATCGCCGTGCAGCGCGAGTGGAAGGACGATCCGAAGGGCTTCGCGAAAATCCTGCGTTTCCTGCCTGCGACCCAGGAGTGGGGCGTTCTCCGCTACCCTCTGGGCGAAACGTCGGCAGGCTGGATGGGGCTTTCGGAGATTGCTTCGTTGGGGGCCGACAGCTTCGCTGTCATCGAGCGCAACAACCAGTGGGGCGACGCGGCAATCAAGCGGATCTATCGTTTTTCCGTCGCGGGACTGGCGCTTGCCGCGCCGGGTGCCGCGAATGTGCCGGTCGTGTCGAAGACCTTGTTGCGCGACGTCGTCGCCGATCTTGCCAAAACCCGCGGCACTGTCCTCGAGAAGCTCGAAGGCTTCGCGATCGATCGGGCAGGGGATATCTACGCGGTAACCGACAATGACGGCGTGCAGAACGTATCCGGGGAAACGCAGTTTCTTCGTTTCGGACGTGCGCCGGGCCGATAGGATACCCGCGACTTTCCCACGAGATAGCTGGCGAAACGTAGCCGATTGAGGAGCCGCGGTCGAAGTGCTTGATCGCGCAGAATTTGCGAGGAAGATGCAAACTGTACGCGTCAGATTACAACGGCAGTCGAGGATCAACAGCTTCTTCGCTTTTTCTGCAACAAATATCTCAAATATTCGAAGTAATTTATTGGATTTGTTGGGTTTTTACATTCTATCCGAATGTTTCGACTTCGCGCCTCGCTGCGTTGATCGGCTCAGATCGACATGCGGCGCCGGATTTCGGTTTCGTCCATCGTTTCGCGGGTTCCAGACAGCGATACCTCGCCGCGTTCCATGACGTACCAACGGTCGGCGAGTTCCTTGGCGAAATCGAAATACTGCTCGACCAGCAGGATCGCCATGTCGCCGCGGCCGCGCAGATACGAAATCGTGCGGCCGATATCCTTGATGATCGACGGCTGGATGCCCTCCGTGGGCTCGTCGAGCACAAGCAAGCGCGGGCGCGTAACGAGCGCGCGCGCGATCGCGAGCTGCTGTTGCTGGCCGCCGGACAGGTCGCCGCCGCGTCTCGAAAGCATGGTTTTGAGGATCGGAAAGAGGTCGAACAGTTCCGACGGGATGCTGCGGTCCCTGCGGGCGAGGGGTGCAAAGCCCGTTTCGAGATTTTCCTGAACCGTCAGCATCGCGAAGATTTCTCGCCCTTGCGGCACGTAGGCGATGCCGGCGCGCGCGCGCGCGGCCGGCGCCATCGCGTCGATGCGCTTGCCGTCGAACATGATCGCTCCGCCCGAGATCGGCTGCTGGCCGACGACGGCGCGCAGAAGCGAACTTTTGCCCACGCCGTTTCGCCCCAGCACGCAGGAGACCTGGCCGAAATGGGCCTCGATCGACACGCCGCGCAGGGCCTGGGCTGCGCCGTAATGCAGATCGATTTTTTCGACCTCCAGCATCTAGCGCCCCAGATAGACTTCGACGACGCGTTCGTTGGCCGCGACCGCGTCGATGGTGCCTTCGGCCAGCACCGAGCCTTCGTGCAGGCACGTGACGCGGCAATCGAGCGCGCGCACGAAATGCATGTCGTGCTCGACGACGACGACCGTGTGGTCGCGGTTGATTTCCCGCAGCAACTCGGCAGTCGTTTCGGTTTCCGCGTCGGTCATTCCGGCGACCGGCTCGTCGACCAGCAGCAGCTTCGGGTTCTGCGCCAGCAGCATCGCGATTTCGAGCCACTGCTTCTGGCCGTGCGAAAGCTCGCCCGCGAGCCGTTCGGCTTTGTCGGCCAGGCGCACTTTGTCGAGCACTTCGCGGATGCGCTGCGGCGAGATTCGCGCGCGCGTGCCGAACAGCGCGCTGAACGGGTCGCGATGGCCCGCGAGGGCGAGCAGGATGTTGTCGGCCAGCGTATGGCTTTCGAACACGGTCGGCTTCTGGAACTTCCTGCCGATGCCGAGTTCGGCGATCTCGGCTTCGTCGTGGCGCGTGAGGTCGACCGAGCCGTCGGCGAAAAGCACGTCGCCGCCGTCGGGTTTCGTTTTGCCGGTGATTACGTCCATCATCGTGGTCTTGCCGGCCCCGTTGGGGCCGATGATGGCGCGCATGTCGCCGGCCGCCAGGATCAGCGTCAGCGCGCGCAATGCCTTGAAGCCGTCGAACGACACATTGACGCCGTCGAGATAGAGAAGCGCGTTGGTGCGTTTTTCCATGGACGGCTCAGCTCCGCCTGCCGCGCTTGGCGGCGAGCTTTTCGACGGCGCCCAGAATGCCTTTGGGCAAGGCGATCGTCACCAGAACGAACAGCCCGCCCAGCACGAACAGCCAGTAGGCGGCGAGGCTGCCGGTCGTGAAAAAAGACTTGAGCACGTTGACGACGAAGGCGCCGAGGGCCGCGCCTACGAGCGTGCCGCGCCCGCCGATCGCGACCCAAACGACGGCTTCGATCGAATTGGTCGGCGAGAATTCCGACGGATTTATGATGCCGACCTGAGGAACGTAGAGGGCGCCAGCGATTCCCGCCAGCACCGCCGAAACGACGAAGACGGTCAGCTTGTAGTGTTCGACCCGGTAGCCCAAGAAACGCACCCGGCTTTCGGCGTCGCGGATCGCGATCAGCACCTTGCCGAAGCTCGACGTGACCATGAAGCGCGCGAAGACGTAGGCGGCGGCGAGCGTGGCGAGCGTCGCGAGGAACAGCACCACGCGGGTGCCCTGCGCCTGGATGTTGAAGCCGAGAATGTCCTTGAAGTCGGTGAGGCCGTTGTTGCCGCCGAAGCCCATGTCGTTGCGGAAGAACGCCAGCAGCAGCGCGAAGGTGAGAGCCTGCGTGATGATCGACAGGTACACGCCCGTCACGCGGCTGCGGAAGGCAAGCCAGCCGAACACGAAGGCGAGCAGCCCCGGCACCAGCACCACCATCAGCATCGCGTAGAGAAAGCTGTCGAAGCCCCACCAGGTGATCGGCAGTTCGGTGAAATTCAGAAATACCATGAAATCGGGAAGGATCGGATGGCCGTACACGCCGCGGGGACCGATCTGGCGCATCAGATACATGCCCATCGCGTACCCGCCCAGCGCGAAGAACGCGCCGTGCCCGAGCGACAGGATGCCGCAATAGCCCCAAACGAGATCGAGGGCGAGGGCGAGGATTGCGTAGGTAAGGTACTTGCCGAGCAGCACCACGGTACCGGTGCCGATATGGAAAAAGGAATCGGGCGGTATCGCGAGATTGGCGATCGGCACCAGCAGCCCAAGAGCCGCCAGAAGCGCGAGAAAGACGCGGCCGCGATAGTCCGCCATTTCGAGAAGGCGCGCGAGAATCATTGTTCGACGGCCCGGCCCTTCAAGGCGAACAGACCGCGCGGGCGCTTCTGGATGAACAGGATCAGAAGAACGAGGATCAGAATTTTGCCGAGAACCGCGCCCGCGAACGGCTCGAGCACCTTGTTCGCGATGCCGAGCGTGAAGGCGGCGACCAACGTGCCCCACAGATTTCCGACCCCGCCGAACACCACGACCATGAAGCTGTCGATGATGTAGCTCTGGCCGAGATTGGGGCTCACATTGTCGATCTGGCTCAGCGCCACGCCCGCGAGCCCGGCAATGCCGGAACCGAGGCCGAACGTCATCGCATCGACGAAGCCGGTGCGAATGCCCATCGACGCCGCCATGCGCCGGTTCTGGGTGACCGCGCGCATGTGCAGCCCCAGCGCGGTCGCTTTGAGAACGGCCAGCAGCAGGAAGAAGACGGCGAGGGTGAAGACGAGAATCCAGAGGCGACCGTAGGTGATCTGCATGCCGATGAATTCGAACGATCCCGACATGTAGGAGGGGGCGCCCACCTCGCGATTCGTGGGCCCGAATGCCGTGCGCACGGCCTGCTGCAGCACCAGGCTAACGCCGAACGTCGCCAGCAAAGTCTCGAGCGGGCGGCCGTAGAGAAAACGGATGACGCCGCGCTCGATCGCGATTCCGATCAGGCCCGTGACGGCGAACGCAAGCGGCAGGGCGATGGGCAACGACCAGTCGAACAGATGCGGTGCCCGCGCGCGGATCAGGTCTTGCACGAGGAACGTGACATAGGCGCCGATCATGACCATTTCGCCGTGCGCCATGTTGATGACGCCCATCACGCCGAACGTGATGGCAAGGCCGATGGCGGCCAGCAGCAGAACGGAGCCGAGCGAGAGGCCGAACCAGAAGGTTTGGCCCGCGCGCCGTAGCTGCTGCGTGAATTCCGCGCGTTTGATCGCCGCTTCGACTGCTTCGCGCAGCGGGCCTTGGGCGCTGCCAAGCGTCTGGCGCAGGAGGCCGATGCCGTCCTGGTCGCCGATTTCGCCGATGAAAGCGGCTGCCGCGATGCGCTCGGCCTGCGGGGCTTGCGCATCCGCCACCAAGATCGCGGCGCGCGCTTCGCGCAAAGCCGCGCGCACGCGCGGCACGGTTTCGGATTCGAGCGCTTTGTCGATGGCGGGAAGGGCGCTCGCATCGCGCGAGCGGAACACGGCTTCCGCGGCGAGCCGCCGCCGTTCGGGATCCGGCGACAGCAGGGTCATTGCGCCAAGGGAAGCCTGGGCGAGTCCGCGCAGCCGGTTGTTGAGACGAACCATGACCGCGCCGGCGGCGGCATCGCCGACCGCTTGGTCGGTGCGCGCATCGCTGGTCTGGCCGGCTCGGTCGCGCAGCAGCACCGTGCGGCTCGCTGCAAGCACGAACATGCGCCGGTCGAGCAGGGCGTCGAGAACGGCAACACCCCGCGGATCGCCGCTTGCCTGCAGTGCGGCGATGCCGGCTTCGGTATCCTGGAAGCTGTCGGAAAGGAAATGGTCGAATGCCGCGTCGTAGCTCTGCGCGCGTGTGGGGATCGCAAAGAGGACCGAAAAGAACACAAGCATGGCGAGAAGTCCCGCCATGCTCGCATTCTTCATGCCGCTTCGTTGCATTGCGCCGACCGAGGCTGTGGAATGCCGCATCGGGCGACGTGCTCGAGCGCCGACGCCGATCAGGCGCCGCAGCGGTTCGTGGCCGTGTTCCAGTTGCCGCACTTGCGGCCGACCCAGTCGCCGATCAGGTCTTTCGAACCTTCCAGATGCTTCGACCAGGCGTCGCCCGGCACGAGACCGCTGGTCTGCCACACAACGTCGAACTGCCCGTCTTCGCGCACTTCGCCGATCATGACGGGTTTGGTGATGTGGTGGTTGGGAAGCATCTCGGAGATGCCGCCGGTGAGGTTCGCCTGCTTGATGCCAGGCAGGGCGTCGATTACGGCATCGACTTCGACGGTCTTGGCCTTCTCGACGGCCTTAACCCACATGTTGAAGCCGATATAGTGGGCTTCCATCGGATCGTTGGTCACGCGCTTGGGATTGCGGGTGAAGGCCTGCCACGCTTTGATGAAGGCCTCGTTGTCGGGGTTCTTGACCGACTGGAAGTAGTTCCACGCGGCCAAGTGGCCGACGAGCGGCTTCGTGTCGATGCCCGCGAGTTCTTCTTCGCCGACCGAGAAAGCCACGACCGGAATGTCGGTCGCCTTGACGCCCTGGTTGCCGAGCTCCTTGTAGAACGGCACATTGGCGTCGCCGTTGATGGTCGAAACGACGGCGGTCTTTTTCCCGGCCGCGCCGAACGTCTTGATGCTCGCCACGATCGTCTGCCAGTCGGAATGGCCGAACGGCGTGTAGTTGATCATGATGTCCGCCGCCGCGACGCCTTTCGAGCGCAGATAGGCTTCGAGGATGCGGTTGGTCGTGCGCGGATAGACGTAGTCCGTGCCCGCGAGCACCCAGCGCTTCACTTCGCCGCCGTCCTTCGACATCAGATAATCGACGGCCGGGATCGCCTGTTGGTTGGGGGCAGCGCCCGTGTAGAACACGTTGCGCTCGCTCTCCTCGCCCTCGTACTGGACAGGGTAGAAGAGAATATTGTTGAGTTCCTTGAAGACGGGCAAAACGGACTTCCGGCTCACCGACGTCCAGCAGCCGAACGTCGCGGACACACGGTCGCGCGCGATGAGCTCGCGCGCTTTTTCGGCGAACAGCGGCCAGTTCGACGCGGGGTCGGTTACGACCGCTTCGAGGCGACGGCCGAGAATCCCGCCCTTCTTGTTCTGCTCTTCGATGAGCATGAGCATGACGTCTTTCAACGTCGTTTCCGAAATCGCCATCGTGCCCGACAGCGAATGCAGGATGCCGACCTTGATCGGAGCACCCTGCGCGCGGGCGCCCATGGCCCCGAATTTGAGAATTGCAGCGCTGCCTGCAGCGCTTGCGAACAAAGTCCGACGCGTTACGCGCATAATTTTGGCCTCCCCGACCGTATGGATTACGTTACGCATCGGAACATTCTGCAATCGACATGCCAGCGAGAATCGCGCTGCAGATGCCCGCAGAAGGGGAATCCCGGATGGAAGTGCCTAAATTCTGGGCGGAGACGTGCGGGCTGCAGTCGGCTTAATGCGTCAGCGTCCGGGCACGTAGCCGAAGAGTTTGGGGATCGCCAGGACGGTGTCGGGCACGAGGATCATCAAAAGCAGCGAGGCGATCAAAACCGCGATCCAGGGCCAAATATAGTGGATTAGCAGCTTCATCGGCACGCCCGTAACCGCGTTGATCACGAAGAGAAGCACGCCGTAAGGCGGCGTGATCAATCCGATCATGCAGTTCACCACAGCGACCACGCCGAAATGCACGAGGTCAATCCCGAGCGCGTTCACCGTCGGGATGAAGACGGGAATGATGACGAGAATGATCGTCGAGGCGTCGAGCAGGCAGCCCAGAACCAGAAACAGCAGATTCAGCAGCAGCAGGAAGACGAGGGGCGATATCTCGACGCCCTTCATGAGTTGCTGCACCTGTGCCGGGATGTTTTCGGTCGCGACGATGTAGTTGAAGATCAACGCCGAGCCTATGATCAAGCCGACCGAAGCGGAGGATTTCACGCTGTCGTGCATCACGGCGCGGATGTTGCCGAAGCTCAGCGCCCGATAGAAGAAAACAGCCACGAGAAAGGCGTATGCGGCTGCGATGGCCGCCGCTTCGGTCGGCGTGGTCGCGCCGCCGTAGATGCCCGCCATCAGGATGATCGGCATCAGGAGCGCGGGAAACGCTCGTGCCGTTACTGCGGGAATTTCCCGCAGCGGGATCGGCTCTTCCAGCGGCACGTCCATTCGATGCGCCATGTACGTGTTCAGCAGCATCATCGCTGCGCACATCAGAAGTCCCGGCAGTACCCCGCCGAGGAAAAGGTAGCCGATAGAGGCGTCGGACACGATCGAGTAGAGCACCATCGGTATGGAAGGCGGGATGATCGGGCCGACCACTGCCGTTGCCGCCGTTATCGCCGCCGCGTAGCCCAGCGGGTAGCGGTTGTTCTTGACCATCATGTCGATCGACATCTTGCCCATGCCGACGACATCGGCGACGGCAGAGCCCGACATGCCGGCGAAAACGAGACTGTTGAGCACGTTAACGTGTCCCATGCCGCCCTTGAGACGTCCTACGATGGCGAGGCAGAAGACGTTTAGACGATCCGATATCGTGCCGGCGTTCATGAAATTCGCCGCGACGATGAAAAGCGGGATCGCGAGGATCACGAAACTGTCGTAGAGACCCTGGATTATCTGCTCGGCGGCGAGCCCCATATCCTGGCCCTTCACCGCGAGGTAGACGACCGCCGCGACGATCATCGACACCGGTATCGAAGCGCCTATCGTCGCCAGGAGGATCAGGACCGCGAGGCAGGAGAAAAGCGCGAGGCTCATTGCACGTGGTACCCGTCGCCGATGTCGCGCTTGTCGAGCGCTTCCGGATCGGCGCCGCGCGCCACGAGGATCGCGCGCCAGAAATAGCGGATCACCAGCATGGCCGCGAAGATGCCGTAGATGCTGAACACGATGTCGAGCCGAATGCCCAGCACGGCGCTTCGCTTGATCTGGTAGAAGGTGATGTAGCTCCATGTAGCCGGCAGTGCGGCCAACATGCCGCCGCCGATCGCGACGGCCGAAACCATCGCGAAGACGCGCCGGAGATCGCGGCCTACCGCGACGTAAAGCACGTCGAAGCGGACATGGTCTTTTTCCTGAAGCACGAAAGCCCCGCCCCAGAAGACCACCCAGAGCCAGAGAGTGAGGCATGCTTCGAGCGTCCAAAGCGCGGGCGCATTGAAGACGTACCGCGACAGGATCTGGATCAGGAACACGACGAAAAGCGCGCCCAGCATGAGCGCCGCTATGTCGAGCGCGAGAACGCGCGCTCTCTGGATCAGTCGTTTCATCGCAACCCCGGCGAACGGAGCGGCGGTCCGATCGGGACCGCCGCCGCTCCCTTGGCTATTGGATCGCGTTGATCTGCTCGAGCATGCCCTTCGGCCAGTCGTTCGCGAACTTCGAGCCAAGATAGGCTTGCTGGACCCGCGTGCGGAAAGCCGCGACGTCGGGCGTGTAGACCTTGAGGCCGCGTTCCTTGAAGAACGCCTCAAGTTCCAATTCGAGTTTGAGCTGGTTTTGGCGCCCGAACTCGGCCGCGTCGTCGGCCGCCTTCTGCACGGTCTGCTGCTGTGCCGGCGTCAGCCTGTCCCACACGCGCTTGGAGAAAGCGACGTAGTTCTGGTCGACGAGATGGCTCGTCAGAACGATCTGCTTGGTCACTTCGAAGAATTTCGAATCGCGGTTGGTCGGCAGCGGATTGTCCTGGCCGTCGATGGCGCCCGTCTGCAGGGCCGTGTAGATCTCCGTGAACGCGACGGGCAGCGGATTGGCGCCCAATGCCTGACCCAGGAACAGCCACGCCTCCGTGCCCGGCATGCGCAGTTTGAGACCGGCGAGGTCGGCCGGCGTGCGGATTTCCTTTTCGGTGCGCAGATTGAGCTGGCGACGGCCGAGATACATGACCGACAGAAGCTTGACGTTGAGCTTGTCCTCGACGCTCTTTTTCATGCCGTCCATGAAGGGTGCGGCGAAAACCTTCTTCTGGTGGTCGGCGTCGCGCAGCAGATAGCCTGCAGTGAAAATCGACCATTCGGGCAGCAGCGTGGCAAGTTCCTGCGGCGACGTTATCGACATTTCGAGATTGTTGCGCGCGATCGCCTCGAGCTCCGTTCCCTGCCGAAACAAAGTGGCATTGTAGTGCGGCTGGTACGTCGCGAATCCGCGAACGGCCGGGGCAAAGACCTGCTCGAGCGCCACAGCACGCTGGTCGGTCGGCGTCATGGGGCCGGACATGCGCAGCGTCACGCCCTGCGCGTGCGAGGGCGTCGGCGTCAAAGTCGCCAGCGCGGCGGTTCCGGCCAAGCCCGCAAGGGCGGCGCGGCGGTGGATGGTTCTGGTCATGTCGGTTCCTCCGTACGGATTTTTTGGATGCTTTTTGTTGTCGCGATGATCTATCTGTTCGCGCACAACGTCAATATCGCGTTCGCAAAGTTTTGGCAACGCATCGAGGGGGCTAGGCACGATGATCAGCGGCACAACGCGCCTCATCGCCCATCTGGGCGTGCCGACGGCGAGCTTCAAATCGCCGATGATCTACAATCCCTATTTCGAGCATGCCGGCATCGACGCCGTCGTGGTGCCGATGGGATGCGGAGCTGACGACTATCCGCAGTTTCTGCGGCTGCTTTTTCGCCTTTCGAACATCCACGGGGCCCTTGTGACCATGCCCCACAAAGTCGCGACGCTCGGACTTGTCGACGCGGCAAGCGATACCGCTCGCATTGCGGGGGCTTGCAATGCGGTGCGGCTCGAAGCCGACGGCACGCTTGCCGGCGACATGTTCGATGGCGAGGGTTTCGTGCGCGGCGTGCGGCGAAAGGGGCTCGAGCTTTCCGGTATCCGCGCGCTTGTCGTGGGCTGCGGCGGGGTCGGTTCGGCCATCGCGGCTTCGCTTGCCGCAGCCGGGGTCGGGCAACTCGCGATCTGCGACGCCAATCCGCAGCTGGCGGCGCAGCTGGCGGCACGGCTGTTGCGCCATGCGCCGAAGGTCGATCTGCGCGTGGGCGAAAATGATCCGGCAGGCGTCGATCTTGCCGTGAACGCAACGCCGCTCGGCATGTCCCCGGGCGATCCGTTGCCGTTCGATGTGGCGCGTCTCGATGCGCGGACCTTCGTGGGCGAGGTGGTCCTGTTGCCTGAGACGA
>JBILXZ010000093.1:0-6246 GCA_044378015.1 Tagaea sp.
TACCGAGCCGAGACCGACGCCGTTGGCGAGCGAGGCCTGCACGGCCTGGAAGGCCTGCAAGTTGCCGCGAATGCCTTGCGCCACCGAGAAGGTGGAGGCATCGTCCTGCGCGTCGGAAACGCGGTAGCCAGTCTGGACCTGCTTGGAAGCGACGTTGAGAGCCGCCTGCGTGGTGCGAATCGACGACAAAGCAACCATTGCGCCGATGTTGGTATTGATCGAGTTCGACATTGGATGTTCCTTCCTTCTGGAATAAATCAAACCAGCTTCTGCTGATCTGGACAGACCATATCCCAGCAATTCGGCAAAGTCACTACAATTTTACGAAAATAATTTTCGGAGGTTTTATCGAAAAAACCGTCGATTCTTTATCAACAATATGAATTGATTAGAAAATTAGGTTTCAAGATCAAATTCTATAATTCGCATATCTCATATGCGTATAACGCAGCCCTCGTTTTGAGGTCAGCGGGGCTTATGCCAGATTGACGGCGTCAGGCAAGACTTGTAGGAGAAGCGCCCCGAGAGGGTCCGAGCAACGGACGGCGCGCGGGCGTGGTGAAACTGGTAGACACGCGAGATTTAGGTTCTCGTGACGAAAGTCGTGGGGGTTCAAGTCCCTCCGCCCGCACCAGGGCCGCCCGCACGAAGTTTCCGTCACAATACAAGTTCCCTCGACCGGTTCCCGAAATTCTTCCGAGTTGGATCCCATGCAAGTCACCGAAACCCTGAACGACGGTCTGAAGCGCAGCTACAAGGTCATCGTGTCGGCCACCGACATCGCCGCCAAGCTCGAAATCGAGCTCGACGACCTTTCCAAGAAGGTGCGCCTGCCTGGCTTCCGTCCGGGCAAAGCGCCTAAAACGGTGCTGAAGAAGCGCTACGGCCAGTCCGTGATGGGCGACGTTCTGCAACGCGCGGTGCAGGACTCATCGAACCAAGCGATCCTCGAACGCGGGCTCAAGCCCGCCATGCAGCCGAAAATCGAAGTCGTCGACTTCGCCGAGGGCAAGGATCTCGAATACAATCTGTCCGTCGAAGTGCTGCCCGAGATCGTGCCCGTCGATTTCAAGACGATCGAGCTCGAGCGGCTGAAGGCGGAGCCGGGCGAAGGCGAGCTTGCCAAAGCGCTCGAAAGCCTCGCGCGCGCGCAAAAGCAGACCAAGAAGGTCGACGAGGACCGCGCCGCGCGCAGCGGCGACACGCTCGTGATCGACTTCGAGGGCTTTCTCGACGGCACGCCTTTCGCCGGCGGCAAAGGCAGCGACCATGCGCTCGAACTCGGCTCGAACCAGTTCGTGGCCGGGTTCGAAGACCAGCTGATAGGCAAGCGCGTGGGCGACAGCTGCGACGTGGGCATCGTGTTTCCCGAGCAGTACGTGAACGACAAGCTCGCCGGCAAGCCCGCGACGTTCAAAGTGGCCGTCAAGGAACTGCGCGAGGCGATCCCGCTCGAGCACAACGACGAGTTCGCCAAGGGGCTCGGCTTCGAGGATCTCGAAACGCTGAAAAAGGCCGTCAAGGACCAGCTGTCGCGCGAGCTCGGCCGCCATTCGCGCGCGCGCATGAAGCGCCAGCTGCTCGACAAGCTCGCCGACGCGCACAGCTTCGAGGTTCCCCCCGGCATGGTCGAGCTCGAATTCGGCCAGATCTGGGCGCAGGTCGAAGAGGACCGCAAGCGCGGCGTCGCGGATCCCGCCAATGCGGGCAAGTCCGACGACGAGATCAAGGCCGAGTACTGCGCGATCGCCGAGCGCCGCGTGCGCTTGGGTCTGCTGCTGGCCGAAGTCGGCCGCGCCAACAACGTCCAGGTCGCGCAAGACGAAGTCAACCGCGCGCTTGGCGAGCAAGCGCGCCGCTATCCGGGCCAGGAACGCGAAGTCGTCGACTACTTCCGCAACAACCCGGATGCGCTCGCGCAGCTGCGCGCGCCGATCTTCGAGGACAAGGTCGTCGATTTCATCGTCGAGCTTGCCAAGGTTTCGGACAAGGACGTTTCGGCCGAAGAGCTGACCAAGGACGCGGACGAAGCCTGACGTTCGCGCGGCGAACGGGGCCATGACAACAAGACGGCGACTGCGGTTTCCGCAGTCGCCGTCTTTATTTTTGCGGGATCACTTGATCGCGCGCGCCGCCCCGGCCTAGATATAGGGTATGGTCCCGCGCCGTTGCGGGCAAAAATCTCCGGAGATTCGACCCATGTCGCTCGACGCCCAGATGAGCACCCTTATACCGATGGTCGTCGAACAGACCGCCCGCGGCGAGCGGTCGTTCGACATCTACTCGCGGCTTCTCAAAGAGCGCATCATTTTCATGGTCGGCCCCGTCAATGACGGCGTGTCCAGCCTCATCTGCGCCCAGCTGCTTTTCCTGGAGAGCGAAAACCCCAAAAAGGACATCTCGCTCTACATCAACTCGCCGGGCGGCGTCGTTACCTCGGGTCTCGCGATCTACGACACGATGCAGTACATCCGCCCCGACGTCGCGACCGTGTGCATCGGCCAGGCGGCGTCGATGGGCTCGCTGCTGATGTGCGCTGGCGCCAAGGGCAAGCGTTTCTCGCTGCCCAATTCGCGCATCATGGTCCACCAGCCTTCGGGCGGTGCGCAAGGCCAGGCGACGGACATCGAGATTCAGGCGCGCGAAATTCTCAATCTTCGCAAGCGCCTCAACGAAATCTACGTCAAGCACACCGGCCAACCGGTCGAGGCGATCGAAGCCGCCCTCGAGCGCGACAAGTTCATGAGCCCGGACGAAGCCAAAACCTTCGGGATCATCGACGAAGTCGTGGTTACGCGCCCGCCGCGCCCCGAAGAGAGCAAAGCCGCCTGAAATCGGCGTTTCGGCGTACCGTTTGGCACGGCGAAAGCCGCGACGGTCAGGTCGCCCCAAGGCGCGCGACTTGTAACGCCGTCGTCGGAGTTCTATGTTTTTAGAGGGGATATCGCGATTTGCCCCGGCAGCGAAGGAATTGGACTGGCGCCTGCGGTTGCCGCAGATGCCGGTGAGGGCTAACATCCAACCATGCTCGGATTCCCATGGGGGGAACGACCGGGCGGAGCGGTGACGGAATGAACAAGTCCTCGGGCGATTCGAAAAACACGCTTTACTGCTCCTTCTGCGGGAAGAGCCAGCACGAGGTCCGCAAGCTGATCGCGGGCCCGACCGTATTCATCTGCGATGAATGCGTCGAACTTTGCATGGACATCATCCGCGAAGAGCACAAGACCACGCTGGTCAAGTCGCGCGACGGCGTGCCCACGCCCAAAGACATCTGCCAGGTACTCGACGACTACGTGATCGGCCAGGACCACGCCAAGCGCGTGCTGTCGGTCGCGGTGCACAACCATTACAAGCGGCTGTCGCACGGCACCAAGGGCGCCGAGGTCGAGATCGCCAAGTCGAACATCCTGCTCGTCGGCCCCACCGGCTGCGGCAAGACGCTGCTGGCCCAGACGCTGGCGCGCATCATCGACGTGCCGTTCACGATGGCGGACGCCACGACGCTCACGGAAGCGGGCTATGTGGGCGAAGACGTCGAGAACATCATTCTGCGTCTGCTGCAGGCGGCCGACTACAATGTCGAGCGCGCGCAGCGCGGCATCGTCTATATCGACGAAGTCGACAAGATCAGCCGCAAGTCGGAAAATCCGTCGATCACGCGCGACGTGTCGGGCGAGGGCGTGCAGCAGGCGCTGCTGAAGATCATGGAAGGCACGGTCGCCTCCGTTCCGCCGCAGGGCGGGCGCAAGCATCCGCAGCAGGAGTTTCTGCAGGTCGATACGACCAACATTCTGTTCATTTGCGGCGGCGCTTTCGCCGGTCTCGACAAGATCATCGCGGCCCGCTCGCGGGGGACGTCGATCGGCTTCGGGGCCGACGTGCGCGGTCCCGACGAGCGCACGACGGGCCTCATCCTCAAGGAAGTCGAGCCCGAAGATCTGCTGAAATTCGGCCTGATTCCCGAATTCATCGGCCGTCTTCCGGTCGTCGCCACGCTGACCGACCTCTCGGAAGAGGCGCTGGTCGACATTCTGCAGAAGCCCAAGAACGCGCTGGTAAAGCAGTACCAGCGGCTGTTCGAGATGGAAGGCATCAAGCTCGGTTTCTCCGACGACGCGCTCAAATCGGTCGCGCGCAAAGCGATCGCGCGCAAGACCGGCGCGCGCGGCTTGCGCTCGATCATGGAAGTGATCCTGCTCGACACGATGTTCGAACTGCCCGGAATGACCGGCATCGAAGAAGTCGTGATCAACAGCGAGGTCGTCGAAGGGCGGGCCAAACCGCTGCATGTGCACGGCGAGCGGACGCCTGCGGCGCAAGTCGGCACGTCGGCCTGAGGCCGACGCCGACCTTGACCCAAGGTCTGTCGGCGCCCAAATCCCTGGGATGGGGCGCGGCGGCGCGGATATCCGGCGCCGGAGTTCCGGTCCCGTCTAGGCGGGCCGAGCATATCGGCCGAACAGCAGGAAAGTCGAACCCGAATGGAATCGAAACGCGGCACGCTCTATCCCGTCCTTCCGCTTCGCGACATCGTCGTTTTTCCGCACATGATCGTGCCGCTGTTCGTCGGGCGCGAAAAATCGGTGCGTGCGCTCGAAGACGTGATGAAGGACGACAAGCAGATCCTGCTCGTCGCCCAGAAGAACGCCGCCCAGGACGATCCGCAGGCCGGCGACATCTACGAGGTCGGCACGATCGGCACGGTGCTGCAGCTGCTGAAACTGCCCGACGGCACGGTCAAAGTGCTCGTCGAGGGCGGGGCGCGCGCGCGCGTCACCTCGTGGGGCGACAACCCGAATTTCTTCCAGGCCTACGCCGAGCCGATGCCGGACCGCGCAGGCACCGCGTCGGAGATGGAAGCGCTCGTGCGCACGGTCGTCGGCCAGTTCGAACAGTACATCAAGCTCAACCGCAAGATTCCGCCCGAGGTCCTCGTCTCGGTCAACCAGATCGACGATCCGGGCAAACTTGCCGATACGGTCGCCTCGCATCTGGCTCTCAAGATTCCGGAAAAGCAGGAGCTGCTCGAACTCGACACGGTCGCCCAGCGGCTCGAGAAGATCTACGCCTCGATGGAAGGCGAGATCGGCGTGCTGCAGGTCGAAAAGCGCATCCGCAACCGCGTCAAGCGGCAGATGGAGAAGACCCAGCGCGAGTACTATCTTAACGAACAGCTGAAGGCGATCCAGAAGGAACTCGGCGAAGCCGACGACGGCAAGGACGAAGGCGCCGAAATCGAGGAGCGCATCAAGAAGACGAAGCTTTCCAAGGAAGCGCGCGACAAGGTCTACGCCGAACTCAAGAAACTGAAGTCGATGAGCCCGATGTCGGCCGAGGCCACCGTCGTGCGCAACTACATGGACTGGATCCTGTCGATCCCGTGGAAGAAGCGCACCAAGATCAAGCGCGACGTCAAACACGCCGGCAAGGTGCTCGACGTCGACCATTACGGGCTCGAAAAGGTCAAGGAACGCATCCTCGAATATCTTGCGGTCCAGGAACGCACCGTAAAAATGCGCGGGCCCATCCTTTGCCTCGTCGGCCCGCCGGGCGTGGGCAAGACGTCGCTCGGAAAGTCCATCGCAAAGGCGACCGGGCGCAATTTCGTGCGCATGTCGCTCGGCGGCGTGCGCGACGAGGCGGAAATCCGCGGCCATCGGCGCACCTATATCGGCTCGATGCCGGGCAAGATCATCCAGGGCATGAAAAAGGCGAAATCGTCCAATCCGCTTTTCCTGCTCGACGAGATCGACAAGCTCGGCTCGGATTGGCGCGGCGATCCGTCGTCGGCACTGCTCGAGGTGCTCGATCCCGAGCAGAACGCGACCTTCGCCGACCACTATCTCGAGGTCGACTACGATCTGTCGGACGTGATGTTCGTGACGACGGCGAACACGCTGCGCATGCCGCAGCCGTTGCTCGACCGCATGGAGATCATCCGCCTCTCCGGCTACACGGAAGAGGAGAAGATCGAAATCGCGCGCGGCCATCTCATCCCCAAGCAGGAGGAGATGCACGGTCTCAAGAAGGGCGAGTGGTCGATCACCGACGAAGGCCTGCGCGATCTCGTGCGCTACTACACGCGCGAAGCGGGCGTGCGCAATCTGGAACGCGAGATCGCGGGTCTCACGCGCAAAGCCGTGAAGGCGATCCTCGTCGAGGGCCTCAAGAAGGTGCAGGTCACGCCGAAGAATCTCGAGAAATACGCGGGCGTTCGCAAGTTCCGCTGGGGCGAAATCGACG
>JBILXZ010000009.1:0-81843 GCA_044378015.1 Tagaea sp.
CGGACAATTGGGAAGACGTCGCCGTGCAACCACAGAGCCCGATCGGGATCGAGAACGCGATTTTGACACGCGCGCGCTTGCTTCGTCGCGAGCGCGCAGGCGTCCGCTAGGCAGAGTTTTATCTTGGTCCGATGCCGAGCGACGCAGCACGCCACGAGATTCTGCTCGGCTACCAAGCCGAACGCACGGGCGACTTGGGCGCCGCCGTCCGGCATTTCAGGAATGCCGAAAAAGCAGCGCCGAAGGAAGCCGAACCAAGCATCGCGTTGTTTGCCGCGTTACGCCGTGCGGGCGATTTAGCGGGCGCGATCGCTGCGGGATACAGGGCGGCGCGAAGAGCGCCGCACAATCTTGAAATCCTCGCCGGCCTCGGCCATGCGCTTGCCGAGGCCGGCGAAACCGAGAAAAGCCTCGCTGTATTTGCGCAGGCTGCAGCGGCCGGACCCGCCGATTTCGCCGCACTCGTCAATTACGCCAATGCCTTGATCGACGCAAAGCGACCTGCAGAAGCGCTCGGGGTTGCGTTGCGCGCGGACTCGGCGGCACCGGATTCTGCGGCACCGCTTTTGAGCAAAGCACAAGCCGAGCTTGCCCTCGGCCGGATAGATGCCGCGATCGCAACGCTGGAGGCCGCGCAGAAACGCGAACCGGACGCCGCCGACGTGCTGATGTCGCTTGCGGCCGCATTCGGCAAAGCCGGGCGATTGGCGGCAGCGGTCGAAGCCATTCGCGCGGCCTTGGGGCAAGTACCCGATTTCGCTCCGGCACATCTGTCGCTCGGCAATCTGCTGTTCGATCTCGGCGACATGCAAAGGGCGGCAGCCGCATTTCGGCGCGCGGTCGATCTCGGTGCTGCGGCTGGACGCGTCAATCTGGTGCAGGCGCTGAACTACGATCCCCCGACCGACCCCGCAACGGGCAAGGCGGCGCACATGGCATTGGCCCGCGACCTGGAGAAACTTCCGATACGCGCGAAACCCAGACACGCAAACGCGCGCGACACGCCCTTGCGCGTTGGCTTTGTCTCGCCGGACCTCCATACCCACTCGGTTTCGCATTTTCTCGAATCCTGGCTGACCCACGTCGATCGGGAAAGAATCGAGACCTTCGCCTACAGCGACTCGCATACGCCCGACGCCGCAACCGAGAGACTGCGCGCCCGCTTCGGCAGTTGGCGCGACACACGCCGTCTCGACGACGGGGCGCTGGCAGCGCGCATCGCGCGAGACCGCATCGACATTGCGGTCGATCTTGCGGGCCATACGCGGTTCAATCGATTGGCGGCGTTTGCGCAGCGCTTGGCGCCGACCCAGATCGCCTGGATCGGCTATCCGGCAACGACGGGGTTGCGCGCAATGGATTGGCGCCTCACCGACGCGATCGCGGATCCCGTGGGCGCTTCGGACTCGCATTTTTCCGAACGGCTCTATCGCATGCCGCATTTCCTTTGCTACGCGCCGCCCGCCGACGCACCCGACGTTGCCAGCGCCGTCGACGAGCGCGTGGTCTTGGGTTCGTTCAACAACGCGGCAAAGCTCTCGCAAGCAACGCTCGACGCTTGGGCCGAAATCTTGCGGCGCGTGCCGGACGCCCATCTGCTTCTCAAGTCAAAAACACTCGAAAACATCGACACGGCCGAGCGTTTGCGCGTCGTTTTCGCGGAACGGGGCGTGGCGCCGGAGCGCTTGAGGCTGCTGCCGCAAACGCCCGGCCGTTCCGACCATTTGGCGCTTTACGGCAAAATCGATGTCGCGCTCGATCCCTTGGGCTATAACGGAACGACGACGACGTGCGAGGCACTGTGGATGGGCGTGCCAGTGGTGACGCTCGCTGGCGACCGTCATGCGGCCCGCGTCGGCGCAAGCCTGATGGCCGCGGCGGGCCTGCCGGAGTTCGTCGCAGCGGACTGCGAAGGCTACGTTAGGCTTGCCGCAGCGCTCGCGACGGACGCGACCCGTCGGGCGCACGACCGCGCACGGTTGCGTTCGCATCTCGCCAAAAGCGCCCTTCTGGACGGCAAGCGCATGGCTGCCGATCTTGCCGAGGCGCTGCGCAGGATTTCACGCATGCCGCAACGCTAGGCGGCCCGCAACGCTAGGCGGCATCGCCAACCGCGTCGCGGTGGATTTCTTCTATCGCCGCTTCGAAACCGCGCGTCCAGCCCTTGCCGTCCATGACCGGGCTTGCAGCGAACTGCGCGCGCAACGTCCTGCGGTATTCGGCCAGTCTCGCCTGGTCGCGCGCGAGTTCGATCGCTTTTGCGACGTAGTCGTCCGCATCCTTTGCGACGAGTTCGTCCAATCCCGCGTGTCGCAGCAAGCTCGCGCTTACGCGTTCGGAATGTCGCGCGCCCGCGAACGCCACGACCGGAACGCCCATGTAGAGGGTCTCGCACGTCGTCGTCGTTCCGTTGTAGGGGAAAGTGTCGAGGGCGACGTCGACGCGCGCATATGAACCCAGATAGGCTGCGGTATCGAGCTGGCCGTCGGCGAGAATCAGCCGCTCAGGCGGCATGCCCGCAGCGGCGAACATCTTGCGCAACCGCGCGCCAGCCTCGGGCTCGCCTGTCAACGGTGCCTTGACCAAAAGCTTCGCTCCCGGAGTCGCCGTAACGATACGCGTCCAAGCGGCCGCGACAGGCGGCCGTATCTTGTGGGGATTGTTGAAGGAGCCGAACGTCGGCGCGCCCACGATCCCGATAGGCGACGGCGCGACGTCCGGCGCTTCGCTCGGCGTCGAAAAGCAGATGAAAGGACCAGGCAGCCTCACCATTTTTTCCGTGAAGTGAGTGGCCGCCATCTCCGGAGGATCGCAAATCGCGTCGCCGATGCGGTAACCTATTTCCGGCACGCCGGTCGAACCTGGGAAGCCGAGCCATTCGACGATAGCCGGAGCCGGTTTGTAGGCGCAGACGCGGACCAAAGAGCCGTTCGAATAGCCTCCGAGCTCGAACAGCACGTCTATCCCAAGTTTCGCTATCTTTTCCGCGATTTCCGAGATGTTGGAGTTGGTCGTCTCGTTCCAGGAAGTCGCATTCGCCGCGAACCATTCGGACAAAGCGTCGGCCGGCGTTTCGGCGAAATCGGCGAAACAATGGAACTCGAACCGCGCGCGATCAAAATTCTCGAATAGAGGACGCAGAAAATAGGCGCAAGAATGACGCCTGAAATCGGCCGACAGAAAACCGACCCGAAGTTTGTCGCCGCGCAAGCGCGACACGAAGAAAGGTCGCGACGGCCGCCGCATTTTCGCCGAAATCGCTTCCCCCATCGCACGAAGCGCTGCCCCGTCGAATGATGCATTCGAGATGTGGGGAAAGTAACGGCGCTGCAAAGAGGGAAATACGTCATCGTCGATGTTTTCTGCGACGATCGAATCGAAGCCCTGCGACGCAGCCTCGACGCTGCCGACTTTGTAGTCGAGCGTCGCCAGATTGTAACGCGCCTGCATATGGTTCGGCGCCAAACGCAGCGCACGCTGGAGCGCGGCACGCGCCGGCGCGTATGCGCGCATTTCGACAAGAAGATTTCCGAGATTGGCCCAACGTTCGGGCGTTTGGGGGTCGAGTTCGACGGCCTTTTCGAGCAGCGGGCGCGCGGCGTCGCGGTCTTTGAGGGAAATGCACACGAAGGCAAGAGCGGTGGCCGACAGCACCGAATCGGGGCGCAGTGCAACCGCGCGCTCAAGGGCTGCACGCGCGTCGTGCAGCATGGATTTGTCGCGCAGCAGCAGCCCGAGATTGTACCAAGCTTCGTAGCTGGCCGGATCGAGTGCCGCAGCGTCGCGGAAATAGCCGATCGCGTCCTCAATCCGTCCGGCCTGGCCCGAAAACACACCGAGATTGTTCACGATTTTTACGTTGTCGGGCTCTGCGGCAAGCGCTTGGCGCAAAGCCGCGAAGCAGGATTCGAGGTCGCCGTTTTGGAACGCCGCTACGGCAGCGACGAGATAAGGCGGCATTTCGCTTGGTGGCGCGGCGCTGGACATGGGGGTACCGGTGTCGACACTGGAGTCGGCGAGGTACCATGAGCCCCAGCGCGTGACAAGCGCAGGGACCGATGCGCCCCCGCGTCGCGATGTCGGCTATTCCCATCTTCGAGCTCTTCGCCTATTCATGTTCCCCCTTCGACCGACAGACGGCAAAAGAACGCATGGCCCGCTACAATTTCCGCGAATCCGAAACGCAATGGCAGCAGCGCTGGGAGCAGGCGCAAGCCTTCAAGGCGGGTGGCGATTTTTCCAAGCCCAAATACTACGTGCTCGAGATGTTTCCGTATCCGTCTGGCCGCATCCATATGGGCCACGTGCGCAACTACACGCTCGGCGACGTGGTGGCGCGCCATCGCAAGGCTCTGGGCTACAACGTGCTGCATCCGATGGGCTGGGACGCGTTCGGCCTGCCGGCCGAGAACGCCGCGCGCGACATGCAGATCCATCCCGGCAAATGGACCTACGACAACATCGCGACGATGCGCGCGGAGCTCAAGCGCGTCGGCCTCGCCATCGACTGGACGCGCGAAATCGCCACGTGCCATCCGGGCTACTACGCGCACGAACAGGCGCTGTTCCTGGATTTCTTCGAAAAGGGCCTCGTCTACCGCAAGGAAGCCTTCGTCAATTGGGACCCGATCGACCAGACCGTGCTCGCCAACGAGCAGGTTATCGACGGCAAGGGCTGGCGCTCGGGCACACCCGTCGAAAAAAAGAAGCTGTCGCAGTGGTTTTTCAAGATCACGCACTATGCCGAAGAACTTCTGGGGGCTCTGGGCACGCTCGACAGGTGGCCCGAAAAAGTGCGGCTGATGCAGGAAAACTGGATCGGCAAATCGTCGGGCGCTTACGTTCGCTTCGCGCTCGAGGGCCGCTCCGACAATGTCGAGGTTTTCACCACGCGGCCCGACACGCTGTTCGGCGCTTCGTTCCTCGCTTTGTCGCCCGACCACAAGCTGACAGCCGAGCTTGCCGCCGCAAACCCGGCACTCGCGGCCTTCGTGGCCGAGTGCCAGCGTGCCGGCACGTCCGCCGCGATCGTCGAACAGCTCGAGAAGAAAGGTTTCGACACCGGGCTTCGCGTCGCCCACCCGTTCGTGGCCGGCAAGACGCTGCCCGTCTGGATCGCGAATTTCGTGCTGATCGACTACGGCACGGGCGCCATTTTCGGCTGCCCCGCGCACGACCAGCGCGACTGGGATTTTGCGACCAAATACGGCCTGCCGATCGTCGCCGTGGTCGCCCCCGAAGGCGAAAAAGTCGACATTTCGAAGGAGGCCTATACGGGCCCCGGCCGCCTCGTGAACTCGGATTTCCTCGACGGTCTCGAGGTCGAGGACGCCAAAGCGCGCGTCGGCGAAAAGCTCAAGAATCTCGGTACCGGCGAGCCCACGGTCGTGTGGCGCTTGCGCGACTGGCTCGTGAGCCGCCAGCGTTATTGGGGCTGCCCAATCCCGGTCGTGCATTGCGGCACGTGCGGCGTGGTGCCCGTGCCCAAGAGCGAGCTGCCGGTCAAACTGCCCGACGATGTGCGCTTCGACAAACCGGGCAACCCGCTCGACCATCACCCGACCTGGAAACATGTCGGCTGCCCCAAATGCGGCAAACCGGCGCGCCGCGAGACCGACACGTTCGACACGTTCGTCGATTCGTCGTGGTATTTCGCGCGCTTTTGCAGCCCGCGCGACGCGGCACCTGTAGACCGCAAGGCGGTCGATTACTGGCTCCCCGTGGATCAGTATGTCGGCGGCGTCGAGCATGCGATTTTGCATCTGCTCTATTCGCGCTTTTTCACGCGCGCGATGCGCGCCACAGGCCACGCCGATCTCGACGAGCCGTTTGCGGGCCTTTTCACGCAAGGCATGGTCTGCCACGAGAGCTACAAGAGTGCCGCGGGCAAATGGCTCTATCCCGAAGAGATCGAGCGAAAGTCCGAAAATCTCGTGATCGAGATCGCGACCGGCCAACCGGTCACGGTCGGACGGCGCGAGGTCATGTCGAAATCCAAAAAGAACGTCGTCGCCCCGGGCCGCATCATCGACGAATACGGGGCCGACACCGCACGCTTGTTTATGCTGTCCGACAGTCCGCCCGAGCGCGATCTCGAATGGACGGAAGCCGGCGTGGATGGTGCCTACCGCTTTCTGCAGCGGCTGTGGCGCGACGTGACCGAGCCCGACGTGCCGTTCGCCGCTAAGGACGCGGCCAAGCCGGACGTTTTGGCTCCGGCCGCCGATGCCGCATGGCGGGCCGTGCACAAGACGGTCGCGTCGGTTTCCGAGAACCTCGAAAATTTCCGTTTCAACGTCGCGGTTGCTCAGATCCGCACGCTGGCCAATACGCTCGGCGATCTCGACCCCAAAGCGGCGGGTGCGGATTGGGTGCGGCGGCGCGGCTACGAGATTCTCGTCCAGCTCGTGGGCCCGATGGTGCCGCATATCGGCGAATCGCTGTGGGCCGCACTTGGGCATGACGAGCGCATGCTGGTCGAAGAGCCGTGGCCCAAGGCCGACCCTTCGCTGTTGGTCGACGAAAGCGTGACGCTGGCAGTCCAGGTCAACGGCAAACTGCGCGGCACCATCGCGATCGCGCGCGACGCGGCCGAACAGGTCGCCAAGGATGCCGCTCTTGCGGTCGCCAACGTACAGACCGCCATGGCCGGCAAGCCGGCGCGCAAGATCGTCGTGGTACCCAACAAGATCGTCAATATCGTGGTGTGAGCAAAGCGCTCACGGCCCCGGCACGTATTGCGCGACGCCGTTGCCGAACGACCAATCGACGCGCGTGTTTTCGACAAGGGTGATCATCGCGTCTTGCGGCCGCAAGCCCGGATTGGCGGCGAGATTGCCCGCGATCGCGGCATAGAGGCTGCGCTTGATCGCGTCGCTGCGGCCCGCACTCAAGAAAATCTGCACAAAAACAAAATCGTTCGTGCGCGCGATGCCGAGATAGGACGGATCGACAATGCGCATGTCGCGCGCTTGTTCGCTCAAAATCTGGAACCGGTCGTCGGCCGGCACGCCGGCCGTCTCGACCAGGGCCGCATGCACGCCGTCGGCGACGGCACGCTGCCAAACTGAGGGTTTTCCGGCGGGCAATTCGATGCGCACGAGCGGCATGGCTGTCTCCTTTGCGGAACGCGACGGGGATCAGCATGCGCCGTCCGCGCACCGCAAAACCACGCGCGCACAGAACTTGTGCGTGCGCGGAACAAATCGGACAGGGTCAGACGCGCAAAAGCCAGAAGCGATAGAAATCGAACGGTTCGGGCAGCGCCGCCTCGAACTTTTGCCAGTTGGCAAGATCCGCGCCCGTGGATTCGCCGGGAAACCTCGTCTTGTAACGTTGCAGAGTTTCCGGATCGAGTTCAAAGCCCAGGAACCTGACCGGCAGTCCCTCAAGTAAGGCACGCAACGCGGCAATGTCGAAATGGTTGTCGCCCGGCTGCAGGCAGAAAGCGGCCAATGCCGCCGCCGAATTGAACCCGGGCCAATGCGGCAGATCGCGCTGCAGTTCGGGTCCGTATTCGCCGGCGAGGATATCGGCGCGCCACCGGCGCAGTCCGGCAAGATTGGTCGGCGTACCGGCCTCGCGCAAGGACGCGCGCGCTTTGGCGGCGACAGCGCCGCTTCTCTTGCCCGGTGCGCCCAGCCGCAGGAAACTGCCCGGCGCGAGAACATCGGCAAGTGCCACCACGCTCGCGCGCGGATCGGCGGCGGTTCCGAGAATTTCGAGCGCTTCGGCATGTCCCCAACCGGCACCGGTCTTCAGCAAATCGAGCAGATCGGCCTGCGAAAAATGGATGTTGGGCACGCCGATCGCCTCGGCCTGGGCCAGGCCGAAGGCGAGGATCCGACGCGAAACATCTATCGCCTCGACCTGCACATTCTCGTAGCCGACGGCCATCGACAGCGCCAAATGGCACGTCCCCGCAGACGGCACCAGCGCAAGCAAGGGCGGCGCGAAATCCGGGAAAGGCCCGGCCCATGCATACTGGCGGGCAAGGCTCGCGCGGACGTCGATGCGGCCGGGCAGACGCAACCCCTGCCAACGCGGCGCGGGTGCGTGCGCGTCGCGCGCCGTTGCCAGTGCAAACGCATCGGGTGTGAGCGGATAGAGCGACGCAATGCGCTGTTCGGCCGATTGCAGTGCGGCTTCGTATCTCGCGCGTTCGGCCATATAGGCGCCAAGCGTGGGAAAGCCGCCTGTCGCGGCATCGAGTGGCGCGAACATCGCCCGTCGCGCAAGGCCGAATTCGTCGCCCGCAACGAAAGTAAGCGCCGCCTCGTCTTCGGCCGAAACCGGCCACGCATAGTCGTTGTTGAAGGCTTGCTGGGCAAACGCGATCGCCAGCGCGAGCAATTTCGGTTTGGCGTCGGGCGCGCACAAAGCGCGTCGCGCGCGGCACAAAAACGCTTCCACGGCCGGATCGCCGATCAAACCCAGATGCAAGACCGCCAAAAGAAGCCCGTCGCGCGAAAATGCATCGAGAATGTCGAGCGACGGCGCCGCATTCGGGTCGGCCATCCGATATTTGAGCGCAAGCTGGGCTTCGGCGCTGCGCACCAACCCGTCGCGGCGGGCAGCCTGAGTGCCGAGTGCCCGCTCAAGCAAGGCCGCGAGGCCCGGATTGAATTTTTGGGTTCGCGCCCCTTCGAGGATCTGCGTAAGGCCGTCGAGCGCATCGAGCCGCTTGGCGTCGGCGCCCAGCACGGCGACATAGCCCTCGAGGGCGGTTTCGAGATCGCCCGCAGCGTGGGCTGCGGCAGCGCGGGTGAAAATCGGATCGTTTGAGTCGGCCATCGCAAAAGGGCTTAGCAAACTGCTATCGTCGGCGCCATGGTCATCAAAGGTGCAGCGATCGCGAATTTCGCCAAACGCCCCGATCCGGCGGTGAGGGCTGTGCTTTTGTACGGCCCCGATGCGGGCCTGGTACGCGAACGCGCCGAACAGATCGCGCGCACGATCGTGCCCGATCTGGCCGACCCGTTTCGCGTCGCCGACATTTCGCCCGAAACGATCAAGGACGATCCGGCCAAACTCGCAGACGAAGCGGCGGCCATATCTATGCTCGGCGGCCGACGCGTCGTGCGTGTGCGCGGGGCCGGCAACGAAATCGCGACGGCGCTCGAAAATCTGCTCGACGACCCGAAGGGCGACGGGCTCGTGGTCGTCGAAGCTGGCGAACTCGACGGCAAATCGAAGCTGCGCAAGCTCTGCGAGAGCGCGGACAACGCCGCCGCGATCGCCTGCTACCACGAAGAAGGCCAGGATCTTGCGCGCACGATTTCCGAGACCTTGTCGCAAAACGGGGTCAAGGCTTCCAGCGAAGTGCTGGACTGGCTTGCCGCACGGCTCGGCGGCGACCGCGCAATCACGCGCAGCGAGCTCGACAAGCTTGCCCTTTACGCTGGCAAAGGCGCCGCGCTTGGGCTCGACGATTGCCGCGCCGTGATCGGCGATTCGGCCGACATCGATCTCGACGACGTGATCCGCGCCGCCGCAATGGGCGATCTTGCCGGGCTCGAGCGCGCCTACGGGCGCGTATCCAGCGAAGGCGACAGCCCGATCGGCATTCTGCGCATGACGGCCCGGCATTTCATGCGGCTGCAGAGCGTGCAAGCCGACATCGCGCGCGGCCTCGGTGCGGATGCCGCGATGGGCAAGTTATGGCCCAAGGTCTTCTACAAAGAGGTGGGGCCCTTCAAAACCCAGCTCGCTCGCTGGCCGCTGCCGCGCATCGCGATGGCGCTCGAGCGGCTGCTCGAAGCCGAGATCCAATGCAAATCGAGCGGCGGCATGCCGAGCGAACTCATTACGCAGCGCAGCCTGATGGCACTCGCCCAAATGGCCGCACAAGCCGCCCGCCGTTAGGCCAATTCGCGTCAAATTTAGTGAAATCTTTACTGTTTATTGCGTAAACTGCTCGAATCATGGGTATTCCAACGTCTCGAGCCATCGGCCAAACCGATCCCAGCCCGCGCGGCGTTTCGCGCGAGGTGGTGGATGCGATTCGCGACGCCTCGAAACGCAGCGGCGTGGATTTCAAATTCATGCTCGCCAAGGCGCAGACGGAATCGAGCTTCGACCCAGGCGCCAAGGCGCGCACCTCGTCCGCCTCGGGGCTCTATCAATTCATCGAGAGCACATGGCTCAACACGGTACGCCAGCACGGCGCCAAACACGGGCTTGGCCAGTACGCGGCCCAAATCGAGGACGATTTCGGGGGCGGGCCGAAAGTCCGCGACGCCGCCACGCGGAAAACCATTCTCGACCTGCGCTTCGATCCGCGCGCGGCAAGTTCGATGGCCGCAGAGTTCGCGCGCAGCAACCACAACCAGCTTGAAAACGCATTGGGCTCGGGCGTCAACGCGACCGACCTGTATCTGGCGCATTTCCTCGGTGCGGGCGGTGCCACGCGGTTCCTTGCGAGCCATAGACAGGATCCGCAGCGCATCGCGGCCGCGCAATTTCCGGAAGCGGCTGCCGCCAATCGCGGGGTCTTCTACGATGCCGGCGGGCGCTCGCGCACGCTCGACCAAGTCTATCGGTTTTTCGAGTCGAAAATGACGCGCGACGTGGCCGATGTGGCCGCGATCGCATCGACCGACGCACCGGCTGTCAAACCCGTACCCAGGTCTGCCGCAGCGGCTTCCGCGACGCCGGCCCTGCCGCCGCAACTGCAAGCGCTTGCCAGTCAGTTCGGCCTTAAAGGCGCGGCCCTCAAGCCAGAGACGATCATGGCAATGGCTTTGCTCGCCGAACCGCTCGTCGATTCGGTGCGCGGCGGCGCGTCGCTGTTCGACAACGGAAGCGCCAAGCGCGGCGGACGAATCTTCAATCCGGATATCGGCGTTTAGCCCGAGCCTCTACTCGCCCACGCCGACGATATCGATGAGCCCTTCGCGGATGGCATTGGTCAGCGCGTCGATGCCTTCGGTCAGCTCCTCGTGCGCCTTGCGCAGCGAAGAGAGCTCTTCGATGTTGTTGCGCGAAATGGAGGCTCGGTTCGCGCCCATATCGACGACGCAAGCAAGGTAACGGGCCCGTGCGCGCGCTGCGACCTGAATGGTTTTTTCGATTTCGCGCGCTCGGACCTGCGCGACGATCTGCCCGATCGATCGGGCTTCTTCGGTTTTGGCGAGATGCTCGAGGGTCTTCAAATAGCGCCCGCGGCTGATCGGGGCGGCAGCTTCCGGTACGCGGTGCAGCGCGGCGATCGGCTTCGGCTGAACTTGGGTCGAGCCGCCGATAGGGGTCAGCGTCGGTTTGGCGACAAGATTTGCCGTCGGCGCCGAGGCTTTGGGCGGCGGCGCCGGCGTGGCGGCAGGCGACGGCTTGGATGCAACGACGGCAAGCTGCGCGGGCGATTTCGACAGGTTGAAAAGACCCTGATGCTGGGGCAAGTCGGACAAGGCAGATTGCGTCATGATCGAGGCTCCGTCGTCGTTGTGCAGGTCGGTCGCAAACAACATGGCAATCGAGAGGCCAAGTATTTTTATTATATATTACAGAGGATTAGATTGTTTCGATGCGCTCGATACCCGGCAAAAAAGATCTGGCGCGGCGTTTTTTGCCGAGCCTGTGACGTGGCGCACACCAAATCGGCGTTCGATAAGGCAATGTATTTGCATTATGGGAATGATCAGGGCAAAAGAAGACCGTAAATTGCGAGCCAGTTCTCTTACCAGGAGCGGTAGCGTGAATGCCAGCAGCCGCGCGGTCGGTTTGTCGCGCCCCTTTGCGTGGCCGGTTCTCGCGGCGATTCTGGTCGCCTACGTCGTCGCCGAAATCGTTTTCAACCTCGAACTCGTTCAGACTGTGGCGCAGCCGACGATCGACCGGGAGCGGCTCGACGACCTTGTGCGCTTCGGCAAAGCGACCGGTTCTTTCGGCATCGTGCTTTTCGCGCTTCGGCCGTTTCTTGCGCGCGCATGGCGCCGATTTTCGTGGGGCTTGCCGGTCGGCGTCCTGCTGCTATGGGTCGGCTGCTTTGCCGCAATCGACCGGCTTTACGACGAGGTGCTGGCGCAAGTGCCGCCGTCTCTCCAGCGCGAAGCGCTTTATCTGACGATCTACCGCGACGCATTGTTCCACGGCAACGCAGCGGATGCCGAACTCGGCGACGCGAACGGCCCGCAAGACGACACGCAGCGCCTGGCGCTTCTCAATCTCGCCGCCCGCCTCACGGGCGACAAACCGGAAATCGCGTCCGTGCGTGCGCGACTCGGCGAGGCGGAATCGGCGACGCAGATGGGCTTGCCGCTCGACATGCGCACGCAAGCACTGCTTGCACGCAGCAGAAGCGACGATCTGGCAATTCTGCGCGACGCAACGGCCGCCATATTGCTGCCGCCGATGTCGATGGCGCTTTCGCTGCTGGCCATCGTCGCCAATCTCGCGGCCTTGTGCGGCTTGCTGCTGACGGTCGCGTTGCGCAGACGCCGCGCCGTTCGGTTTCTGGCGCCCCTGCTGCCGGTCGTCGCGATCGCTGCAGCCCTTGCGGGGGCGCAAACGCCGCCGTTTCCGGCGGGGTCGCAAAATCGGGCTCTGTTTTCGCAGCTCGACGACCGGCTCGGCATGGTCGGCTGGATCTGGAGCCGCGCCATCAACGGCCAAGCGATGATCCTGCGTCTGACCGAAAACGAAATCGATAGACGAATCATCTAGGCGCTTTGGGGTCCTGTTCGAGGCGCGCCAAAAGATCGTCGAACTGGTCGAGCGTCGCATAGTGCAGCACGAGTTCGCCGGCCCCGTTCTTGCGCGGCTTCAGGTCGACAGCGAGGCCCAAAGCTTCGGTCAAACGCCGCTCGATCGCGCGCGTATCGGCATCACGCGCTGCACCCGTCGGCGCCGGTTTCAGCTTTTTCTTGGCGAACCGCGGATCGGCGAGCGCTTTGAGCCGCGCTTCGGCCTCGCGCACGGTGAGGCCCTCCTTTGCGACCATGTCGGCAAAGGCACCAGGATCGGCCGCCATCAGCGCCACGCGCCCATGTGCCGGCGTGAGCTTTCCCTCGGCTATCAGCTTTTGCGCGCCCGGCGGCAGATCGAGCAGACGAAGCGTGTTGGCGACGTGCGGTCGGCTTTTGCCGAGGGCGTGGGCCACGCGCTCTTGTGTGAAGTCCATCTCGTCGATCAAACGACGATAACCGGCCGCTTCGTCGATCGCGTTGAGATCGGCGCGCTGCAGATTTTCGACGAGGGCCGCTTCGAGCGCTTCGCGGTCGCCCAGATCCTTCACGACGGCTGGAATTTCGTGGAGCTGGGCCGCTTGAGCCGCCCGCCAGCGCCGTTCGCCCGCAATGAGCTCGTAGCCCGAGGGATCTTTGGGGTCGCGCCGGACGAGGATCGGCATCAACACGCCTTGCGTGCGCACCGAGGCGGTGAGTTCGGCAAGGGCGCCGGCATCGAACGAGCGGCGCGGTTGGAAGGTACCCGGACGGATCTTGCCGACCGCGATCAAGCGCGCCGCGCGCGGTCCCTCGGCGGACGCTGCACCCCCGGCCCCGCTCGGCGTGCCGAGCAGCGCGGAAAGGCCGCGGCCCAACCCCTTTTTGGCGTCGGCCGGGCTCATGCCACCGCCTCGTTCGCGAGGCTTGCTTCGCGTTTCAGGAGTTCGCTTGCCAGCATCACGTAGGCCTGGCTGCCCGCGCAGCGCAGATCGTAGAGAAGCACTGGCTTGCCGTGCGACGGGGCTTCGGAAATGCGCACGTTGCGCGGGATCGCCGTTTCGTACACGAGGTCTCCCAAATGCTGGCGGACGTCGGCGGCGACCGCTTCGCTCAGATTGCTGCGCCTGTCGAACATGGTCAGAACCACGCCCTGTATTTTCAACCTCGGATTGAGGCGCTCGCGCACGCGGTCGATCGTTCGCATGAGATTGGACAGGCCTTCGAGGGCGAAAAACTCGCACTGGAGCGGCACCAAAACGGCGTCGGCCGCGACGAGCGCATTGAGCGTGAGCAAGCCGAGCGAGGGCGGCGCGTCGATCATCACATAATCGAGCGACAAGCGGCCGACGGCTTCAACTATCGCGTCGGCAAGGCGATATTCGCGCCGATCGAGATCGACGAGTTCAAGCTCGGCCGCCGCAAGATCGGCGGTCGCCGGCAGAACGCTCAAGCCCGGAATGATCGACGGGCGGATGGCTTCGGCCGTCGGCACGTTGCCGATCAGCACATCGTAAGAACCGACATCGCGGTCGTCGGGCGGTATGCCGAAACCGGTCGAGGCATTTCCCTGCGGATCCAGATCGACCACAAGGATTTTCTTGCCGACGGCAGCCAGAGCCGTGGCCAGATTTATCGCGGTCGTCGTTTTGCCAACCCCGCCTTTCTGGTTGGCGATCGCCAGGATACGCGGCTTGGACGGAGAGATTTGCGTCACTTGGCTTTGATGTCCCGCAGCGTCAAAACGGCAGCGTCCGGCTCCGTCAGGGAAGCAACGGCGGACACGCGCATATGCCACGCGCTTTCCGCCTGGGTCAATTCGGCTTTGTAGGTCGCTCCCTTGAGAAACGTGCATAACCCGTCCGCCGCCAACAACGGCACGGCCAAAGGCAAAAGCTTGTCGAGCGGGGCGAGCGCACGCGCTGTCGCGGCGGCAACCTGCAGATTGCCTGCCATTGCTTCCGCACGGCGGTTGTGGATCTGGACGTTGGCACCCGTTTCGCGCGCCACCTCGATCTGGAACGCGCATTTGCGCGCGTCCGATTCGATCAGGTGCACGGCCTTAGTCGGCGCGCAGATCGCAATAACCAAACCCGGGAAGCCGGCGCCGGCGCCGAGATCGGCAATGGTGGCAGCGTCGCCAAGCGTCGGCAGCACCTGCCAAGAATCGAAAAAATGTCGCAGCCAGATATCCGGCAGCGTGGTCGCCGACACAAGATTGATCTTGGCCTGCCATTTTTCCAGAAGTCTCTGATAGATAACGAGCTTCTCAATTGTTTCGCGCGAAACATCGGTCGCTTGGCGGAAGCGGTCGGGGGTCACGCGGCGCGCTTTGCGTAACGCAGCAGCAAGGTTAGCGCTGCGGGGGTAACCCCGGAAATGCGCGCTGCCTGGCCAATGGTTGCGGGCCGTACTTGCGCCAATTTCTGGCGCACTTCGCTCGACAAGGCTTGCAGTGTTGCATAATCGATATCTGGCGGTAGAAGCAGACCCTCGTCTTGGCGGAAGGTGCGAATATCGGCATCCTGACGGACCAGATAGCCGCGATAGAGCGCGTCGATTTCAATTTGCGTAGCGATGGCAGGCGGCAATGCCGCCAATTCCGGCCAAGCACGACCGAGCACAGCCCAATCCACACCGGGTAGGGCCAACAAATCGAGCGGCGTGCGCGCGACGCCATCTTGGTTCACGGCAAAGCCGCGCTTTGCGAGTTTCGAGGGACTCTCGGCAAGTTGAGCCACCAGATTGCGTGCGGCCGCGAGGTCGGATGCTTTCTTGGCCCATGCGGACTGCCGGACCGGCCCCACGCAGCCGATAGCCAAACCCTTGTCGGTGAGGCGCTGGTCCGCATTGTCGGCACGCAAGGTCAGGCGATACTCGGCCCGGCTGGTGAACATACGATAGGGCTCGCGTGTTCCCAACGTAACCAGATCATCGATCAATACGCCGATATAGGCATCTGCGCGATCGAGCGTAAAGGCAGGCGACCCGGCCAGTTTAAGTGCCGCGTTGAGCCCGGCCACCAAACCCTGGGCGGCTGCCTCCTCGTAACCGGTCGTACCGTTGATCTGACCCGCCAAAAACAATCCCGGCAAGCGGCACGTTTCAAGCGTCGGTGCAAGAGCGCGGGGGTCGATAAAGTCGTATTCGATAGCGTAGCCTGGACGGAGCATCGTTGCATTCTCGAGACCTTGTATCGTCTTGAGAATATCGCGCTGGACTGCTTCCGGCAGCGACGTCGAAATGCCGTTGGGGTAGACGGTCGTATCGTCGAGCCCTTCAGGTTCCAGAAAGATTTGATGCCGCTCGCGACTCGCGAAGCGGACGACCTTGTCTTCGATCGACGGGCAATAGCGCGGGCCAACCCCTTCAATCTGCCCCGAATACATCGGCGCCTGATGCAGGTTGGCACGAATCAATTCATGCGTGGCTGGAGAGGTATAGGTAATGCCGCATTGGATCTGCGGCACGTCGATACGCGCCGTTAGCGTGGAAAACGGCTCCGGCGGATCGTCGGCGGGCTGCATCTCGAGCCCCGCCCAATCGATCGTGCGGCCGTCCAGGCGCGGCGGCGTGCCGGTCTTGAGACGCCCGAGCGGAAAACCCAACCGCGCCAGAGTATCGGACAGCGCAAGCGAGGGTTTTTCGCCGACCCGACCGGCGGGGATTTTCTCCAACCCAATATGAATGAGGCCGCGCAGAAATGTTCCAGTGGTCAAAACCACCGCACCGCAGCCGATCCGCACCCCGGCGGCCGTCACGATTGCCGCAACGGCGCTGTCAGGCCCAATCTCGATATCTGCAGCCTCGCCAGCCGCGACAGTCAAATTGGCTTGCTCGGCCAGCAGTGCCTGAACCGCTTGGCGATAGAGCTTGCGATCCGCCTGGGCGCGCGGACCGCGCACGGCCGGTCCTTTGGAGCGGTTCAACACGCGAAACTGGATGCCCGCAAGATCGCCTGCGCGGCCCATAATGCCGTCGAGTGCATCGATCTCGCGTACGAGATGGCCTTTGCCCAAGCCGCCGATTGCCGGATTGCAGCTCATTTCGCCGATCTTGCTCGGATCGAGCGTGAGCAACAATGTACGGGTACCGACACGCGCCGACGCAGCTGCAGCTTCGCAGCCTGCATGGCCACCGCCAATTACAATCAAATCGAAATCACGACCCGGTATCATGGAGCGCAACCTATTCAGTCGCGGCAACGCCGTCAATTCGAAGCCCGTGATTAATGATTATATGTTTCGCGCGAAACATTCCGAAAAACTCAATTATATCATGCGCTTGACTCGGGAAGATTAGATCGAAGTTTCCGAAAGGATAGATTGCTAAATATTTACAATAAGTTACGCGGTCGCCTATTTGCCGATACAGAACTCGGCGAACAAAAGGTCGAGCACATCTTCCACCCCGGTACGGCCGACGATACGACCCAACGCATCTGCCGCTTGGCGCAGATCTTCGGCGATGAGCTCGGCCGCCGTCGCGATGCGCGCTTGGCGCAACGAGGCGCGCACCGCCTCCAACGCATCGCGATGACGCGCCCGCGTAACCAAACTCGCTTGGCCGTCCTCCTCGCCCAAAGCGGCGGCCGCTTTCCGCGCCAACAGAGTTTCGAGTTCCGCGAGCCCCTCCCCGGTTGCGGCAGACACGCCGAGCGCGCCGCGCCCTGCCGCCGCCAAATCGATTTTGTTGTGCACGACCAGCGCTTCGGCGGCGTAGCCGGAAAGTGCGGCGTCAATCGCAGGCGCAGTCGCGTCGAGCACCAGCACGCGCAGATCGGCAGTCTTGGCAAGGCGCTGGGTACGATGGATCCCTTCGCGCTCGATGGCGCGCTGCGGATCGCCCTCGTCCGTGTCGGCCAAAGCGCGCAGACCGGCCGTGTCGATCAAGGTCACTGGCCAACCGCCGAGATCGAGATGCACCTCGATCGCATCGCGCGTGGTCCCGGCCATGCTCGACACGATCGCAGCTTCTCGCTTTGCCAGACGATTGAGAAGGCTCGATTTGCCCGCGTTCGGCGGGCCCAGCAGCGCCACTGTATAGCCGTCGCGAAGGCGTTCGCCGCGCGCAGACTGCCCGATCAGCGCGACAAGTTCGGCATCGAGCGCGTCCAATTCCGGCGCCATCGCCGCAACCAGCCCGTCCGGCACGTCTCCCTCGTCGGGGAAATCGATCTCCGCCTCTGCCTGGGCGCGCAAGCGCAGGATCCGCGCGCGCAACGCCTCGACCGATGCGCCCAATGCGCCGCCCAATTGCCGCAATGCTTGGCGGGCCTGCGCGCGCGTTTCGGCTGCGATCAGATCGGCCAACGCTTCGACTTGGGCAAGATCGAGCTTGCCTGCATCGAAGGCGCGCCGCGCGAACTCGCCCGGCCTCGCCAAACGCAGACCGGGCTGTGCGGCCAACACATTCAAGATCTCGGCGATCACGGCACGCGCGCCGTGCACATGCAGTTCTGCGACGTCTTCGCCGGTAAAGCTCTTGGGGCCGGGGAACCACAGAACCAACGCGTCGTCGAGGCGCTCGCCGGTTGCCGGATCGCGCAAATCGGCCCGCGCGGCAAATCGCGGGCGCGGCAACCTGCCGCACAGCGTTTGCAACGCGGCACCCGCTTGCGGACCGGAAACGCGAATGACGGCAACGCCGGCTTTGCCCGCGGCCGTTGCCGGCGCAAAGATCGTCCTGGCGCCGCCCGCCATGTCAGGCTTTAGGCGGCGTTTCCGGCGGCGGCGGCGGTGGATCCGGCTTCTCGTCCGCCATCCCTTTCTTGAACGCCTTGATGCCGCTTGCCATATCGCCCATCAGTTTCGGAATCTTCCCGGCACCGAAAAGCAGCAGCGCAATAAGCGCAAGGATCAGAATTTCGCCGAATCCGAAATTCACGGCGCTTCCTCCTTTTTCCGATCCGGTGCAAGCATCAACGCTTCGGCGCGCCCGCCGCCGACCAAATGCGCCGCGAGGATGGCATCGACGTCATCGCGCGTCTGCGGCGAATACCAGATGCCCTCCGGGTAGACCACCATTGTCGGCCCGAACTCGCAGCGATCCAAGCAGCCCGCCGAGTTGATCCGAACGTACTTGAGGCCCAGCTCTTTGGCGCGCGCCTTCATGTAATCGCGCAGCTTCTCCGAACCGCGCGCCTTGCAGCAGCCGCGCGGATGGCCGACCGGGCGCTCGTTCGTGCAAACGAATACGTGTGCTTCAAAATAGGGCGTCGGATCGGTCGGCAAGGTTCGGATCGTCATTTCGTCTTTTCCTTGTCCGACCCTTGCGCCAACGACCAAAATTTCTGCATCTGCTCCCAGCCCGTGCCGCCGAACCATTGGCGCAGCATCGTCTCGGGATCCATCGCTTTCATGGCGTTTTCGAGCCGGTCCGTCATCTGGCCCATCAGGGCGTCCTGCATCGGCTTCACGTCGGGCAGACCCATGAAGATCCTGGCTTCTTCGGGCGTGCAATCGATATCGACTTTGATCTTCATGGCGATCCTCGAACGTGACGGTGCAGCGACATTAGCCGCCTCCTTGCCCCCGCCGCAACAGCGGCCCATTGCGCGCCTGTGGCGCCAATGGCAGGGTTGCGCTCGTTTTCGCTCCGCGCAGCCATAGAACGACCGCCGAGGATCCGATGCCGACCTTGACCGTAACCGCCGCAAGCCCGAGTTTCGAATTCGGTGCCGCGTTCGACGCCTACCTGGCTTTGCCGTCGGGCGGGCGCGGGCCGGGCCTTGTGCTGATCCAAGAGATATTCGGCGTAAACCAAGTCATGCGCGATTTGGCCGACGGTTATGCCGCCCAAGGCTATGTCGTCGCTTGCCCCGACATTTTCTGGCGACAGCAGCCAGGCATCCAAATCACCGACCAGACAGACGTCGAGTGGGCGCAGGCCTTCTCTCTGTACAAAGGCTTCGATTTCGCGCTTGGCCTATCCGACCTCAAGCAAACGCTGGCGGCTTTGCGCGACCACCCCGCCTGCGTCGGCAAGGTCGGCACGGTTGGCTATTGCCTGGGCGGCAATCTTGCCTACCAGATGGCCTGCCAGAGCGATGCCGATGCCTCGGTCAGCTATTACGGCGTCGGCCTGGACGGCTTGCTCGACCAAGCCGCGACGCTCAAGCGCCCGCTCTTGATGCATATCGCCGAGAAAGACGCGTTTGTGCCGCCGACTGCCCAGGCAAAAATTAAGGCTGCACTGGCATCGCACAAATGCGCGCAGCTGCATGTCTACGCAGGCGAAGACCATGCCTTCGCGCGCGTCGGCGGCAAGCATTACAGCCAAAAAGCGGCCAATGCCGCCAACGCGACGACCGCTGCCTTTTTCAAAGCCAATCTCGCCTAAAGGAAAAAAGACCATGGCCAAAGCAATCCAAGTCGCCAGCGCCGGCGGTCCTGAGGTCCTCGCTTGGACCGATATCGACGTCGCCGAGCCCGGCCCGGGCCAGGTGCGCATCAAACACACGGCGATCGGCGTCAACTACATCGACGTCTATATGCGCTCGGGCCTCTACGCGACGCCGACGCCGTTTTCCCCCGGCAACGAAGCCGCAGGCATCGTCGAAGCCGTCGGTACCGGCGTCGCCGATCTAAAGATCGGCGACCGCGTCTGCTACGTGATCTCGGGCGGCGGCGGCTACCAGGAAAAGCGGATCGCGCCCGCCGACCGCGTGGTGAAACTGCCGGACGCAATCTCCGACAAGCAGGCCGCCGCGATGATGCTGAAAGGCATGACCGTGCAGTATCTGCTCCGCCGGACCTACAAGGTCCAGGCGGGCGACACGATTCTGTTCCACGCCGCTGCAGGCGGCGTGGGCCTCATCGCTTGCCAATGGGCCAAACATCTGGGTGCAACGACGATCGGCACCGTCGGTTCGACCGAAAAAGCGACGCTTGCCAAGGCGAACGGGTGCCACCACACCGTCCTCTATCGCGAGACCGATTTTGTGTCGGCCGTCAAAGCGCTGACGAACAATGCGGGCGTGCCCGTCGTCTACGATTCGGTCGGCAAAGACACACTGCTCAAATCGCTCGACTGCCTGGCTCCGCTCGGCATGCTCGTCACGTTCGGCCAGTCTTCGGGCCCCGCCGATCCGCTCAATCTCGGCATCCTCGGCGCCAAGGGTTCGCTCTTCGTCACGCGGCCGACGCTGTTCACCTATATCGCCAGAAAAGAAGCGCTCGTGCAGACCGCCAACGAGCTGTTCGACGTCGTCGCCAAAGGGATCGTGAGAATCGAGATTTCGGCCGAATACGCGCTCAAAGACGCCGCGCAAGCGCACCGCGATCTCGAAGCGCGCAAAACGACCGGTTCCGTCATCCTGGTGCCATGACGGTCGTCGATCCGAAAACGCTTCCGCCTCGGCTGGGTTCGAACTATCCCGAACCCTACCGCAGCAAACTTGGCGGGCGCGAAAAGCGCGTGGTGGGCGACGCGGTTGGCCTCAAGAATTTCGGGGTCAATCTCGTACGCCTGCCGCCGGGCGCCGTGTCGGCCATGCGCCACTGGCACACGCGCCAAGACGAGTTCGTCTACGTTCTCGAAGGCACCGCGACGCTGCTGTCGGACGCCGGCAAAACTCCAGTACCGGCCGGCAACTGTGCAGGCTTCCCGGCGGGTGCGCAAGACGGGCACTGCCTCGTCAACGAAAGCGACCGCGACGTGGTGTATCTTGAAATCGGCGACCGCACGCCCGGGGATGTCTCGACGTATCCCGACGACGACATGATGGGCAAAGTCGTCCAGAGCTGGGCCATTACACGCAAAGACGGCTCGCCGCTTTAGCGCAATGGCCGCGCGCCATCGGCGATCCGGCCGCCCGCGCCTATGTGTTCATCGCTTCGAAGAAATCCTTGTTGTTCTTCGAATGCTTGAGCTTGTCGATCAGGAACTCCATCGCGTCCGTGGTGCCCATCGGCATCAAGATGCGGCGCAGCACCCACATTTTCGACAGAACCGCCTTGTCGACCAGAAGCTCTTCCTTGCGCGTGCCCGATTTGGTGATGTCGATCGCCGGGAAAGTGCGCTTGTCGGCAAGTTTGCGGTCGAGGATGATTTCCGAATTGCCCGTCCCCTTGAACTCTTCGAAGATGACTTCGTCCATGCGGCTTCCGGTGTCGACGAGACCGGTCGCGATGATCGTCAGGCTGCCGCCCTCTTCGATGTTGCGGGCAGCCCCGAAAAACCGTTTCGGCCGCTGCAGCGCGTTCGCGTCGACGCCGCCGGTGAGAACCTTGCCGGAAGACGGCACGACCGTGTTGTAGGCGCGCGCCAAACGCGTGATCGAGTCGAGCAGAATCACCACGTCGCGCTTGTGCTCGACCAGGCGCTTGGCCTTTTCGATGACCATTTCGGCGACCTGCACATGGCGTACGGCCGGCTCGTCGAAGGTCGAGCTCACGACTTCCCCTTTGACCGAGCGGATCATGTCGGTCACCTCTTCGGGCCGCTCGTCGATCAACAACACGATCAGGTACACTTCCGGATGATTCTGGGCGATCGAATGCGCGATGTTCTGAAGCATCACGGTCTTGCCTACGCGCGGCGGCGCGATCACGAGCGCGCGCTGGCCTTTGCCGAGCGGGCATACGAGATCGATAATGCGCCCGGTGATGTCGCGGCGCTGGCTCGGCGCATTGTCGCGCTTGACGATTTCGGTGCGGCGCGCGGACAGCGTGCCCTTGAGGGCCACGGCCTCCTCGTCGCCTTGCGGACGCCGCGCGGGTTTGGGCTTGGGCGGCGGCGGCGGCGCTTCGACCGGCTCGTCGCCGAATTCGAGGTTGAGCCGCGACGTCGGATAGAAGGGCGTGAGATTGTCGAAATTGATGCGGTGGCGCGCGATCTCCGGCTCGTCGAAATTGATCGTCCGCACCATCGTCAACGCGAAATAGCGCTCGCCGTCCTTCGGCGCGCGGATCTGGCCTTCGACCGTATCGCCCGTGCGCAAGCCGTAGCGGCGGATCAGCTGGGGCGTCATGTAGATGTCGTCGGGCCCGGGCAGATAGTTGCTCTCGGGGCTTCGCAGAAAGCCGAATCCGTCCGACAAAGTCTCGAGCACGCCATCGCCGTAGATCGCGACGTCGTTGTCGGCCATGCGCTTCAGAATCGCGAACATCATGTCCTGCTTGCGCAAGGCCGAGGCGGATTCGATTTGCAACTCTTCGGCAAAAGCCAGCAATTCGGCCGGCGTTTTCCGCTTCAACTCTTGGAGATTCATAAGCGCTCTGGGGTTTGGGCTGGAAGGTTCGACATGGGAAAAAGCAGGCGGAACGTATTCTGGGGGAGGCGCGCCGAACCGATCTGGATCCGAATTCGGTGCCGCGGGCGATAAGCCGCAACGGTCGTTTTTCGGCGCGAGAAAGCGGCGGCAAAAGGAATGGCCGAAAAATGGAACGGCCAAAACAACGGGCGAACGCCCGACTGGCCGCCAATCTAGACCATTCGTCGCGATTGTCAATCGCGCAAAAACAAGAGGCCTAGAAGGGTTTGACGATCACCAGCAGCACGATCGCCAGCATCAGCAGCGTCGGCACTTCGTTTTGGATGCGGAAAAACCGCGTGGGGTGCAAGTTGCGGTCGGCGGCAAAAGCGCGCCGCCACCGCTCCTGCAAAAAATGGTGGACGGTCATGGCCGCGACGGCCGCGAGCTTGGCGTGCAGCCAACCCCCACTCCAATCCTGGGCCATCAGCATGAGGCCGCCAAACAGCCAGGCGACCAGCATCGCGGGCACCATGATCGCCTTCATGAGGCGCCGCTCCATGGTCTTGAACAGCTCCGATGTCGCCGACCCCGCCGCCACCTGCGTGTGGTAGACGAAAAGACGCGGCAGATAGAGCAGCCCCGCCATCCAGGCGATGACCGCGACGACATGCAGCCATTTGATCCAAAGATAGAAATCGTTGACGAAATCCATCATGCGGCCTCGAGGGCGCACTTGCGGCATTGCGCCGGGCACAGCCGCTTCAGGCCCGCATCGGCAAAACTGCCTGCCGGGCGCGCCGCCACCGCCCGCACGATCGCGGCAAGCCCCGCGATGAAGGCCGGGTGCGTCGAAACCGTCGGCACGCGCGCGTAGAACGGCACACCGACTTCGTGCGCCAATTCGCGATATTCGATGTCGAGTTCCACGAGCGTCTCGGAATGCTCCGAAACGAACGCGATAGGCGCGAGCACGACCGGAATCTTGTCGGCACCTGCGCGCTCGATTTCGTCTTCCGTATAGGGGCCGATCCACTCGAGCGGACCAACGCGACTTTGGTAGCAGACGGTCCAGTCGAGATCCGCGATTCCAAGCTTTTCGACGACGCGCGCTGCGGTCATCTCGACTTGCGCCTGGTAGGGATCGCCGCCCGTAACGACTTTTTTCGGCAATCCGTGCGCCGAAAACAAGACGCGCGGTTTTCCGTGCGTCGCCGCTTCGCGATGCTTCGCCGCGACGAGATCGGCAAGCGCTTCGACAAAACCTTCTTGCTGCGGGTAGCAGCAAGCAAAGCGCGTCGGCACGTCGAGGCCAATCCGTGCCGCGGCCGCGTCCCAGGCTAGTTTGGAGCTGCCCGTCGTCGTCGTCGAAAACTGCGGATAAAGCGGCAACAGCACGATGCTGTCGGGTTTGAATGCCGCGACGTCTTTGGCCGTCTCGTCGGTCAGCGGATGCCAGTAGCGCATTGCCGGAAAGCAGCGAACATCGCCGCCCATCTCGCCGAGGGCCGCCTCAAGAGCGCGCGCCTGCGCGTTGGTGTTGGGAAGGATCGGCGAGCCGCCGCCCATTTGCGCGTAAATCCCCTGCGCTTTTTTTGCGCGCCGCTTGGAAACGAGCTTGGCCACAAGCCAACGCAAAGGGTTCGGCAGCGAGATGATGGCGGGATCCGAAAACAGATTGTACAAAAACGGCTGTACGGCAGCCGGATTGTCGGGCCCCCCCAAATTGAACAGGACGATCGCCGTTTTTGCCATCCTCGAATCGTTCCTCGCGCGCGCTTACGCGGCTTTCGCGCGCCACTTGCCGATCAAAGCGGCCAGTTCAGCGACATTCGCGGGCGGCGTCGGCGGAATGACTCCATGGCCCAAATTGAATACAAACGGTCCATTGCCCAATGCATCGAGGATCCGCGTAGACGAATCGACAAGGGCTGGACCACCGGCTGCGAGCGCGATCGGGTCGAGGTTACCTTGCACCGTTTTGAGTTTCTGCAGCTCTTTTGCAAAAGCAAGCGGTACCGACGTGTCGAGGCCCAGCGCGTCGACGCCCGGAATAGCGGCAGCTTCGCGGTAGAGCAACCCCGAGCCTTTCGGGAAAAACACGATTGGCACATCCGGATGCTTGGCCCGAACGCCTGCGACTATTTTGGCCGCCGGCGCAATCACCCACTTGCGATATTCGCCTTCCGGCAGGACGCCGGCCCATGTGTCGAACAATTGCAGAGCTTCGGCACCGGCTTGCACTTGCCGGTCGAGATAACCGATCGTGGCTGCCACGAGCAAATCGATAAGACGCGCGAACGCCGCCTCGTCGCGATACGCAAGCAAACGCACATTTGCAAAGTCTTTGCTCGTTCCGCCCTCGACCATGTAGGTTGCAACCGTCCACGGCGCACCCGCAAAACCGATTAGCGCCGTCGTTGCAGGCAATTCGGCCTGTACGCGCGAAACAGTCTCGTAGATCGGCGCCACTTTGGCGTCGAAGCCGCCGAGATTTTCCGCCAACCGGTCGATTGCACCCGCATCGCGCACCGGTTCCAGCACCGGGCCTTCGCCTTCGCGAAAGCTGAGTGGCTGACCAAGGCCGTAGGGAACCATCAATATATCGGAAAACAGAATTGCCGCGTCCATGTGGTAACGGCGCAGCGGCTGCAGCGTAATTTCAGTTGCCAGGTCGGGGCGCAGGCACAAATCGACGAACCCGTTGGCCTTGGCGCGTGTTTCCCGGTATTCCGGCAAATAACGCCCAGCCTGGCGCATCAGCCAAAAGCAAGGGCGGGCATGGATTTCGCCCCGCAACGCGCGCAGAAAAGGTTTTTTATTGGTCGGGTCTTTCGGCATTTCGGGCTGCTCGTTCGAGGATCGTTGAGGTGCGAGTGTATCCGCCAAGCACTCCCTCTACCATTTAAGAATCTTAAATAAAATAAGGTAGTTGAGGATAGTGGGTGCCTGTGGATCGCGGGGAGGACGGTCTATCCGAGGACTTATCCTTGCGCTGTTCGATAATGAGTATCTGTGGGCCGATCATTGCCGACGCTGTTGAACATAGCGCGCAAATTTGCGCTGGCGACCCTGTTTTGCGCGGGAAAACCTATTTTTGAAAACCGGGGATAAAAAGCGACAGTCGATTTATCCCCGGTCATGGCCTAAACCTTGGCGAATTGCCCAGGCGTGCAGAAACGATGCTTGACCTGTAACGACAATGCGGACGATTTTTCGAGCCTGTGGACCAAACCCCCAGTTGCCCCGGTTTTGCGTGTAATCCCCAGATGCAGCGTTTCCATCTTCATCTCGTTTCAGACGCGACCGGCGAGACTTTGAACGGCGTTGTGCGCGCGTGTCTCGCGCAGTTCGAGAACATCGCGCCCATCGAGCATATGTGGTCGATGATCCGCACCGAACGGCAACTCGAGAAGGTTCTGGCCGGCATCGAGGCCAATCCTGGCATCGTGTTTTTCACGTTGATCGAGGAAGGCACGCGCAGCATGCTCGAAGCCGCTTGCCGCCGTCTTGCCACGCCGTGCCTGCCCGTTCTCGATCCGACGATGGGCGCACTTTCGAACTATCTCAAACTCAAAACGCGCAATCTGCCGGGCCGCCAGCACGCGCTCGACGCCGACTATTTCCGCCGAATCGACGCGATCAATTGGGTCATGACGCACGACGACGGCCAGTCGCCGCATGGTTTGGGCGACGCCGAAGTGATTCTGGTCGGCGTATCGCGGACGTCGAAAACGCCGACTTGCATCTACCTCGCCAACCGCGGCTACAAGGCGGCCAACGTGCCGTTCGTGCCGGGCGTGAAGCTGCCCGACGAAATCGAAAGTCTGCATGCCAAGGAGAACGGGCCGCTTTTCGTGGGCCTTACGAACGATCCGAATCTCCTGGTGCAGCTGCGCCGCAACCGCCTCAACATGCTGAACGAAAGCCGTGAGACGGACTATACGGATCTCGAAAAAGTGCGCAGCGAAGTGGTCGAAGCGCGGCGCTTTTTCTCGGCGCGCGGATGGCCCGTCATCGACGTCGCCCGCCGTTCCATCGAAGAAACGTCGGCCGCAATCATCGCCATGGTCCAGGAACGGCGCGAAAAAGCCGGGTTGTCCGCGTGACAACTCTCGCGCAGACCGCCGCTCCCGCGCTTGTGCTTGCCTCGCAAAGCCCGTTTCGACGCGCGATGATGGAGAAAGCCGGTCTCGTCTTCGCGACCGATGCCGCGCGCATCGACGAGGACGAAATCAAACGCGCCATGCAGGCCGAAGGCGCGAGTGCCGCCGACGTCGCGATAAAGCTCGCCGAAAGCAAAGCACGCCGCGTGGCGCCGCGCCATCCGGGCGCGATCGTGATCGGCTCGGACCAGATGCTCGACTGCAACGGCGTGTGGTTCGACAAGCCGGTCGACCGCACGCATGCAGCTGCCCATTTGCAGGCTTTGGCCGGCAGAACGCATCGTCTGGAGACCGCTGCCGTCGCCTTCCGCAACGGGACGCGCGTTTGGCACCATGTCGAAGCGGCACGTCTCACGATGCGTCCGCTCGAAGCCTCATTCATCGAGCGCTATCTGGATGCGGCTGGCGAAAACGCCTATCTCTCGGTCGGCGCATACCAGCTCGAAGGTCTTGGCGCCCAGTTGTTTTCGCGCGTGGACGGCGATTTCTTCACGATCCTGGGCTTGCCGTTGCTTCCGCTGCTGGGTTTCCTGCGGGCCAACGGCGTCGTGCCGGACTGACGATCGGCATGCGCGTCCTCGGGCTTACGGGTTCGATCGCAATGGGCAAGTCGACGGCCGCCACGCTGCTGCGTCGCCTGCGCGTTCCCGTCTACGACGCCGATGCGGCAATACATAAACTGCTTGCCGCTGGCGGCGCAGGCGTCGAGCCGGTTTCCGCTGCCTTTCCTGGCGTCGAAAACGCCGGTGCCGTCGATCGGCAGAAACTCGGCATGCGCGTTTTTGCCGATCCGGCAGCTCTCCGGCGGCTCGAGACGATTTTGCATCCGTTGGCTGCCCGAGCCAGCCGCCGTTTTACGACGCAACATGCGCGCAATCGCCGCCGCATCATATGTCTCGACGTGCCGCTGTTGTTCGAAACCGAATCGGCGCTGCGCTGCGATTTCGTGGTCGTCGTTTCGGCCTCGGCAATGCTTCAGCGCCAGCGCGCGCTTGCCCGCCCGGGCATGACGGCCGGGAAGCTCGAAGGCATACTCGCCCGCCAGATGCCTGACGACGTCAAACGCCGTCGCGCCGATCTGGTCGCGATATCCGGCCTCGGTGTGCTTGCGACCTTGCGCGCGCTCAAAAAAGCGCTACGACTGGCCAAGGCAATCCCGCAGCGACGGCAGGTTTTCTGATGCGCGAAATCGTTCTCGACACCGAGACCACCGGCCTCGACCCCAAGACGCAGCGCATCGTCGAAATCGCCTGCATCGAGCTCGTCAACCATTTGCCGACCGGGCAGAAATTCCACACGCTGCTCGATCCCGAGATGGAAGTGCCGGCCGAGGCGGTTGCCGTGCACGGTCTTTCGAACGCCAAGCTTGCCGGCGCCCCCCTGTTTTCGATGGTCGCAGCCGAGTTCCTCGAATTCATCGGCGAGTCGAAGCTCGTCATCCACAACGCGGAGTTCGACATCGGCTTCATCAATGCCGAGCTGCGGCGCGCGAATTTCGAGCGGATTCCGATTTCGCGCGCGATCGACACGGTGCAGATGGCGCGACGCAAATTTCCGGGCGCGCCCGCCTCGCTCGACGCGCTTTGCAAGCGCTTCGGCATCGACAACACGCATCGCACGCTGCACGGTGCCCTGCTCGATTCCGAATTGCTGGCGCAGGTCTATCTCGAGCTGCTCGGCGGCCGCCAAGTCGGCATGGCTTTGGGCGAGACGTTGGCCGCAGTGCCGGAATTGTCGGCACCCGTTCCGGCAGCGGTCGCGCGCGCGCCGCGTGCCTTTGCGCCAAGCGAGGCCGAACTTGCGGCACACCAGGCGGCGGTGGCCAAACTCAAAAACGCGCTGTGGAACGCTTGACCTTCTTGCGCGTTCAGTTCGGCAGAATGATCTTCGAACGCGGCCCTTGCGCCGAAGGCGCCGGCGGCGGTTCTTGGGCCGCAACGCGCTTGCGATAGAGCTCGACGAAATCCACCGGCTGCAGCAGCAGCGGCGGGAACCCGCCCTCGCGCGTCGAATCCGCCACGATGTTGCGCGCGAAGGGGAACAGCATGCGCGGGCACTCGATCATCAAGAACGGCCCGAGATGTTCCTGTCCGAGGCCCGAAAGCTGGAACACGCCGGCATAGAGGCATTCGATCACGAAGACCGGATCTTCGCCCGTTTTGGCCGTGGCCTCGATGGCAAGCTCCACCTCGTACACGTCCTGGCCGAGCGGCCGGGCTTCGACTTTGACGTCGGCCGTTACCTGCGGGTTCTTGTCTTGCGCGAGGAAAATGTCGGGCGCGCGCGGGCTCTCGAAAGAAAGGTCCTTCAGATACTGCGTGAGGACCGCAAAGACCGGGCCTTCGGCGGGGGCGGCGGGATTGGTCATGGGAAGGCAAGCTCCGGTCGGGGGAAAACGAGACAGGCGCGTAACATGAAGTCTGCCTCGGGCTCAATCCCTTGCGAAGCGCACGCGCAGAATTTCGGCGTTTTTGGCCTCGATCCCGGTCATGGCCCGAATAAACCCCCAATGCGTGACGACCGCCACCGTGTCGCGGTCGGGGAAAAGCGCGGCTTGGCGGCGGAAAAGCTGTCCGCGATCGTGGATCTGGGCTTCGCTCTCTTCGCAGCCCAGCGCCACATGGTCGTGCCACCACGGATCGTCGAGATGCGCGAAATCGAGCGCGGGAAAGCGGCTTTCGAGTGCTGCGCGCGGCGTGCCGATATCGCAATGGAAAGCCGCGCGCTCGCGCACCAACGGCTCGATCGAGATGCCGACGCCGAGGCTATGCGCGATGATTTCGGCGGTTTCAATAGCGCGCGTATAGGGACTTGCCAAGACGCGCGTGACGCGGTGAGCCGCAAGTTCGATCGCGGCATCGGCAGCCTGGCGACGGCCTTCGTCGGTGAGTTTCGGGTCCGGAATTCCGGGATCGACGCGCGTACGCGCGTAAACCGCGTTGAATTCGGACTGGCCATGGCGCACGAGCAGCATTTCGGACGCGAAAATGGCGCTTTGGCCGCCGAATTGCAAGATTCCCGGCCAAGGCGCTTGTTCCTGTGCCCCTCCGCGCTTATTTATTGTTTTTGCGCCTGCAAAGACATGCGGCAAAAGCGCCGATTTGGATGGAAACGATGGCAATTATGGACATTTTGCTCTTTGCGGCGGTTGCGGCCTTTCTGGTGTTGCGCTTGCGCAGCATTTTGGGAAAGCGCACCGGCGCCGAGGATGCCGAACGTTGGAACCGGCGTCCGCCCGAGCGGCCAGCCGATTTGACGACCGAGCGTGCCGAACAGGTGCCCGACAACGTGACGCCATTTCCGGGCGCGGCGCGTCCTGCGCAAGCGCCCGCGAAGCTCGTGTTGAACGATCCGGCACTGCAGATTGGTCTTGAAGAAATTCGCCGTGCCGATCCAAGTTTCGCCCCTGCCGAGTTCGTCGAAGGCGCGCGAAGCGCGTTCGAGATGATTTTGATGTCCTACGCCCAGGGGGATACGCAGACGCTCAAGCCTTTGTTGGCGCCGGACGTCTATGCGGGCTTTGCTTCGGCAATCCAAAACCGCCAATCCGCCAAGCAAACGCTCGAGACGACGCTTGTCGGCATCCAAAGCGCCGATCTCGTCGCCTTGCGCATGGCCGACCGGTTCGCCGAGGTTACGGTCAAATTCGTCACAGAGCAGGTCAATGTGCTGCGCGACGCCGACGGCAACTCGGTCGACGGCGAGGCGGCAAGCGTGATGAAGCTCACCGATCTTTGGACCTTCGCGCGGGACACGCGCAACCGCGATCCCAATTGGCTGCTGATCCGCACCGAGGACGCCGCCTAGACCGCTCGTCCGCCATGCGAGCGGCTTCGCTGTTGGTTGCGCTTTTCGTCTCGGCCTGTGCGGCTGCACCTGCGCCCGTTGCGCGCATTGCGGTGCCCGCTCCCGCGGTTCCAGCCCCGGAGGAACCCGTCCCCCGCTTGGTCCTGGAACCTGCGCGATTCGCCGATCTGCCGGGCTGGACTGCCGACCGCGTCGAAGAGATGTTGCCCGCTTTCGCGCGTACCTGCGCCCGCCTCGCGCGCCTTGCCGACACCCAGACCGTGGGACCCGATGCGCTGGGCGGCCAGATCGCAGACTGGCGGGCGGCATGCGCGGCCGTGCCGTCGCTTTCGCAAAGCACTGCGCGCGCCTTTTTCGAGCGCGAATTCGCGCCGTTTGCGCTGTTGAACAACAATGCACGCGACGGGCTTTTCACGGGCTATTACGAGCCCGAGCTGCGCGGCAGTCTCGTGCGCACGCAGCGCTACACGGTGCCGCTGCTGGGTCGTCCCGACGATCTTGTAACGATCGATCTTGGCGCGTTTCGCGACGAGTTGCGCGGGCAGAGGTTGGCAGGCCGCGTCGAGGGCGGCGTTCTGCGCCCCTACGAACCGCGCGCTGCCATTGTCGGCGGAGCCCTCGCCAACCGCGCGCGGCCGATCCTGTGGGTCGACAGCGCCGACGACGCTTTTTTTCTCGAGGTTCAAGGATCGGGCCGCGTGCGGCTCGACGACGGACGCGTCGTGCGCGTTGGCTTCGCCGCCCAGAACGGCCATCCTTATGTGCCGATCGGACGCGTGCTGATCGACCGCGGCCTGATGGCGCGCGAGAGCGTGTCGATGCAGTCGATCCGCGCGTGGCTTGCCGCGAACCCCGCCAAAGCGGCAGAGCTGCGCAACGCGAACCCGTCCTACGTCTTTTTCCGCGTCGTCGAAGGCGAAGGGCCGCTCGGCAGCGAAGGCGTCGCGCTTACGCCGGGTCGTTCGCTTGCGGTGGACCGCAGTTTCCTGCCGATGGGCGTTCCGATCTTTCTCGATGCCGAAGATCCGCTCGACGCGAACCGTCGCGTGCGCCGTTTGATGATGGCGCAAGATACGGGCGGAGCCATTCGCGGACCCGTGCGCGGCGACGTTTTCTGGGGCGCAGGTGAACTGGCGGCCGAGCGCGCAGGGCGCATGCGCTCCACCGGGCGCGCCTGGATCCTCTTGCCGCGCAGCGTCGCCGAACGCCGCCTGCGCACGAGTTGAGCCTCGCTTCGGCTAAGCCTCGCCACCGTCAAGCATCAATCGGAATATGCGGGGCATCGGCGGCGACGCGCGCAAGCCAGTTGCGCACCTGCGGATACGCCGCGAGCGAAAAGCCGCCTTCTTCGGCCACATGCGTGTAGGCATAAAGGGCGATGTCGGCGACGGTCGGTCGCGTGCCGACGAAAAACGCGCGTGTCTGCAGATGCGTTTCCATGACCTGCAGCGCGGCGGCGCCTTGTTCGCGCTTGTGTTCGATCGCAAGCGCCCGATAGGGCGTGATCTCGATATTGTGCGTCAGCCAATAGCGCACGGTCGCGACGTTGGGTTCGTGGCTGTATTGCTCGAAGAACATCCATTGCAGCGTTTGGGCGAATGCCAGCGGCTCTTCGGGCAAGTACGGCGTGCCGCGCGCAAGCCACGCCAGAATCGCGTTCGACTCGGCCAAGGCCGTTCCGTCCTCCAGCACCAGCAACGGTACGCGGCCGTTCGGGTTCAGCGCCAGGAATGTCGGCGTGCGGCTTTCGCCCTTGTCGATGTCGACCACGATGCGCCGATAGGCCATGCCGCGCTTGTGCAGCATCAGGCGGCATTTGTAGGCGTTGCCGGAAAAGGGACTGTCGTAGAGCGTGGGTTCCATATGGACCTCCTGTCCGCCGTCGATTTCTCGCGCGAAAGTCCGATGCGTACAAACGAGTTCTCCGAACGCTAGACTTAGCTATACTAAGCCATATGGCCCGTCCGCTGCCGCCTTTGAACGCATTGCGCGCCTTCGAAGCTGCCGCGCGTGCCGGCGGTTTTGCCGCCGCTGCGCGCGAATTGGGCGTCACGCCCGCCGCCGTCAGCCAGCAAGTCGCCAGCCTCGAACTGCAGCTGGGCGTGCCGCTCTTCCGGCGCCTGGCGCGTGGCCTTGCGCTGACCGACGCGGGTCAAGCCTATCTGCCGGGACTCGAGGCCGGTTTCGCGGCCCTCGTCGCCGCCACGAAAACGCTGCGTGCGCGGCCGCGCGGCGGCCGCTTGACGGTCAGTGTCCTCCCGAGTTTCGCGCAGAATTGGCTGCTGCCGCGGCTGCCAAAATTCCAAGCGCTCTATCCCGAAACAGACGTGGTGCTGCGCGTCGAAATAAAGCTCGCCGATTTCGCGCGCGACGCGGTCGATATCGCGGTTCGCTATGCCGTTGCACCGCCCGCAAGCTTGCGCGTCGACCGGCTTGCGGGCGAGACGATATTCATGTGCGCGAGCCCCGGCTATGTCCACGGCAAGCCCGGCTTGCGAAAACCCCTCGATTTGCGGCGGGCGACTTTGCTGCACGATGCGGCCCTGGGCAGCAGCGAGCCACGTTTGGCGTGGGCGCCGTGGCTTGATTTGCTCGGGCTGGAGCGCGCGCTTGCCGACCGCGGACCGGGTTTTTCGGACTCCGCTTTGCTTTATGCGGCGGCACGCCTCGGCCAAGGTGTGGCGATCGGGCGCAGCGTGCCGCTCGAAGACGATCTGGCGGCGGGGCGCCTCGTTAAGCTGTTCGATCTCGAATTGCCCTCGCGCCACGCCTATTGGGTCGTCGGTCCCAAGGGTCTGCCCGAGGATCCGCGCGCGGCGGCGTTTCGGGCCTGGATTCTGGCCGCTTGAGCGGGCACATTGCGCCTTCATCGGGGAAAGGGAGCGCATCCATGGCTGCCGTGACAAGCATCGAAGATCTGCGATTGATGGCCAAGCGGCGCGTGCCGCGCATGTTCTACGACTACGCGGATTCGGGCGCCTGGACCGAGCAGACCTATCGCGCCAACACCAGCGACTTCGAGAAAATCCGCCTCCGCCAGCGCGTGGCCGTGAACATGGAGGGACGTTCGCTTGCGACGAAGATGGTCGGCATCGACGCCGCCATGCCGGTCGCCCTCGCTCCCACCGGTTTGACCGGCATGCAGCATGCCGACGGCGAAATCCTGGCCGCGCGCGCGGCCGCCGCGTTCGGCGTGCCCTTCACGCTCTCGACGATGAGCATCTGCTCGATCGAAGACGTGGCCGCGAACACGAGCAAGCCGTTCTGGTTCCAGCTCTACGTGCTGCGCGACCGCGACTTCATCAAGCGCCTGATCAAGCGCGCGCAGGACGCCAAATGCTCGGCCCTCGTGCTCACGCTCGATCTGCAGATTCTGGGGCAGCGCCACAAGGACATCAAAAACGGCCTCACCGCCCCGCCGAAACTGACCCTGCCCAACATCCTCGACATGATGACGAAGCCTGCCTGGTGCCTTGGCATGCTCGGCACGCAGCGCCGCAGCTTCGGCAACATCGTAGGCCATGTGACGGGAGTCGACGACATGTCGTCGCTGTCGGCCTGGACCGCGCAGCAATTCGACCCGCGCCTGTCGTGGGACGACGTCAAATGGATCAAGGATCTGTGGGGCGGCAAGCTGGTCTTGAAGGGCATTCTCGACGAGGAAGACGCGCTCCTCGCCGCCCAGTCGGGGGCCGATGCGCTGATCGTGTCGAACCATGGCGGACGCCAGCTCGACGGCGCTTTGTCCTCGATCGCCAAGCTCGCCCCCATCGTCGATGCGGTCGGCGAGAAGATCGAAGTGCATTTCGACGGCGGCATTCGCTCGGGCCAAGACGTGCTGAAGGCGCTGTCGCTGGGCGCCAGGGGCACCTATATCGGGCGCGCGTTCCTCTACGGCCTCGGTGCCATGGGCGAACCCGGCGTCGCCAAAGCGCTCGAAATCATCCGCAAAGAGCTCGACATCACGATGGCGTTCTGCGGCAAGCGCAATGCGACCGAGCTTGGCCGCGACAATCTGATTGTCGACGCGGACACCAAGCGCGAATTCGCCATCAAAATGTAAAGCCGCGGCGATGACGCGAAGGACCCGGCCCGAATCGAACCTGCCCGACGCCCATCTGTTCGAGCTGGCCATGCGCGATGTCATGCCGCTGCGCAAAGCGTCGCCCAAACGATTTGCACCGACTCCTGCCGCTTCTGTGGCCAAAGCGCAGGTCAACGCCGTCGGCGATGCGGCACCGCTGTTCTTTTCGCGCGCCGCTCCCGCACCGCCGCCCAAGAAAACACCCAGCCCCGGTCTCGACCGAAACACCGCACGGCGCTTCGAGCGCGGCGAATTGCCGATCGATCGCGCGATCGATCTGCATGGCCTCACCGAGGCGCGCGCCCATCAAGCGCTCGATCGTTTCATGTCGGACGCAGTCGCGGGCGGCGCGCGCATGCTGCTGATCGTGACCGGCAAGGGCAAAGACGGCGACGGCGTGCTGCGTCGCCACGTTCCCGATTGGCTGCGACTTGGGCCTTGCGGCGGGCGCATTCTGCGCCAGGCCCAAGCCCGCCTGCCGCATGGCGGGGCCGGTGCCCTCTACGTGCTGCTTCGCCGCAACCGATGACGCCGTTCGGCGCCAAAGTGCGCAGCCTTCGCCGCACGCGCGGCCTCACGCTGAAGCAGATGGCGGGCACCCTCGATATCAGCCAGGCCTATCTCTCCGCGCTCGAGCACGGCCATCGGGGCCTGCCGTCGCCGGCTCTCGTCGTGCAGATCTGCGAGTATTTCGGCCTGATCTGGGACGATTTCGAGGAGATGCACCGGCTTGTCGGCCTGTCGCACCCCAAGGTCACGGTCGATACTAGCGGCCTCGATGCGGCGCGAACCGAACTTGCCAATCGACTCGCCGCCTCGATCGGGGATCTTGCCGATGCGGATGTCGCCGACCTTCTGGAGAGGCTCAAACGCGTGCATTTATCTGTTCGCAGAACCAAACCTGCGCGGTAAAATCAAAATTCGAAGGAGATTTGTGATGCGAATTATGGCGATTTCGGCCGCTATGGTGGCCGCTTTGGCTTTGTCGGGCTGTAGCGCCATGCGCGACATCAATTTGAGCAAAACGCAGGAACGCGCTCTCGTGGGTGCCGCTGCCGGTGCAGCCTTGGGCGGCGGCCTTGGCTTGCTGCCGGGCGGTTTTTCGGCAGGTACCGGTGCGCTTGTCGGCGCAGGGGTGGGTGCCGGCGGCGGCCTGATCTACGACCAGTTCAAAAAAGCGAATACGCCCTCTATAAGATGAATTTCGACAGGTCGGCGTTTTTGGCAAGGTCCGCGATTTTTTCGCGGACATAGGCGGCGTCGATCGCGATCGTTTCGCCGCCGCGGTCCGACGCCGAAAAGCTGATCTCTTCGAGCAGGCGCTCGAGGATCGTGTGCAGGCGTCGCGCGCCGATATTCTCGACGCCGCGATTGACCTCCGCCGCGAGGTCGGCGATCGCGTCGATGGCGTCTTCGCCGAACGACAGGGCGACGTCTTCGGTTTTCAACAGCGCCACATACTGTTTGATCAGACTGTTCTCGGGCTCGGTCAGGATGCGGACGAAGTCGCCTTTTTCGAGACCCTTGAGCTCGACGCGGATCGGCAAACGGCCCTGCAGCTCGGGCAGCAGGTCCGACGGTTTGGCGACATGGAAGGCACCCGACGCCACGAACAGCACATGGTCCGTCTTGATCGGCCCGTGTTTGGTCGAAACGGTCGTGCCCTCGATCAGCGGCAGAAGATCGCGCTGCACGCCTTCGCGGCTCACGTCGGCCCCGCCCATGCGTTCGCCGCGGCCGCAGATTTTGTCGATTTCGTCGATGAACACGATGCCGTTCTGCTCGACCGCGATCTTCGCTTCTTTGAGCACGCGATCCTGGTCGAGCAGTTTGTCGGCTTCTTCCTGCAAAAGGATGTCGTGGCTTTCGCCGACCTTCATCCGACGCGGCTTGCTGCGCCCGCCGAACGCCTTCGACAGCATGTCGTTGAGATTGAGCATGCCCATCTGGCCGCCCTGCATGCCGGGCAGATCGACCATCGGCATCTGCATGGCCGCATTGTCTGCGACCTGCAGCTCGATCTCGCGGTCGGCGAGCTGGCCTTCGCGCAGCATCTTGCGGAATTTCTGCTTGGTGTCGGCCGAGGCCGACGTGCCGACCAGCGCTTCGAGCACGCGCTCTTCGGCCGCAAGTTCCGCACGCGCTTCGACTTCCTTGCGCAGGCGCTCGCGCGTCATCTGGATGGCGATTTCGAAGAGATCGCGCACGATCTGCTCGACGTCGCGCCCGACATACCCGACTTCCGTGAACTTGGTCGCTTCGACCTTGATGAAAGGGGCTTGCGCGAGTTTGGCCAAGCGCCGCGCGATCTCGGTCTTGCCGCAGCCTGTGGGCCCGATCATCAGGATGTTCTTGGGCAGCACCTCGTCGCGAAGCTCGGGTGCGAGCTGCAGCCGCCGCCAGCGATTGCGCAAAGCGACCGCCACGGCGCGCTTGGCGGCATCCTGGCCCACGATGTAGCGGTCGAGTTCGGAGACGATTTCGCGCGGCGAGAAGGCGGATTGGGTCATAGCTCTTCGATCGTGAGGTTGCCGTTTGTGTAGACGCAGATTTCGGCTGCGATGCGCAAGCTGCGCTCGGCGATTTCGCGCGCCGAAAGCTCGGTCGCCCCCACCAGCGCGCGCGCAGCCGACAAGGCGTAGGAGCCGCCGGAGCCGATGCCGATGAGCCCGTCTTCGGGCTCCAGCACGTCTCCGGTGCCCGTCAGAACGAGACTGACGGAAGCGTCCGCCACCGCCATCATGGCTTCGAGTCGGCGCAGATAGCGGTCGGTGCGCCAGTCTTTGGCGAGTTCGACGCAGGCCCGCGTGAGCTGGCCCGGATGTTTTTCGAGCTTGGCCTCGAGCCGCTCGAACAGCGTGAAGGCGTCGGCGGTCGCTCCGGCGAATCCGGCGATCACATTGCCGGGGCCGATGCGCCGCACCTTGCGCGCGTTCGACTTGACGACGGTGGCCCCGAGGCTGACCTGGCCGTCGCCGGCGATCACGACGCGACCGGCCCGGCGCACGGCCAGGATCGTCGTGCCGTGCCAGAGTTCGGGCTTGTTCTGATCCATATGCTTTGCGCCTTTGCCGCCGATCCAGACATCGATCTAGGCGGATCGTGGGCCGGGATCAAGCGCCGGTTATTTGTGGCCTCCGGCCCGCAGGCTCTGCTAAAACGAAGGCGTTATGCAGAACAAATCGCCCGCACCCCGCCGCGCCAGCGCCAGCCGCACGACCAAGGAAACCCGGATCGAAACCACGGTCGATCTGGACGGGTCGGGCGTGTACGACGTCGCGACCGGCATCGGCTTTCTCGACCATATGGTCGAACAGCTGTCGCGCCACTCGCTGATCGACATCAAGCTGCGCGCCAAGGGCGACCTGCACATCGACTTCCACCACACGACCGAAGATTGCGGCATCGTGCTGGGCGAGGCGGTGGCGAAGGCCTTGGGTGCGCGCACCGGCATCGTGCGCTACGGCGAGGCCACGATTCCGATGGACGAAACGCTGACGCGCGTGGCCCTCGACGCGTCGAACCGGCCCTATCTGATATGGAAAGTGGCGTTCTCGCGCCCCAAGCTCGGCGACATGGACACCGAGCTGTTCAAGGAATGGTTCCAGGCTTTCGCGCAGGCGGCAGGCCTCACGCTGCATGTCGAGAATCTCTACGGTGAGAACAACCACCATATCGTCGAATCCTGCTTCAAAGCGCTGGCCCGAGCGTTGCGCACGGCGATCGCGATCGATCCGCGCAAGGCCGACGCCGTACCCTCGACGAAGGGCGTGCTCGGCAGCGGTTCGGCCTGAAGCGCCATGGCGGCGAAACTCTACACCGTTCATCTTTCGCCGTTCGGGCCCGGCCCCGACCGCGACGCCCGCTTCGTCAAAGACGGTTTCAGCTGGGCTGCTTTTGTGTTCGGTCCGTTCTGGGCCCTTTACCATCGATTGTGGTTTGCCGGGTTGATTATTCTGGCAGCGCTGGCGGCCGTGGCCGCGGCGGGCGAGTTTTTCGTGCTCGATCCGGTCGCCGACGCGTCGTTGGGGTTGGCGCTTTCGCTGCTGTTCGGTTTCGAAGGCCCCGACCTTTTGCGCAAGAAGCTCGAGGCCCGCGGCATGCTCGAACGCGGGCTGGCCAGCGGACGAAATCTCGCCGAAGCCGAGCGCGACTGGTTTCGCCGCCACCGCAAAGCGCCATGAAAATCGCGATCGTCGACTATGGGGCGGGCAATCTGCGCTCCGCCGCCAAAGCCTTTGGCCATGTCGCCGGATCGGCCGCGACGGTGGACGTCACCTCCGACCCCGCGACCGTGCGCAATGCGGATCGCATCGTGGTGCCGGGCCAGGGGGCTTTCGGCGACTGCGCTTCGGGTCTGCGCGCCGTGCCCGGCATGGTCGAAGCGCTCGAAGAAGCCGTGCGCCGCCGGGCCGTGCCTTTGTTCGGCATTTGCGTAGGCATGCAGCTTTTTGCCACGCAAGGCTTCGAGCACGGCACCCATGCCGGCCTTGGCTGGATCGCGGGCGATGTGCGCCGCATGGCCCCGGCCGATCCGGCTTTGAAGCTGCCGCAACTCGGCTGGAACGCGCTGGCTTGCGCGCCACACCCGCTGGTCAAGGACTGGCCGACCGAGCCGCATGTGTATTTCGCCAACAGCTACTGCTTCGAACCGTTGGATCGGTCTTGCGTGGTCGCGACGGCCGACTATGGCGGCCCGATCGTGGCGTTGGTGGCCAAAGACAACATCGCCGGTTCGCAGTTCCACCCCGAAAAGAGCCAGGCAGTGGGGCTGCAGTTGATCGCCAATTTCCTTGGCTGGCGGCCATGATTCTGTTCCCGGCCATCGACCTCAAAGAGGGCGCTTGCGTGCGGCTGCTGCGCGGCGCCATGGACCAAGCGACCGTTTTCAACGCAGATCCCGCGGCGCAGGCCGCCACGTTCGAAGATTCGGGCTGCCGCTGGCTGCATCTCGTCGATCTCGACGGCGCGTTCGCCGGCCAATCCAGGAACGGAGCGGCCGTCCAAGCGATCCTCGCGCGCGTGAAAGTGCCCGTCCAGCTTGGCGGCGGCATCCGAACGGCCGAACATATCCGCACCTGGCTCGAGGCCGGCATCGCCCGCGTGATCCTCGGCACGGTCGCTTTGCGCGATCCTGCTTTGGTCAAACAGGCCTGCCACGATTGGCCCGGCCGCATCGTGGTCGGCATCGACGCGCGCGACGGCCGGGTTGCCGTCGAGGGCTGGGCCGAAACTTCGGACGTAACGGCGCTCGATCTCGCGCGCCGCTTCGTCGATGTCGGCGTGGCGGCGATCGTCTACACCGACATCGAGCGCGACGGCGCCATGCAAGGCCCGAACGTCGAAGCCACTGCTGCTTTAGCCAGGGCCGTGCCCATTCCGATCATCGCTTCGGGCGGCGTTTCTTCGCTTGCCGATCTTGCCGCCTTGAAGGCCCGGGCGGCCGACGGCATTGCGGGCGTGATCTCGGGCCGTGCGCTTTACGATGGCCGCATCGATCTTGCCGAAGCCATTCGGCTGTTGGAGGCGTGATGCTCAAAGTCCGCATCATCCCGTGTCTCGACGTCAAAGACGGCCGCGTGGTCAAGGGCGTCAATTTCGTCGATTTGGTCGACGCGGGCGACCCGGTCGAAGCGGCCGCCGCCTACGACGCCGCAGGGGCCGACGAACTCTGCTTCCTCGACATCACCGCGAGCCACGAAAACCGCGAGACGATCTACGACGTCGTGGCGCGAACGGCCGCGCGCTGCTTCATGCCGCTCACCGTCGGCGGCGGCGTTCGCAACGTGGACGACATCCGCAAGCTGCTGCTGGCGGGTGCCGACAAGGCTTCGATCAACACGGCGGCGGTAAACCGCCCGGAATTCGTGCGCGAGGCGGCCGAAAAATTCGGCAGCCAATGCGTGACCGTGGCGGTCGATGCCAAACGCGTGCGCCCCGATCGTTTCGAAGTTTTCACCCATGGCGGGCGCAACGCGACTGGCCTCGAAGCCGTGGCCTGGGCCCGGCGCATGGCCGAATTGGGTGCAGGCGAGATCCTGCTGACCTCGATGGACCGCGACGGCACCAAGGCGGGTTTCGACATCGAACTTACACGCGCCGTCGCCGATGCGGTTCCGATCCCGGTCATCGCCTCGGGTGGCGTGGGCACGCTTGCGCATTTCGCCGCCGGCATTCGCGACGGCCATGCGGCGGCCGTCCTTGCCGCTTCGGTGTTCCATTTCGGAACGTTCAGCGTCGGCCAGGTGAAGGCGCATCTGGCGGCAGCGGGCATCGCGGTTCGCCCTTTCCAAGCGGGCAAGGCTCTGCCAGAATCGACTCCATGATCGACGAAGCCAGATCCACCTCGACCGACGCCGTGCTCGAACGCCTGTTCCAGACCATCGAACAGCGCCGTTATGCCGACCCCACCACTTCGCACACCGCCAAGCTTTTCCAGAAGGGCACCAAGAAGATCGCCCAGAAGGTCGGCGAGGAAGCGGTCGAAGTGGTCATCGAAGCCGTGCGCGACAATCGCAAGCGGTTGATCGAAGAGAGCGCCGACCTCATGTACCATCTGCTGGTGCTGTGGGCCGACATGAAAGTGGTGCCGGGCGAAGTGTGGACCGAATTGGCGCGACGCGAAGGCATGTCCGGCCTCGAAGAAAAAGCCGCGCGCGACCCGGCCAAATCGGCTTCCTGAAACGCGGACGATTCGCGATGGCCTACGATCCCAACAACGTTTTCGCCCGCATCCTGCGCGGCGAGATCCCGTGCAAGAAGGCCTACGAAAACGAATTCGTGCTGGCTTTCCACGACATTGCGCCGCAAGCGCCCGTCCACGTGCTGGTGATCCCGAAGGGTCCGTACGTGTCGATGGACGATTTCACCGCCAACGCCCCGCCCGAAATGCAGGCGGGCTATTTCAAGGCGATCGGCGACGTCGCACGCCTGCTCGGCATCGCGTCGGACGGCTATCGCGTGCTCAGCAATTGCGGCGTCAATGGCCACCAGGAAGTGCCGCACCTGCATTTCCACATTTTCGGCGGCGCCAAGCTCGGCCGCATGATCGGCAAGTCGAGCTGATTCATCTTCGGCGCCGCCGCGCCGCCGCTACCTTGCCAGCTGCACGCGGCGATAGCCGAGCGCTTCGGCGATATGTGCGCGGGTGGGTGTCTCGACCGCCTCGAGATCGGCCAATGTGCGCGCGACGCGCATCACGCGGTGGTAGCCGCGCGCGGACAACTTCATGCGCTCGGCCGCCTCGTCGAGAAGTTTGCGGCCCGCTTGCTCGGGGGCTGCGAGCGCTTCGAGCGCTTGGCCGTCGAGCTCGGCGTTGCTGCGCGGGCGGGCCGGTTGCGGCAGGGCTTCGAAGCGCTTGCGCTGGCGATCGCGCGCGGCTGCCACGCGCTTGGCCACTTCCGCCGAGCCTTCGGCAGGCGGCGGGAGCGACAGATCGCCCGCGCGCACGGGCGGCACGTCGACATGCAGGTCGATGCGGTCGAACAGCGGACCCGAGATCTTGGCCTGGTACTCGACCGCGCATTTGGGTGCCCGCCCGCAGGCCTGGCCCGGATCGTCGAGATAGCCGCAGCGGCAGGGGTTCATCGCGGCCACGAGCTGCACGCGCGCGGGATAGCTCACATGCGCTGCCGCGCGTGCCACGACCGCGCGCCCGGTTTCGAGCGGCTGGCGCAAAGCTTCGAGGGCGCCGCGCTGGAACTCGGGCAGCTCGTCCAAGAACAGCACGCCCAGATGCGCAAGGCTCGCCTCGCCGGGTTTGGCGCGCGGGCCCCCGCCGATAAGCGACACTTGGCTCGCCGTGTGGTGCGGATCGCGATAGGGGCGTTGGCGGCTGATGCGCCCGCCCGCGATGAGGCCTGCGACGGATTGCACCATCGAGACCTCGAGCGCTTCTTGCGACGTCAGTTCCGGCAGCAGGCCCGGCAGGCAGCGCGCGAGCATCGATTTGCCGGCACCGGGCGGGCCTACCATCAGCAGATTGTGGCCGCCCGCCGCCGTCACTTCGAGCGCGCGCTTGGCCGTCTCCTGGCCTTTCACGTCTTTGAGGTCGTAGCCGCTTGCCTGCGCCAACGCGAGGCGCGGCTGCGGTGCGGCCAGCAATTGCGCGCCTTTGAAATGGTTGAGCAGCGCCAGCAGCGTGGGCGCCGCAACGATCTCGAAGGCGCGCGCATCGCCTGCCCAGGCCGCCTCGCCGCCGCAAGCCTCGGGGCATACGAGGCCCCGCGCCTGCGCATTGGCCGCCATCGCGGCCAGCAGCACGCCGGGGACCGCCAAAATGCGCGCATCGAGCGTAAGCTCGCCCAGCACGACATAGCGCTCCACGGTTTCGCCCGGTACCACCCCCATTGCCACAAGAAGCCCAAGGGCGATCGGCAGATCGAAATGCGCGCCCTCTTTGGCCAAATCCGCGGGCGCAAGATTGACCGTGATGCGCCGACCGGGCAGCGACAGGCCGATCGCGGCCAAAGCCGCGCGCACGCGTTCTTTGCTTTCTTTGACCGCATTGTCGGGCAAGCCCACCACGGCGAAGGCGGGCGCGCCCGAGGCGACGTGCACCTGCACGTCGACCGGAACCGTCTCGATGCCGTTGAAAGCGACCGTGGCGACGCGCGCAACCATCCAGACGTACCTTTGCCCAAGCTTGTTTCTGCAAAGCCGAATGAGACCGCTCTTTCCTACAGTTGCACGTCGCCGCAAGCAAACGCTTTGACACGACAGCCGGACCGGATTCACGAACCGCAGGGAGAGCCCTATAATCCGGGCCCGTGTCGAGTCGCGCCTATGCCATCGTGCTGTTGCTTGTGGGTCTGGCGGCGTGCGCCCCGCGCGGCGCCCCGCGCGTCGCCGTGCCCGAGGCATCGCCGCCGCGCGCCGCGAGCGTGCCCACGACACAGGCATGCTTTGCGGCTCTCGACGCAGCCAAGGCGAAATACGAGCGCCGCGCCACCCAGCCGACGCGCGAAGGCTGCGGCGTGGCCGAAGCCGTGATGCTCGAGCAGGCGACGATCCCGCTCAATCGGGCGGCGCTGATGAGCTGTCCGCTTGCGGCCGCTTTGGCTGCGTTCGAGCAGGCGGTCGTTCAGCCCGCAGCGCAGCGCCATTTCGGTCGGCCGGTCGTGCTGCTCGTGCATTACGGCGCCTATGTATGCAAGCCCCAGACAGGCCGCCCCTCGCGCCTGTCCGAGCACGCGTTCGGGCAGGCGATCGACATTGGCGGGTTCGAACTGCCGGGCCGCGTGACGATCTCTGTGCGCCAGCATTGGGGCGAGCGCGGTCCGCGCGGGGCTTTCCTGCGCGAGGTGGCGCAGGGTGCCTGCCGCCATTTCAACATCGTTCTCACGCCGAAATCGGATGCCGCGCACGCCACGCATCTGCATCTCGACATCGGCCGCTTCAAGCGCTGCGACGCATGAGCGAAGCGCTGGTTTTCGTCGCCACCGTCTTCGTGCTGGCCGGATTCGTCAAAGGCGTGGTCGGGCTTGGCCTGCCGGCCATCGCTATGGGGCTCATGAGCCTCGTCCTGTTGCCCGCACACGCCGCCGCGATTCTGATCGTGCCGTCGCTGGTGACGAATATCTGGCAGCTCTGGGCGGGGCCCGATTTTCGCGGCCTCTTGCGGCGCCTCTGGCCGATGCTGGCAGCCGTATGCGTGGGCGTGTGGCTTGGGTCGGGCTGGCTTGCGGGCGAACAGGCGGGTGCGGCGCGCGTCGCGCTCGGCGTTGCCTTGGCGCTCTACGCGGCTTTGGCGCTTGCCGATATCCGCCTGCCCTCGCCGGGTCGCCACGAGACGGCTGCAACACCCATTGTCGGACTTCTGACGGGTCTGGTAACGGCCGCCACGGGCGTCTTCACGATCCCGGTCGTGCCCTATCTGCAGTCGTTGGGTCTCGACAAGGAAGACATGATCCAAGCGCTCGGCCTGTCGTTTCTGGTCGCGACCGTGGCGTTGGGGCTGACCCTTGCGGGCGACAACGTCTACGACGGCGATCTGCTGCTGGGTTCGTGTCTTGCCGTGATGCCCGCACTCGTCGGCATGGCGCTCGGCACCAAACTGCGCCACCGCATGCCGGCCGCCGCCTTTCGGCGCTGGTTTCTGATCGGACTCTTGGCGCTGGGTGCCTATCTCGCCGCGCGCGGACTCGTCTAGCGCTTCGCTTCGATCGCGTCCCAGATTTTGGCGGCGAGGTCGGTGCCGTCGAAACGGCCGATCTCCTGGATTCCCGTCGGCGACGTCACGTTGATCTCGGTCAGCCAATCGCCGATCACGTCGATGCCGACGAAAATGAGTCCGCGCTTTTTGAGCTCGGGCCCGATCGTCTCGCAGATTTCGCGCTCGCGTTTGGTCAGTTCGGTCTTGGCCGCCTTGCCGCCCACATGCATGTTGGCGCGCGCTTCGCCGGCCGCCGGCACGCGATTGATGGCGCCTTCGGCCTTGCCGTCGACCAAGATGATGCGCTTGTCGCCCTGGCGCACGGCGGGCTCGTAGCGCTGCACCATCAAAGGTTCGCGGCTGGCGGACGTGAACATCTCGATCAGCGACGAGAGATTCTCGTCGTCGGGCTTGATGCGGAAAACGCCCGCCCCGCCGTTGCCGTAGAGCGGCTTCACGATGATGTCCTTGAATTCGGCGCGGAACGACGCGATCTCGGCGGCGTCGGCCGTGATCAGCGTCGGCGGCATCAGCTGGGGAAAGTGCGTGACGAACAATTTTTCCGGCGCGTTTCGCACTTGCGCCGGATCGTTGACGACGAGCGTGCGCGGATGGATGTGCTCCAACACGTGCGTGGCCGTGATGTAGGCCATGTCGAAGGGCGGGTCCTGGCGCATCAGCACCACGTCGCACGCGGCAAGGTCGATGGTTTCGCGCGCCGCGAAACTGTAGTGGTTGCCCTTCTCGAGGCGCAGCGCCACGGGATGGGCTTTGGCGACGATGTTGTCTTTGCCGCGCATGGAAAGATCGCGCACGTGGTAGTGGAACAGCGCGTGGCCGCGCCTCTGCGCCTCCAGCATCAGCGCGAACGTCGAATCGCCGTCGATGTTGATCGATGCGAGGGGATCCATCTGGACGGCGACGCGCAGGCCCATTTTTCTCGTTCCTTCAGTTCAGGCGGCTTTTGAGCGCCTGGATCTCGGCGGCAAGATGCGCCCGCGCGCCGCGGGAACCGACAAGCGACAATGCCTGCTCCAAACACATCACGCCCGCGCGCAGATTGTCGAGGTTCGCATGCACGAGCCCGGCCTCGTGCCACAGCGCCGGGTCTTCGGGTGCGAGCATCAGCATGCGTTCGAGGGTTTCCAGCGCCGCCTAGACCGCTTCGGCCCGAAGCTGGCGCTGCTTGATGTTGTTCTGCAGCCGCAACAGGACGGCGCGGTCGCTCACGCTCGCATAGTGGCGGTTTTCGAGCTCGGCCTTGGGCCCTTCGAAGCTTTTGAGGAGTCGGCGCAGCTCGGCCGTGTCGAGCGCGTTGCCGCCGTTGAACGGATCGACGATCGCGCGCCCGTCCGGGCCGTCGATGCGGATCAGAAAATGGCTGGGGAACGCGAGGCCCGCCGCGTTCCAGCCCTGGCTGCGCGCGCCGTGGATCCACAGGATCGCAAGGGCCACGGGCAGGCCGCGGCGCCGTTCGATCACGCGCGCCAAATCGGCATTCTGAAGATCGTCGTAGCTGTCGCGGTCGCCGCGATAACCGAGCCGCTCGGCAAGGGCCGCGCGCAGCGCTTCGCAGCGTCCCATGGCCGTGTCGGGCTGCCGCAGAAGGTTGTCGCCGACAACCGCCGCGATCTCGGCCAGATGCGCACGATGCGGGGCAAGATCGAGATCGGGTCGGGCGATCGCCGCCAGCGCCAAAGCCGTTTCGCCGATCGGCAGCTCGTCGTCGCCGCGCTTGGCGGCCGCGCGCAGGGCCGCCGTTGCCGCTTCGCGCGCGTTCAAGAGCGCGACCCCGGCTCCTCGCCGGGCGGGCTGCGGAACCGGCGCGGATCGTCGCGCGCGATCGCGTGGCTCACCACGCGGCGGACATTCGCCTGGCTGCGCGCGATGCCGAGCACGCGGTCGTGTTCGGCGGCGTCGGCAAATACGCCGAGCAGATAGACCGTGCCGTTCACCACCTCGACCGAATAGTTCGAAGAATTGACGCCGCGCGCGAACAGGAGGCGCGAGCGCAGTTCGCCCGCCGTCCACGTGTCTTTGGCGTACGCTTTGAGACCGCCTTCGTCCGTGACTTCGATCTCGTTGATGATTTCGCGCACGCCCTTGGCCTGCCAGGCGAGACGAACCGCCTCGGCGCGCATGTCGGGATCCGTAACCGCGCCCGAGACCAGCACGCGGCCTTCGTAGATTTGCGTCTGCAAGGCGGCGAAAAGCCTCTCGCTCTTCTGGAACCAGTAATGGTTGATTTCGAGCGCGATCGCGTTGTCCGAGACCGCGCCGCGAAGGCCGCGATCCTGCATGGCGGCCGAGCCGGCGGTTGCCGCCCCGCCGATGGCCACGCTAACGCAACCCTGCAGGGCGAGGCCGAGAGCCAGCGTCGCTGCGGCAACCGGAATCGAAATTCTGCGCATGAGGAAACGCTCCTGTTGTCGGTCGGCAATCCGCGACTCGGCGCGCGTTGCGAATTTAGGGCTCAGCGCCGGTCGTGCCAAGCGTCTTGGATATGGCGCGGCCAACGCCCCGGCGCAACCAGCACCAGGTCGAATCGCCGTTCGCAGTCCGCGAGATTCGGGCGTTTGGCGCAGAACTGCTCCGCCGCGCGCGCGATGCGCATGGCTTGCGCCGGGTGCAGCGATTCGGCCGCGTCGTCGGCGGTGCCGCGCGCCTTGACCTCGACGAACGCAAGCACGCGGCCGCGCCTGGCCACAAGATCGATTTGGCCGGCCGGCATGCGCACGTCGGCTGCCACGATGCGCCAGCCCGCAAGGCGCAAGCGCCACGCCGCGAGGGTTTCGGCAAGCCGGCCGCGACGCTGCGCCTCGACATGGCGGCGGGAAGGATCGCGCATCGCTAGGCTCGGCGTTTTCCCGCAAGTGCGAGTGCCCTTGCATAGACTTGGCGGCGCGGCAGGCCCTGCTCGGCGGCAATGCGGTCGGCGGCGTCGCGCACGCCGGATGTCGCGAGGGCTGCCGTTATCTTCGCGTCGAGCGCCGTTTCGTCGAGGGTCGCGGCACCGGCCACCTGCGGCGGGCCGACGACGATCACGATCTCGCCGCGCGGCGGATCGACCTCGCATTGCGCGGCAAGCTCGACCAATGTTCCAAGGCGGCATTCTTCGTGCAGCTTCGTCAATTCGCGCGCGAGTGCGGCAGGGCGCGGGCCCAGGATCTCCGCAAGGGCCGCGAGCGTTTCGCCCGCGCGATGCGGCGCTTCGAACAGCACCAGGCTCGCCGCCACGTCGCGGAATTCGACGAGGCGCCGCGCGCGCGGGCCGGTCTTGGGCGGCAGAAACCCCAGAAACAGAAAAGGCTCGGCCGGCAATCCCGACAGCGCGATGGCGGTTGCGATCGCCGACGGGCCGGGCACGACTGTCGTCGCAATCCCTGCTGCACGGGCCGCCTTCACGAGTTCCGCACCCGGATCGGCAATGCCTGGCATGCCGGCGTCGGAAACGAAAGCCAGCACCTGGCCGCGCGCTTGTGCCGCGATGTAGGCGGCTGTGGCGACACTGGCTTGGCGGTCGAAGCGCACGATCTTGGGCGCGGCCAAGCCCAGGGCCGAAAACAGGCGGCGGGCGACGCGCGTGTCTTCTGCGGCGACGAGGCTTGCGGCTGCCAGAACGGCGCGGCCGCGCGCCGTCATGTCGCCGAGATTGCCGAGCGGGGTGCCGACAAGATAAAGCCCCGGCTCGAACGGCGCTGCAGGCGCTGGATTAACGGGCGCCGCCTCGCTAGTGTCGGCGCCTGCTCGAGGAGGGCTCACGGTCTTGCGTCGCATTCTTTTTCCCGTTCTGGCCTTGCTTGTTCCGGTCCTGGCGGCCTGCCAAGCGGCCGAAAACGTGCGCGAGAGCGTAACGGGGCTTCTCGGCCAGAGCCAGCCGCGCGTTCGCATTGTACCGCCGACCCCCGCGCCCGCGCCTGCCCCGGCAACCGAACCTGCCCCTGCCCCTGCCCCTGCCCCGGCCGCGCCCGATGCGGCGGCAGCTGCGCTGCGCGTCGATGCGGTGCCGAGTGCGGGCGTGCCCGCGCGCGCGCGCGGGCGCAATGCGCCGCGCGTCGCGCTGCTGCTGCCTTTGTCGGGCGCCAATGCGGGCATCGGCCAAGCGCTGCTCGATGCCGCAACCCAAGCCGTGTTCGATCTTGCCGACGACGATTTCGTGCTGCTCGTGCGCGACACCGCCGGCACGCCGCAAGGGGCGCAGCTCGCCGCCGAATGGGCGCTCGAGCAGCAGGCCCAGCTCGTCGTGGGCCCGCTGTTGGGCGCCGAGGCTCAGGCGATAGCGCCCGCGCTGCGGGCGGCGGGCGTGCCGGTCTTGAGCTTTTCGAACGACCGCAGCGTTTCGGCCGAGGGCGTCTATGCGCTCGGGATTGCGCCGCAAGCGGCCGTCGCGCGCACGATCGAGTTCGCGCGCGGGCGCGGGCTCGAGCGTTTTGCCGCCCTCGTCCCCGCCAACGCGTTGGGCCAGGCGGCCGAACAGGCGTTGCGCGCGAGCCTTGCGGTCCAAGGCGGCACGCTCGTGCGTGTCGAACGCTACGAGCCGGGAGCGCTCGACTATGCGCCCGCCGTGCGGCGCTTGGGCCAATTGGCAGGTCCGCCGCCGCGGCTGGCGCGCGGCGAGGTTGCCCCGCCGCCGCCCGAACTCGATTTCGAAGCCGTGTTGCTGCCCGATTTCGGCGACCGGCTCGTGCAGGTCGTGGCGCAGTTGCACGGCCACGACATCGACCCGATCCGCGTCAAATATCTCGGCATCCCGCTCTGGGACGATGCGCGCCTGTTCCGCGAATCTTCGCTGCAGGGCGCATGGTTTGCCGCCCCTGCCCCTGCGGCGCGCGCGCGCTTCGAGCAACGCTACCGCGAGCATTTCGGCCGCGCGCCGCCGCGCGTGGCCGCGCTCGCCTACGATGCGGTGGCGCTCGCAGCGATCCTCGCACGCGGCAAGGGTCCGGAAGGGGCGGATTATTCGCCCGCCGCCCTGACGGCCGCGGGCGGTTTTGCGGGTGTCGAAGGCATTTTCCGGCTGCGTCCGAACGGCTTCGTCGAGCGCGGCTTTGCGGTGCTCGAAATCGCGCGCGATACCCCGCGCGTTCTGAGTCCGGCCCCAGAAGCATTCGAAAATCCCGGCAACTGAACGATGCCGGAACCGACCCGAATCCCCTAAGCCCTGAGAGCCGCCAACAGCGCGTTCAACAGCTTCATGCCCTGCGGCGTAGCGGCGAGACCCGTCGGCGTGCGCGCGAGAAAACCGTCCGCGACCATGCGCGCGACACGCGCCGGATCGAGCGCCTCGGGGCCTTCGAGGGCAGCGCCTGTCACGCGCTCGAAACGCGCGGCATCGATGCCTTCGGTCAAGCGCAGACCCATCATCACGGCTTCGTCGATCTGGGTCGTTTTTTCGAGCGGCACGCATTCGACGGTCGCATGGCCGCGCGCTTCAACGTCGGACAACCATGTCTCCGGCGCTTTGGCCTGCCGCGTCGCGTGGCGCTGCCCGTCGATCGCGATGCGCCCGTGCGCGCCGGGGCCGACGCCGACATAGTCTTCGTAGCGCCAATAGACGAGATTGTGGCGCGACTCCTGGCCGCGCCTCGCGTAGTTCGAGACCTCGTAGGCGGGCAGGCCCGCATCGGCGAGCATCGCGTTGGTCGCGTCGTAGAGCTGTTCTTGCACGTCTTCGTCGGGCAGCTTGTATGCCCCACGCGCAAACAGCGTCTGGAACTGCGTGCCTTCTTCGATCGTCAGTTGGTAGAGCGACAGATGCGGCGGCTGCAGGGCCAGCGCAAGCGCGAGTTCTTCTTTCCATTGGGCCACGGTCTGGCCGGGCCGCGCATAGATGAGATCGAACGAGAAGCGCTCGAAAAGGGCCGCAGCGCGGTCGATCGCGCGGCGCGCTTCGCGCGCGTCGTGGCCGCGCCCGAGGAATTTCAACGCCGCGTCGTCGAGCGCTTGAACGCCGATCGACAGCCGGTTGACGCCCGCCGCTTTGAACGACGCGAAATGCGCGGCCTCCGCCGAATTGGGATTTGCCTCGAGCGTGATCTCGGCCTCGTCGGCGATGGCCCAGCGCGCGGCGATGCGTTCGAGCACGCTGCCCGCGAGCGCAGGGTCCATCAAAGAAGGCGTGCCGCCGCCGAAAAACACCGAGGTCACGCGCTTGCCCGGCGTGAGCGCCGCGTAATGGTCGATCTCGCGCAGCAGCGCGTTCTTCCACGCGTCCCCGTCGATCTTGTCGCGCACATGGCTGTTGAAATCGCAATAGGGGCATTTCGATCTGCAGAACGGCCAATGCACGTAGACGGCAAAACTCATTTGGCGGCCAAACACGCCGCAACGAGTTTGCCGAATGCGACGGCGCGATGGCTGATCCGGTGTTTTGCATCCGGGTCCATCTCGCCGAAAGTCTGCGAATGGCCGTTCGGCACGAACATCGGGTCGTAGCCGAAACCGCGAAGCCCTCGCGGCGGCCACACGAGCGTGCCTTCGACCTGCCCCCGAAACGTCTCGACATGGCCGTCGGGCCAGGCAAGCGCGAGCACGGCCACGAAATGCGCGCGCCGGTCGGCGGCACCGTCGAGGGCCGCTTCGACCATGCGCATCGCGCGCATCCAATCGCGCTTGGGGCCGGCCCAGTTCGCCGTGTAAACCCCCGGATCGCCGCCGAGCGCATCCACGCACAGGCCGCTGTCGTCGGCGAGCGACGGCAAGCCGGTCGCCGCACAGGTATGGCGTGCTTTGAGGATGGCGTTGGCCTCGAACGTGGTGCCCGTCTCGTCGGGTTCTGCCACGCCAAGCGAGCCTGCCGACACGCATTCGAGCCCGAAGGGCTGCATGAGGGCGGAAATCTCGGCAAGCTTGCCCGCATTGTGCGTGGCAATGACGAGTTTGCCGCCGACTAGCTTGCGCGGGTCTAGACCGCCCATTTCGCGATCGCCTGTTTTTGCAACGCGACGAGTTCGCCCACCCCTTTGCGCGCGAGTGCCAGCATGGCGAGCAATTGCTCTTGGTCGAACGGGTCGCGCTCGGCCGTGCCCTGCACTTCGACGAGCTTGCCGTCGCCGGTCATCACGAAATTGGCGTCGACCTCGCAGGCCGAATCTTCGGCATAGTCGAGATCGAGCACGCTCGCCCCGTTCGAAATGCCGCACGAGATGGCGGCCACGTGGGCGCGGATCGGCAGCGTCTTGAGGCCTTTGGCTTTGACAAGCGGATAGATCGCCTGATGCAAGGCGACCCACGCTCCCGTGATCGCGGCAGTGCGCGTGCCGCCGTCGGCCTGCAGCACGTCGGCGTCGATCTTGATCTGGCGCTCGCCCAGCACGCCCATGTCGCAAACGGCGCGAAGCGCGCGCCCGATCAGGCGCTGGATTTCCTGCGTGCGGCCGGATTGCTTGCCGCGCGCGGCCTCGCGGTCGGTGCGCGTGTGGGTCGAACGCGGCAGCATGCCGTATTCGGCCGTGACCCAGCCTTGGCCCGAATTGCGCAGGAACGGCGGCACTTTTTCTTCGAGCGAGGCGGTGACCAGTACATGCGTGTCGCCGAAGCGCACGAGGCACGAGCCCTCGGCATGTTTGGCGAAACCGGGCTCGAGGCTAACGGCACGCATCTGGTCGGCGGAACGGCCCGAAGGGCGCATGGGATGTCTCTTTTCTGGGAGCGGAGCGAAGGGGGCAAAAACCGCCGGACCTTAGGCGGATGTGGCGGCAAGGAGCAAGCGCGGACGCGGGCGGCTTTTGTCCGGCGCCCCCATTTGACTCCCGCGCTTGCCCGTGACTAGCCTTGACGCATGAGCCGGTCTCCAATCGTGCCGTTTGAACGCAAAGCCACGTCGCCCGCCCCCAGTGCCGCGCGCGAGCGGCTGCAGACGGCCGTCGAGGCGATGGACGAGCGCTCGCGCGACGTATTCCGGCGCATCGTCGAATCTTACGTCGACACCGGCGAGCCCGTGGGCAGCCGCACGCTGTCGCGCCAACTGGCAGACCCTCTTTCGCCGGCAACGATCCGCAACGTGATGGCCGATTTGCAGGATCTGGGACTGCTCTATTCGCCGCATATCTCCGCCGGCCGTCTGCCGACCGATCTGGGCTTGCGCCTGTTCGTCGACGGGTTGCTCGAAGTCGGGCGCCTGTCGAGCGACGAGCGCGAGAAGATCGAAGTGCAGTGCGCGGCGGGCGGGCGTTCGGTCGCGCAAGTGCTCGAACAGGCCAGCACGCTTTTGGCCGGTCTGGGGCGCGGGGCGGGCCTCGTGATCGCCCCCAAAACCGACGCGCCGCTCAAGCACGTGGAATTCGTGCCGCTGGGGCCGGGTCGTTCGCTTGTGGTGCTCGTGACCGAGCAGGGGCTCGTGGAAAACCGCGTGATCGAAACGCCGCTTGGTCTCACGCCGCAGCAGCTGATCCAGGCTTCGAACTTTCTCTCCGCGCACCTTACGGGGCGCACGCTCGGCGAGGCGCGCGAGGACATTCTTCGCCGTTTGGCCGAATCGCGCGCCGAGCTCGACCAATTGTCGCAGCGCGTGGTCGAGCAGGGCTTGGCCGTATGGTCCACGCCCGACGGCGGCCCGGCGCGCGAGGGATATCTCATCGTGCGCGGCCAAGCCAAGCTGCTCGCCGACGTGCACGCGCTCGAAGACCTCGAGCGCATCCGCCGCCTGTTCGAAGCGTTGGAACAGCACGAATCCATGGCCCGCATCCTCGAGCAGGCGCAGACGGCCGACGGCGTGCAGATCTTCATCGGCGCGCAGAACGAACTGTTCGGCCTGTCGGGCTGCACCACGATCGTCGCCCCCTATCGCGATTCGAGCGAACGCATCGTCGGCGCGATCGGCGTGGTGGGCCCCACGCGCCTCAACTACGCGCGCATAATCCCGATGGTGGACTACACGGCGCGCGTGATCGGCCGCTTGGTCGGCTGAGTCCGGGCCGGCCGCATCCGCATCGACGGCCGAGAATCCCCTTGCGTTTGGCCGCAAAGGCGCCCAAATCCCCGTCGGAATTCGTCCACGCGACGCAACAGCGGAACCTGCCATGACCGAGCCTGCCACGCCCCAATCAGCAAACCCGACGCCCGAAAATTCCGCCGCCCCCGGCGTCGAAATTCCCGCCGAATTGTTCGACGCTCCGCCGGCACCCGATCCGCTGGCCGAGGCCCTGGAAAAGGTCGCCGCTCTCGAGGCCGAGATGGCCAAGACCAAGGATGCGGCGTTGCGCGCCATGGCCGACGCCGAAAACATGCGCAAGCGCGCCGAGCGCGAAATCGCCGAGCGCGAGAAATACGCGGTCTCTAAATTCGCCAAGTCGCTGCTCGACGTTGCCGACAATCTGCGCCGCGCGCTCGACAACGTGTCGGCCGAGGCCCGCGCCGCCGATCCGAGTCTGGCCAAGCTCGTCGAAGGCGTGGAACTCACCGAGCGCGAATTGCTGCAGGCTTTCGAGCGCAACGGCGTCGTCAAGGTCGAGCTGGCGGGCAAGCCGTTCGACCCGTCGATCGCGCAGGCCGTCGCGCAAGTCGACGCGCCGGGCCACGCTGCCGGCTCGGTCGTGCAGGTGTTCCAGCCCGGCTACACGCTGCACGGGCGCATCTTGCGCGAGGCGATGGTCACGGTCGCAAAGGGCGCGCCGCCCGCCGCCGGGATCGATACGGTCGCCTGAGCTCGAACGGTCTTCGCCGCCGAATTCTCAGGCGTTTTTGGCGAACGCCGATATCGCGCCCGGGTCGGCCGCTTCGTAGGCTTTCGTCGCGGCGCGTGCGGGTGCCGCGTCCGGTGCTGGTCCACCGGCTTCGGGTCCGAAAACGCGCGCAATGCGAGTTTGGTAGCGCGGATCGATGATGTCGATGAACGGCTCGAAGCTGCCTTCGATCAAGCCGGACTTGGCGGCGAGCTGGCGCAATGTGTCGATCTTGACCTGGTCTCGGTTTTGCTCGACGTCCCCATTAGCGCGCGGCTTCTCTGCTGCGCTCGCCGTCGGATCGGCGGCCTTCGGTTTTTCGGTCCGCAATAACTTTTCCGTTGCCGCCTCGCGCAAGGCAGAGGCAGTCGGGTGATTGCGACTCTCGGCGCCGGTTGACGATCCAACCGGCGGCAATGGCGGCGTTGCGCCGATGCTTGAAATCGACATGACACACCTCGCTTCTCGATGCATTCGATACGCGCTTCTGCGTGTATCGTCGATTAATGCCGACTTGCGCTCACGTCGCTCCAAAAGAAACGACATAAACACAAGCCTAATGATCCTTAATGGTGTTTTACTATGAAGTGTTCTAATTGTCAAGTCCGGCATGTAGTAGCGACGAAAGGGCGGCGAAGAATCTGGCGCCGGGCTGCCGCGCCGCTTGTTTCCCGGTTGCGCGCCTGCTCTTGCCTGCCTATATGCCTTGCCAAGCGCAGGGTCTTTCGCAACGGGAGCCCAAAGCGCCGTTCAACTTGAACCGAGGGGTTCGGCCGCGATGCCTCTGACGAGGGTCGGGCGCGAATCGCCGCAAAGCGAGGGTCGCATGAGCAAAGTCATCGGTATCGATCTTGGCACCACGAATTCGTGCGTTGCCGTGATGGAAGGCGGCACGCCCAAAGTCATTCCGAACGCCGAAGGGGCCAATACCACGCCCTCGATCGTCGCGTTCGCGGACTCGGGCGAAAGGCTGGTGGGCCAGCCCGCCAAACGCCAGGCGGTCACCAACCCGACCGACACGTTCTACGCGATCAAGCGCCTGATCGGCCGCCGATTCGACGATCCGATGGTGTCGAAGGACAAGGGCCTCGTCCCCTACGACATCGTCAAGGCCGACAACGGCGACGCTTGGGTCAACTCCAAGGGCAAGAAATATTCGCCCTCGCAGATTTCCGCCTTCACGCTGATGAAGATGAAGGAAACGGCCGAGGCGTATCTGGGCGAAACGGTCACGCAGGCCGTCATCACGGTGCCCGCCTATTTCAACGACAGCCAGCGCCAAGCCACGAAGGACGCGGGCAAAATCGCGGGCCTCGAGGTGCTGCGCATCATCAACGAGCCGACGGCGGCGGCACTCGCCTACGGGCTCGAAAAGAAGAAGACCGGCACCATCGCGGTCTACGATCTCGGCGGCGGCACGTTCGACGTGTCGGTGCTCGAAATCGGCGACGGCGTGTTCGAAGTGAAGTCGACCAACGGCGACACCTTCCTGGGCGGCGAAGATTTCGACAAGGAAATCGTCGACTATCTCGCGACCGAGTTCAAGAAAGAGGCCGGCATCGATCTGCGCGGCGACCGGCTGGCGCTGCAGCGCCTGAAGGAAGCGGCGGAAAAGGCCAAAATCGAGCTTTCGTCTGCCGTGCAGACGGAAGTCAATCTGCCCTTCATCACGGCCGACGCGTCGGGTCCCAAGCATCTCAACGTCAAGGTCTCGCGCTCGAAGCTCGAGAGCCTCGTCGACGCGCTGATCCAGCGCACGATCGAGCCGTGCCGCAACGCGCTCAAGGACGCCGGCCTCAAAGCCAGCGAAATCGACGAAGTGGTTCTCGTGGGCGGCATGACGCGCATGCCCAAGGTCATCGAAACCGTGAAGCAGTTCTTCGGCCGCGAGCCGCATCGCGGGGTCAATCCCGACGAGGTGGTCGCGATCGGGGCCGCCATCCAGGCCGGCGTGCTGAAGGGCGACGTCAAGGACGTGCTGCTGCTCGACGTGACGCCGCTCTCGCTCGGCATCGAAACGCTGGGCGGCGTGTTCACGCGCCTCATCGACCGCAACACGACGATCCCCACGCGCAAGAGCCAGACCTTCTCGACCGCCGAGGACAGCCAGTCGGCCGTGACCATCCGCGTGTTCCAGGGCGAACGCGAGATGGCCGCCGACAACAAGATGCTCGGCCAGTTCGATCTCGTCGGCCTGCCGCCCGCGCCGCGCGGCGTGCCGCAAATCGAGGTCACGTTCGACATCGACGCGAACGGCATCGTGCAGGTGTCGGCCAAAGACAAGGGGACGGGCAAAGAGCAGCAGATCCGCATCCAGGCTTCGGGCGGCCTGTCCGACGCCGAGATCAACAAGATGGTCAAGGACGCCGAAGCCAACGCGAGCGAAGACAAGAAGCGCCGCAATCTGGTCGAGGCCAAGAACCGTGCCGAGAGCCTCGTGCACGACACCGAAAAGAACGTCGCCGAGTACGGCGACAAGCTCGACGCGGCCGAAAAAGCCGCCGTGCAGACCGCCATCGACAATCTGAAGGCCACCAAAGACAGCGCCGACGCCGAAGACATCAAGGCCAAGACCGAGGCCCTGATGCAGGCCGCCATGAAGCTCGGCGAGGCCATGTACAAGGCCCAGCAGGCGCCGGGCGACATGCCGCAAGGCTCCGACGGCGCGGACGGCGGCGCCAAGGCCGAAGGGCCCAAGGCGAAAGACGAAAAAGTCGTCGACGCGACGTTCGAGGAAGTTTCGGACAAGACCAAAAAGGGCTAAAGCTCGGTTCGGTCGGCCGATCCGGAGCGCGCATCGCGCGTCGGGTCCGGCCGTGCCGCCCTGATGGAGAAGCGTCGCGTGGCGAAAGCGGATTACTACGAATTGCTGGGTGTCGCCAAAGGGGCGTCGGCAGACGATCTCAAGAAGGCCTATCGCAAGCTCGCCATGCAGTTCCACCCGGACAAAAACCCGGGCGACAAAAAGGCCGAGGCCAAGTTCAAGGAGATCAACGAGGCCTACGACGTCCTCAAAGACGACCAAAAGCGCGCAGCCTACGACCGTTTCGGCCATGCCGCCTTCGAAGGCGGCGGCGGCGGCCAGCCCGGCGGTTTCGGTGCGGGCGGCGCCGGCGGCTTTGCCGACATATTCGACGAAATGTTCGGCGAGTTCATGGGCGGCGGGCGGCGCGGCGGCGGACCGCAGCGCGGTGCCGACCTTCGCTACAATCTCGAAATCAGCCTCGAAGACGCCTACCACGGCAAGCAGGCGACGGTGCGCGTGGCGTCGATGAACGCCTGCGAAACCTGCCACGGCAATGGCGCGGAAGCAGGCTCCAAGCCCACGACATGCCCCACCTGCCGCGGCCAAGGCAAGGTGCGCGCGCAGCAAGGCTTCTTCACGATCGAGCGCGCCTGCCATCAATGCGGCGGGGCGGGACAGATCATCGAGAAACCCTGCAAGACCTGCCAGGGCCAGGGCCGCGTGCGCAAGGAGCGCACGCTGTCGGTCAACATCCCGGCGGGCGTGGAAGACGGCACGCGCATACGGCTTGCGGGCGAGGGCGAAGCAGGCCTGCGCGGCTCGCCCACGGGCGACCTCTATCTGTTTTTGTCGATCAAGCAGCACCGCTTGTTCCACCGCGAAGGCGCGGACATCTATTGCCGCGTGCCGATCCCGATGACGACGGCCGCTTTGGGCGGCTCGATCGAAGTTCCGACGGTCGACGGCGGCCGCGCCAAGGTCACGATCCCGGCGGGCGCCCAGACGGCGCAGCAATTCCGCCTCAAGGGCAAGGGCATGAGCGTGCTGCGCAGCCAGGCGCGCGGCGACATGTTCATCGAGGCGATGGTCGAAACGCCGGTCAACCTCACCAAACGCCAGCAGGAACTGCTGCGCGAATTCGAAGGCAGCGGCGGCGGCGGCAAAAGCCACAGCCCCGAAAGTGCCAGCTTCTTTGCCAAGGTGAAGGAGCTGTGGGACGATCTGCGCAACTGACCGCGCAAACCCGGGCGGCGGCTAGCGCAAGGCCAAGCGCACCAGATCCTGCAAAGCCGCCAGCGGCACGGGCTTGACCGCAAAGGCCGAAGCCCCGGCCCCGAGAGCCGAAGTCCGGCACGACGGCTCGGTGCGCCCGGTCAGGATCACGACCGGCAGTGCGGCAAGCTTCGGATCGGAATGCCCGCGCAAGCGGCGCAGAAACTCGAGCCCGTCCATCGGCGCCATCGTGAGGTCGCAGAAAACGAGATCGAACGGGCGTTCGGCCAGCAGTTCCAGTCCGCGCGCGCCGGTCGCGCAGCTCTCGCAAGTGCCGATGCCGACGGCCTGCAGCATCGCGCACAGCACCTCGCGCATGATGTCGATGTCTTCGATCGCCAGAACGCGCAGTTGCGCGAATTCCGCTTTGGGTGCCGCCGTCCCGGAATCTGTCGCCATTGACTGCTGTCGTTTCCTGTTTGCGAAGAGGACCACGTTTTAGCGGCGCCGAAGACGGCGAACCAGCGCCGTGCCGCCGAAAAGATGGGGATTTTCTACATCGCGACCCAATAGGCACGCAATCGCGTTTCGGAGCGCAGAACGCGATTCCCGCACGATCCGACCGTGCTTGCAACGTCTTCTTGCGCCGCAAAAAATGCGCCGATACGCGCGCCTTCAGCTCGTCGGCGCACGACGCAAGAAAACCAGAGCGCGGGTGCCGCTCGGCGCATTGTCGGCGAATTCGATCGACCCGCCCATGCCGAGCACGAGCTTCCGGCAGATCGCAAGCCCGAGGCCGACGCCCCGATTGGCCGCGTCCGCGACCGGGCCTGCGACTTGGTAGAACGGCAGAAACACTTTCTGCCGCTCGGCAGGCGCAATGCCGGGCCCCCGGTCGGCCACGCAGAGCGTGACGGTCTGCGCGTTGCTCGACGCGTCGATCGTCACGGTCTCGCCGACCGGCGAGAATTTGAAGGCGTTCTCCGCAAGATTCGCGACGACGCGGCCGAGCGCCGTCATGTCGGCCATCACGGGCGGGGCGGCTGCCAGTCCGTCGCCGAACGCCAGCCGCACGCGGCGCTGTTCGGCGGCGGCTTGCAGCACGCTCGCCACTTCCGTCACCGCCTCGATGAGGGCGATCGGCTTCAACCCCAAGATTTCGGCGTCGTCCGTTCGGCGCGACATTTCCAGCACGTCGTCGACGACGCGCTTCAGCCAATTGGCCGAGCTCACGATGGCGCCCACGTAGCTTTGCGCGCGCGGCGGCAGATTGCCCGCGATGCCGAGCTTCATCGCTTCGGCGAAGCCGACGATGGCGTTGAGCGGCGTGCGCAATTCGTGGCTCATGTTCGCGAAGAAGCGGTCTTTCGCCGCACCCGAATCGACGGCAAGTTCGGTCTGGCGGGCGGCGGCAGCCAGCGCCTCTTCGAGGGCGCGCGTGCGCTCGACAACCGCCGCTTCGAGGCCGCGCTGGCGGCGCGCGAGGCTCGCGGACAGAACCAGCCCCAGCAGCAGCACCGCAGCTCCGCCCGCCAGGACGGCCGTCGGCGCGTAAAGCTGCATTGGCGGCAGCTCGCTTGCGTGCGCGACTTCGATGTCCCAGAAGCGGCCCATGATTTCGACCGTGCGCGCGACTTGCACGTCGGGCTCCGTGCGCGCCGACAGGGCCGTGCCCTCGACAGTCAACAGCGGCAGCCGCGTGCGCGCGTCGCCAGGCGCGGTGTCGGCGCCGCGGTCGTGGATCGCGATGCGGGCAGTCGGGAACTGCTTTTCGAGCAGCGGTTCGATCAGCTGGCCGGGCGACAGGCCGATCGGCAGAATGCCGACCGTCTTGCCTTCGGCCACGATCGGCAGCACCGCGAGAATGCTGCGCGTGCCGACGGCGTTGTCTTGGGGCAGCAGCATCGGTGCCGAGCCGATCGGGCGCTCCGCCGCGATGGCGCGCTCCGCCGGCGTGCGGCGCTCGGGATTGGCCCACAGGTCGAACCCGACCACGCGCTCGTTGCCGGCGAGCGGATAGACGAAATAGGCCGGGAACATCGTGTCGCGCGGGCCGGGCGGCTGCACCGCGAAATCGGGATAGCCGAGCGCGCCGCGCGTTGCGTCGCCCGCCGCCTTGGCATGCAAAGCCGCAAGATCGGCGGCATCGACGCGCGGGGCAAACGCGACGACGCGCAGGCTCGGATAGCGCTGCACGAGACCCATCTGGTCGAGCCACGCGCCGTAGGTCGCCGCGTCGCCCAACGGCGCTTTCGCAAGGGTCGCCGCGAGCGTGATTTGGATCTGCGAGATTGCCGCGAATTCGTTTTCGACGAGGGCAACGACGCGCTCGGCGAGGTTCTCGGCCTGGCTCTGGCGCAGCGTGTCGTTGAAGCGCATCAGCAGGAACGCGAGGGCGGACACCAGCGCCAATCCGGCCACGAAAATCGTGCCGGCCAAAGCAGGTGCCGCGCGCGCAATCCGATCTGCGAAACTCTGGGTCACGAAACGCTTGTCCTAACATCCCGAAGCGACGCCACAGTACCAGCCGCAAAACCTTTTCAAACCCTTATTTTTCGGTCTGGCGCGTTGTTTGGAAATGCGCTCTAACCGCTGCATGTTGACAGCTTTGCTGGCATTGGCGCGGCCGCGGCACTGGATCAAAAACGCGTTTGTCGCAGCCCCGCTGTTTTTTACGCCCGAAGCATTGGGCTTGCCGACGCTGGCTGCCGCCGCGATGGCCGTGGCGGCGTTCAGCCTTGCGGCATCGGCCGTCTACGTTTTCAACGATTTCTGCGACCGCGACGCCGACCGACTGCATCCGGCCAAGCGCTTGCGGCCGATCGCGTCGGGAGCGGTTTCGCCGAAAGCAGCGCTCGCCTTTGCGGCGCTGCTGCTCGCAGGTGCGGCGCTGCTGGCGTCGCAATTGCCCTCGCCCTTCCGCACGGTGCTGGGCGTCTATCTTGCGCTCAACCTCGCCTATTCCTGGCACTTGAAGCATGTGAGCCTGCTCGACGTGCTGATCGTCGCGGTCGGCTTCGTGCTGCGCGTCGAGGCCGGGGCATTCGCGATCGGCGTGGTGCCGAGCGTTTGGATCGTCGTCTGCACGGGGCTGCTGGCGCTGTTTCTCGCCCTCGCCAAACGGCGCGACGATCTGGTGTCGGGCGTCGCGGCCGGGCACCGCATAGCGCTCGCGGGCTACAATCTGCGCTTCGTCGATACCGCCATTGCCGTCGTGCTCGGCGCTTTGGCCGTGAGCTACCTGCTCTACACGGCCGACCAAGCCGTCATTCGCCGCTACGGCACCGAGCGGCTTTATCTGACCGCCCCGTTCGTGCTGGCGGGCATGCTGCGCTACCTGCAAATCGCGCTGGTCGAAGAGCGGTCGGGGGCGCCCACCGACATCGCCCTCAGCGACCGGTTCCTGATCGTTTGCGTGCTGGGCTGGCTGGCCGTGTTCGGCTATTTGATCTACGCATGAGCGTGCGCTGGAAAGAAACGACATTGGCGGGGTGGGGGCGTTGCGCCGCCGCGTCTTCGCGCGTGGCGCGCCCCGAACGCCAAAGCGAGCTCGATCGTGTCCTGGCCGATGCGGGTGCGAGCCTCGTCGCGCGCGGGTCGGGCAAAGCCTACGGCGATGCCGCGCAAAACGGCGGCGCCGACGTCGCGAACATGCTGCGTTTGGACCGGCTGCTCGCGTTCGATGCCGCGACCGGCGTTCTCGAATGCGAAGCGGGCGTGACCTTCCGCACGCTGCTCGACATATTCGTGCCCAAAGGCTTCGTCCCGCCGGTTTCGCCGGGGACCTCTTATGCGACCGTTGGCGGAGCACTTGCCGCCGACGTGCACGGCAAAAACCACGACCGCCACGGCTCTTTCGGCGACCATGTTCTGTGGTTCGATCTTTTATGCGCGGACGGCCAGACGCGCCGGGTGTCGCCCGACGCCCACGGCGATCTGTTCGCGGCCACGATCGGCGGCATGGGGTTGACCGGCATTGTGCGCCGGCTGGCTTTTCGCCTGCTGCCGGGAACGGGCCATGTGCGCGTGGAAACGCAGCGCATCGACGATCTCGACGCGTTTTTCGCGGCGTTCGAAGCGGCACGCGCTACGGCCACGTTCAGCGTCGGCTGGATCGATGCGTTGGCGCGCGGGCGCAAGCTCGGGCGCGGCGTGTTCGAGACGGCCGAGTTTGCACCTGCCGCATCCGCAGCGCCCGTTCCCAAAACCGTGCCGATCCCGTTCGATTTTCCGCCCTTCGCGCTGTCGCGCATCAGCGTGGGCGCGTTCAACGAACTCTATTGGCGGCGCGCACCCGCCGCCAAACGCTCGACGGTGCGCCCGCTCGACGCGTTCTTCTATCCGCTCGACCGTCTTTCGGACTGGAACCGTCTCTACGGCAAGCGCGGCTTCTTCCAGTTCCAGTCGGTGGTTCCGGACGCGACCGCGTTCTCGGCGACGCGCAAAATGCTCGAGGCCGTTTCGGCCGTCGGCACGGCCTCGTTCCTGGCCGTGCTCAAAACCTTGGGCGGACCTGGGCGCGGATTGCTGTCTTTCCCGCTGCGTGGCGTCACTTTGGCGCTCGACGTGCCGAATGCGCCGGGTGCCGCTGCCCTGATGGCCGAGCTCGAGCGGCTGGCACTCGACGCGGGCGGGCGCGTCTATTTGGCCAAAGACGCGCTCCAGGCGCCCGCGACGTTCCGCGCGGGCTATCCGAAACTCGCCGCATTCGAGGAATGCCTCCGGCGCTGGGATCCGCAACGGCGCTTTGCGTCCGACCTGTCGCGCCGTTTGGGCATCGGCGAGACAAAGCCATGAAAAGCGCTTGGCTCGTTTTGGGCGCAAGTTCGGCGATCGCGCGCGCGTTCGCGCGCCGCGCGGCGACAAGCGGCGCGGCTGTTCTACTCGTCGCGCGCGATGCCGAGGACGCAAACGCTCTTGCAGCCGATCTCGTCTTGCGCGGCAGCCCGTCGTGCCGCGCGATCGGTTTCGACGGCGACGTAGCGGCAGCGTTCCGGGATTTCGCCCAAGGTGCTGTGCCGAACGTGTATCTGGCTTTCGGCAGCATGCCCGCGCAAAGCGAGATCGATGCCGATCCGGCAGCGTTGGCACAAACAATCGACGTGAATTTCGCGGCCCCGGTGGCGTTGCTGCATCGCCTGATGCCGGTGCTCGAAGCCGTGCCGGGCGGGGCCGTCGTCGCGCTTGGCTCGGTTGCGGGCGATCGCGGACGGCTCAAAAACTACGTGTACGGGGCCGCGAAAGCCGGTCTCCATGCCTATCTGCAGGGCTTGCGCGCGCGCGGCGCGCGTTCGGGCGTGCACGTCGTCACCGTGAAGCCGGGCTTCGTCGATACGGCGATGACCTGGGGTTTTCCCGGCATGTTTCTCGTCGCCTCGCCCGACGCGATCGCGGCCGCGTGCATGCGCGCCGTCGCCGGAAAACGCGATGTGGTCTATGCGCCGTTTTTCTGGTGGGGCATCATGGCGGTCATTCGGCACATTCCCGAACGCATCTTCAAAAAACTCAATATCTGAACGGAGACCGTCTATGGCGATCAGGATCGGCGTTGTCGGGGTGGCCGGGCGCATGGGGCAGATGCTGGTGCGCGAGATCATCGCGGCCGCGGGCGCTGCTTTTGCGGGCGGCACCGAAAATCCGGACGGGCCGTTCGTCGGTCGCGATGCGGGCGAGGTTGTCGGCATCGGGCCCCTGCAGGCGAAAATCGGCGCGGATCCGCAAGCACTTTTTGCCGCAAGCGACGCGGTGATCGATTTTTCGGCTCCTGCCGCCACGCGCGCGCATGCAAGCCTCGCGGCCAAGTTCGGCAAAACGCTGGTCGTCGGCACCACGGGTCTGTCCGGCGAAGACCAGGCTGCGCTTGCGAATGCCGCCGCGACATGCCCGATCGTGCAGTCGGCGAATTTCTCGCTCGGCGTCAATCTGGCGCTGGCGCTGGTCGAACAGGCGGCCGCGCGCCTGGGCCCCGACTACGACATCGAAATTTTCGAGGCCCACCACAAGCACAAGGTCGATGCTCCCTCGGGCACGGCGCTTGCCCTGGGTCGGGCCGCAGCGGCCGGGCGCGGCCTCGATTTCGCGCGCGACACGATCCGCAGCCGCGATGGCCATACGGGACCGCGACCCGCAGGCCCCATCGGTTTCTCGGTCGCGCGCGGCGGCTCGGAGATCGGCGAACACACGGTCATGTTTTTCGGCGACGGCGAGCGGGTCGAAATCGCGCACAAGGCGCAAGGTCGGCAAGTCTATTCGAAGGGCGCGGTGCGCGCGGCTCTATGGGCGGCCGGCAAGCCGCCCGGCCTCTATTCGATGCGCGACGTGTTGGGGCTTTGACGCCACGCGGCGAGTGCTTCGGCCAATGTGCGCGCAAGATCGGCGCGCGCCTGTTGGTCGAGAAAAGCGCCGACGACCGTGCGCCGCCCGTGGCTGCGCAGCGCCACCTGCTCGCCCGATTCGACATTGAGCCAATAGGGCTCGAGCGTGCGGCGCTGTTTGCGGCCCCAAGCGTCGACCGACAGGATCTCGAGCCGGTCGCCATAGAGCGTGATGTGCTCGCGCGCCCGCGCCCCGGCATAGTTCGCCTTGAAAGCGAACCACACGAGCAGCACGTCGAGCCCGAGGAACGGCAGCACGGGCCACGCGCCCATCGAGGCGAAAACTGCCCCTGCGGCAAAGCTCGCAGCCACCAGCAGCGCCATCACCCAGAAAAAGCCGCGCGGCGGCAGCGAGCGGTGCGGCTTCAAAACGAGATCGAGCTGGGGCGTTTCCATCGCGAGCGATCATAGATCGCTCGGCGGTTTCGTCCAGCTTGACGCGAGACGCCCAATGCCCTTATCGCGTGGGGCCATGAAACCGGACGCCATCCGCGAATTTTTCGCCGATCTTGCCGCGCGCAATCCCGAGCCCAAGACCGAGCTCGAATGGGGAAATCCCTATCAGCTCTTGGTCGCGGTCGCGCTGTCGGCGCAGGCAACCGACGTCGGCGTCAACAAGGCGACGCGCGCTTTGTTCGCAAAAGTGAAGACCCCGGCCGAGATGCTGGCCCTCGGGCACGACGCGCTGCGCGATCACGTGAAGACCATCGGCCTCTTCAACACCAAAGCCAAAAACGTGATGGCCGCGGCCGAGATCCTCGTGCGCGACCATGGCGGCGAGATTCCGCGGAGCCGCGAAGCGCTCGAAGCGCTGCCCGGCGTGGGCCGCAAGACCGCGAACGTGGTGCTGAACGTCGCGTTCGGCGAGGCGACGATCGCGGTCGATACGCACATTTTCCGTGTCGGCAACCGCACGGGCCTCGCGCGCGGCAGAACGCCGCGCGAGGTCGAAGACAAACTCGAAAAACGCACGCCGCCCGAATTCAAGCGCCACGCGCACCATTGGCTCATTCTGCACGGGCGCTATGTGTGCAAAGCGCGCGCACCCGAATGCTGGCGCTGCAACGTCGCGCAATTCTGCGCCTTCAAGAAGAAGACGCCGACGCCGAAAGCCTAAGCACGGCCGAGCCACACGGTACGCCCGTCCGGGATATCCGCACCGGTCAGTTCGGCAAATCCAAGCTTGGTCCAGAAGCGAACCGCGTTTTCGTTGTTGCGGTTCACGGCGACATGCAGCGGCCCGGGGTTTTGTGCCGTTCGCCACGCCTCGAACAGCCGCGCGCCAAGACCGTTTCTTTGCGCAATCGGAAGCAGATTGAGATGCAGATGTGCCGGAAACCGTGTTGCGACCGACAACGGCGTTTGTGTCGGGCGATGGATCATCGCAGCCCGCCGTTGGTCCGGGGTCGTCGTCTCCGCTGCATCGTCGCCCGGATCGGGATATTGCGCGCGCAATTGCGGCCACCAGCCGCGCTCGAGCTGTTCTTCCCACGCACGCGTATCCAGGCTGCCGGCTGCATAGCCGACCACCGCCTTGCGATCCTCGGCCACCAGCACCGTGCTGGGGGCGAGGATCGCGTAGGGTGCCGAATAGATATGGCCCATCATCTTCGGGTCGGCGTAAAGATGCGACGCATCGCGCCCGGCATGCCCGGTTGCCAGCGAAATCGCATAGAGCGCTTCGAGATCGCTTGCGATAAGCCCTCGAATTGCGGTCACGGCGTGCCTCGAATTTCTAGCTGCGCGGCGTGTTTCCGAGCTGGGCGAAACACGCTTCGACCGGCATCGGACGGCCGGCGAGCGTGCGCGCATCGACATGCGCCACGCGCTGGCCAAGCAAATCGTCGCGATAGAGGAAGGCTTCGAAATAGCATTCGGCCGTGCGGTAGCGCCACACTTCGGCCGGGCCGTCGCGGCGCACGAAACCGGCCGGTCCCAGCCGGGCCACCAAAGCATCGCGCCCGATCCCCACCAAAGCGCGCGCATTGTTGGCAGACGGTGCGGCGGCAAGGGACGGCGCATCGACAGCGGCCGGCGTCGCGGGCTCTGGCGGCGGCACTTGGACGGGTGCGGGCTCCGCAAGTATCGGCGCTTGGGCGGCAGGGCTACCCGCGCAGGCGGCCGCGAATGCGGCCGTCGTTGCGCACAGCGCGAGCCGCCCAAGCCGCCGTGCCGCGCGCGCCACCGGCATGTCTCAGGTCAACCGCCGTCGTTGCCTTCGGGTTTGTCCAAGCCGCTCGTTTCGACCTTCACTTCGCCCGCGAGCTGGCCGCCCTCCTCGATCTCGATGCGGCCGTAGCACACCGTGCCCGTGACCTTGCCGGTCGAGCGGATCCACAGTTTCTGCCGCACATTGAGCGTGCCTTCGAACGTGCCCGCGATTTCGGCGTTTTCGATCTCGGCAATGCCCTTGAACACGCCGCTTTCGGCGATGTCGACGAAACGGCTGTCCGACAGCGAGGCCTCGACCCGGCCTTCGACGATCAGGCGTTCGCACGACGTGATCTGGCCCGACAACACGATCTCGCGGCCGACGATGAGCTTACGCCCTTCGGTCGAGTCGTCGCGCTGGGCGGAAACAGGTACCGGCGGGCGCGGCGCCGGTGTAGCGAGCGGGGCTGCGGCGGCGCGGGCAAGCGCGCCCGGCGAAGGCGGGGTGGGGCGCGAAAACGGGCGCGGCGTCACCAATTCGGCCGGTTCCGACTCGGATGCGGTAGGGGGTGTTTCGGGCATGGGCGGCTTTACCTCTTCGGTTTCGTCCTTTTTGCGGCGGAACATTCGGGCAGGTTCCTTTTTGCAGCGTGCCAGGTTTCGGCGTGCGGGCAGATGCGGCGGCCGGGGGCAGCCCCCGACTCGCCAAAACGGGGCGTACTCTAACCCCGATGCCCCGTCTCTGTCCCGTCTCGAAGCCAAGTTTCGACCAGATGCGTGCAGGTGGCAACCGCCACGACCGGAACCGCTAGGTTGACGAACGGAACCAGCGACAGCCCGGCGAACAGGGCGCCTGCAAACCACGCCTCGTTGCGGTGGGCGCGCCACAGGCTGCGCAACGCGGCCGGATCGGCGCGCCGGGCAAGCCCCTGGCCGACATATTCAGCCGCCAGCAGAAACCCGTTGGCGGCCAAAAAGACCGCCAGATTGACGCCGGGGACGAAGTAAAGCGGCAGCACCAGCAGATTGACGCCCAACGCCAAGCCCAGGAGCCGCAGCCCAGCCAGGATTTCCGCAGCGGTCGAGCGTGTGCGCGCGGGCGGCGAATGCGGGTAGTGGCGGGCTTCGACGGCGACGGCCACTTCCTCCAAAAACAGTCCCAGAAACGCCGCCACGAACGTCGGAAACAGGATAAGCGTAAGCGCCACAACGCCGAATCCGCCGATCGCGGCGGCGGTCGTATCGAGCCAGCCAACCGCAAAAAGCTGCGTGTGCAGCAGCGCGTAGCCAAGTCCGATCCAAAGAAGCACGATAGCGGCAATGCTCAAAGCCACGCTTTTGAGCAGGGGCTTGCGCAAATTCGGGTCGCCCAACTGGCCGATCGCGCGCGCGGCCGCGCCCAAAATCGACAAAGACCCCATCGCCGCCATGCGCCGCCGCCTTTTCTGTTCCCGAAACGCGCGCTTGTGCGCCGCAACAAGGATGGGTATTTTCCGCGCGCCGTTTCAAGCCCCCGCTGGGGTTTCCCCGAGTCGGCCGGAGAATCAATGTCCAACGCCAAATTCGATGTGCTGGGCATCGGCAACGCCATTGTCGATGTCATTGCCCGTGCCGACGATGCGCTGCTCGCCAGAAACGGCCTCGAAAAAGGCGCGATGACGCTGATCGACGAGGCGCGTGCCGATGCGCTCTACGCATTGATGGGGCCGGGTCGCGAATCCTCGGGCGGTTCGGCCGGCAACACGATCGCGGGCCTCGCCAATCTCGGCGGCAAGGCCGCCTATATCGGGCGCGTGCGCGACGACCAGCTGGGCACCATTTTCCGCCACGACATCCGCGCGACGGGCGTGGCCTTCGACACGCAAGCCGCCGCGAGCGGCCCCGCCACGGCGCGCTGCCTGATTTTCGTGACGCCGGACGCGCAGCGCACGATGCAGACCTATCTCGGCGCTTGCGTCGATCTCGGCCCCGACCAGATCGACGAAGCGACGGTCGCGGCCGCGAGCGTCACCTATCTCGAAGGCTATTTGTGGGACAAGCCGGCCGCCAAGGCAGCCTTCCGCAAGGCGGTGGATGTCGCGCACAAAGCCGGGCGAAAGGTTTCGCTGACTTTGTCGGATTCGTTCTGCGTCGGCCGCCATCGCGCCGAGTTCCGCGACCTCGTCGACAACCATGTCGACATTCTCTTCGCCAACGAGCACGAAATCACGAGCCTTTACGAGGTCGCCTCGTTCGACGAGGTGCTGCCGCATCTGCGCGCGAAACCCTCGCGCATCGCGGCTTTGACGCGCTCGGAAAAAGGCTCGGTCGTGGTCGGCAATGGCGAAGCGCGTGCCGTGCCCGCGATTCCCGGCGTCCAGGTCGTCGACACGACCGGGGCGGGCGACCTCTACGCCGCCGGTTTCCTGCACGGCGTCACGACCGGCAAGGATCTCGGCCTTGCGGCACGGCTGGGCGCGATCTGCGCGGCCGAAATCATCTCGCATTACGGTGCGCGTCCCGAAACCTCCCTCAAGGAACTCGCGGCCAAGCAATTGGCGGCCTGAAAATCATGGATCTGCGCAACCTCGCCATCATCGCCCACGTCGACCACGGCAAAACCACGCTCGTCGACCAGCTTCTGAAGCAGTCCGGCACGTTCCGCGTGAACGAGAAAGTCGCCGAACGCGCGATGGACTCGAACGACCTCGAACGCGAGCGCGGCATCACCATCCTCGCCAAATGCACATCGGTCGTCTGGAAGGACGTGCGCCTCAACATCGTCGACACGCCCGGCCACGCCGATTTCGGCGGCGAGGTCGAGCGCATCATGTCGATGGTGGACGGCGTGGTCGTGCTGGTGGACGCCGCCGAAGGGGCGATGCCGCAGACCAAGTTCGTGACCATGAAGGCGCTGGCGCGGGGGCTTCGCCCCATCGTCGTCGTCAACAAGGTCGACCGCTCGGACGCGCGCGCCCAAGAGGTTCTGAACGAGGTATTCGACCTGTTCGCGGCGCTGGGCGCCGACGACGACCAGCTCGATTTCCCCGTGCTCTTCGCCTCTGGCCGCAACGGCTGGGCGGCCGAATCGCTCGAAGCACCCCGCGAAAACTTGAACCCGCTGTTCGATCTCATCGTCAAGCACGTGAAGCCGCCCAAGGCCGACGCCTCTGGCCCGTTCCGCATGCTCGCGACCACGCTCGAATACGACCCCTATGTCGGGCGCATTCTCACGGGCCGCATCTATTCGGGCGTCGCCAAGACCAACATGGCGATCAAGTCGCTCTCGCGCGACGGCAAAGTGCTCGAAGAGGGCCGTTTGACGCGCCTTCTCTCGTTCCGCGGCCTCGAGCGCACGCCGGTCGATTCGGCCGAAGCGGGCGACATCGTGGCGATCGCGGGCCTCACGGCCACGACCGTCGCCGACACGCTGTGCCAGATCGACGTCAACGAGCCCATCCCGTCGCTCCCCATCGATCCGCCCACACTCGGCATGACCTTCTCGGTCAACGATTCGCCGCTCGCGGGCCGCGAAGGCACCAAGGTCACGAGCCGCATGATCCGCGACCGGCTTTTCCGCGAGGCGGAAGGCAACGTCGCGATCCACGTGCGCGAAAGCGATTCGGGCGAGGCCTACGAGGTGGCCGGGCGCGGCGAATTGCAGCTCGGCGTGCTGATCGAAACGATGCGCCGCGAAGGCTTCGAATTGTCGGTCGGCCGCCCGCGCGTGCTGCTGAAGAGCGACGACGCCGGCAACAGGCTCGAGCCCATCGAAGAAGTGCAGGTCGACGTCGACGAAAACTATTCGGGCGTGGTCGTCGAAGCGCTCGGCCGCCGCCGCGGCGAGATGACCGACATGCGCCCCTCGGGCGGCGCCAAAGTGCGCGTGACGTTCCTCGTGCCGTCGCGCGGCCTCATCGGCTACCACGGGCAATTCCTGTCCGACACGCGCGGCACCGGCATCATGAACAAGATCTTCCACAGCTACGCGCCGTGGAAGGGCCCGATCGACGGCCGCCACACGGGCGTGCTGATCTCGAACGCCGACGGCACGGCCGTGACTTACGCGCTGTGGAACCTCGAAGATCGCGGGCCCATGATGATCAATCCGGGCGTGCCGGTCTACGAGGGCATGATCATCGGCGAGCACACGCGCGACAACGATCTCGAAGTCAATCCGCTCAAGGCCAAGAAGCTCACCAACGTGCGCGCGTCCGGCAAGGACGAAGCGGTGGTGCTGCAGACGCCGAAGATCCTCACGCTCGAGCAGGCGATCGCCTACATCAACGACGACGAACTCGTCGAAGTGACGCCCAAATCGATCCGCCTGCGCAAGAAGCTGCTCGACCCCAACGCCCGCAAACGCGCCGAGAAATCCGCCGAAGCGGTGTGAGGGGGGCGCGCCCGGCCAGCAAAGCCTTCGCGCGCGAATCGCCTTCGCATAGACTGAAGCGATGCGCGCGAATCGCACGACAGAAACCGCATGACCGAAATCCCGGACCAGCCTGCGAATTGGCGAACGGCCTTGGCCGTCTATACGCGGCCGCGTCTGCTCGCCGTGCTGTTCATGGGGTTCTCTTCGGGCCTGCCGCTGCCGCTCACGTTCGGCACGCTTTCATTCTGGCTCGCCGAATCGGGCGTGAGCCGCACGACGATCGGCATCCTTGCCCTCGTCGGCACGGCCTATTCGCTCAAATTCCTGTGGGCGCCGATCATCGATCGGCTGCCTTTGGGCGCTTTCACGCGCCGATTGGGCCGCCGCCGATCCTGGGCGCTGCTGACCCAGGCAGGGCTGGCGGCCGCGATCTTCGCGCTCGGTTTCACCGATCCGCGCGTCGATCCGTGGCCGACCGCGATGGTTGCCGTCGCCATCGCGTTTCTTTCGGCAAGCCAAGACATCGTGATCGACGCTTTCCGCATCGAGATACTGAAGGCCGACGAACAGGGGGCGGGGGCCGCCGCCACGCAATGGGGCTATCGCTTCGGCCTGATGGCGGCCTCGGCGGGTGCTCTATATGCGGCCGAATACGGCGGCTGGGCTTTTGCGTTTTCGGCAATGGCCTGCCTGATGGCGGTGGGTGCCGTCACGGTATGGCTCACGGCCGAACCGCCCGTGCCTGCTGCGGTCGCAGCGCCGCTTGCGGGCAATTCGCCGTTCGAAAAACTGGCCGCTTGGCTGCGCCAAGCCGTGGCGGGGCCGTTCGCCGAATTCGCCACGCGGCCTGCTTGGGCCACGATCCTGATCTTCGTAGTGCTCTACAAGTTCGGCGACGCGTTGGCGGGCGTGATGGCCAATCCGTTTTACGTCGCGATGGGGTTCAGCCGCATCGAAGTCGCCAACATCTCGAAAATCTACGGCGTGTTTTCGACGCTTGCGGGCGTTGCGGCGGGCGGTGCTGTGGTGGCGCGTTTCGGGCTCTACCCGTCGCTGTTCTATTGCGGAATTCTGCAGGCGGTCTCGAACCTCATGTACGTGCTGCAGGCCTATGTCGGCTACGATGTGGCGCTCCTCACGCTCACGATCGGCATCGAAAATTTCTCGGGCGGCATGGGCTCGGCGGCGTTCGTCGCTTATCTGTCGGGCCTGTGCAACATCGCCTTCACGGCCACGCAATACGCGCTTCTCTCGTCGCTGGCGGCGGTCGGTCGCACCACGCTCGCGGCCTCTGGCGGCTGGCTCTCCGAGCAGCTCGATTGGGTTTGGTTCTTCGCCGCGACCACACTCGCGGCCCTGCCCGGCCTGCTGATGGTGGTGTGGCTGATGCGGCGCTTTCCCGGCCGTGATCTGCCTCAGCGCGGAACGCCGCTCGCCATCGACGACTGAAGCGCTGCTGCGACCGCGTCGATCGGGATTGCCGCCATCCTGTCGGCGCCGAAATCCTGCGCGCGCAGCACGGTCGAATGCCGCGCGTGCGGCGCGAACTTGGCGGGGTCGGTCGGCCCGAACAGCGATACGAGCGGCCGGTCGCCGGCCGCCAGCATATGGCCGCCGCCCGAATCGTTGGCGAGCGACGCGGCAAGGCGCTGGGCGAGCGCGATCGTCAATGCGGGCGACGGCGCGATGCCGCGCGCGGCGGCGTCCTGCAACGGCAGGCGCGCATTCGGCACGGCAGATGCGGCGACGATCCAGTCTTTTTCGTCGGGGCCGAGAATGAAGACGGGCACGCCGGCGCCGAGTTTCCGGGCGACAGCGCAGTAGTTTTCGAGCGGCCAGCATTTTTCGCGATTGCCCGCACCGGGTGCGAGGCCGATATAGGTCGGCCCCGGCGGCAGCAGGGCAGCGGCCGCAGCCGTTGCTTCCGCCGGCAGTGCCAAAGGCGGGGTTGCCAGAGCCGGATCGCCGCCGGCCGCCTCGATCAATTGCAGCATCTGGCCCAGCATCGCGCGCGGCTTGGTGCGGGTGGCCGGTCGGCCCTCGGAAAGCAGAAAACCCGCCGCACCCGACACGAAGCGCTTGTGGCGCACCCGGCGCACGGCAAGGCTCGTCGAAAAACGGCGCTGCGTGTCGAGCACCAGATCGAAGCTGCGACCGCCAAGGGGCCGGGCGAAGATATCGCCCAAACGGCTGCCGAAGCCTGCGTTTTCAATGGTTTCATCGATCAGCCCCGCGACCAGAGGACGCAGGCTGCCGGCATAGGCGCTGGGTCCTTTGCCCGCACACCACACGATTTTGGCGGTTGGCCAATTGGCTTTGAGGGCTCGCACGAAAGGCAGTTTCATCAGCCCATCGCCGACCAAATCGAGGCCGACATAAACCAGAATGGATTGAGGTGTCATTTTGTCACGAATCTGAGCTATTATGCTGCACTGCAACAAAACAGGGAACAAAGAAAGGCGAGGGGTGCGTCATGTCGATTCGCAATCTCGACAAGCTTCTGTCGCCCAAATCGGTCGCTTTGATCGGCGCCACGCCCAAACCGGGGTCGGTTGGGGCGGTCTTGGCGCGCAATCTGTTCCATGCCGGTTTCGCAGGCCCGATCCTGCCGGTCAATCCGAAATATCCGGCGATCGAGGGCGTATTCGCATATCCGGACGTCCAGAGCCTGCCGGTGGTGCCCGATCTGGCGGTCATCTGCACGCCGCCTGCGACGGTGCCGGGCATCGTGGCGCAGCTGGGCGCGCGCGGGTGCCGTGCGGCGATCGTGATCTCGGCGGGATTCGGCGAATTGCCGAACAATGCCGGCAAAGCGCTCGAGCAGGAAATGCTCGATGCCGCGCGCCCCTATCTGATGCGCATCGTCGGTCCGAACTGCCTTGGCGCGATGGTGCCTTCGATCGGCCTCAACGCGACATTCTCGCATGTGGCGCCTGCGGCGGGCGATCTTGCGTTCGTGACGCAGTCCGGCGCGATGGCGACCGCCATCGTCGACTGGGCGGCTCCGCGCAAGATCGGCTTTTCGCATCTCGTGTCGCTCGGCGACATGAGCGACGTCGATTTCGGCGATCTTCTCGATTGGCTGGCGACCGACGGCAAGACCCGCGCGATTCTGCTCTACATCGAAGCCGTCACGCAGGCGCGCAAATTCATGAGCGCGGCCCGCGCGGCCGCCCGCCTCAAGCCCGTGATCGTCATCAAAGCCGGACGCCACGCCGAAGCGGCCAAAGCGGCCGCCTCGCATACCGGCGCTTTGGCGGGGGCGGATGCCGTCTACGACGCGGCGTTCCGGCGTGCGGGCATGCTGCGCGTCTACGACATCGACGAACTGTTCGATGCGGTCGCGACCCTTGCCGCGCCGGCGTTGCCGGCGGGCGCCGGCGAAGGCGGCGACAGGCTCGCCATTCTCACCAATGGCGGCGGGCTCGGCGTGCTTGCGACCGACACGCTGATGGACCAGCTCGGCCATCTGGCCGCCCTCGATGCCGACACGCAAAGCAAACTCGACAAGGTGTTGCCGCCGACCTGGTCGCACGGCAACCCCATCGACATCATCGGCGATGCCGATGGCGCGCGCTATCGCGCGGCTCTCGACGTTCTGCTGCAGGCGCCGGGCGTGGATGCGGTGCTGGCCCTCAATTGTCCGACCGCGATCGCTTCGTCGGTCGAAGCCGCCCAAGCGGTCATCGACGGGGCCAAGGGCGCCAAGATCCCGGTGCTCGCCTCGTGGCTGGGCGGCACCCAGAACGCGCTTGCCGCGCGCGCGCTGTTCGCCGACGCGCGCATCCCGTCCTACGAAACGCCGGACAAAGCCGTGCGCGGCTTCATGCACCTCGTTCGCTATCGCCGTGCGCAGCGCAACCTCATGGAGGTGCCGGACGCGTCCCCTGAAATGGTCGCGCCCGATCCGGCAGCCGCCCGCGCCATCGTCGATGCGGCGCTGGCGGCGGGCCAGGAATGGCTGACCGACCCGCAGGTGCGCGGCGTGCTCGCGGGCTACGGCTTTGCGCTGCCGCGCGGCGAACTCGTCGGCGATGCGACTTCGGCCGTGCTTGCGGCCGTGCGCATCGGCGGGCGCGTTGCGCTCAAGATCGTGTCGCCGCAGATCCTGCATAAATCCGACGTCGGCGGCGTTGCGCTCAATCTCGACGGTCCGCGCGCGGTCGAACTTGCCGCCGCCGCGATGCTCGAGCGCGTCAAAACCAAGCGCCCCGATGCGGTGGTGACGGGTTTTCTGGTGCAGGAGATGGTGCGCCGTCCGGATGCGCACGAGCTGATTCTGGGCGTGAGCGAAGACCGCCAATTCGGGCCTGCGATCCTTTTCGGCCAAGGCGGCGTTTCTGTCGAAGTGGTCGGCGACACCGCGATGGCCTTGCCGCCGCTCAACGTCAAACTCGCGCGCGAACTGATTGGGGCCACGCGCGTGTCGCGGCTGCTGCGCGGCTACCGCGACCGGCCGGCGGCCGATCTTGCGGCGGTGGAACTGGCGCTCGTGCGCCTGTCGCAGCTGATTTGCGATCTCGATTCGGTGGCCGAACTCGACATCAATCCGCTGCTCGCCGACGCAAGCGGCGCCATCGTGCTCGATGCGCGCATCCGCGTGCGCAAGCCCGGCAGCCAGGTCCATGCCGCGCGCCTCGCGATCGAGCCTTATCCGAGCGAACTCGTCGAAACGCTCGAACTCGACGGCATCGGCACGGTGCGGCTGCGCCCCATCCGCCCCGAAGACGCGCCGCTCGTCGACGGGCTTATCGACCACATGAGCGCGGAAGACCGCCGCATGCGCTTTTTCGCGCCCGTCACGCGCCTGACGCGGCCGCAACTGGCGCGTCTGACGCAGATCGACTACGACCGCGAAATGGCCTTCGTCTGCGAGCGGCGCGACGATCCGCAAGGTCTTTTGGGCGTCGTGCGCCTCGCTGCCGACCCCGACCGGGCGCGCGCGGAATACGCGATCGCGCTGCGCTCCGAACTCAAGGGCCTGGGGCTCGGACGGCGGCTGATGATCCGCATTCTCGACTATGCCAAGGCGCGCGGCGTGGGCGAGGTTTACGGCGAAATTCTGCGGGAAAACCACAATATGGTCGAGCTTTGCCGGGTGCTGGGCTTCGAAATCAAAGCCGTGCCGGACGAACTCGACATGGTGCATGCCAGCATCGCATTGGCGGCGTGGGGCGAACGGGCGGAGGCTGCGGCCCAATAGCCGCTTGCGTTCGCGCGATTACAAATTTATCACTGTCGCGGATGCCGAACCCGGCGTTCAGCCTGGGGCGTCTGCTCCCCCCGAACCGACGGAAGCGACATCTTGTTTTCACTTGAACCGATCATGATTTCGGGCCGCGAGGTTTTGCCGGTCGTCGAAGGCGGCAAGGGCGTTTCGGTCTCGAACGGCGAAAGCTCCGGCGCGTGGGCGGCGGCGGGCGGAGTCGGCACGTTTTCCGGCGTCAATGCCGACTATCTCGACGAAAACGGCGATGTGGTGCGCCAGATCTACCGCGGCAAGACGCGGCGCGAGCGCCACGACGAGCTGATCGCCTACGCGGTCAAGGGCGCTTTGCACCAGGCGCGCGTCGCGCGCGAAATGTCGGGCGAGCAGGGCCGCGTCCACATGAATATTCTCTGGGAGATGGGCGGGGCCGAGCCCATCCTCGAGGCCGTCCTCGACCAGTCAAAAGGCCTGATCCACGGCGTCACGTGCGGCGCCGGCATGCCCTACAGAATCGCCGAAATCTGCGCCAAATACGGCGCCTACTATTATCCGATCGTGTCGTCGGCGCGTGCGTTCCGCGCGCTTTGGAAGCGCGCCTACCACAAATTCGCCGATCTCCTGGGCGGCGTGGTCTACGAAGATCCGTGGCTGGCCGGCGGCCACAACGGCTTGTCGAACGCCGAAGATCCGCTGAAGCCCGAAGCCCCGCTCCCGCGCGTGATCGAATTGCGCCGGCAGATGCGCGAGTTCGGCCTCGAGCGCACGCCGATAATCATGGCGGGCGGGGTGTGGCGACTCGACGAATGGCAGGATTTCGTCGGCAATCCCGACGTGGGCCCGTGCGCGTTCCAGTTCGGCACGCGGCCTTTGCTCACCAAAGAGAGCCCGATTTCCGACGCGTGGAAGCAGCGCCTGCTGACCCTCAAATCGGGCGACGTGCTGCTGCACCGCTTCTCGCCGACCGGCTTCTATTCGTCGGCCGTGCGCAACCCGTTTTTGGCCGAGCTCGAAGAGCGTTCCGCCCGCCAGGTCGCCTACCAGATGCACCCGGTGGGCGAGCACGACCAGCCTTTTCCGGTGGGCGCTCGCGGGCGGCTCGTCTATCTCTCGGCCCAAGACCGCGCGGCGGCCGAGCGCTGGGTCAAGGCCGGCTTCACCGAGGCTTTGCGCACGCCCGAATTCACGCTGATTTTCGTGACGCCCGCGCGCGCCGAAGAAATCCACCGCGACCAGGTCAACTGCATGGGCTGCCTTTCGGCCTGCGCTTTTTCGAACTGGCAGCAGAACGATGCCGGCACGACCGGCAAGAAGGCCGATCCGCGCAGCTTCTGCATCCAGAAGACGCTGCAGGACATCAGCCACGGCGCCGACGTCGAAGCGCAGCTGATGTTCGCGGGCCACAACGCGTATCGTTTCGCGTCCGACCCCTTCTACCGCAACGGCTTCATCCCGAGCGTGAAGCAGCTCGTCGAGCGCATCGCCACGGGCCAGTAGCCGCAGGCCAACCGCACCGGCGCAGCGGCTATTTCCTGACCGCGAAGATCGCCTCGATTTCGACCGTGATGCCGCGCGGCAAACTGCCCATGCCGACGGCGGAACGCGCATGCCGCCCGGCCTCGCCGAACACTTCGACGAACAGGTCCGAACAGCCATTGATAACCTCGGGCTGGCGGCCGAAGCCAGGCGCGGCATTGACCATGCCGAGCAGCTTGACCACGTAATCGACGCGGTCGAGCGAGCCCAGCGCCTTGCGCGCCGCCGAAAGCAGGCCGAGGCCCACCAGGCGCGCATCTTCTTTGGCTTCCTCGAGCGTGACGTTTGCACCGACGATCCCGGCGCGCAAGCTGCCGTCGGCCAGTCGCGGGCCCTGGCCCGACAGATACAGCGTGTTCTCGTGCAGCCGAAACGGCAGATAATTGCCAGTCGGATCCTGGGGTTCGGGCAGCACGATCCCGCGTTCTTTGAGGCGCATTTCGGCCGACATTGGCGGGCTCCGCGAGGTTCAAAGGCAAACAACTTCCCAAGTTTGGCGCGCAAAGCGATTGGGCGCCAAGCGGTTTTCTGTCCGCCGTTTCGCGCTTTTTTGTGGAGAAGATGGCGGTGGCGGTTGACCATTCGGCGCAATTTCGCGACAATAAGCTGCGTTTATTGTGCCGGAGCGTGCAAAATGAAAATCATTTCGCGACGCAGAATAATCAAGACTGTCGGCGCCGTTATTGGCGCCGGGCCGATGCTTGCAGCAGCCCGGCATGCGGGTGCGCAAAATGTCGGCGCTTTCCAGATCGGCGTAATGCCCAATGTGAGCGCGCGCATCATTCTCACCAACTACCGGCCCATGCGCGAATACTTGGCTGAAAAGCTCGGGCGCACGGTCGAAATCGCAACCGCAACGGATTTGCGCGAGTTCCAGCGCCGCACGCTCGAAGGGGCTTACGATCTCGTTTTCACGGCGGCGAACTTGGCCTTGGTCGCCGAAGAGGACGGCAAGCTCGCGGTGCTCGGCGGATTCGAGCCGCCGATTCCGGCCCTGTTCGTGACGCGCAAGGACACGCCCGCACCTTCGCCCGAGGCGCTCCGCGACAAGGCTCTGGCGCTCGCCAATCCGCAGTCGCTGGTCGCCATGTCGGCAAAAGCGAATTTGGCGGCCGCAGGCTTGCGCGCCGATGTCGATTACCGCACGATCTGGGCGCGCAACGAAGACAGTCTCGCCCAGCTTCTGTCGGGCGGCGAGGCGCCGATCGCCGCGATGAGCATGGGCGAGTTCCGCGTCCTGCGCGACCAGATTCGCCAGACGCTCGAGTTTCGCGAGTTCGCACGCGTGCCGAATTTCATCGCCCTCGCAGGCAAGCCTATGGCGCCCGAAGCGCTCGGGCAGCTGCGCGCGATGTTGGGCGGCTTTGCCGAAACCGATCTCGGCCGCGAGTTCCAGACGCTCACCGGCGTGCAGCGCATCCGCGGCGTGCCCGACGCCGACCGAGCGGCGATCGCGCCCGTTCTTGCCGAAACCCGCGCCGCTTTGCGTTGACCTGCACCCCAACCCGAACCGGGGCGCCGCCATGTGGCTAGATCGCATTCCCTTTCGGATCCGGTTGTTCGGCGCTGGCGCGCTTGCCATGGCGGCGCTCACGGCGGTGTTCGCGCTGTCGCAGGCGTCGCTCGTCGAAGCGGCGCTGGTCGGGCAGACCAAGCTTCGCGCCGAATCCGAGCGGCCGCTTTTCCGCGCGGTGCTGACCAACCTGATGGTCGAACGCGACTACGCCACCATCGAAGCGATCCTGCAGGAGAGCGCGTCCACCCACGGCTTTGCGCATCTCGCGCTCGTCGATTCGCGCGGCGAAACCGTGTCGTGCATCGGCTGGGACCCGGTGCGCCACGGCATGCCGCGCGAATCGAAAGTGCCGATTCTGGGGCCCGACGGCACGGCGCGGCTGCCTTTCGCGGTTGAGATCGCCTATGCGGGCCAGCCTCTGGGCACGCTCTATTACGGCGTGTCGATGGCGCCGATCGAAGCGGCGCGCGCCGACGTGCTCACGCGCGCCGCTTCGATCGGCCTCGCGAGCCTGCTGCTGGCGCTGCTGATGATGGAATGGCTGCATGCGCTTCTGATGCGCCCGCTCGCACGTCTGCGGGCGGCAAGCGACGCGGTACGCGCTGGCAATTTCGACGTCGATCTGCAGACCGCCGACCGCGACGATCTCGGGCGTCTGGCGCAGAGCTTCCGGCTGATGGCGCACGAAATCGCCGCCCGCATCCGGGCGCTCGAAAGCAGCGAATCGGCCCAGCGCCGCATGCTCGACGAAGCGGCCTTGCGCGAAGCCGAGCTTGCGAAAGCCCGCGACCGCGCCGAGGCGGCCGCCCGGGCCAAAGCGCGCTTTCTTGCGACCATGAGCCACGAGATCCGCACGCCGCTCAACGGCGTGCTCGGCCTGTCGAGCGTGCTGCTCGGCACGCGCCTCGAGCCCGACCAGCGGCGCCTGCTGCAGCTCGTGCAGGAATCGGGCGAGCAGCTTCTGGGCATCGTCAACGACGTGCTCGACTATTCGCGCCTCGACGCCAACGGGCTGGCGATCGATACGGCGCCGCTCGACCCGCAGCGCCTCACGCGCGACACGGCGGCGGCCTTCCAGCAGCGCGCATCCGCCAAGGATCTTACCTTGACCTGCTGGATCGACGCCGACGTGCCCGCACGCGTGTCGGGCGACGCGCTGCGGCTGCGCCAGATCCTCGACAATCTGATCGGCAACGCGATCAAATTCACGCTCGTGGGTGCCGTCGACGTCCGCCTGCGCCGCACGGCGGGCGGCGCGCTCGAATGGGCTGTGCAGGATACCGGCATCGGCATTCCGCAAGCGGGCATCGCCGAGCTGTTCCAAGATTTCGCGCAGGTCGACTCGTCCGCCACGCGGCGTTTCGGCGGTTCCGGGCTCGGCCTTGCGATCGCGCGGCGGCTCGCGCGGCTGATGGGCGGCGACATCGCGGTCGAATCCGTCTTCGGGCGCGGCTCGACCTTTCTGCTGCGCCTGCCGCTTGCCGTTCTGCCGCAGCCGCGCACGGCCGAGCCGGCGCCTTCGGCAAAAACGGCGGAAATCGTGCCGCTGCTGAGCGGCCGCAGCCAGGCGCTGCGCGTGCTGGTGGCCGAGGACAATGCGGTCAATCGTCTTGTCGTCGAAAAGCTGCTCGAGAATCTCGGCCATGTCGCCGTTTTTGCCGACGATGGCCTCGCTGCGGTCGCCGCCGCCGCTGCCCAGCCTTTCGATGCGATTTTGATGGATATCCAGATGCCCGGTCTCGACGGCTTGAGCGCCCTCGCCCGCATTCGCGCGGCCCCCGGCCCCAACAATGCGACGCCGATTTTTGCCGTCACGGCCAATGCCTTGCCCGGCGATCGCGACGCCTATATGGCGGCCGGCATGGCCGGGTATTTGCCCAAACCCATCGACGCCAATGCGTTGGCCGCTTTGCTCGCGGCGCTTCGTCGCCCGGCAGCCCAGCAAATGCCTTGGGCAACTTGAAAAGCAACGCAAATAGGACAAATTTTTTCTTTCGTGTCGCTTTGCCGGGTACGTTAATA
>JBILXZ010000010.1:0-79514 GCA_044378015.1 Tagaea sp.
CTGCGCCATGCGCCGAAGGTCGATCTGCGCGTGGGCGAAAACGATCCCGCAGGCGTCGATCTTGCCGTGAACGCAACGCCGCTCGGCATGTCCCCGGGCGATCCGTTGCCGTTCGATGTGGCGCGTCTCGATGCGCGGACCTTCGTGGGCGAGGTGGTCCTGTTGCCTGAGACGACACCGTTGCTGGCAGCTGCACGCGCGCGCGGCTGCCGTACGCAAGTCGGGCTCGACATGCTTTTCGAACAGATCCCGGCCTACCTCGAATTCTTCGGCTTCCCGGTCGCAACGCCCGAGATGCTGCGCAAGCTCGCCAGGGTCTGACGTTTCGACCCGTTCGGCCCCATCCAGGCGGACGATCTACGGGTCGACGTCGGACCGCTCAGCACGCGTCACGCGCTTGGCGCTTCGCGCAAGTCCGCCGAGCCCGACATGCCATTGTATTTCATGGAAGTTTATCCGGTTGCGCGATTGCCGGGATTGGCCAATCGACAATTCCTTGGTTCGGGCCTAATCTTGGCTTAACGATGAATTATCCGTTGTCCTTGGCTTTGGTTGCCGCTTTGTCGTTTGGATTGCCTGCGGTCGCTGCCGACCGCGCGGTTTTCCACACGCCTGTCGTGCCTGCGATGACGGGCGAAATCGAAAAATTCGCGATGCGCTGCGACGTACCTGTCGAGTTGAGTCGGCTGCAGCATCCTATGCCGCTCGTGGCCCGGCGGCTTGCGGAGGGCAAACAGCTGACGATCGTCGCCTTGGGCGCTTCGTCGACGGAGGGTGTGGGTGCGACCACGCGCGCCAATGCCTATCCCGAACGGCTCGAGGCCGAGCTGCACGCGCTGTTTCCCAGCATGGCGATTACCGTGCACAACAAGGGGATCGGCGGAGAAGATTCCGCGCAGATGCTCGCGCGTTTCGAGCGCGACGTTCTATCGATCGAACCCGATCTGCTCATCTGGCAGGCGGGCGTCAATGCCGCGATCAAGGGCTGGCCGCTCGACCAGTTCGTCGAAAACATGTCCACGGGCATCGACATCGCGCGCAGGCACGGCATCGACGTGATGATGATGGGGCCGCAGAACGCGCCGCGCTACGTGCATGCGCCGCATCGGCGCCAATTCTCGGACCACATGATGCTGCTTTCGCGCGTCAAAGACGTGCCGATCTTCCCGCGTTTCCGCATCATGACGCACTGGATGCAAAGCGGCGCTTTCAAGCCCGACGAATTGATCGGCAGCGACGGGCTGCATATGACGGACGCGAGCTACTATTGCCTTTCGCGCGTTCTGGCGCAGGCGATCGCCGCCTATGCGCCCGAGACCGTCGCGCCCAAGGCGGAGGCCGCGAAGACGGAAACGCTCCATTCGACGGGGCTTGCCGCTCGGCGCTAGTCGGCTGCTGCCGGTCGCGGGCAGCGATGGACCCGAACAGCACCTTCGTCTATTCTTGGCGTGCGGGTCGGTTTTGACTCGAGGTCTTTCTGGTATAAGACGACGCAGACGGTCGTTGGTGCCGTCGTATCAATACTGCTTCCGGGGATCGAGATGGACAAGCCTGCCCGCATCTACAAGCCCGCAAAATCAGCCATGCAATCCGGGCGCGCCAGAACCCATGGCTGGGTTCTCGAGTTCGAGCCGGGGGCCGCCAAGCGCCCCGACGCGCTGATGGGCTGGGCCGGTTCCGCCGACACCTGGGGGCAGGTGCAGTTGCGCTTTGCCACCCAAGAAGAAGCGCTTGCATACGCACGCCATCGCGGTATCGCGGTCGAATGCGGGATGCCGCAGGAATCGCGCATTCGGCCCAAGGCTTATGCCGACAATTTCAAGTACGATCGCGTTCTTTGATCTCGGGACGCGGGCCCATAGCTCAGCTGGATAGAGCAACAGCCTTCTAAGCTGTAGGTCGCTGGTTCGAATCCAGCTGGGCTCGCCAAGAGCCTTTTTGGCACGTTACTTCGGAAACAGATCGTCGAGGCTAGTCCGCTCGAGCGAAGCGCTCATCTTGGACGCCAGTCGTTCGAACGGGCTTTGCACGATTTCCTGCGCTTTCGCGATTGCACTGCCGCGGATCGCATTCCGCAGCTCGATCGAAAGGGAGCTGAAATGCTTCTCGCATTGGCGCTGAAGTTTACGGCGCTCGGCCCCTTTGGCCGCCATCAGGTCGAAATAGCACTCGGGCGCGTCGGGCACCGCCTCGCGTACGGAGGCGACGAATACGCCAAGGGCCTTCTCAGGTCCGACGGTATCCAGGACGATAAGTGTATCGCCAAACTCGGTCATCGCGTCTACGATTTAACGTCCATTGCCGACGCACGTTAATCGATTAACGCAGCCGATGTCTTGCGAAGAAAACGACAAACCTGCCGTTACGCCACGATATCTACAGGCTCGTCTTTCGGCTTCGGCTGTGGCGGCGTTCCGAAGACGCGCGCGACGCGTTGGTCCGAATTGCCGGCAAGAACAATATCGACGAAAACACGGGTCGAATTTTCGTAAAGCCCGACGTTTAGCGAATAGGGCGGTGAGGCCACGGCTGCAGCCGGGCGTCCGTTGGCAGAAGACGGGTCGGCTCCGGCTGCAAGGGCGCGACTGCCGTTAACAAGTTCAGCGCGGACTTTGTCGGCGATAGCCGAGGATGCTGCCCCGCCACCTATCGAAATCGATACTGCAGGGGCGGCCGTGGAATCTTTCGCCGAACTATTCGGGGCCGCTTGACCAGCCTGTGTTTGCGCAGGGGGGCCCAACCGGACAAAGCCCGGTGAATTAACCCCAGCGGTGAGTGGCGCGCGAGCCACCATGAAAAACGGTCCTTCTGACTGCCAAAATTGAACGGTTTTCGACCGATCCGTAGTTAATGAGAAACATAGCAATGAATTTCAAAGATTACAAGCAGCTTCAAGCGTCTTGTCGTTGAGCGGATATTTTTGACATAAGCATTTGTTAAATATTGGTTTTTTCTCTGAGCAACAGGCCAAAAGCTCGAACATCTTCTGCGACACTCATCGCAGCGCGCCTCTCCATCGCTCGATAACGTCGCAGTATCTCTTGCCCGAGGGACGTCAAGACTGCACCGCCACCGCGCCGACCACCTGTTTCGCTGGCGACGACAGGGCCTACAAACACGCGATTGAGTTCGTTCACAAGCAGCCATGCGCGGCGATAGCTCATGCCCATCGTCCGCGCCGCAGCAGAAATCGAACCTTCCGCGGCGATCGCGGCGAGCAGGTCGGCTTTGCCGGGGCCGACAGCGATGGCTTCCCCCAAGAGAATGCGCAAGCGCGGCGCGCTACTGGTCGCCTTTTGCGCGGTCGCGCGTCGCTTAGCTGCCATAGAGTTTGTTCGGATCGACGAGAACCGGCTTGTCGACAGTCCATTTTCCGTCGCGCACGACGCGGAAGAAGCAGTCGCGGCGACCCGTATGGCATGCGACCCCGATTTGGTCGACGCGCACCAGGAGTGCGTCGCCGTCGCAATCGACCCGCAATTCCACGAGTCTTTGGCTCTGGCCCGAGCTTTCGCCTTTGCGCCAAAGTCGCATGCGGCTGCGCGACCAATAGCAAACCGTGCCGGTCGCAAGCGTTTCGCGCACGGCGTCGCGGTTCATGTAGGCGACCATCAGGATCTCGCCGGTATCGTGCTGCTGGGCAATCGCAACGGCAAGTCCTTGCCCGTCGAAGGCAATCTCAGCCAGCAAAGATTCGAGCGCGTCGCCCATCGCGTGCCTCAGACCGTTGCCGCAGCTTTGCGCAGGCGCGCAAAGCCGCGTTCGAGGTCGGCAATAAGATCCTCCGGCGCTTCGAGACCGGCATGGATGCGCACGATTTGCCCAGGATCCGTCCAAGGCGTTGCCGTGCGGCTGGCGCTGATGTTCTGGGGCAGAATGAGGCTTTCGAAGCCGCCCCAAGACGCGCCAAGGCCGAACAATTCCAGATCGTCGATCAGCGCGGCAAGGGTTTTGCGCGCGACGGGCTTCATCACGAAGCCGAAAAGGCCGCTCGCCCCCGAAAAATCGCGCTGCCACAACGGATGCGACGGATCGCCGGGCAGCGCCGGATGCATTACGCGCGTGACCTCCGGTTGGGCCTGCAGCCAGCGCGCAAGGACGAGGCCGGTTTGATGGTGCTGCTTCAGACGCAACGCCATCGTGCGCAGTCCGCGCATGGCGAGATACTGGTCGTCCGGCCCGCTTGCGGCGGCGAGCGTATCGACCGTCGGGCGCACGGCATCGTAGATCGCCTGCGTGCGCATGCTGATCACGCCCATCATCACGTCCGAATGGCCGACGACGTATTTTGTCGCCGCCATGATCGAGACGTCCACGCCGTGATCGAGCGGACGGAAATAGAGCGGCGTTGCCCAAGTGTTGTCGATTGCAGTCGCCACGCCGCGCGCCCGGCATGCCGCCGCGATCGCCGGCACGTCCTGTACCTCGAACGTCACCGAGCCCGGCGATTCCATCATGCACAAGGTCGTGTTGGGACGAATGAGATCGGCAATCCCCGCACCGATCGCGGGGTCGTAGTAGGTCGTCTCCACGCCGTAGCGCTTCAGCACTGTGTTGCAGGCGTGGCGCGTCGGGCCGTAGGCGCTGTCCACGCACAGCACATGGTCGCCCGTCTTCGTAAACGCCATCAAGACCGACAGCACGGCGGCAGCCCCCGATCCTACGGCAAGACACGCGTAACCGCCCTCGAGCTCGGCGATCGCATCCTGCAGCGCAAAGGTCGTAGGCGTGCCGTAGCGGCCATACCGCATCTGGTTTTTGGTTTTTGTCTTCTGCGCGGCGTCGTAGGCCTCGAGGCTCGGAAACAGAATGGTCGAGGCATGGTAGACGGGCGGATTGACGACGCCGAAATTGGCCTCGGGATCTCGTCCAAGGGTTGTCACTTTCGTGTCGGATTTCATGATTCTCACGCTTGCTGTGGAAGACTGCGACGGATGCTTTGCCGGTCCGACTATAGCCATCGCGTCGGCGCAGGGCCATAACCCCAGGTGTCTCCATACAAAACGATTGAGGCGCATCCGGACACCATGTTAGCGTCGCGCGATTGAGGGGGGAGGGCCGTCGTTATCTTTTCGACCGACCGCTTTTCTCGTTTTCAAGCTGGACCAGAATCCTGACCCCATAGGGAGTGCCTTTCGAATGAAAACCAAAGCTCTTCTTTTCGCTTCGGCGTTCGTTGCCGTTGCCGCGTCGCTGCCCGCCATGGCGCAGCAGCCCGTAACATCGCCCACGCTCGACGCCATCAAGGCACGCGGCTTCCTGCAGTGCGGTGCGAACGGCAACGTGGCCGGCTTCGGCCTGCCCAATGCGCAGGGCGTGTGGACCGGCCTCGACGTCGACGTTTGCCGCGCCATTGCCGCCGCGATCTTCGGCGACGCGACGAAGGTGCGCTACACGGCTCTGACCGCGCAGCAGCGCTTCACGGCCCTGCAGTCGGGCGAAGTCGACGTACTCGTTCGCAATACAACCTGGACGCTGTCGCGCGACACTTCGCTTGGCCTCGAGTTTACGGGTGTCAATTTCTACGACGGCCAGGGCTTTATGGTGAAGAAGTCGCTGAACATAAAGAGCGCCAAGGAACTCAACGGGGCCACGATCTGCGTGCAGCCGGGCACGACGACCGAGCTCAACCTCGCCGACTATTTCCGCGCCAACAACATCCGCTTCACGCCCGTCGTCATCGAGCGCGAAGACGAGAATGTCGCGGCCTATCTTGCGGGCCGGTGCGATTCCTACACGACCGACATTTCGGGTCTCGCCTCGACGCGCGCGTCGCGCGTGCCGGTCGCGGCCGACCATGTGATCCTGCCCGAAGTGATCTCCAAGGAGCCGCTTGGGCCGTCGGTTCGCCAAGGCGATTCGCGTTGGGCCGACATCGTGCGCTGGGCGCATTATGCGATGCTCGAAGCCGAGGAGTCGGGCATCACCTCGGCCAACGTCGACTCGCTGATGACCTCGACCAATCCGAACATCCAGCGCGTGCTGGGCGTGTCGGGCGGGTTGGGTGCGATGCTCGGCCTCGACAATCGCTGGGCCTACAACATCATCAAGCAAGTCGGCAACTACGCCGAAAGCTTCGAACGCAACATCACGCCGCTCGGCATCGAGCGCGGCGTCAACAATCTGTGGAGCAAGGGCGGCCTGATGTACAGCCCGCCGATCCGCTAAGACTGGGACTGGCTGGCGGCGCTCGGGAGCGAAACATTCCCGGGCGCCGAACCGCCAAAATCCGTGGCCCGTTCGGAGTTTGGCCCGGTTCTTGAATGCGAAAAATGCGGTCGTTAGAGCCGCAAAGTCAGTAACCTGTCGCAACCGACGTTAGGTTTGCGGCGAACAAAGGGGTGGAGCGATGGCCGGTCGATCGGCAGGCTCCGGTGGGCGCAGCAGCGACAACGCGATGCGTTTTTCGTTGAGCGACCCAACATTCCGGGCAATTTTCTGGCAGGTTGTCGTTGTCGGCGTCGTCGGCTTTTGTGCGTGGTGGCTGATCTCCAACACGCTGACAAACCTTGCCACGCGCGGTTTCACGACCGGTTGGGCGTTCCTGTCGCGCGAGGCGGGTTTCGCGATCGGCGAGACGATGATCGAGTACGGCCCGCAGAACACGTATGGCCGCGCCGTACTTGTGGGAATTCTCAATACGCTGCGCGTGGCCGTGATCGGCATCGTGCTGGCGACCATTCTGGGCACGCTGATCGGCATCGGGCGTCTGTCGAAGAATGTGCTCGTAGCCGGCGTGTGTTCGACCTATGTCGAATTCATCCGCAATCTGCCGCTGTTGGTGCAGCTGTTTTTCTGGTGGGCGATGTTCCAGGACAGCCTGCCGGGTCCTCGCCAGGCGATCGAGGCGTTGCCGGGCGTGTTCCTGTCGAACCGCGGCGTCAAGATCCCGATACCGGCCGAACATTGGATCCATGTATGGATGGGAATCGCTTTCCTGGCCGCGATCGTCGGTTCGTTTTTCGTGGCGCGTTGGGCGCGCACACGCCAGGCGGCGACGGGCGAACAGTTCCCGGTTCTGCTGACCACGATCGGTTTACTTGCGGGCGGTCCCTTTGTCGTGTGGCTGATCGGCGGCGCGCCGGTCGCCATGGATTGGCCGGTGCTGCGCGGCTTCAACTTCCAGGGCGGCCTTACCATGACGCCCGAGTTTGCGGCCTTGCTGGTTGGTCTCGTGACTTACACGGCCGGCTTCATCGCCGAGATCGTGCGTGCGGGCATTCTCGCCGTACCGAACGGCCAGACGGAAGCGGCCTCGGCGCTGGGCTTGCGTCGCGGGCCGATGCTGCAGCTCGTCATTCTGCCGCAGGCCTTGCGCGTCATCATTCCGCCGATGACGAGCCAGTTCCTCAATCTCACGAAGAACTCGTCGCTCGCGGTGGCGATCGGCTATCCCGACCTCGTTTCGATCGTCAACACGACGCTGAACCAGACCGGGCAGGCGATCGAAGGCATTGCGATGATCATGGCGGCGTACCTGACCGTCAGCCTCTCGATCTCCATGCTGATGAACTGGTACAACAAACGCATCGCGTTCAAGGAGCGCTAGGTCATGGCCAACGCAACTGCAGCTGCGGTGGGCACTGCGGGCGGTATCGGCGATTCCAAGCTTATGGCCTGGGTGCGCGCCAATCTGTTCTCGAGCTGGGCCAACACAGCACTTACGTTGGTCGTGTTCTACATTGTCGCCAAGGCTGTGCTCTTCTTCGGCTCGTGGGGCGTCTTCAACGCGGTGTGGATCGGCACCTCGGCCGAATGCCGCGCGGCCAAGGGCGTTGGCGCCTGCTGGGCGCTGTTCCCGGAAAAATGGCGATTCATCCTGTTCGCCACGTACCCGTTCGACGAGCAATGGCGCCCGGCCCTGTCGTCGGCGATCTTCATCGGCCTCTATTTCTTCAGCGCCATGCGCGTCAACTGGAACATGCGGCTGCCGATCGCATGGATCGTGGGGCTCGGAACCATCTCCGTGCTGATGTGGGGCGGTGTGCTGGGCTTGAGCTTCGTGCCGCAGGAGCGCTGGGGCGGCCTCGTGCTGACCTTGATCCTTTCGACCTTCGGGCTCGCTTTGGCCTTTCCGCTCGCGATTCTGCTCGCACTCGGACGGCGCTCGCAAATGCCCGTGATCAAGTCGATGTGCGTTGTCTACATCGAACTCATCCGCGGCGTGCCGCTTATCAGCCTTTTGTTCATGGCATCGGTTATGTTCCCGCTGTTCCTGCCCGAGGGGGTTTCGATCGACAAGCTGCTGCGCGCGCAGATCGCGATCATCATGTTCGCGGGCGCTTATCTCGCGGAAGTCGTGCGCGGCGGCCTGCAGGCTTTGCCCAAGGGCCAGTACGAAGCGGCCGACGCGCTCGGCCTGTCCTACTGGCAGGCCACGACGATGATCGTGCTGCCGCAGGCGTTGCGCCTGGTGATTCCGCCGATGGTCAACACCTTCATCGGCCTCTTCAAGGACACCTCGCTCGTGCTGATCATCGGCCTGCTCGACATCCTCAACGCGGCCAAGGTTGCGATTGCCGATCCGCAATGGCGCGGCTTCGGGCCCGAGGCCTATTTCGGCGTGTCGCTGATCTACTTCATCTTCTGCTTTGCGATGTCGAAATACAGCCAGCGCATCGAAGTCGAGCTCAACCGCAGCAAGCACCGCTAATCGCCGCCCCCTATCGCACAGCCAATCAGCGACGGAGAAACCCCCTCATGACCGCTTCCCCAGCCGCCGCCAAGCACGGGCCGATGATCGAGCTCAAAGCGCTCAATAAATGGTACGGCGAGTTCCACGTTCTCAAGAACATCGATTTCGTCTGCGAGCGCGGCCAGAAGATCGTCGTTTGCGGCCCCTCGGGCTCGGGCAAATCGACGATGATCCGCTGCATCAACCGTCTGGAGGAGCACCAGAAGGGCACGCTGATGGTCGACGGCATCGAACTCACCAACGACCTCAAGAACATCGAGGCGATCCGCCGCGAAGTCGGCATGGTGTTCCAGCATTTCAACCTGTTCCCGCATCTGACCGTGCTCGAGAACCTGACCTTGGCGCCGATCTGGGTGCGCAAAGTGCCCAAGAAGGAAGCCGAAGAAACGGCGATGCATTTCCTAAAGCGCGTGCGCATCCCCGAGCAGGCCAACAAATATCCGGGCCAGCTGTCGGGGGGCCAGCAGCAGCGTGTCGCGATCGCGCGGTCGCTGTGCATGAAGCCAAAGATCATGCTGTTCGACGAGCCGACATCCGCTCTCGATCCCGAAATGGTCAAGGAAGTGCTCGACACGATGGTGGAACTGGCGCGCGAAGGCATGACGATGATCTGCGTCACCCACGAAATGGGTTTCGCGAAAGCCGTCGCAGACCGCGTCGTGTTCATGGACAAGGGCGAGATCGTCGAAGCGAACGAGCCCGAGTCCTTCTTCAACAATCCGCAGAACGAGAGAACGCGTCTCTTCCTGTCGCAGATCCTGAATCACTAGTCTCGAACGTCTGTCGCCACCGGCGGGCCGTCGGGCAGGCCCCATTCGGACCAGGAACCGTCGTAGACGGGCGTGTCCGTTCGCCCGAGCGTGTAGAGGCCAAGCGCCAGCACGCAGGCCGTCACCCCCGACCCGCACGAGGCGACGATCGGTTGCCCGGTTTCGAGCCCGGCCTCGGCGAAACGTTTGGCGATAGCTTCGGGCGGAAGCAGGGTTTGCGTCGCCGGATCGAGAAGTGCCATGTAGGGCAGACTTGCCGAGCCCGGAATATGGCCGCCGCGCAAGCCTGCGCGCGGTTCGGGCGCTTGCGCCAAAAACCGCGCGTTCGAGCGCGCATCCGCAACCTGGAAAGCGGGTGCGTCGAGATTGGCGACAAGGTCGCTCTTGGCGCGCACCAGTTCTGGCCGGAACTTGGCGGCAAAGCGACGCGGCGCGTTGCGCGCAGGCCCCGCTTCGACAGGATGGCCGTCCTTGCGCCATTTCGGGAAGCCGCCGTCGAGCACCGAGACCCGGTCGTGGCCGAATACGCGCAGCATCCACCACACGCGCGCGGCACTCATAAGACCATAGGCGTCGTAGACGACGACATGCGTGTTCGCGTCGATGCCGAGCGCCCCTGCGGCGGCCGCAAACGCGTCGGGTGCCGGCAGCATGTGCGGCAGGTCGTTCGCGGGATCGCAGATCGCCTCGATGTCGAAAAACGCGGCCCCGGGAACATGGGCCGCCATGAACTCCGCAGCCGCGTCGCGCTTGGCGGTCGGCAGATGGTAGGAGCCGTCGAGCACGCGCACCCCGGCGTCGTCGAGATTGCCGAGAAGCCAGTCGCTCGAAACGAGGGCGGGGAAATTCATGTCTGCACCGTCTGCAGCGGGGTTGGAACCTGGATCGTCCGCATGTCGTCCAACCATTCGGGCACGGGCAGGTTTTTGCTGCGCAGGAAGGCGGGGTCGAACAGCTTGGATGCGTAGCGTGCGCCGCCGTCGCACAGGATCGTCGCGATCGTGTGGCCGGGACCCAGGACCTTGGCCATTGCGATGGCACCCGCGACATTGACGCCTGACGACGCCCCCAAGAAGAGGCCTTCCTCGCGCAGCAGACCGAAGACGATGCGCACGGCGTCCTCGTCCGAGATGCGGAATGCGTGGTCGACAGCGAGGCCCTCGAGATTCTTGGTGATTCGGCCTTGGCCGATCCCTTCCGTGATCGAGCTGCCCTCGGATTTGAGCACGCCCGTCGTGAAATAGCTGTAAAGGGCGGCTCCGAACGGGTCGGCGATGCCGATTTTCACGCCCGGTTTGAGGCGCCGCAGGGCGGTCGCCGTGCCCGCAAGCGTGCCGCCCGAGCCGACGGCGCAGACGAACGCATCGATCTTGCCGTCGGTCTGCCGGAATATCTCCGGACCCGTCGTACGGATATGCGCGTCGCGGTTGGCGACGTTGTCGAATTGGTTCGCCCACAATGCGCCGGCCGGATGCGTCTTGCCGATCTCTTCAGCGAGGCGGCCGGAGACCTTTATGTAGTTGTTGGGATTGGCGTACGGCGCCGCCGGCACAAGCCGCAACTCGGCGCCGACAAGGCGCAGGAAATCCTTTTTCTCCTGGCTTTGCGTGTCGGGCATTACGATGACGCTGCGATAGCCGCGCGCATTGCCGACGAGAGCAAGGCCGATGCCCGTGTTGCCGGCCGTGCCTTCGACGATAATGCCGCCCGGGCGCAGCAGGCCCTTCTCCTCGGCGTCCACGATCATCTGCAGTGCCGCGCGGTCCTTGACCGAGCCGCCTGGATTCAGGAACTCGGCCTTGCCGAGAATTTCGCACCCCGTCGCCTCGCTCGCTTTGCGCAGGCGGATGAGCGGCGTGTTGCCGATGGTGCCGACGAAACCGTTGCGGATATCGCTCATGCTAGTCTCTCCAATGCGTGCGCAGCCGCTCGCGATTGAGGGCGAGCCATTGCAGGCACATGATCGTGAATGCGCTGCCGAGACGCCTTCCGTCGAAGAACGACGCGAAGGCCGTCGCGAAATCCTCGGCGAACACGCGGATGTCTTCGCCCTCGTGCGCGAGCCCGTGGAAGCCTGCGGCTTTGCGCGCGTCCACTTTGGCCGCGTACATCTCGACGCATTCGCTGGTGCCGCCCGGCGAGGCCATCGCCCGGCCGATGCGTTCGATCGCCGTCGCCTCGAGCCCGGTTTCTTCCGAAATCTCGTGGCGCAACACGGCGATCGGGTCGGCGCCTTTGGCGAGCATGCCGGCGACGCCCTCGACCATCCAGGGCGGCTCGCCGGCCGTGTGGGCGCCGATGCGGAATTGTTCGATCAGCACGACTTCGTCTCGGATCGGATCGTAGAGTGCGGCTGCAACCGCATTGCCGCGCTCCATGACCTCGCGCGACAGCACTGGGCTCCAGCCGCCCGCGAAAAGACGGTGGCGCAGCTTGTACTCGTCGACACGCAGGAAGCCGCGATAGCTTTGAGTGCGCGCCAGAATCTCGACATCCGAATTGTCCATGCGCCATTGTGTCTTGGAGGCCGCGACGGTTTCAAGCATCTTGCCTCGCGGCAGGCGCCGCGCGGCCGCAGACAGGACGAGGGGACCATGGCACACACACCTGAAATTGTTGTCACCGAAACGGGTCCGAAATACGTCAACGAAGCGGTCGGCCAAGGCCATCGCTTGACGGCCGACATGCCGGCCGCTGAGGGCGGCGGCGGGGCGGGGTTGCCGCCGTTTGGATTGGTGCTGGCGGGGCTTGGGGCTTGCACGAACATGACCGTGCGCCTCTATGCGGACCGAAAAGGGTGGTCGCTCGAAAAGATCGCCACGCATGTGGTTATGGCGGCCGACAATACGATCCGGCGCGAGATCGAGCTGGTCGGAACGCTCGATGCCGAACAGCGCCAGCGCCTGCTGGCGATCGCCGAGCACTGCCCCGTGCACAAATTCCTGGCGGCTGGCACGAAGATCGCGACTACGTTCCGATCCTGAGGGGGGCCGCGAGCCGCTGCAACGTCGCCAGCACCGACAGCGGCACGATGGCGCTGGTCTTGGGGTTGTCGGGGCTCGGCAGGCCCTCGGTGCGCACAGAAAACGAAACGCAGTCCGAAACCAGGTCGAACTCGTGCACATTTCGGGTGAGGCTCGGGTCGGCCCAGATTTCGACCATCGTTTGATCGGGACCCGCACCGGCGAGGCTCAATGCGGCCGCGACATTGACGTTGGCCGGAAAACCTTTGGCCGCTTCGCGCGCCGTGCCGCTGAATACGCAGGTCGCCGTCGAGAGCGAGGCAAGATCGATGCCTTTCGCGACGATGTAGGGCGCACCCGCCAGACCTTCCGGCGGCTTGCGATTGCGCATCGTCACGCGCTCGATGCGGCCCAAAGCGGCGGCGGCAACCGCATCGAATGCCAGCAAAGCGCCGCTTGCAACCACGATGCGACCGCCTTTGGCGCGGCCAAACTCGACGAGATCGAGATGGTCGAGGAGGGCGGCCGCATTGACCGTAACGAGGGTGCGGCCCGCCGCGAGGCTTGTCTCGGCGACCGCGCGAAAGCTTGCAGCGACCGCGCAATCGACGACCACTTCGCTGGCCGCGACCAAGGCTGCAAGGTCGGTGGCGGGCACGCCAAGCCCCAAAGCTGCGCACTTGGCTGCCGTTGCGTGCGACTCGCGCCCTGCGACGGCCACGAGAGCAAGCGGCGGGCGCAGCTGTTTTGCGACTGCTGCACCGATCGAGCCGATCCCCACAATCCCGATTTTCAATGCGACCTCTGCGACTTAGTGCTGCGACGAAAAAGCTGGTCGGAAGAGCCTGGGTGTTCGTATATAACGCTTATTCAGCCCGTTGCGGCAGGAGAGAATTTTGCGCTTAAGCCGAACCCTAAGTACCGCCTTCGTCGCGCTGAGTCTCGGTTCGGGCTTTGCCTACGCTCAGCAGCAGCAATGCCTGACACCCGAAGAGGCCGTCGCCGTCAAGGCCCGCGTGCTGCAAACCGAATTGATGGTCGCGACCTTGTCCTGCACTCGCGCCATCGACCAGAGCGGCCACTACAATTCGTTCATCGACCGGCACGGTCCGGAGCTGCAGCGGTACAACCGGGTTCTGCAGCAGCATTTCGTCCGTCTGGGGGCCGGCAATCCCCAGCGCCGCTACGACACTTTCACCACGGCGCTTGCCAACGATGCGTCCAACCGTTCGATGGCAAGCCAAAGCTTTTGCGAAGAGACGGTCAAGCAATTCTCCGACGTCGCCGACATTCCGCGCGGCAAGCTCGGGGAGCATGTGGAAGCCAAGGTCAAAGGCGGCATGATGCGCGTCGGCGAGGTTTGCGGCCGCGATCCGGCGATGCAGTACGCTTTGGCACCGTAGTCGCCGTAAGCTGCGGCGCAGCGGGTTCGCTTCGCACGTCCTTCACGCAAACTAAAAGGGCCGGTCTTGCGACCGGCCCTTTTGCCGTTTTGAGGTGCGTACGCGTTACTGAAGAACGATTTCCACGCGGCGGTTCTGCGGCTCGCGGACGCCGTCTGCGGTACGCACGCGCAGTTCGCTTTCGCCGCGACCGATCGTGACGATCTGGCTGGCCGGAATGCCCTGGCGAACCAAGTCGGCGCGAACGGCGTCGGCGCGACGCTCGGAGAGGCGCTGGTTGTACTGCGGCGAACCCGACGTATCGGTATGGCCCGTCGCCGTGATGCGCGTCACGTTGCCCTGGCGTGCCGTCGTGGCGGCCTGCTGGATGATGCGCGAGGCTTCCGGCGTCAAAATCGACTCGTTGAAATCGAAGAAGACGAGGAAGTTGCGCTGGATCTGAGCCGCAGGCGCGGCGGCGGGCGCAGGCGCGGGAGCCGGTGCTGCGATCGGGGCCGGTGCCGGGGCGGGCGCCTGGACAGGTGTCGCGGCCGTTGCCGGGCGTGCCGGAGCGCCGAACTCGTAGCGCAGGCCCAAGAACACGTTATGGATCATCGGGCGATCCGCTTCGTACGTGCGCAGATTGGCGTTGAGGTTGCGCGCTTCGGCTGTCGTGTCGAACTTCGGCTTGTTGAAGCTCGATTTGAAACGATAGTCGAGCGTGGCTTTGAGATTGTCGACGATCGGCAAAGAGAGCCCGGCGACCAGTTGGTAGCCGATCGCGTCGGCCGAATCGTCGAGAAGCTTGATGTTGCCAACAGTCGAATTGACCTTGGTTTCAGCCGCGAGGCGCAACCAGCCGAGACCGACGCCCAGGTACGGCGTCACCGGCAAACCGAGATTGAAGTCGTAGAGCGCATTGCCGAACAACGAAAAGGCGTTCGCGTTTCCGCCGGTCGAAGCGGTGATTCCGTTGCCCAACGAATAGCTCGTATTCTTGGTGTTGGCCTCGGAATAGGCCGCTTCGATTTCAGAGCGGAAACCGTTGCTGTAACCATAGCCCAGAGCACCCGATAGACCGTAGCCAGATTTGTAGTCTTGCGATGCTTTGGTGCCGACGGGTTTGTAGGTACCATCGATCTGATCGACAATCGACAACCCGGCTGCACCGCCGACATAAAAGCCCGTAACGTTCTGGGCTGAAGCCGTACCGATCACTGGAACGGATGCGGCGGCGGCGAGGAGAGCAGTGCGCAAATTCATTGGGTATCCTTTTTTCGAAACGTCGATAGCCAGGGTTGCTGGCGAATCAATAATTCGTTTTAGCACATAACGTCTATTTTGCACTACGTTTGGCATAGGTAGTTGTAATCTGTGGCGCAATTGCCACGATCTCAAAATACATCAACGTTATCCGGTAACCCATTATTCTATAACGATTTCAACGCGACGATTGCGTGGCTCGTTGATGCGGTCGGGAGTGGGGACGAGGAGTTGTGTCTCCCCACGCCCAACGACAACAATCTGCGTCGCTGGAATTCCCTCGCGAATCAGCACGTCGCGCACCGCATTGGCGCGGCGGATCGACAGTGCCATGTTGTAGCGAGGCGCGCCGACGGTATCGGTGTGCCCGGTTGCCCGAATTCTTGTAAACATGCCGGATTTGGCGCTCTCGGCCGCCTGGACCAGAACACGATCGGCATCGACCGAGATCGCAGCCTTGTCGAACTCGAAGAAAACCGTGAAGGCGCGCGGACCTGCCCCGGCCGGGGCGGCAGCCATTTGCTGCGGATTGCCGGAAGAAGGACTCGCCAATTGCGGTGCAGGCGCAGTCATTGGCTGCTGCTGCGACGATGCGTTGGGCACGACGGCGACATTGGCCATTGCATTAGGGGCATTGGTCGGCGGCGCATTGAAGGACCAAGTCAAGCCGGCCATTACCGAATGGTCGCGGATGGCGAACTTCGTGGGCGTGCCGGCGTCCGAATTGATCGAAGCTTTGTCGGTCGTGAAATAACGGTAGGTAACGCCCACCGCCATATCTTCGGTAACCCCGATATTGACGCCGGCAAGAGCCTGATAGGCGGGGACGATTTTTGAGCCGGTCGTGACGGCGCCGCGGCTGTCAGGTCCCAAATTGCGTGTTTCGATGCGCGCCCCGCCGACGCCGACGCCCACAAACGGCGTAACGCCGATCAAGATTGGAACATCATAAATGACGTTGCCCATGACACTCAACGTACGGACACTGCCGCCTGGGCCCGGATTGACTGGCACGAGTACGCCGAACCCGTTATCGACATTGCGGGTGTTTGCGAGCGAATCGACGGTCGATTGTCGTAGAGCGCCCTCAAGCTCGCCGCGGATTCCGTTGCCCAATCCGTAGCCGACAGCGACGCTGCCGGCTGCGCCTCGGGCAAAGCCCGCTCGCGTCGTTATATTGTCGCGACTTGTTCCGCTATCCTCGGTCTTGTTGATGCCAGCCTGTCCGCTGACATAAAGCCCATCCAGGTATTGAGGGCGTTTTTGCGCATGCGCTGCTGTGGCTGCCAACAGCAAAACCATCGTTGTGGATAAGACTCGGAACTGCATGTGCTGGCGCCTCGATTCGGAATATCCACATGCACTGGATCATATCCGGCCGGAGTCGCCCAAGTACGACTCGACATAAATTGCGAAAAATTTTATGGAGGTACGATGCGGATATCGGAAATCCCCTTTGCGACGGTCGATTGGGCAACGGTCGAGCGCACCGAGCATGCGGGCGAAACTGGATTTGCGACTTGGCGAACGCGGCATTTCGGCGAGATTCGGGTGCGCATGGTCGAATACAGTCCGGGGTATCTTGCCGATCACTGGTGCCGAAAGGGACATGTGCTTCTGGTGTTGTCGGGCGAGCTTGAAACGGAGCTCGCAGACGGTCGCGTTTTCAAGATGGGGCCAGGCGTCAGCTACCAAGTCGCCGACGAGGCGGAGGCGCATCGCTCGCGAACCCGCGACGGCGCCACGCTGTTTATCGTGGATTGAGCGCGCGACGGGGCCGTCAGCGGAAGTCGCGCGACGGGTAGTGGGCAGGCGCGCTGCCGACAAGCGTGGCGAGCAAGGCCGAGCGGTCGAAAAGCTTGCGCACGATCACGTGCACCACGCTTGCTTCGCGCTGCACTTGACCCTCGACCTGCAGCAGTCGCGCGCCCAGCACCACCGGCCGATAAGCTTCGAATACGTGCGGCCAGACGATCAGATTCGCAATGCCGGTTTCGTCTTCGAGCGTCACGAAGAGCGTGCCCTTGGCAGTACCCGGGCGCTGGCGCAGCAACACCAGTCCCGCCAGCGTCGCGCGCGCGCCGTTTTTGCTGCGCGCCAGCTGTTCGCATGTCTGCAGCCGCGCGACCGCCAAATCGGCGCGCAGCAACGCGATCGGATGTGCCTTCAGCGACAGGCGCAGATGCGCGTAATCCTCGGCCACCTGTTCGCCCAGCGCCATTTCCGGCAGCGCGATCGGCGCATCGTCGGGCGGCAGCGCCTCGAACAGCGGCAAGGGTTGCTGCGCGCGCAAGCCCGCTTGCCACAGCGCTTGGCGTCGCGGCAATCCATTCGCACCGGCGCCGGCAAATGCATCGCCGCGCGCCAACGCCTCCAGATCCCCGCGATCGAGCTTGGCACGCCGTGCGGCATCGGCGGGCCCCGCATAGCCGCCCTCGGGGCGGGCCGCGACCAGGGCTTCGGCTGCGGTTCGGCCGAGGCCCTTTATCTGGCGCAAACCCAAACGCAGCGTATCGGCATTTTCGAGGGTTGAGTCCCAAAGGCTGCGGTCCGCGCAGGGCGGGGCGACGCGCACGCCGTGTTCCTGGGCGTCGCGCACGATCTGGGCGGACGCGTAGAAGCCCATCGGCTGGCTGTTGAGGAGAGCCGCCGCAAACGCCGCCGGATGGCGGCATTTGAGCCAGGCCGAGACATAGACCAGCAGCGCAAAGGAAGCGGCATGGCTTTCGGGGAAACCGTAGGTGCCGAATCCCTCGATCTGGCGAAAACAGCGTTCGGCAAAATCGCGCGCGTAGCCGCGCGCGACCATGCCTTCGACGAGCTTCGCACCGAAGCCGCCGATGAGGCCCGCGCGCTTGAACGTCGCCATCGCGCGGCGCAGCGCATCGGCCTCGGCAGGCGCGAAGCCGGCCGCGACGATGGCGATTTTCATGGCCTGCTCCTGGAACAGCGGCACGCCCAGGGTTTTGCCCAACACCTGTTCGAGCGCTTTCGACGGAAAAGAGACCGCCTCCTGGCCGCTGCGGCGGCGCAAATAGGGATGCACCATGTCGCCCTGGATCGGGCCCGGGCGCACGATCGCGACTTGGATCACGAGATCGTAGAAGCAGCGCGGCTTCAGGCGCGGCAGCATGCTCATCTGCGCGCGGCTTTCGACCTGGAACACGCCGATCGAATCCGCCCGGCACAGCATGTCGTAGACGGCCGGATCTTCGGCCGGCACGTCGGCAAGTTCCAAGCGCGGGCCGCCGGCGCTTGCGACCAGATCGAACGCCTTGCGGATGCAGTTCAGCATGCCCAGCGCCAGCACGTCGATCTTGAGAATGCCGAGCGCTTCGAGATCGTCCTTGTCCCATTCGAGGATCGTGCGCGCCTCCATCGCCGCATCGACGACCGGGCAGATTTCGTCGAGCCGCCCGCGCGCGATCACGAAACCGCCCGAATGCTGCGACAGATGGCGCGGAAAACCGACGAGCGTGCGCGCGAGTTCGAGGGCGAGACGCAGGCGCGGCGCTTGCGGATCGAGCCCGGCGGCCTTGATGTGCGCGTCGTCGATGGCCGCTTCGCTGCGCCCCCACACGCTGCCCGACAGAGCTGCGATCGCGTCGGCGCCAAGGCCCAGCGCTTTGCCGACGTCGCGCAAGGCCGAGCGCGCGCGATAGGCGGCGATCGCACCGGCAAGGCCCGCCCGCTCGCGGCCGTAATGCGCATAGATGTACTGGATCACTTCCTCGCGCCGTTCGTGCTCGAAATCGACGTCGATGTCCGGCGGCTCGTTGCGCGCGGCCGACACGAAGCGCTCGAACAGCAGATCCATGCGCGCCGGATCGACGGCCGTGATGCCGATGCAGTAGCACAAGGCCGAATTGGCGGCCGAACCGCGTCCCTGGCACAGGATGCCGCGATCGCGCGCGAACATGACGATGTCGTGCACGGTGAGGAAATACGGCGCGTAGCCGAGTTCGTCGACGATCTTGAGCTCGTAGGAAATCTGCGCTGCCACTCTCGGCGGAATGCCTGCCGGATAGCGTTCTTTCGCCCCGTCCCAGGCGAGCCTTGTGAGCGTTGCTTGGGCGCTGCCGGGCGCCGCATCCGGCAGATCTGGATAGTCGTAGCGCACCTGGTCGAGCGAGAAGTCGCACGCCGCCGCGATCGCGGCGGTGGCGGCGATCGCGTCGGGCCAGGCGGCAAACAGCCGCGCCATCTCCGCGGGCGACTTCAGATGGCGCTCGGCATTGGCGGCCAGCAGATATCCGGCCGTGTCGATCGTCTGCAGATTGCGGATGCAGGCGAGCACGTCGTGCAGGGCCCGGCGCTCGGGCCCATGCGCCTGCACGTCGTTGGTGGCGACCAAGCGCAGCCTGTGGCGGCACGCAATCTGCGCTTGCGCCGCGATCGCAACCGCATCGTCGCCGGCATGGCGAAACGTCGCGGCCAGATAAGCGTCGCGTCCGAAGGCGGCGGCGACGGCGTCGAGTTCGGCGGGGCCAAGGGCGATCGCGATCGCGTGGCCTTTGAGGGCCAGGCATTCGGCAAGCGACACGCGGCAGCCATTGCCGTGGCCTGCCCGCCGCCGCCCGGACGAGATCAGGCGGCACAGGCCTGCATAGCCCGCGCGGTTTTTGGCGTAGAGCAGCAAAGGCGAGCCGTCGGCCGGATCGACGCGCACGCCTGCCAGCAGCTTGAGGCCCGCTTCTTTTGCCGCGACATGCGCGCGCACGATGCCCGCGAAGCTGCCATGGTCGGCAATGCCGATGGCGCAATGGCCGAGCGCTTTTGCCGTCGCCACGAATTCGTGGGGGTGCGAGGCGCCGCGCAGAAACGAAAAATTCGTCGTCACCTGCAACTCGGCGTAGGCGGCGTTTGCGGTCACGCGAACAGCCCGTGCAGAAACCAGCGCGGGCTGCGTGCCGCACCGTCGCCCCACAGACCTTCGCGATAGACCCAGAAGCGGCGCCCCTGGCGGTCTTCGAGGCGGTAATAGTCGCGAATGCCGCCCGCTTGCCGCCACCATTCGCCGGCGATGCGCTCGGGCCCGCTGGCGGCGGCGACATGGTGCAGCTGGCGGCGCCAGCGGAACAGCAGCGGCGGCGCATCGGGTAGTTCGGCCGTTACGTCGATCGGTTCGGGATAGCCCAGCAGGCGCAACGGGCGCGGTTGGGACGGTGCTTGGGCGGCGGCAAGATGCCGCGGCACGGCGCCAAGGGCCGCCACGAAAACCTGGGCGCGTTCGGGCACGTGGCTTTCGGCGTGCGCAAGGCGGCCGATATTGGCCGCGCCCAACCGGTTGGCCAGTCGGTCGACGAGCGGGGCCAGGTCGGCCGCTGCCGCAAAGCCCGGATCGCCGTCGGGCAGCATGTCGCGCTGGCTCGCCGCCAGGCTTTGCGCAAGTTCGGCATCGAGCGTTGCGAGTTCGATGCCGAAACCGGGATCGAGCGCGCCGAGCTTTTCGGCGAACAGCCGCGCGATGTCGCCGGGCGTGCGCGTGGCTCTGCTGGTGCCGAGGGCAAGGCGCAGCGGCAAACCGTCGACGCGATGGAAAACGAGTGCGAGCCGTCGCGCGCCCAAATGGGCAGCCGCCAATTGGGCGCACAGATCGTCTGCCAGCTTGGCGACGATGCGCGCCAAGGCTTCTTGCGCCGTCACGGGTTCTGCGAAGGCCAGCCGCGCGCGCAAGGCCGGGGCTGCGGCATCGGGGACGAGCGGTTCTGCCTCGGCACCCAGCGCTTGGAACAGACGTTGGGCCACGACAGGACCGAAGCGGCGCGCGAGACCTGCGCGCCCGCTTGCCGCGTCGGCGATCGGATAAAGATCGCCGACGCGGCGCAAACCCAAGCGATCAAGCTGGGCAAGATCCTCGGGCGCCAGGCGCAAGGCTGCGACCGGCAAAGGCGCCAGATCGGCGCGCGTTTGGCCGGGGGCGAAAACCGTGCAGGCGGTCGGCGCGAATTGGGCACCGGCCCAGGCTGCCCCCAGCGTATCGGCAAGGCAGGCGCGCGCGGTCAGCCCCTGGCGCGCGAAATGCGGCACGATGTCGGCGAGCAGCGCCGCTTCGCCGCCGAACAGATGCGCAATGCCGCTTGCATCCAGGCGCAGCCCGTCTTCGTCGCACGCGACCGACGGCGACCAGCGCAGCGCTTGGTCTGCCAAGCGGCGACGCAGGGCCGCATCGGCCTCGATGCGCTGCGGCCATACGGCCAATTCGGGCAGGCGCGCGCGCGCTTCGGCCAACGGCAGGTCGATGCGCAAGCCCGCTTGGGCTGCCCGCGCGCAGACCGAGGTCAGGCGCAGCGCCCCCTGCCGATTGGCAAAGACAGCGCAGGGACCGTTGCCGACGCCAGCGTCGGTTCCGGTTTTAGACGACGCTGCGCAGCGTTCGACCGGCAGATAGGGCAGGGCGATCGCCAGCAGCCGACGGTGCGACATCTTCATCGGCAATATTCCAAGAGTGACGCTGGCAGGCGAGCGACCAGGCGGCCGACTTGCCGCCCTGCGCGCGCGCGAGGGTCACGCGCCAGCGCAGTTCGCTGGCGCCTTTGGCGGGCTCGGCCGCGACCTGCCAGCGTGTGCGGGCGGCGCTCGCCGTTCCGATTTCGCCCGTTCCGATTTCGCCGGCCGGGCGCAGCAGCAGCGCGGTGGTGCCGCCCGTTTCGGCCGCCAATTGCAGGCGGCGCGACTGGGTGAGGTCGACCGCATCGATCTCGCCCGCTACTGCCGCCAAGGCGGGGTTGCGCAGCGCTTCTTCGAAGGCCCACAGCGCGTCGTTGCGCCGGGCGGCGTGGACAAGCAGCAGCCGGGCCGGCTCCAACCCCAGGGCGGCCAAACCGGCAGCGCTCAAATCCGGGCGGCGCGCGATCCACAAGACCGGCCCGTCGGCCGCCAGTCGCGCCAACAGGGCGGCTGTAAAACCGGCCGCCGCGCCGTCGTTGGCGGCACCGACGATTTCGTGCAAAGCACCCCGCGCCAAGCCGCCGCCGGGCAGGGCGCTGTCGATGGCCCCGATGCCGAACGACAATGCTGCTTTGGCTTTGCTCCCGGGACGGGTTTCGAAAGCGGCGAGGCGGGCCTTAAGCTCTTGCACGCTGGTCGAGGCTGGGCGTCGCAAACGCGGTTCGTGCGGCTTGGCCGGGAGAATTACGGCTGGGGCAATCAGCGGGTTGCGGAGCATTCCGAAAGTCGTTTGATGACGGCTCGGGAAGCGGTCGCGATTTTCGTGCATGAAATGTTCTTGACTACAATCGCGCATATCAAAAGAAAGGACGGGCCTCTCCGGCCGCGACGAAGGGGGATAAGGGCTGGCAAGCATCGCGACATCTCCGTTCGTGATTTGTTTAATTCTGTTTTTGTTCTATCGTCTCATTCGCTGTCTGTCAAGAGCTTCTGGGGAAGGCTTGCCAGGCGCCATACAAGATTCACCGCAGCGCAAATTCGGAAAAAATATTATTTGCATTTTGCAACGCAAAGCGCATGATCGGTAAACGCACATGGCAATCCTGCCAAACGTCAAGCTTGAGACCAAAGCAATGACCCGCGTGTTCCCCAAGACCGAGCAATTGTCCCCCAAGGCGCGCAAAGCGAACGTCCTCGAAGATTTGCCTGATCTCTTAGGAATCCTGGCGGATCTCAAAAAGATCCTGGGCGAAGAAGAGCTGCAGCCCAAATACAAGCATTGAGACTGGCGCTGAAGCCACGCACCGACGCTGGACCGCCAAAAGATCAGCTTGCGATTTTGCCGAGCCCGTGGCGGCTGGTCAGGTAGCCGCCCAGCGCGGCTTGGTCGGCCAAGCCGATATGAAGCCCCAATTTCGATCGCCGATAGAGAATGTCGCCCGACGTGCGCGCCCATTCTTCGGCCACCATTAGATCGACTTCGGCCCCGTAGAGGCCCGACCCGAAATGCGGCCCGAGATCGTCGAGCGACATGGCCGCCGCCAGAAACTTGAGCGCGCGCCCCCCCTGGCGACGGGCCATGCCGTGCAGATGTGCTGGCGGCACGAAGGCGAAGCGTTTCTGCAGCCGCAGCACAAACGCCTCGAAATCGCTGTCGGCGCCGTCCAACTCGCCGCCGGGCAGCGTGGCTTGCGCGGTCCATGCCGGCTTGAGTTCAGGGAAGAAAGGCGCCAGCTTTTCGAGCGCATGTTCGGCCAAGCGGCGAAATGTCGTGATCTTGCCGCCGAAAATCGACAGCACCGGCGCGCCGTCTGCGGCCGCGTCGATCTCGAGGACGTAGTCGCGCGTCGTCTCGCTCGCATTTTCGGCGCCGTCGTCGTAAAGCGGGCGCACGCCCGCGTAGCTCCAAACCACGTCGCTCGGCGCGATCGGCGTTTCGAAACAGCGATTGACCGCACGGCACAGATACGCGATTTCGTCCGGCGCGATCGCGACCCGTCCCGGATCGCCGTCGTAGACCACGTCGGTCGTGCCGATCAGCGTGAAACGCTGCTCGTAGGGGATCGCGAACACGATGCGGCGGTCGTCGTTCTGGAAGATGTACGCGTGCTCGCCCGCGTAATGGCGCGGCACGACGATATGGCTGCCTTTGACGAGCTTCAGCGTTGCGGGCGCGTTCGAACCCAAAACGCCCGACAAGGTCTGCATGACCCAGGGGCCGGCCGCATTGACGATTGCACGCGCGGTAATCTCGCTTTGCTGGCCGCTGATGCGGTCGGACAAGGCGGCGCGCCAGCTGCCGCCGTCGCGCTGCGCCGCACTTACTTGGGTGCGCACGCGGATATCCGCCCCCAGATCGGCCGCCTGGCGCGCGCACAAAGCCACCAATCGCGCATCGTCGACCCAGCCGTCGGAATAGGCGAAGCCCGCAACCAGCCCCTTTCGCAAACCCGCCCCGAAAGCGCTTGCGGCAAGATCGACCTTGCGCGAGCCGGGCAGGCGCGATTTGCGGCCGGGCATGTAGCCGAGCCAATCGTAGAGAAACAGGCCTGCTTGGATCATCCACGCCGGGCGCAGGCCCGCATCGTGCGGCAGCACGAAACGCAGCGGCCACATGATGTGCGGCGCTCCCTCGAGGAGCACGTCGCGTTCGGCCAAAGCCTCGCGCACGAGGCGAAACGCGTAGTGCTCGAGATAGCGCAAGCCTCCATGGATGAGCTTGGTCGAGGCCGACGAGGTGGCCGAGGCGAGATCGTTCTGTTCGGCCAGCACCACTTTGAGGCCGCGCCCCGCGGCATCGCGCGCGATGCCGCACCCGTTGACCCCGCCGCCGATGACCAGCAGATCGAAATGCGCCGTCGATTCCATGGGCCCCACAATACAGTTACAGGCGTTCAGCGAAAACCTTGCGCGCGCAGACAGGCCGCCACGGCCTGATTGCGCCGCGCGGCCGCCAGCAACGCCGCATCGCCGTCCGACCGGCAGCGTTCGAGCGCCTGCCGGTCGCCGCCGATGTCCGGGCAACGCGGCAGCGTTGCGTTTGCAGCCGGCAGCGACGCCTCGCATTCCTCGCGGATTGCCGCCTGGCGTTCGGCCGACAGCGTCGGATGGACGAGGACGGGCTCGCTGCCGCATCCGGCGAGAGCGAGCGAAAGCAAAACGAGAGTGACGATGCGCTTCATTTTTCGAGCTCGGCCGGGACAAGATAGGCGTTGAGGGTGGCGCAGCGCGCGTCGATCGCGTCCCACGCGTCGCAGGCGAACGACAGATCGACGAAGGCGCAGGTCGGAAATTTGGCGGCGATCCGGCGGCGGATTTCGTGCTGTTCGCGCGGGATCAAGCGCAACGCCAAATCGCCGAGACCCGGATTGTGGCCGATCAGAATGGCGGCGGCGGGCGGATGCACCAAATCGTCGAGTTCGCCCAACCGCGCGACGAGCTGGTCTTCTTCGGCCAGATAAAGCCGCTGTTCGATCGCGACTTCGGCTTTCGGGCCCAAGGCCGCGCGCACGGCGGCAAGCGTCTCGCGTGTGCGTCGTGCCGCCGAACACAAGATCAGGTCGGGCGCAAGGTTGCGGGCGGCGAGCCACTCGGCCATCGCCAGGGCGGCCTTGTGGCCGCGACCGTTCAACGGGCGCTCGAAATCGGCGCGGCCGGGATCGGCCCACGACGATTTCGCATGGCGCAATAGGAAAAGTCGCTTGAGTTTCAAATTTTTGACATCAACTGCGCCTAAGGTCCGACCGTGATAACATAAAACCTCGGGCGCCGAAATCTCGGCGTCGCTCTATCTTGCCGGGATCCAACGCCAATGACCCTCGACAGCAAGCTTCGCGACCCGGTCGCAGCGCCCGGCGCGGCAAACGACGCCGTGGAAGGCCGCTACATCAATCGCGAATTGTCCTGGCTCGCCTTCAACGAGCGCGTTATCGAGGAGTGCGGCAACAAGGCCCACCCGCTGCTCGAGCGCCTCCGCTTTCTGTCGATCTCGGCGAGCAACCTCGACGAATTCTACATGGTGCGCGTGGCCGGCCTCAAAGGACAGGTCGAAGCGGGCATCACGCAGACCTCGGCCGACGGCTTGCTGCCGGCCCAGCAATTGGCGGCGGTACATCGGCGCGCGGGCCAGCTTATGCACACCCAGCAATTGGTGTGGCATGAACTTTACGGCGAACTGCGCGCCGTCGGCGTCGCGGTCGTTGCCCAGGCCGAAATCACCGACGACGACCGCAGCTGGCTTGCGACGCGGTTTACCGAGCAGATTTTCCCGGTGCTCACGCCGCTTGCGGTCGATCCGGCGCATCCGTTTCCGTTCATCGCCAACAAAGGGTTGGCGCTGGTCATGAAGCTTTCGGCGCGCAAGGACAAGCGCATTCTGCAGGCTTTGATCCCGGTGCCGCACCAGGTCGAACGCTTCGTGCGCCTGCCCGGCGACACGGTGCGCTTCATCCCGGTCGAAGACGTGATCGCGATGAATCTCGACCGTCTGTTTCCGGGCTACGACATGCTCCAGACGGGCCGTTTCCGGCTGCTGCGCGACAGCGAAATGGAGGTCGACGAAGAAGCCGAAGACCTCGTGCGCGTGTTCGAAAGCGCGTTGAAACGCCGCCGTTTGGGCGAGGTCATACGCCTTGCGATCGACGACGGCATGCCGGAGGATCTGCAGCAATTCGTGCTCGACCAGCTCCAGGTCAAACCGGAGGACTGTTTCCGTTTGGGCGGCATGCTCGGCATGGCCGATCTCAAGCAGATCGTTTCGTGCGACCGGCCCGATCTTCTGTTCCCGCCCTACAATCCGCGCTTTCCCGAGCGCATCCGCGATTTTGGCGGCGACTGTTTTGCGGCCATCCGCCACAAGGACATCGTCGTCCATCACCCGTACGAAAGCTTCGACGTGGTGGTGCAGTTCCTGCGCCAGGCGGCGCGCGATCCGGCGGTCGTCGCGATCAAGCAGACGCTCTACCGCACGTCGGACAATTCGCCGATCGTGCGCGCGCTCGTCGAAGCTGCCGAATCCGGCAAGTCCGTGACGGCGATGGTCGAGCTCAAGGCGCGTTTCGACGAGGAAGCGAATATCCGCTGGGCGCGCGACCTCGAGCGGGCGGGCGCGCAGGTCGTCTACGGCTTCATCGATCTCAAGACGCACGCCAAAATGTCCTATGTCGTGCGCCGCGAAGCTGGCGGCATGCGCTCCTACGTGCATTTCGGCACCGGCAACTACCACCCGATCACGGCGCGCATCTACACGGATTTCTCGTTCTTCAGCTGCGATCCGGCTTTGTGCCTGGATGCCGCGCGCCTGTTCAACTACATGACCGGCTACGCGACGCCCGAGGCGATGGACAAGCTGGCCTTCGCGCCGCTCACTCTGCGCCGAACGCTCGTGCGCCTGATCGACGAGGAGATTGCGCACGCGCAAGCCGGCCGCCCTGCCGCGATCTGGGCCAAGATGAATTCGCTGGTGTGCCCGCGCATCATCGACAAGCTCTACGAGGCAAGCGAGGCGGGCGTGAAGATCGATCTGGTCGTTCGCGGCATCTGCTGCCTGCGGCCGGGCGTCAAGGGAATGTCTTCGAACATCCGCGTGCGCAGCCTGATCGGCCGGTTCCTCGAGCACGGTCGCGTTGTTTGTTTCGGGGCGGGCCGGGGGCTGCCGAGCCCGGAATCGAAGGTATTCATCTCGTCGGCCGACTGGATGCCGCGCAATCTCGACGGCCGCGTCGAATCCTTCGTGCCGATCGAGAACCCGACCGTCCACGAGCAGATTCAGGATCAGATCATGGTGGCGAATTTGCGCGACGTGGCGCAGAGTTGGGTTCTCGATTCGAACGGCGTCTACAACAGATTGCCGGCGGGCAAAGAAGCGTTCAGCGCGCACCATTTCTTCATGACCAACCCCAGCCTCTCGGGACGCGGAAAAGCGCTCAACAAGGCCGGCAGAAACAAAGTCAAAATCGTCAGTCCTTGAGTTTCGACCAAACAGCAAGAATGACCGAACGCCGGACGCGCCCACCGCAACATGTCGATCGCCGCCCGGTGGCCGTCGTGGATATCGGTTCAAACTCTATCCGCCTCGTGGTGTTCGACGGCACCAGCCGCGTGCCGCTGCCGCTGTTCAACGAGAAGGTCCTGTGCGGCCTCGGGCGCGGTCTCGAGCGCACGGGCGCTCTCGATCCCGAGGGCATGGACCTCGCCTTCACCAACTTGAAGCGATTTGCCGAACTCACGCGCGCGATGGGGGTGCGCAAGACGTTCGCGATGGCAACGGCCGCGGCGCGCGACGCGTCGAACGGCGCGGCTTTCGTCGCCCAGCTGCGCGCGGCAACGGGCCTGCCGGTGCGCGTGCTCTCGGGCGGCGACGAGGCGCGGTTGTCCGCGCTCGGCGTGATCGCGGGCATGCCCGATGCGCGCGGCGCCATGGGCGATCTTGGCGGCGGCAGTCTCGAGCTTGTCGCGTTGGGCCGCGGCAAGACCAAAGACTACGCGACCTTGCCGCTGGGGCCGCTGCGTTTGCGCGAGATGGCGGACCGCTCGCGCCTGCAGCAGCGCGATCTGATCGACGGGTATCTGCGCGAACTCCGCTTCTTGCCGCAGGCGTCGGCGAACGGCGATTTCTACGCCGTGGGCGGGGCGTGGCGCGCCCTTGCCAAGCTGCACATGGCGCATGTCGGCTACGGGCTCGACGTGATCCACCATTACGCGATCGCGCGCGAAGCGGCGATCGAGTTTTTCGGACTGCTCGCCACTCAAAGCCGCGCCTCGCTCGAAGGCTTCATGGGCGTGTCGCGCAAGCGCATCGAAACGCTGCCGCTCGCCGCCCTCGTGCTCGAGCGAACCTTGCGGCGCGCCAAACCCAAGCGCCTCGTGTTTTCGGCCTACGGCCTGCGCGAGGGCGCGCTCTACGATTCGCTGCCGAACAAACTCAAGACGGTCGATCCGCTGCTGTCGGGTGCTGCGGCCATGCTTGAGGGCAACCGGCGCTATCGCGTCGCGCCCGAACAGCTCGCCAGCTGGATCGAGCCTTTGTTCAAAGACAAGTCGCGCGCGCGCCTGCGTCTGGCGAGCTGCTATCTGGCCGACATCGCGTGGAGCGAGCATCCGGACCATCGCGGCGAAATCGCCTATCGGCGCGCGTTGTCGATGCCGGTTGCGGGCATCGACCATCCCGGCCGCGCCTACGTCGCGATCGCGCTCTATTCGCGCTACGAGGGCGAGCCCGACATGTCGGTGACCAAAGGGGCGTGGTCGCTGCTCGACGAGACGGCGCTCGGCGAGGCCTATTTGACGGGTTTGGCGCTGCGGGTCGCCTATCGGCTGTCGGGCGGCGCGTCGTCGGTGCTCGACGCGACAAAGCTGCGCACCACGCAAAAGGACCTCGTGCTCGAATTGCCGCGCAAAATGGCCGCGATGGTCGGCGATGTGGTTGGCCGCAGGCTCGATGCTTTGGCGCGCGCGCTCGGTCGGCGCGTTTCGATCAAGCTGCGCTGAGCGTGAAACGGAAAATCAGAATCGGCTTCGCGGGGCGCGCAGCGGCCCTCGTTCTGGCGACTGTCGCGCTGGGCGCGTGCGCGCGAACGGGCGACATGCCGCGGACTTTGTTGCCGGTCGGCGACTTTGTCGCCGTTCTGAATCCCGGCGGTGCCGCGCCCCGCGCGACGGTGGTTCTGGTTCCGGGTTGCGACGGCGTCGGCCGCCATATCGACGAGGCGGCCCGGCGTCTGGCCGAGACGGGCGCCATTGCCGTCGTGTTCGACTATCCGCGCCGCCAGTCTTTGGACGCGTCGTGCCCAACGCTCGACCTTGCAGCCTTGCGACGCGATCTGGCTGCGGTCGTGGCGTCGATGTTGCGCGAAGCGGATGTTTTGCCAGATCGCTTGCATCTGATCGGCTGGGGGCAGGGCGGGGCGGCCGTTATGGCGGCGCTGGCGGACCTGGCGCCGCGCATCCGCTCGGCTGCCGCCTTTTATCCGGAGTGCGCGCTGCTCGACCGGTGGCGGGTACCGGTGCCGATGCTGCTGCTGCTGGGCGATGTCGACCGCGTGTCGCCGCCCGAGAACTGCGTGCGTTTGACCGAGGCGGCAGCGGGCGGCGAAAACGTGCTGGCGATCCGCTATGGCGGGGCCGGCCACGGGTTCGATGCGCCGACCGAATTAGCGGAACCGTCCGCAAACATTTTCCGGCGCAGTTCGCGAACGGTACCGCGCGCGGCTTATGCGCCCGATATCCGCGACGCCGCTTGGGCCGATCTTCGCGCCTTCTTCGATTTGCCGCAGAATGCGCCGGGCCTGTAGTCGCGCGGCAATTTCGAACGACCGACGCCGCTACCCTTTGGTGTTCAGCGGCATGTGCGAGTTTTTGGGCGCTTAGAGCATGATCGCTTCATTGTGACGCGTATCCGGCGTTTTTGAAGTAGTTGGCGCATTCTCGCGGCTCGAAGACGTGGCACAGCGAACCAACTTGAATCAGAATTCGCAGCCTTTGGGGATCCCCTATCGATTCAAAACCAAACAATCACGCTCTAGCGGATTTCGACGCCCTTCCAAAATGCGACGCGGCCTTTGATTTGGCTCGCGGCCGATTTCGGATCCGCATAGTACCAAACGGCGTCCTTGTTTTCTTTGCCGTCGACGACGAGCGAGTAGTAGTTCGCCGTGCCTTTCCAGCCGCACACGCTGGTCGTTGTGCTTGGTTTGACCAGCGTTCGCTCGAGGGATTCGGGCGGGAAATAGTGGTTGCCCTCGACGACGACGGTGTCGTCGGATTGGGCGATCGTGCGGCCGTTCCAGATTGCGCTGACCATCGTCTTTTGCTCCTTCAAGCGGCGGCTTCGAGCCAGAACACCGCGAAATACCCGTTGCTGTCGCGCCAGACCGAATCGGCAAGGAAGCCGGCCGAGATGCAAAGCGCTTCAAATCCGGTTACGGTGTGCTTGTAGCTGTCTTCCGTATGCACGGCTTCGCCTTCGGCGAATTCGAAACGTCGGCCCAGAAGCGACACGCTTTGCCTTTCGAGGCTCACCAGATGCATCTCGATGCGCTGAGCGACGGGATTGTAGTGGGCATAATGCGCAAAGCGCTCGGGCCGGAAATCGGCCCCCAGTTCGGCGTTCGCACGCACCAGGATATTTCGATTGAAGGACGCCGTGACGCCCGCAGCGTCGTTGTAGGCGGCATGCAAAACGGCAGGGTCCTTGACCAGATCGACGCCGATCAGGAGGCCGCCGCCGGCGAGCACGCTTCGCGTTTGGCGCAAAAACCGCGCTGCGTCGGCGGGCGCGAAATTGCCGATCGTCGAGCCCGGGAAAAAGCCCGCGCGACGGCGGGCGTTCGGTTTCATCGGCGGCAGGCCGAACGGGCGCGTGTAGTCGGCAACGATAGGCTCGATGCGCAAGGCCGGATAGCGCTTCGCCAAGTCGGCCGATGCTGCGAGCAAATGCGGCCCCGAAATGTCGATCGGGAGATATGCAACCGGCCGGTCGAGGGCGTCGAGCAGCAGGCGGATCTTCTTGCCTGAACCCGCGCCGAATTCGACGATCTCGGCGTCTGCTCCGATGCGCGCCGCCATTGCATGCGCGTGGTCGGCCAAAATCGCCAGCTCCGTGCGCGTCGGATAGTATTCGGGCAGCTCGCAGATGCGGTCGAACAAAGCCGATCCGACCTCGTCGTAGAAAAACTTGCACGGCAGGCGGCGCGGATGCCCGGCAAGCCCGGCCATAAGAGCGCGCGCAAAGGCGCCGTCGTCGTCGTCCGGTTCGCTTTCGCGCGCGCGCAGTTCGGGGCCGGACGGGGTCACAGATCGGCCGCCAAACGTAGGCCCGCGAATTGCCAGCGCGCGTCGGTCGGAAAGAAATTCCGATATGTCGGGCGCGTATGGCCCGTCGGGGTTGCGAACGAACCGCCGCGCAGCACAAGTTGGTTGACCATGAATTTTCCGTTGTACTCGCCGACCGCCCCGGCAGCAGGCCGGTAGCGCGGGTAGGGGGCATAGGCCGAGCGCGTCCATTGCCACGCGCTGTCGTAGAGTTGCTCGAACGCCCCGGGCTCGGATGTCGCCGCGATTTCCCATTCTGCCTCGGTCGGCAGTCGCGCTTCCGCCCACGCAGCATAGGCGGTGGCCTCGTGGAACGAGATATTCACGACCGGAGCCGCTTCATCGATCGGGCGCAAGCCGCCGAGCCCGAAACTTGCCCAAGTACCATTTTCGGCGCGTCGCCAATAGATTGGGGCTGACCAGCCGGCTTGGCGCACGAGGTTCCAGCCTTCCGAAAGCCAGAATTCGGCGCGCGCATAGCCGCCGTCCGCTACGAAGGCCAGGTATTCGCCGTTCGTAACCAATCGCGAGGCAAGCCTGAAAGGCTCGAGCGCGACGCGATGGCGCGGCCCTTCATTGTCGAACGAAAAACCAGCCGTATCGTCGCCCCCGATCTCGGCGATCGCGGCGGAGACGTTGATCCATTTCAGCGGATTGGCGGCTCGCGGCGCGCACGGCGCATCGGCTGCGTAAGCGGGCATCGTGGGGTTCTGCGCAAACAGATGCAGGATATCGGTCAATATCAATTCCTGATGTTGCTGCTCGTGCTGCAAGCCCAATTCGAGCATCGGCGCCACATTTGCGAGCGTGGCGGGCGGTGCTGTCCGCAGAAGATCGGCGATCCGGGCGTCGATTGCGGCGCGGTATTCATGTACGCGAACGAACGAAGGCTGCGTCAGCAACCCGCGCTGAGGGCGGGGCTGGCGCGGACCCAGAGCCTCGTAATAGGAATTGAACAGAAAGCTGAAATCCGGATCGAACGGCTCTGCGGCATTGCCGAGCACGAAAGTCTCGAAGAACCACGTTGTATGGGCAAGATGCCATTTGGCGGGACTGGCGTCGGGCATGGACTGCACGCACGCGTCCTCGGTCGACAGCGGGGCTGTCAACGCCAACGTATGCTGCCGGATATCGGCAAAGCGCTGCGCCAAGGCGCTGCGGTTGCCGGCCTCGAAACTCCCTTCCATGACGTCCCTTCAAGTCCCCCGCGTCGAATGCACTATCAAGGACGAACATGACAGGATTGCGGCCTGCCCTGACAATCGGTTCGCGTTACATTATGGACAGGTTACAAGATCGACCTCACCGCACAAATTTATCTGACAAAAAACATTAAAAAAATTAACTAAGATAATGAAAATACTACATTTTCAGCAAAAAAATCTTCTTTCCTTTAAGCGTGAAGGCAAGTTTGCTTGATTTAAGGTCAAGGGCCGCACTGCCAAAGACTTCACGCCGCCAGCCTTGCAGTACCGGAATATCCTGATCGTCGTCGCTGGCGGCAATGCGCTCGAGGTCGGCGGTGGTCGCGACAAGTTTCTGAGCAACGCCGTGCTCTTCGCACTTCATCTTCAACAAAACCTTCAGCAACTCGACGATCGGCCCCAAGCCCGACGGAAGGTCGGGACTCTCCGGCAATGTCGGGATCTCGGCTTGCGGCATCGCCAAGCCTCGCTTAACGGCATCGAGCAGCTCCTGGCCGAGACGGCCTTCTGCAAAATTCTTCGACAAGCCGCGCATGCGCGCCAGTTCGTCGAGCGTGCTCGGCGCATGGGCGCAGAGGTCCAAAATCGTCTCGTCGCGAACCACGCGGTTGCGTGGCGTGTCGCGGCGCTGGGCCTCGCGTTCGCGCCACGCCGTAACCTCTTTCATTATCGCGAGGAATTTCGGCTTGGCGCCGCGCGGCCGCATGCGCCGCCAAACCTCCTCCGGATCGAGCCGGTAGGTGGCCGGGTCGAGCAGCGTGGCCATCTCCTCTTGCAGCCAGCCTGCACGGCCATTGGCGGCCAGTTTGCGCGCCAATGCCTCGTAGGCGGGGCGCAGATGCGTGACGTCGGACAGCGCGTAGGTTACCTGACGCTCGGAAAGCGGGCGCTGCGCCCAATCCGTAAACCGCACGGATTTGTCGATGCGCGCGCGCGACAATTGGGCGGCAAGAGTCTCGTAGCTGACCTGGTCGCCAAAGCCGCACACCATGGCCGCGACCTGGGTGTCGAATAGCGGTGTGGGCACGCGGCCGGTCAGATTGTAGAATATTTCGAGATCTTGCCGGGCCGCGTGGAAAACCTTCAGGATCGCTGGATTGTCCATGAGCGCCAGCAGCGGCGAAAGATCGATGCCGGGTGCGAGCGCATCGATGGCGGCTGCGTCGTCGGGGCCGGCCACCTGCACAAGGCAAAGCTGCGGGTAGTAGGTCCGGTCGCGCATGAATTCCGTGTCGACCGTCACATAGCTCGACGAGGAAACTTTGGCGCAAAACGCCGCGAGGTCGGCAGACTCGGTGATCAACGTCATTGTTTCTGTTACACCGCTTGTCCGGCCCCCTCAAGGCCCAGCACCCCCTGGCCTTGAAATAGTTGACAATCCGGACGCCAGGATATCCTGTTGCGGCCCGTTTCGAACCCAAGGAATCGCCTCGCCATGCATGCCTACCGCTCGCATACCTGCGGCCAACTCCGTTTGAGCGATGTCGGCAAGACCGTACGCCTTTCGGGCTGGGTCCACCGCAAGCGCGACCATGGCAATCTGCTTTTCGTCGATCTGCGCGACCATTACGGCATCACGCAATGCGTGCTCGACACCTCGAGTCCGCTTTTTGCCGGGGTGGAGGCCTACCGTCCCGAAAGCGTGGTGACCGTTACGGGCCGCGTTGTGGCGCGCGAGGCCGGGACCGTCAATTCGAAGCTTGCAACCGGCGACATCGAGGTTCGCCTCGACGAGGCCAAGCTGCAATCCGCCTCGGACATCCTGCCGTTCCAGGTCGCCCAGGAAGAAGACTATCCGGAGGAGATGCGGCTCAAATATCGCTTTCTCGATCTGCGTACCGAGCGCCTGCACGCCAACATCATGCTGCGCTCGAACGTGATCGCGTCGATCCGCCGGCGCATGATCGAGCAGGGTTTTACCGAGTTCCAGACCCCGATCCTGACGTCGTCGAGCCCCGAAGGCGCGCGCGACTATCTGGTGCCGTCGCGCCTGCATCCGGGCAAGTTCTACGCGTTGCCGCAGGCCCCGCAGCAATTCAAGCAGCTGCTGATGGTTTCCGGTTTCGACCGCTATTTCCAGATCGCGCCCTGCTTTCGCGACGAGGATGCGCGCGCCGATCGCAGCCCCGGCGAATTCTACCAGCTCGATTTCGAAATGAGCTTCGTGACCCAGGAAGACGTGTTCGACGCGATCGAGCCCGTTCTGGCGGGCGTTTTCCGCGAATTCGCGCGGGGACGCAAGGTCGACGACCAGCGCTTCCCGCGCATTCCCTACGACACTGCAATGCTCAAATACGGCTCCGACAAGCCGGATTTGCGCAACCCCCTGTTGATCGCCGACGCGGGCGAGGTTTTCGCAGGCTCGGACTTCAAAGTTTTCGCGGGCATCGTGGCGGGCGGAGGCATCGTGCGCGCCATCCCGGCACCCAAGACCGCCGACCGGCCGCGCAGCTTTTTCGACAAGATGAATGCGTGGGCGCAGAGCGAAGGCGCCCCCGGCCTCGGCTACATCGTGTTCGAGGGCGACCAAGCCAAGGGTCCGATCGCGAAATTCCTCGACGCGAGCCGCCTTGCCAAGCTGCGGGAATTGACCGGCGTCGGGGCAGGGGACGCCGTGTTTTTCGTCGCCGACAAAAAGCCGCTGGCGGCAGCCAAGCTTGCGGGTGCCGCGCGCCGCAAACTCGGCGAAGAGCTCGACCTTGTCGAGCCGAACGCGTTTCGCTTTTGCTGGATCGTCGATTTTCCGATGTACGAGCGCGACGAGGACACCGGCAAGATAGATTTCAGCCACAATCCCTTCTCGATGCCGCAAGGCGGGCTCGAGGCACTGAACACTATGGATCCGCTGGCGATCAAGGCGTTCCAGTACGACATCGTGTGCAACGGCGTCGAACTCTCGTCGGGCGCGATCCGCAACCATCTGCCGGAAATCATGTACCGCGCGTTCGAGATCGCCGGCTATTCGCCGCAGGACGTCGAAACGCGCTTCGGCGGCATGCTGAACGCCTTCAAGTTCGGCGCTCCGCCCCACGGCGGATCGGCGCCGGGCATCGACCGCATTGTGATGTTGCTGGCCGACGAGCCCAATATCCGCGAGGTTGTGGCATTCCCGATGACGCAAGGTGCGGTCGATTTGTTGATGCAGGCCCCCAACACGGTCGATGCGGCGCGCTACAAGGAGCTGCACATCAAGCCGGATCTGCCGCTGGCGAAAAAGAAAGACTGACGCGCTCTCGCCGACTGGCCGCGAAAACGCCATATTGTTCGGCAACCCTGCGGCGGATCGGAGTTGCGATGAAACGCTTGTTGTTTTTGGCTCTAGCAATGCTGGCCGCCGTGCCGGCGTCGGCCCAGACGATCGCCCCGCACCGGGCAGCATACTCGTTGAGCCTCGGCGCCGCGCGCGGCGACGTAGTCGGGATCGAGGGCGTACTCGCCATGGATTGGTCGGAAGTGTGCGAGGGCTGGACGATCGCGCAGCGCCTGCGGTTTCGCATGTCGGAGAGCGACGGCAACGCGGTCGATACCGAAATCGTTTTTTCGAGCTTCGAGACGCATGACGGCACGAGCTACCGCTTTTCGCTGCGCACGACTCGCGACGGCGAACTCGTCGAGGAACTGCGCGGGCGCGCAACCCTCGATCCCGACAAGGGCGGATCGGCCGAGTTTTCGGTGCCGGAGACCAAGATGGATCTGCCGCCGGGCACGCTATTCCCGACCGCGCATGCGCTGCTGCTGCTGAACCTCGCCGCCGGCGGCGAAAAGCAAGTTTCGCGCGCCGTTTTCGACGGCGCCACGCTCGACGGCGCGCTCGATGTCTCGGCCTTGATCGGCAATCTGCTGCCGCCGCAGGACGGTGCAACCAACATTGCGCCTGCCTTGGGCAGCCGTCCGAGCTGGCGCGTGCGCATGGCCTATTTCAACGCCGACGACCAATCCGGCATACCGATCTACGAAACTTCGATGCGCATGCTCGACAACGGCGTCGCGGCCGACTACGCGTTCGAGTATCCCGAATTCACGATGAACGCGAAGTTGGAGCGGCTCGAGCCTTTGCCCCGCCCGCGCTGCTAGGGGCTTTCGGTCGGCGCTGGCGCCGGATTGAGCCACGCAGCGCCGCGCACGCCGCTCGAATCGCCGTGCTTGTTTTTCAAGAGCCGCGTCGCGACATGGTCCGAGAATATGTAGCGTTGCCAAACCTGCGGCACTTGCACGTAAAGCTCCGCCACGTTCGAGAGCCCGCCGCCGAGGACGATCACTTCTGGGTCGAATAGGTTGACAACGGTGCCGAGCCCGCGCGCCAGCCGATCGACGTAGCGTGCGAACGTGGCCTGGGCGCTTGGCTCCCCACGGGCTGCCGCGGCGACAATTTCCTCCGAACTCGCCGCAGACCCGCCGTGGCGAACATGGTCTGCCGCAAAGCCGGGCCCTGAAAGATATGTCTCCATGCAGCCGCGGCGCCCGCAATAGCATTGCGGGCCCGGACGCTCGTCGAGGCCGTCGCGAATTTGAGGGTCCGGCAAAGGGTTGTGGCCCCACTCGCCCGCGATCGCGTTGATGCCCTGGATCGGTCGGCCGCCATAGACGAGGCCGCCGCCCATGCCCGTGCCCAGAATGACCCCGAAAGCGCTGTGCGCGCCCGCTGCAGCGCCGTCCGAGGCTTCCGAGAGCACGAAGCAATCCGCATCGTTGGCGGTGCGCACCGGCCGCCCCAGCCGATCCGTCAGATCGCGGTCGAGCGGATGGCCGATAAGCCAGACCGAATTTGCATTTTTGATAAGGCCCGTTGTCGGCGAGATCGTGCCTGGAATACCAACCCCAACGGGCGGGCGAACGCCGAGTTCGGCGTCTGCCTCTTCGACGAGGGCGGCTATCGCTTCGACCGTCGCGCGATAGTTGCCTTTTGGGCTGACGGCACGTCGGCGCAGGCGAATGCTGCCGTCGTTCGCCAGCGCTGCAATTTCGATTTTTGTGCCGCCGAGGTCGATTCCGTAACGCATTGTCCTGAGTTCTTTGCATGTTTTGCCGCCGATTTGCAGACTAGTATGCGTTGCTCGCCGCGTGCTAGATGAGAATAGTGAATTGGCGTGCGGATCATGCGCGGGCGAAGCGATGGCAAAAACAGTTCTGATCGTCGAAGACAACGAACTGAACATCAAGCTGTTCAACGATCTGCTCGAGGCGCATGGCTACGCGACTTTGCAGACCAAGGACGGCATCGAAGCCATGAAAATGGCGCGTTTGCACCGGCCCGATCTGATCTTGATGGATATCCAGCTGCCGGAAGTATCGGGCCTTGAGGTTACAAAATGGCTCAAGGAAGATCCGGATTTGCGCGCGATTCCGGTTGTGGCGGTCACGGCGTTCGCGATGAAGGGCGACGAGGACAAAATCCGCCAGGGGGGCTGCGAGGCCTACATCGCGAAGCCCATTTCGGTCGCGAAATTCCTCGAGACCGTCCAGCGGTTCCTTGCCTAGTTTGTAGTATGGTCCCTTAGGGGAGCGCTGACCGATGTCTGCTCGCGTGTTGGTCGTCGACGACCTGCTGCCCAATGTGAAGCTCCTCGAAGCGCGTCTGAGCTCCGAGTATTTCCACGTCGCGACTGCGTTTTCGGGGCGCGAGGCGCTCGAAAAAGCCTTTCAGAATCCGCCCGACATCGTTTTGCTGGACGTGATGATGCCGCAGATGGACGGTTTCGAAGTCTGTCGGCGGCTCAAGGCCGATCCGCGCACCTGCCACGTGCCGGTCGTGATGGTGACGGCCCTTTCGGCGAACGAAGATCGCGTGCGCGGCCTCGAGGCCGGGGCGGACGATTTCCTCACCAAGCCTGTGCGCGACATAGCCCTTTATTCGCGAATTCGTTCGCTTGTACGCCTCAAAATGCTGGCCGACGAATGGCGCCTGCGCAACGTGACGAGCGAGCGATTGGGCATCGGCGACGATACGCGCACGATCCAGCAGGAAATTCCGACGCATGGGGCGAGCCTGCTTTTGGTGGACGAGATGCCCACGCTGCAGCGCCTGCTGGCCAAGCACATGAAAAACGAGGAGATTTCGCTGGTTGTCGCGAACGACCAAGCGAGCGCGCTTGCGGCCGTGCGCGACAAGGATTTCGACGCCATTCTTGTCAATACGCTGATGCGGAAATCCGACGCGCTGCGCCTTTGCGCCGATCTGCGCTCGGGCGAGCGCAGCCGACAGACCCCGCTGATGGCCGTCCTCGACGACGGCGACGATGCGAGGCTGACGCGCGCGATCGACATCGGCGTCACCGACTATCTCATGACGCCCGTCGAGCCCAACGAACTCATCGCGCGCGTGCGCACGCAGATTCGCCGACGCCGCTACATGGAAGCGCTGCGCCACAATTACGAGCGCAACATGGCGCTGGCGCTGAGCGACGCGCTGACAGGTCTCTACAACCGCCGCTACATGGAAGCGCATCTGGCCAACCTGTCGCGCAGAACGATCCACTCCGAGCGTTCGCTTGCCTTGCTGATGGTCGACATCGACAATTTCAAGACGGTCAACGACACGTACGGCCATCCGATCGGCGACCGCGTGTTGCGGGCGGTCGCCGAGCGGCTGCAGAACAACGTGCGTCCTTTCGATACGGTGGCGCGTTGGGGCGGCGAGGAATTCATGGTCGTGATGCCGGAGACCGACAACAAGGTCGGCTGCATGGTGGGCGAACGTCTGCGGGCAAAGGTCGCGCAGGCGGCCGTGAAAGTGCCGACCCCGGAGGGGGAGGTCTCGGTTACGATTAGCGTCGGGGTCGCATCCACGCCGCTCGACGGGTTCGATCCAGCGCTGCTGATCGAGCGGGCGGACGAAGCGCTCTATCGGGCGAAGGAGCAGGGCCGCAATCGCGTCGTTTCGACCGACGACGAGCCGCAGGCGGAATTTCGATACAGTCCATAAAAAAGCCGGGCGCGCCGATTTACGGCTGCCCGGCTTGTTCCTCAATGCCGATAAAAGAGGGTTACTTGATTTTGCCTTCTTTGAACACGACGTGCTTGCGCGCGACCGGATCGTATTTCTTGAGCTCGAGCTTTTCCGTCGTCTTGCGCGGATTCTTTTTCGTCACATAGAAGAAGCCCGTGTCGGCAGTGCTGTTTAGCTTGATCAGCATAGGCTTTGATTTGGCCATTGGGCCCTCGAAATCTGGGGAAAACGTAAACGGGCCGCGACAATAGCGCCCAATCCGGACTTGTCAAGGGCGGCCCGCGCAGCGCAGGCCCGCTACTTTGCCTGCGCCGTCTGGTGGACCGATTGGAGAACGCGGGCGAAGACCGCCGTGTCGCGCAAAAGCGCTTCGGCTATTTCAAGATCGCCGTCGCGATTGAGGCTGTCCGGCGGACAGATTTCGCGCAGACGCTTGAGGAGGCCCGTATCGGCATGGTCGGCAGCCCGCCAACGCGCCATGGTTCTCGCATCGGTGATCTGCCCGCGGCGCACGGCGGCAAGCGCCTCGGCGACGCTTTCGGCACGTCCCGAGGTGCAGAAAGCGGGCATCACGCCGAGGTCCGCCAGCGGGTAGCCGGACGGCGCATGGAAGCGGGCCCAAGTGATCACAAGTTCGCCGTCGTTGGGCATTTCGACAAGCGTCTGGACGGAGCCTTTGCCGAAGCTCGTGGTGCCGACGACGATGGCGCGGCCGTTGTCCTGGAGCGCCGCCGCGACGATTTCGGAGGCCGAGGCCGACTGGCCGTTGATCAGCACGACCAGCGGGAGATCCTCGCCGACATCGCCCGAGGACGCCGTCATGCTCTGTTGGCTGGCCCGATGGCGGCCGCGCGTCGAGACGATCGTGCCGCGGGCCAGGAACAGGTCGGAGACGCCGACGGCCTGGTCGAGCAGGCCGCCGAGATTTCCGCGCAGATCGATCACCGCGCCGCGGATCGACGGGCCGATTTCGGCTTTTGCCTGGCGCACGGTCTCGGCCAGCGCGTCCGTCGTGCGCTGGTTGAAGCCCGACACGCGGATGTAGGCAACGTCGCCGTCGCGGCGATAGACGACGGTCGTCGGCACGATATGGCTTCGGAACAGCCGCATTTCGATGCGCTGTTCGGTCGGCGCACGGCGGACCTCGATGCGCACTTCCGTGCCAACCGGCCCGCGCAGCCGCGCAATCACGTCGCGCTCGCCCATGCCGACGATCGAACGGCCGTCGACCGAAAGGATGCGGTCGCCGACGCGCAAGCCCGCCCGCCCGGCCGGCGAGCTGCCGATCACGTTGTCGATGCGCGTTTCGCCGTTTTCGAATCCCAGCGTAACGCCGATGCCGCCGAACCCGTCGCGCGCCGCGCGGGACTCGCGCGCGCGCTCCGGGTCGTCGTAGCGCGTGTAGGTGTCGAGCCGCGACAAAGCGCCGTCGAGAACGGTCCGGTACACGCGGTCGTTCGCGGTTTCGCGCAAGGTCGGCGAAAAGCCGCGCGCGGTTTCGATCGCTTGCGCGGTCAAGCTTGCCCAACGCTGGGTGTCTTCGCGTCGCGGCGCTTCGAAGCTTGCGATCGGCGCTTCGCCGTCGAGCACGAGAACGCGTTGGTCTTCCCGGCGGATGCTCACGCGCGTGTCGAGTTTGGAAAGATTGGAAAGGCCCGTCGCGGCGAGGGTCGGCACGTCGAGCGCGCTGATGTAGCGCGCGCTGAGTTCGTCGTAGGCGCGCTGGTAGAAATAGGCCGGTGCGGGCGCATGGCGCGCCTCGCGCGGCGCGATCGGCCGGGCGGTTTCGCGCGGACCGGCACATGCGGTCGCAAAAAGCACCAGCGCGCCGATCAAAGCGCCGACGCGCGGCGCCCGCCTGCAGGAGCCGCCCGCAAGTCTCACGGCGATTCTTTCGTGTCGGTATCGGTCGCCCACATCACGCCCAACACGGCGCCCTTGATCGGCCGCAGCAACGCGAGCGACAGCACGAGCGTTGCGGGCAGCCATATGGCCATATGGATCCAAAGCGCTGGCGCTTGGCTTTTTTCAAGCAGCAGCATCAGCGGTACGATGATGTGACCAACGGCGAAAATCGTGAAATAGGGCGGGGCGTCGTCGGCGCGGTAAGCGCCGAGTTCGTGTCCGCAAGATCCGCAGCGTGTCACGACGCGCAGGTAGCCGGCGAAAGCCGGAGCTGCACCGCAATTAGGACAATGGCCTGCGGCTCCGCGACGCATTCCCAAAAGCCACGACCGCAGCGGCGGTTGGGTCGTTTCGTGAGGCTGCTCGATCAACATGTCCAACGGTTCTCCAGAAACCGATACTATACCCCTCCCTGTCGGCGTGCAGTGCTGGAACCGGTGCCACATAAAACCAACGCGGACTGCGGCATTCTTGCAACATGCCGAGCGAAAGCCGTCGGGCTAGCGTCGGCGTTTGTGTTTGGGGCGTCCGCTGCCCGGCCGCTGCAGACGGCGAACAGGTCCCTGCTCAAGGAGCTCGAAAACCAAGCTGCCGGTGAGGTTGTCGGCTTCGCGCAGCCGCACTTCAACGGTCTGGCCAAGCTGATAGACCCGGCCATTACGATTTCCTGTAAGTGTATGGCGGCGTTCGTCGAAATTGTAGAAATCCGATGGCAACGAGCGCACCGGAACCAGCCCGTCGGCACCGGTTTCGTCGAGCGTGACGAACAGGCCGAATTTCTGGACACCCGAGATGCGCCCGGTGAACTGAGCGTCGCGACGCTCCATCAGATAGGACGCGACGTAACGTGCCATAGCGTCGCGTTCGGCGGCGACCGCCCGTCGTTCGGTCGCCGAGATATGGTCGCCGACGACCCCGAAATCGGGTGGCGGCCGGGTCCCGTGGAGGCTGCCCCCACCGAGATTGCCGGCGGCGATCAAGGCGCGATGCACCAGCAGATCGGCATAGCGGCGGATTGGCGACGTGAAATGCGCATAGCGCGCCAGGGCGAGGCCGAAATGCCCCTGGTTCTTTGGCGAATACACGGCAAGCGACTGGCAGCGCAGCACCATTTGGTTGACGAGCGGGCGCGCCGCCTGGTCGGCGGCCCACGCCAACACTTTGCCGAAATCCTGCGGCTTGATGGCCGCCCCGCGCGCAAGCCGAAAGCCAAGTCCGTCGAGCACGTCGCGCAAGCCGTCGACGCGGTCGGGTGCGGGCGGCTCGTGCACGCGATACATGCACGGCAAGCCCGCGCGCTCGAGCGTTTCGGCGGCACAGACATTGGCAAGGATCATGAATTCTTCGATCAGCTTGTGGCTGTCGAGGCGCACGCGCGGGCGGATCGCGGCGATCTTGCCGTCCGCGCCGATTTCGACTTTGCGCTCCGCGACTTCGAGATCGAGGGCGCCGCGCTCGCGTTTTGCCGCATCGAGAAGGCGATAGGCGGCATAAAGCGGGGCCACGATCTTGTCGGCGATCCAGGCCGGCGCCTTCGCGTGACCGTCGGCGATTTCCTGGATGGATTCGTAGGTGAAGCGCTTGGCCGAGCGGATCGTCGCGCGCGCGAAGCGATGGCCGCGCTTTTTGCCTGCTGCGTCGACGACGATATGGGCCGCTAGCACTGGGCGATCTTCGTCGGGGCGCAACGAGCACAAATCGTTCGACAGACGCTCGGGCAGCATCGGCACCACACGGTCGGGGAAATAGCACGAATTGCCGCGCCGGTAGGCTTCGCGGTCGAGCGCATCGTCTGGCCGCACATACCAAGCGACATCGGCAATCGCGACGACGAGCCTGTAGCCGCCTGGATTGTCGGGGTCGCTGTCGGGTTCGGCCAGCACGGCGTCGTCGAAATCGCGCGCATCGGCGCCGTCGATCGTGCAGATCGGCAAGTCGCGCAAATCTTCGCGGTCGGCCGCATCGGCGGGTTTCGCCGCGGCGGCCAGTGTCAGCGTTTCGGGCGGGAACTCGGTCGGGATTCCTTGCGAAAAAATCGCGATCAGGCTTGCCGAACGCGGATCGCCGAGCTGGCCGATGCGCTCGACGACCTTGGCTTTCGGCAGACCCAGGCGACGGGCGGGAAGGACTTCAGCCAAGACAAGATCGCCCGCGACAGCGCCGGCCAGCGCATCGGAATCGACCGTGAATTCGGTTCGGATACGCCGGTCGGTCGGCAGCAGTCGAAAATGCGTGCCGCTGGCGGCGATTTGCCCGACGAGCCGCTCGACCGTGGGCTCGACGAGCCGCACCAAGGTCGCATGCCAAACGCCGTCGGTTTGCCCCAGCTCGACGAGGCCGTGCGCGCCGATCGCCGGTGCCGTGTGGCCGACAGGGACTGTCAAACGGACGAGCGGGGCTTCGCCCGTCCATTCGGTCGGGCGCGCGAGCGGCGTGGCGTCTTCGATGTCTATCGCCTCTATCGCGACCATGGTGAGGCCCGGCGGGGCTGATTTACGCGGTGCTGCGACGCGCCCTTCGCCCGCCGCAATCAGCAGGCCATCGCGCAACATGTCGCGCAGCAGCGCTTTGAGCGTGTCGCGGGCCGGCCCTTTGAGACCGAGCAATTTTGCGATGCGGCGCTTTTCGACGGGCACGGGGCTGCGCGCCACGGCGCTGAGCACCGTTTTGGCGTCGAGACGGGCAGGAGGACGACTCGTTCGCGACATCGAAGCGAAGCGTGGACCGCTTTGCGCCGACGCGCAATGCAGCTCCCGCTATGTTTGCCGATCGGCTGCGGCAGGCTTTTTGGCGCGCTTGGCTTTCGGCGGGGCCTTCTCGGTCTGCGGTTTCTCCGGCTTCGCCTTTTCGGCCTTGGGCTTCGCTGCCTTCTTGGCGACAGTTTTTTTGCGCGACGGAGAAGTACCCGCGCGCGCGCGCCGCTCGGCGATCAGCCTTACGGCATCTTCGAGTGTGACTTCTTCGGGTGTAATGTCTTTGGGCAGGTTCGCGTAGGTGCTGCCGTGCTTGACGTACGGTCCGTAGCTCCCAACGGCGGCCGTGATCGGCGCGTTGTCGTCCGGATGGTTGCCGACCACGCGCCCGGCAGGGGCGGCGGCCCGGCCGAAGCGCCGCCCGGTCGAAGGTTGGGCGAGCACGTCGACCGCACGATTGAGGCCGATTTCGAGCGCGTCCTGGGTCGTCGGTATCGATTTGTATTTCTCGCCGTGCTTCAAGTACGGCCCGAAGCGCCCGAGCCCGGCGAGGATCGTCTCGCCCGTCTCGGGATGCGTGCCGACCAGGCGCGGCAGAGACAAAAGCTTCAGCGCGATTTCGACCGTGACGTCCTCGGGCTTCATGTCCTTGGGCACGGATTGGCGCTTCGGTTTGACCTTTTCGCCGCCCGTGCCGAGCTGCACATAAGGCCCGAAAGGCCCGTTGCGCAGATGGATTTCTTCCTTGGTCTCGGGATCGACGCCGACGACCTTGTTGGCCACGCCCGCGGTCGCTTCGCCGTCGCCGCCCTCGACCGTCAACGGGCGCGTGAAGCTGCAGGTCGGATAGTTCGAGCAACCGATGAACGCGCCGCGTTTGCCCAGGCGCAGCCCCAAGCGACCGCCCGAGCAGGCCGGACATCCGCGCGCATCGGCACCGCCCGGCTTGTCGGGGAAGAAATGCGGGCCCAGCGCTTCGTCGAGCGCGTCGATCACGTCGCGGATCTTGAGGTCTTTGGTCTCGGCGATCGATTTCGAAAAGGCGTTCCAGAAATCGGCCAGCACTTTGCGCCAGTCCGCCCGTCCCCCCGAGATCTCGTCTAGCTGGTCTTCGAGCTTGGCCGTAAAGTCGTATTCGACGTAGCGCTTGAAATAGTTCTCGAGGAACGTCGTCACGACGCGGCCGCGGTCCTCGGGCGTGAAGCGGCGCTTGTCGAGCTTTACGTAGCCGCGCTCCTGAAGGGTTTCGAGGATCGACGCGTAGGTGGAAGGGCGTCCGATGCCGAGCTCTTCGAGGCGCTTCACGAGGCTCGCTTCGGAAAAGCGCGGCGGCGGCTGCGTGAAATGCTGTTCGGGCTTGATCGCCCCGCGCGGCACGGCGTCGCCCTCGGCGAGCGCCGGCAGCAGGCGGTTTTCGTCGTCGTCGCCCTCTGCAGGATCGTCGCGATCTTCGCGATAGAGCGCCAAGAAGCCTTCGAATACAAGCGTGGACCCCGTCGCGCGCAGCACCGTGCGGCCGTTCGGCGAGGCGAGATCGACTGCGACCTGGTCGAGCTGCGCGCTTTCCATTTCCGAGGCGATCGTGCGCTTCCAGATCAGCTCGTAGAGTTTGAGCTGGTCGTCGGCGAGCGCGTGCGCGACCTGGTCGGGGCGGCGCAATAGATCGGTCGGGCGGATGGCTTCGTGGGCTTCCTGCGCGTTTTTGGCCTGGGTCTTCCAGATGCGCGGCTGCTCGGGCAGGAATTTCTTGCCGAAGCGTTCGGCGATCAGCGCGCGCGCCGCGCGCACCGCTTCGCCCGACAGCGTCACGCTGTCGGTGCGCATGTAGGTGATGAGGCCCACGGTCTCGCCGCCGATGTCGAAACCCTCGTAGAGTTGCTGGGCAAGGCGCATCGTGCGCGAGGCGCCAAAACCGAGCTTGCGCGAGGCTTCCTGCTGCAGCGTCGAGGTGGTGAAGGGCGCCATGGGATTGCGCCGCACGCGCTTGCGCTCGACGCTCGCGACAGAATAGGGATCGCCGCTTTCGATCTTGGCGACGGCCGCTTGGGCGGCGGCCTCGCTTGCGATGTCGAACTTGTCGAGACGCGCGCCGTCGAGCTGCGTCAGGCGCGCGTCGAATTTCTCGCCGCCCTTGGCGGTGAACTGGGCGCCGATGGTCCAGTATTCGCGTGCGCGGAACCGCTCGATTTCGTTTTCGCGTTCGCAGATCAGCCGCAACGCCACCGACTGCACGCGGCCCGCCGAGCGGCTGCCGGGAAGCTTGCGCCACAGGACAGGCGAGAGGTTGAAGCCCACGAGAAAATCGAGGGCGCGGCGCGCGAGATACGCATCGACCAAATCGCGGTCGAGGTCGCGCGGATGGCGCATGGCCTCGAGGATCGCGGTTTTTGTGATCTCGTTGAACACGACGCGGCGCACGTCGACGTCTTTGAGCTTGTTTGCGGCCGCCAGCACCTCTTTGAGGTGCCAGGAAATCGCTTCGCCCTCGCGGTCGGGGTCGGTCGCCAGAATAAGGGTCTTGACGCCCTTAAGTGCCCGCGTGATCTCGGAAACGGGCTTTTTGGCGCGTTCGCCGATTTCCCAATGCATTTCGAAGTCGCGGTCCGGCTCTACGGCGCCGTCTTTTTCGCGCAAATCGCGCACGTGCCCGTACGATGCGAGGACGCGGTACTCGTCGCCGAGATATTTGTTGATGGTTTTCGCCTTCGACGGCGATTCCACGATAACGAGCTTCATCCGCCTGCCTGTCGGCGCGATCGCGCCTTTTGCCGTGCCGACCGGCTGTTTTCCGCTAAACCCGACGCGAAACCCGGCCGCCCGGATGTCTGTCGACGAGGCCGGCAAGCTCCAACTCGAGCAGGGCGGCCAGGACGACGGGGGCGGACAATTGGCACTCGCGCACGATTTCGTCAACTAACGTTGGCGACGGGGCCAGAGCTTGCAGGATCGAATGGCGGGCGTTCGATATTTCATTTTCTATTGTTTTATAATTAGTTGCATCGGAATTCTCAGTTAAAGATTTAGGCGATTCCAGATGCAAGCGGCGCAGCATATCGAGCACGTCCTGGGCGGTCTCGACGAGCGTCGCGCCCTGGCGCAGCAGTTCGTTGGCACCGCGTGCGCGTGGATCGAGCGGCGAGCCGGGAACGGCGAATACTTCGCGGCCCTGCTCGCCGGCAAGCCGCGCCGTGATCAACGAGCCCGAACGCAAAGCGGCCTCCACGACCAAGGTGCCGCGGCAAATGCCGGAGACGATCCTGTTGCGGCGCGGGAAATGGCGGGCTTGCGGAACCTCGCCGAAGCGAATCTCCGAGACCACGGCCCCTTGGGCGGCAATTCGCCCGTAGAGCTCTTTGTTTTCGGCCGGGTAGATATGGTCGATACCGCCGGCCATGGCCGCGACCGTTCCGGTCGCTAGAGCGCCCGCATGCGCCGCGGTGTCGATGCCGCGCGCGAGCCCCGAGACGATCGTTAGGCCGGCTTCGCCCAGCGTCTGCGCCAATTCGCGCGCGAAGCGTTGGCCGTTCAGCGACGCGTTGCGGGCACCCACGACGGCGAGGCAGGGGCGCTTCCAGACATGCGCAAAGCCGCGCACCGCCAGCAGCGGCGGCGCATCCTCGATCTCGGCCAAAAGCGCGGGATAGTCCGGTTCGCCCTTCGCGACGAAGCGTCCGTCGAGTTCGCCAAGGGCGGCGATTTCGGCCTGAGCTTCGGCAAGCGTGGCCACGCGGATGCTGCGTTTGCCCGCCCTGTGCGCGATATCCGGAATCGCGGCGAGGGCTGCCGCAGCGCTGCCGTAGCGGCCGAGCAATTGGCCGAACGCTATAGGGCCGACATTCTCGGTGCGGATCAAGCGCAGCCACTGGCAGCGCTCGTCGTCTGTGAGGTTGCTTTGCGACATCGGCGGATTTTGGCCGCGCCCGCGATCGCGCGTCAACTCTCGGTCGATGGCGCTTTCTTTTGGCCGATTTTCGGTTCGGTGCCGGCCAGGAGCCGCGCGATGTTGGTTTTGTGTTTGATCCAAACAAGGACCGCCATCGCCGCCGCAAAACCGGCTAGCTGCAGGTCGCCGACCTGCTCCTGGCCCGGGGCCCACAGGACCGGCAAATACCAGGCGAAGAGGGGGGCTGCCGCGACGGCAGCGAGCGCAGCAAGCGAGGAAAAGCGAAATACGGCCGCGACAAGCGCCCATGTGGCGCAGGCCGCAAGCCCGATCGGCCATGAAAGCGCGATCAGGGTGCCAAGCGCGGTTGCAACGCCCTTGCCGCCGTTGAAGCCGAGCCAGACCGGAAACAAATGGCCGAGCAGCGCGCCGAACCCTGCGACCAGGGCCGTATCCGGCCCCCAGAGCGCTCGCAAGACCAGCACCGCGATCGCGCCCTTGCCGGAATCGAGCACCAAGGTTGCGAACGCAAGCGCCTTGTTGCCGGTGCGCAGTACGTTGGTCGCGCCGATATTGCCCGAACCGATGGCGCGGATGTCGCCGAGCCCCGCCGCGCGCGTCAGCACCAAACCGAACGGCACCGAGCCGAGCAGATAGCCCGCAAGCAACGCCGTCGCCAAATAGGGCCAAGCCAGTGCCAGCGTGTCGGGATCGAACAAGCGATGCCCTAGCTTGCGATATGGATGGGAATTCCCGCGGCGACCGTGCGCAGCACGCGGCCCTGCACAAGCCGGTCGTCGAACGCGGAGTTTTTTGATTTCGATTGCAGGCGCTTGGCTTCGATCTTCCAGGGCGCCGCAGGGTCGAACAGCACGAAGTCGGCCGCAAGGCCCTTGGCCAAACGCCCTTCCTTGAGGCCCAGCAGGGCAGCGGGCCCGCTCGTGATCTTGGCGAGTGCCGCGAGCAGCGCGAGCTGGTTGTTGTGCACGAGTTCGAGCACGATCGGCAGAAGCGTTTCGAGCCCGACCGTGCCGAAAGCGGCTTGGGCAAGCGGCAGGCGCTTGGAATCCTGGTCGTGCGGCGAATGGTCGGAGGCGATCGCGTCGATGGTGCCGTCCTTGAGGGCCTCGACCACCGCGCGGCGGTCGTCTTCGCCGCGCAAGGGCGGGGAGACCTTCGCGAACGTGCGATAGTCGCTCAGCGCCATCTCGTTCAATGCAAAATAATGCGGGGCCGTGTCGCAACTGATCGCGAGGCCGCGCGCTTTGGCGTTGCGGATCGCTGCAAGGCCCTGGGCGGTCGTGACGTTCGAGAAATGCAGACGCCCGCCCGTGAGTTCCGCAATCCGGATGTCGCGTTCGATCTGGATGATCTCGGCCATCGCGGGCGAGCCGGGAATGCCGAGGCGCGTCGACAGTTCGCCCTCGTTCATCGCGCCGCGCGACAGAATCGGCTCTTCGGGATGCTGTATGATGGCCTTGCCGAAGGTGCGCGCGTAGGATAGCGCGCGGCGCAGCAATTGCGGATCGGATACGGCGTGCGTCGCGTCGGTGAAACCCAAAGCCCCGGCTGCGGCAAGCAGGCCGAACTCGGTCATCTCCTTGCCGTTGAGGCCGCGCGTGACGGCCGCATAGGTGTGCACGCGCACGAGGCTCGTTTCGCGCGCAAGACGCGCCACCGATTCGACGAGGGCCGCGTCGTCGATCGCCGGCCGCGTATTCGGCAAGGCGACCATCGTGGTCACGCCGCCCGCCGCTGCCGCTTCGCTCGCGGTCGAAATGGTTTCTTTGTGCTCTTCGCCGGGTTCGCGCAGCTGGACTCGCATGTCGACGAGACCGGGCGCGAGGCACATGCCCCGGCAGTCGATCGTCTCGATGCCGGCCGGCCCGGCAGCGGCCAATGCGCCGGCTGCCGCAAGATGGGCGCCGATTTCCGCGACTTGGCCGTTGCGAACGACCATGCCGCCCAGCGAGTCGAGGCTCGATGCCGGATCGAGCAGCCGCGCATTGACGTAGGCGACGGGCGGGCCGCCGCGACCGCCCGGCGTTTTTGCGGGCACGACGCCGTCCGGGTATCTCACGTCGCACCGCTGGTATTGGAAACGAGGTTGCGCGTGAGGAGGTCGAGGCACGCCATGCGGACCGCCACGCCCATCTCGACCTGTTCGCGAATGAGCGACCGGTCGACATCGTCGGCGACTTCGCTGTCGATTTCCACGCCCCGGTTCATCGGGCCGGGATGCATGATCAGCGCGTCGGGCTTTGCCACGCTGAGCTTTTCGTAGTCGAGGCCGTAATGGCGGAAATACTCGCGCACCGAAGGCACGAAATTGCCCTGCATGCGTTCGGTCTGGAGGCGCAGCATCATGACGATGTCCACGCCTTCGAGGCCTTTGCGCATGTCGTGGAACACCTCCACGCCCATGCGCGCGATCGCGGTCGGCATCAAGGTCGGCGGGCCGACGACCCGCACGCGCGCGCCCATCGTGGCGAGCAGATGGATGTTCGAGCGCGCCACGCGGCTGTGCAAGATGTCGCCGCAGATCGCGACAAGCAACCCCTGCAGGCGCTTCTTGTGGCGCCGGATGGCGAGCGCGTCGAGAAGCGCTTGGGTCGGATGTTCGTGCGTGCCGTCGCCCGCGTTGATGACCGCGCAGTCGACTTTCTCGGACAGGAGTTTGACGGCGCCCGAGTCCGGGTGGCGCACGATCAGCACGTCGGGCAGCATCGCGTTCATCGTGACGGCCGTATCCATCAGCGTCTCGCCCTTCTTGATGGACGAGACTTCGGCCGACATGTTGACGACGTCGCCGCCCAGGCGCTTGCCCGCGAGTTCGAACGAGGTGCGGGTGCGCGTCGAGTTCTCGAAGAACAGATTTATGATCGTGCGCCCGCGCAGCAGACCGCTCTTGCCGCCGCGCGCGCGGTTCTGTTCGACGTAGGATTCGGAAAGATCGAGCAGGAGCGTGATTTCCTCGGCCGAAAGCCCCTCTATGCCCAATAGATGGCGCAGACGCAGGCGACCGACGGGAAAAACGCTGTGGGACATTAAAGCGGCGTTATATCGACCGACCCGGGCGCCCGCAAGCTGCGCGTTGCGGCCAGGGGAAATCGGCAATGAAACCAATTGTTAACCATTCGATGTCAGCTTTGCTCCATGCCCAATATGATCCCCCCCGATGAGACGACTCGCGCAGCCGCCTCGGCGTTGGAAACGAACGCTGTCGCGGCGCATTGCGCGGCCTCGATCGACAAATTGTTGGCGTTGACGAACGGCGGTCCTTCGGGCGAGCTCAGCGCCAAGGCAGCGGCTGCGCTGGCCGCTGATATTGCGCACATGCTTAAATCCGAACTCGGGCATCTAACGGGTCGCTGATCCGAGCTCGATTGCCGTCTCGAACGCGATCTTTTTGAAATCCGTCACCAGCGCTTCGAAGCGCAGATGCAGTTCGCCGCGCACTGCAATGCCGGTCAAGCGCGCTTGGAAATGGCCCGGCCCCGAGCGTTGCAGCGGCAGTTTCAGCGACGCAATGCCGAGTGCGGGCTGCGACAGTTCCAAAATCGTTTCGATCGGGTCGAAGGCCGAGAGGTCGGGCGCTGCGAGATGGAGATCGATCGTCTTGCCATCGACTGCGACGGTCAGCTGGTAGCCCTCGCGAACGAGCGCCACCGACAGCCCGGCTGCCGGTGCGTGCGCATGGAGGGCGCCATGGCTTGGCGGCGGCGTATGGCTCAACTGCGACGTGACGCCGATTAAGGCCACCGCCAGTCCGATGTCGATGCGCAAGTTGCGCGCCAAGCGCACGCGTGCTGACGCATTGGCGGCGAGTTTGGGCACAAGCTGGCGTCGGTTCTGGGCGGCGACGGCGAGCAGGGCGCCGAGCAAGAGCGCTTTTGCCAGAGCCAAAAGACCGTACGGCGACGCCGCCAGTTCAAGCGGGACTCGGGCGAATACGAGAGCGACGGCGCCGACGATGGAGAGCGGCACGATTGCAAGCGCCAGTGTCGAGAAACGACGGGCGGCGATTTGGATTGCGCAAGCCGAGCCGGTTTGCGCAAGTCGCAAGAGGGGCAGCAGGGCGCCGAGCCAAACGAAACCGGCAAGACTATGCGCGGTCTGGGAAAGCATGGCGCCGATCCCGCCGGTCGCCGCGTGGCCGGTGAGGGCGGTGCCAATGGCGGCCAAGACGAGGCCGACGATCGCCAATGCGCGCGACCGCAAGCGCAGGCCGTACCAGGCGGCAACGACGCCGAGCAGAACGGCGCCTGCTGCGGTTGCGGCCGACAGGTTCAATGTCGTTTGCCAGAACGACACCGACATCAGGGACGTCGGCGCCGTCAGCCGTACGCCCGCAACGACCGCGCCCGCAAGGCTTGCCAATGCCGCCGTGCCGAGAGCCGCTTGGATCGGCGCGCGGGCAGTCGGGGCCTGTGCAACAAGCAGAACGAAAAACGCGCCGCCGATTCCGACCGCCAGACCCAAATCACGCACGAAACGCACGACGACGGAAACTGCCGTCCAGTCTTCGACATTCGCGGAGCCTGCGACGATATCGGATAGGTCGGAGGCCGCATCGCCGACCGAGAAGCGTATGGCGCCCGAGATCGGATGCGTGTCGGCCGATGCGACGCGATAGGCGGCGACGTACTGGCCCGGCGGCAGCGGGATTGCGAGCGTGAGGGTAACCTTGCCGTCCCGGACCTCCGCACTGGTCGACCCCGCATGCAATACACCGTTCGCATCGACGATCCGGACGTCGGCGGGCACGACCGTCTCGTTGAACGCAAACACGATGTGCGGCGGACTCTGCGCAAGTGCGGTCCCGTCGGCAGGCGATGTGCCGAGCAGGACCGCGTGCGCCAAGGCCGCCGACGCCCAGAACCATGCCGCGATCGCGAGGATCGCAGCATGGCCAAGGCGGCGTTTCTCCGTTCCGCTCAATTGCGCGGCGTCAGGCGCAAGGACGGGGCAGGGTAGCGATAGTCGCCGGACGACCGGCCGGCGGCCGGGATCTCGATCCAGCGTTCCACGCCGCGTTCGCATTCCGAGACGGTCGGGAAGTAGATCGTTTCACCGGCCTTGTTGGGCAGCGTGCCGCGCAGCACGAATTCGTCGTAATGCTCGTCGAGCAGGCGGCCGCCGCTCCACACGACTTCGACGACCCCTTCCGTGATCTGCGCGCCGTGGTCGCCTGCGACCGGCGTTGCGAGCTTGCCGCGCACGGTCGAAAGCTCCCAGCCCGCTTTGGGCATCGGCTTGACGTTGGTCATGCCGTCTGGGACCCGCACGCGCAGGCGGATCGTGGGCGAACCTTCGCAGCCATGCGGCACGCGCAAAACGGCTTTGTAGGTGCTGCCGGCAACGGCTTGGGGCTGTTCGAGGGTGACATGGGCAGTGGCGTGGCCGGCCAAAAGCACGCAGCCAAGTGCAGCAGCCGCGAGGGCCGCCGCATGAACGGTCTTCAACATGTTTGTTTCTCCAGGTGAAGCGAAGGCGAGGATCTTCGGACTAGATCGTCTCGTTTCGTCCTGGGGGGGCGCGCGGCTGGCCGGGGTGCAGATGCAGCGTCTGCGGTTCGGAAGTCGACGCGACGGCGAAGTCGATCGCGCAGCCGTCGAAGGCGACCGGCAGCGCGCCCGATGCGTTCGGCGGCGGCAGGCTGCCGGTCTGCGGCACTTGGCAGATCGGACAGGCGATTTTCGCAGGCGCTGCCCCGTCGTCGGGCAGAGATTCGCCCGAGCACAGAAGCGCATGCTGCAGGCCTGCCGTCGCATGCGCGAAATGCGCCGACAGCGTCGTCGCCTGGACGAGGACGGCAAGGGCTGCGAGCCACAACGCAAGCTCGCGCCAGAGCGAGCCGTACGAAACGCGTTTCATCGCGTCACTTCGCGGAATATGCCGAGGATTGTCAAGCTCGTGCCGCCGAGCAGCGCAACCGCGCCGATGCGCACAAGCCAGCGGCCGCGTCCGGCGTCGGCGGGTTTGCGGCGGCTTGCCACCAGCAGGCCCGCGATCAGGAAAGCGACGCCGATCAGCAGCAAAAGTCCGCTCCACAAATCGGCCGAGAACGCCATCAAACGATGCCGTCTTTGCGCAGAGCCGCAATCTCGGCCGGCGAAAGCGCGAGCAACTCTTCGAGCACCGCATCGGTGTGCTGGCCGCACACGGGCGGGGCATGGCGATAGGCGGGCGGGGTTTTGGACATCTTGATCGGGCTCGCGATCAGCGGCACGTCCCGGCCCGAGGCGTGCGGCATGGCGATACGCATGTTGCGCGCTTTGACTTGCGCATCTTCGAAGACTTGCGCGATGTCGTTCACGGGCGAGCACGGCACGCCCACTTTGGCGAGCCCTTCGACCCAATGGTGCTGCGGCTTTGCGCCTGTAATGCCGTTGACGATCGCCACGAGTTCAGCGCGGTTGGCGACGCGTGCGGGGTTGGTTGCATAGCGCGGGTCGGCGGCGATTTCCGCACGGCCTGCGAACGCGCAGAATTTCGCGAACTGGCCGTCGTTGCCGATCGCGAGGATGACGAACCCGTCGGCGCAGGCGAAAACTTCGTACGGCACGATATTGGGATGCGCGTTGCCCTGGCGCACGGGCGTCTTGCCGGACACGAGATAGTTGAGCCCCTCGTTGGCAAGCCATGCGACCTGCGTGTCGAGCAGCGCCATGTCGATATGCTGTCCCTCGCCGGTGCGGTCGCGATGACGCAAGGCGGCAAGGATCGCGACGGCGGCGTACATGCCGGTCATGAGGTCGGCGATCCCGACGCCAACCTTGTGGGGCCGGCTGCCGGGGGCGTCGTGCGCAGGCCCGGTGATCGACATGATGCCGCCGAGCGCTTGCGCCAGCATGTCGTAGCCCGCGCGCGGCGCGTAGGGGCCCGTCTGGCCGAAGCCGGTGATCGAACAATAGACGAGGCGCGGGAAGTCGCGCGCCAGCGCCGGGTAATCGAGTCCGAATTTCGCGAGATCGCCGACTTTGAAATTCTCGATCACGATGTCCGATTTGGCGATCAGTCGGCGCGCCAGCTTCTGGCCCTCCGGCTTCGACAGGTCGAGCGTGAGCGAACGCTTGTTGCGGTTGGCAGAAAGAAAATAGGCGCTTTCCGAAGTGTCGTTGCCGGATGCGTCCTTGACGTAGGGCGGACCCCATTTGCGCGTGTCGTCGCCCGCACCCGCGCGCTCGATCTTGATAACGTCCGCGCCGAGATCGCCCAGCAGCTGCGTGCAGCTCGGGCCCGCGAGGATGCGCGTGAGGTCGAACACGCGCAGACCGGACAACGGCAAATCGGGCATCGGCAAGCAAGACCTTGAAATCGGCGAAAGCGAGGAAGCGGCGGAATTTGCCGCCTTGCCCGCACCTGCGCAAGCATTATGCGCTCGCGAGGTTGAGGAACCGCGCCATCGACGGCGCGAAACTCTGGATCGCGAGCTGTGCGGTACGGCCCGCGGCCGTCGGCCAATTGCGCTTCTGCTCGAGCTGCGTGAACAGGTCGAGGCGATCGGACTGCTCGTCGATCGCGTCGGCAACGAGTTGGCCCGCCAGCGTGGCCAGGGCGATGCCGTGGCCGCAGAAGCCGAGCAGCCTGATGAGCCCGTCTTGACGCGCAAAACGCGGCAAGCCATCGGTCGTCACATCGACGAGACCGCTCCATTGGCGTGCAACGGGCAGTCGGGCAAGCTGAGGAAACACGCGCGCCATCTCGCGACGCAGATAAGTCTCGGCGAGCGGCGGGGCGATGCGGCCGGGCCACCCGCCCCCGCCGAACTGCAAACGGCTGTCGGCCGTGCGCCGGAAATAATGCAGGCTCGCGGTCGTGTCGTAGCCTGCGGCGACGCCCGCCAGCGCCGTTCCGACCAGCGGCGAGGGGTCGGTTTCGAGCATGAACGTGCGCACCGGTGCAGCGAGGCGGTCGGCGCCGGGTGCCAGACTGCCATTGTCGATATTCGCCGCGAGCACGACATGGGCTGCGCGCACGCAGCCGGCCGGCGTTTCGACCGTCCACATGCCGTTGGCGCGCGCAAGCCGCAGCGCGGGACTCGCCGTGTGGATTGTCGCACCGGCCTCGAGTGCCCGATGTGCAAGCGTGCGGAGGTATTTGCGCGGATCGAGAGCAAATGCGCGCGCATCTATAGCGCCGCCATGCTGGTTCGCGACCGCGACCGCGCGGCCAAGGCTTGTCGCGTCGTGCAGGCAGATTTGGCGGTCGCCGAACGCGCCGCGGCGAACGGCCACGGCGCGTTCGAGATCGGCGCGGCCCTTGCGGTTGGCCGCGACGATCGCGATCTTCGCGTCGATGTCGCAGCCCGCACCGGCGAGGGCGCGCGTCTTGGCGATGGCTTCGAGCGAAATTGCCCACAGCGACGACGCCCGGCGCATGCCCAACGCCGCCAGCAAGTCGTGCGGATCGGCTGCAAAGCCGGGCATGACCTGGCCGCCATTGCGCCCCGATGCACCCGCGCCGACTTCGTCGGCTTCCAGGACCACCGTGTCGTAGCCGCTTTGCGCCAGGTGAAGGGCGCTCGAAAGGCCCGCATAACCGGCACCGACGACGCACACTTCGGCCTTGCGCAAGCCGGCGAGGCAGCCGCGCGCGGAAAGTGCGCGCGCCGACGCAGCAGCGCTACGCGCGGGAAAGTCTATCGTATCGAAATACATGGCACCGTTCCGGCGCCGCTTCGGCACCGGTCCTTGCTATATCTGTGTTCGGAAAAAGCGAGGCAGCGCAGAAGCGCTTCGGTTCGGAACGCTAACGATCCGGTTCGGACGAGAGATAAAGCCAGCTGAACTGGCGACCGCGAAGCGCGGATACAACCGATTTGATCGACGACATGGGATACGTCTCTCGTTTGCGTAACCTTGAACTAGGCGCTGGGGCCCCTTGGGTCAAGCGCCGACCGGCAAGCCTTTGATGCCATTGGGAAGCCAATGCAACGGCCATATTACGGTTCGATTGCAATACCGTAAGGTGTTGGATCGCCTGGCATTTCTTGGCCCAAAGGTTTGCCTTGCGCCCAAGGTGCGGGCAAATCACTGTAAAGCCATGGGTTTGCCGTTCGATCCGACATTTTATGTCGTTGCCGCAACAACGATTTTTGTCATCTCGTTCCTCAAAGGCGGTTTTGGCGGCGGCTTTGCCACGCTTGGGATTCCGTTTTTGTCGCTGGTCATGGACCCGCTCGACGCCGCGATCGTGTTGGCCCCCTTGGTCGCGCTGCAGGATGTTTTCGCGCTGAACGCCTATCCGCCGCGCACCTGGAGCATGCCAAATCTCGTGCGGCTCGCACCCGCCTTGCTCGTCGGGCTCGCGCTCGGGTTTTTGGCATTCGTCTATGTCGATCAGCGCTATGTCGTGCTCGCGATCGCGCTGATCACGCTGGTCTTCACCTTGCGCTGGTTCGCAAACCGGCTGTTCCGCAGCGCTGCACCTTTGCCCGCCCCCGCGCGACCGCGTTTGGCAAGCGCGATGCTGTGGGGCAGCATGGCAGGCTTCACGACGTTCGTGGCCCACTCCGGCGGGCCGCCTTTGCAGATCTATCTGCTGCGCCAGCGGCTCGACAAAACGGTCTTCGCCGGTACCGCGGCCGCTTTTTTCGCGATGGGCAATACGATCAAGATCGGTCCCTACATGTGGCTCGGTTCGCACGAGCCGCATCTTCTGTGGACCGCGCTGGCGCTCGCCCCGACCGTGCCGCTCGGCGTGTGGATGGGGCGAAAATGGCACGACCGCATCGCCGAGCCGAGGCTTTATCTGATCTGCTACGCGTTGCTGCTGCTCGGCGGCCTCAAGCTTCTCTACGACGCGATCGGCGGCTTTCTGCGCTAGTCCTTGCTGCGGCTTGCAAGACGCATCTCTTCGAGATCGACCTCGCGCATCAGCTTGTGCAGCACGTCGTCGCCGATCTCGCGCTCGCGACGCAGTTTGAGCAGCCGGCGCCGCTCGGCAGCGACGACGGCAAGCCGCACGCGGCGGGTCTGCCTGCGGGCCGCGTCGAATTCGCGGTCGTGCTGGGTCGGCTTTTCTGCCCGCATGCGCGCCTCGTAGACGCGGCGCAGATTGGGGGCCACTTCCATAGCCACCAGATCCTCGGCGGCAAGCCGGTCGATTTCGGACAACGCGGCGTGCGCGAGTTTTCGTCGGGCGGACTCTTCTTCCCGCTCGAAACTGCGGTCGCCGCCCACGCCGAGCCAGCGGATCAGCGGACCCAACGTGGTCCCCTGCAAAACGAGCGTCGAAAAGATCACGGCGAAGGACAAGAACACCACGAGATCGCGCGCCGGAAAGGCCGAACCGTCCGCCATCGTCTGGGGAATCGCCAGGGCGGCGGCGAGGCTGACCACGCCGCGCATGCCGGTCCAGCCGACGATGGCGACCCAAGCGACGGGCGGAACGCCGCCTTCGCGCGCGCGCACCGAGGCCGACATCATCGGCAGATAGGCGTTGGGGAAAACCCAAATCATTCGGATCGCGATCGCTGCCGCCGACACGCACGTCGCCAGCCACAGCAAATGCGGGCCCGAATATGCGGCAAGGCGCTCGGCGATGCCGTCGAGCTGCAGCCCGATCAGAATGAAAACGAGCGCGTTGAGCACGAACACCACGGAGGCCCATACGGTTTGGCCCTGGATGCGCGCTTCGGCCGAGAAGAATTCCGGCGCATGCCAGCCGACCACGAGCCCCGCGACCACGACCGCCAACACGCCCGAGACGTGGACGTTTTCGCCGGCAAGATAGGCCACGAAAGGCACGATGAACGTGAAGGCGATCTGCAGCTGCGTTTCGTGCAGCCGCTTGAGCGTCCAAACGGCGAGCAGACCGACCGCATAGCCGATGCCGCAGCCGCCGACCGCGTAGACGACGAACGTGCCTGCCGCCTCCACGGCCGAAAACGCGCCGGACAGTGCCGCCGCGAGGGCGAATTTGTAGAGAACGAGGCCGGTCGCATCGTTGACGAGGCTTTCGCCTTCGAGGATCGCCACGATGCGCTTGGGCAGTCGCAGCTTCTCCATGATCGCAGCGGCCGCAACCGCATCGGGCGGCGATACGATCGCGCCGAGCAGGAAGGCCACCGCCCAGGGCACTTCCGGCAGCAGCAGTTTCAGCGCGATGCCGACGCCGAGCGTCGTTGCCAGCACGAGCCCGATCGCAAGGCTCAAAATCGGCCGCAGATAGAGTTTGAAGTCGCGCCACGAGGTGAAATAGGCCGACGAAAACAGCAGGGGCGGCAAGAATACCGCCATGATCAGCTGCGGGTCGAAATCGACGGACGGCAGCCCCGGCACGAAGGCGAGCGCCATGCCTGCGACGACGAGCAATACGGCATAGGGCACGCGCAGCGCCTCGGAAAACCGCGCGAGCACGACCGCCACCACCAGCATGCCCAACACGATTTCCAGCAGGTCGATCTATCTTCCGATCCGGATCCAGTCGAGGAAGCCCTGGAGTATGAAGGCCGCCGCCATTTTGTCGACGACGGCGGCGCGCTTGGCGCGGCTCATGTCGGCTTCGATCAGCGTGCGCGTGACGGCCTGGGTCGACATGCGCTCGTCCCAGAATGCGAGCGGCAGGTCGATGCGCGCCACGAGATTGCGCGCAAACGCGCGGGCCGACTGCGCACGAGGCCCGAGCGAGCCGTCCATATTGGTCGGCATGCCGACGACGAAGCCGCCGACTTTGCGCGCGAGCGCTACCTCGGCAATGCGCGCATAGTCGGCGCTGGCTTTGCGCGCGCGTTCGATCGTTTCGAGCGGCGACGCGATCGTCAGATTCGGGTCCGAAACGGCAAGGCCGACGGTTTTCTCGCCGGGATCGAGGCCCAAAAGACAGGTCTTTTCCGGCAGTTCGGCCATCAGGTCGCTGGGGTTGCGGATCGGCATGTCGAGTGTTAGCTTCCCGGCCCGTTTTCACCGTCTTTTCAAGGCCCAAAGCGAGACATACAGCATGTCGCTCGATCCGGCTACCGTTGCCCGCATCGCCACATTGGCGCGCATCAAGATCGCTCCCGACGAACAGGCGCGCATCGCAGGCGAGCTCAACACCATTCTCGACTGGGTCGAGCAGCTCAAAACCCTCGACACATCGACGGTCGAGCCGATGACATCGACGGTTGAAATGGTCATGCCGCAGCGCGCGGACGAGGTTACGGACGGCGGCTACCCCAACAAGATCCTCGCCAATGCAACCGAGCCCGTTCGCGTCTCCACGACCGAGGAAATGGGCGGATTTTTCACCGTGCCGAAGGTGGTCGAATAATGCCCGCGCTCAACGATCTGACAATCGCCCAGCTGCGCGACGGTTTGAAGGCACGCAAATTCTCGGCGCGCGAGATTGCCGACGCCTACCTGGCGGCAATGGAAACGCAGCGCGGGCTGAACGCCTTCATCCTCGAAACGCCGGACGCGGCGCGCGCACAAGCCGCAGCCTCCGACGCCAAGCTTGCAAAGGGCGAGTCCGGCGCGCTCGAAGGCGTGCCGCTCGGGATCAAGGATCTGTTCTGCACGAAGGACGTGCAGACCACGGCCGGCAGCCGGATTCTCGAAGGCTTCAAGCCGCCCTACGAGTCGACCGTCTCGCGGAACCTGTTCGACGCGGGTGCCGTGATGCTCGGCAAACTCAATCTCGACGAGTTCGCGATGGGTTCGGCCAACATCACGAGCTATTTCGGGCCCGTAAAGAATCCCTGGAAGCGCAAGGACGGCAAAGATCTGGTCCCCGGCGGTTCCTCGGGCGGGTCGGCCGCGTCCGTGGCCGCGCACATCGTTGCGGGCGCGACAGGGACCGACACCGGCGGCTCCATCCGCCAGCCCGCGAGCTTCACCGGCATCGTCGGCATCAAGCCGACTTACGGGCGCTGCTCGCGCTGGGGCATTGTCGCCTTTGCGTCGTCGCTCGACCAGGCCGGGCCGATGACGCGCGACGTGCGCGATGCCGCGATCATGCTCGGCGCGATGGCCGGACACGACCCCAAGGATTCGACTTCGGTGCCGCTGCCGGTTCCGAACTACGAAGCGGCCATGACCGGCGACATTCGCGGTTTGCGCTTCGGGATCCCGAAGGAGTATCGCGTGGACGGCATGCCGGCCGAAATCGAGAAGCTCTGGCAGCAGGGCATCGAATGGATGAGGGCGGCAGGGGCCGAGCCCGTTGAGATCTCGCTGCCGCACACCAAATACGCGCTGCCGACCTACTACATAATCGCACCCGCCGAAGCTTCGTCGAATCTCGCGCGCTACGACGGCGTGCGCTACGGGCTGAGGGTGCCCGGCAACACGCTCGACGAAATGTACGAAAACACGCGCGCGGCCGGTTTCGGGGCCGAGGTGCGCCGCCGCATTCTGATCGGCACCTACGTGCTGTCGGCGGGCTACTACGACGCCTATTATCTGAAGGCGCAGAAGGTCCGCACGCTGATCTTCCGCGACTTCCAGGAAGCCTGGAAGAAATGCGACGTGATCTTGACGCCGACCGCGCCTTCGGCCGCCTTCGGGATCGGCGACAAGGCCGACGATCCGATCGCGATGTATCTGAACGACGTGTTCACGGTGCCGGTCAATCTCGCGGGGCTGCCGGGCATGTCGGTTCCCGCAGGCCTTTCGGGCGAGGGGCTGCCGCTGGGCCTGCAGCTGATCGGCAAGCCGTTCGACGAGCCGACCTTGTTCCGCGTGGGCGGCGTGCTGGAGACGGCCGCGAATTTCAAAGCGCGGCCGGGAGCGTGAGGCGATGATCATCGAAGGCAAAACGGGATCTTGGGAAATCGTCGTGGGCCTCGAAGTCCACGCGCAGGTCGTCTCGCAGTCCAAGCTGTTTTCGGGCGCTTCGGCGACGTATGGCGGCGAGCCGAACGCGCAGGTGAGCCTTGTGGATGCGGCGTTTCCCGGCATGCTGCCGGTCATCAACGGCTACGTGGTCGAGCAGGCGATCAAGACCGGCCTCGGCATCGAGGCGACGGTCAACGAAACGTCGGTCTTCGACCGAAAGAACTATTTCTACGCCGACCTTCCGCAAGGGTACCAGATCAGCCAGTACACGCGCCCCATCGTGTCGGGCGGGCGGCTGGTGATCGACTTGCCGGGCGACCGGACCAAGACGATCGGCGTCACGCGCCTGCACCTGGAACAAGACGCGGGGAAATCGATGCACGACCAGAGCCCGACCAAGAGCTACATCGATCTCAACCGCTCGGGCGTGGCGCTGATGGAAATCGTGTCGGAGCCCGACATTCGCTCGCCCGAAGAGGCGGGGGCCTATCTCAAGAAGCTGCGCGCGATCCTGCGCTATCTGGGTACATGCGACGGCAACATGGAGGAGGGCTCCATGCGCTGCGACGCCAACGTTTCGGTGCGCAAGGCGGGTGCGAGCGAATTCGGCACGCGCAACGAGATCAAGAACGTCAACTCGATCCGCCATGTGATGCAGGCGATCGAATACGAAGCCAATCGCCAGGTCGAAGCGCTGGAAGCCGGCGAAACCATCCGTCAGGAAACGCGCCTGTGGGACGTGGCGCGCGGCGTCACGCGTTCGATGCGCTCGAAGGAGCACGCGCACGACTATCGTTACTTCCCCGATCCCGATCTTCTGCCTCTGATCCTCGACCCCAAAGCGATCGCGCGCCTCAAGGCGTCGATGCCCGAATTGCCCGATGCCAAAAAGGCGCGTTTCGTCGACGCGTACAAGCTCAGCCCCTACGATGCGGGCGTTCTGGTGGCCGAGCAGGAACAGGCCGATTTCTTCGAAACCGTGGCCAAAGGCCGCAAAGATCCCAAGCTTGCGGCCAATTGGGTCATCGTCGAGCTGTTTGGCGCTCTCAACAAGAAGGGCGTCGACGTAACCAATTCGCCGGTCAGCGCGAAGAACCTTGCGGGGCTCCTCGATCTCATCGAAAACGAGACGATTTCGGGGCGCATCGCCAAGGACGTGTTCCAGTTCATGGTCGAAAGCGGCAAGGATGCGGCCAGTATCGTCGCCGAAAAAGGCCTTGTGCAGGTCACGGATACCGGCGCCATCGATGCCGCGATCGCCAAGGTGATGGCGGAAAACGCGGCCAAGGTCGAAGAGTATCGCGCTGGCAAGACGACGCTGTTCGGCTGGTTCGTGGGCCAAGTCATGAAGGGGACCGGCGGCAAGGCCAATCCGGCCAAGGTCAACGAGATACTCAAGGCCAAACTTTCGGATTGATCCGGCGTCGCCGCACGGGCGTAACCTTCGCGCATCTTCGACCGCAACCCAGGGGGGGACACTATGAAGATCGCAGCGCTCGTTCTGGCAGGCAGTTTGGCGCTCGGCACCGGGCGCGCCGAAGCACTCGATGTCGCGGCGCTGACCGACCGCAACGAGCTGGTCCTGTTCGATTCCGCCAATCCGGCCGCGACATCGATGGTGGCTGTGCAAGGGACGGCAGCGCGCCTGCTCGGCATCGATTTGCGCCCGGCCGATCTCACGCTCTACGGCCTGGATGCCGCAGGCGGCATCTACCGCATCGAGCCGCGCACGGGCATGAGCGAAAAAGTTTCGACCCTGTCGGTGCCGCTCGAAGTTTCGGACTCCGCCGCGGTCGATTTCAATCCGCAGGCCGATCGCCTGCGCGTGATCGGTCCGGCGGGCCAGAGTCTGCGCGTCAATGTCGATACCGGGGAAACGGCGGTCGACGGGCGCATCGCCTATGCCGAAGGCGACGCGAACGCCGGGAAGAAGTCGCCGCTCATCACGGCGGCCGCGTATCTCAATTCGGTCGTCGGCGCGACGCAGACCCAGCTGTTCGATTTCGATTCCGGCCACGGCTTCTACGCGATCCAGGATCCGCCGAATGCGGGTACGCTCAACTCGATCGCGCCTTTGGGACTGCCGGCCGGATCGCGCGTCGATGCGGCCGACATCCACACCGACAAAAGCATGACGGTCTACACGTCCTTTGCCGTCGTCGCGAACCGGCTCTATTCCTTCGCCGTCGCGAACGGCCGAATGGCCGAGATCGGTCCGATCGCGGCGGGCACGCGCAAGATCGTGGACATCGCCGTCGTTTCGCCGCCCTGATCCTCAACGCATCGGAGACCAGAACATGATCGACTTCTACACGTGGAGCACGCCCAACGGCCGCAAGGTTGCGATCATGCTCGAAGAATGCGGGCTCGCCTACGCGACCCACAAAATCGATATCGGCAAGGGCGAGCAGTTCGCGCCAGCTTTCTTGGCGGTAAATCCCAACGGCAAGATCCCCGCGATCGTCGATCACGCGTCCGCCGACGGCAAACCGCTCGCCGTTTTCGAATCGGGCGCAATCCTGATCTATCTCGCCGAGAAGACCGGCAAGTTCCTGCCCACGGCGCCGCGCGCGCGCGCCGAAGTGCTGCAATGGCTCATGTTCCAGATGGGCGGCGTCGGGCCGATGTTCGGCCAAGCGCACCATTTCATCCGCTTCGCCCCCGAAAAAGTGCCGTACGGCATCGCGCGCTATTCGAAGGAAACGCGCCGTCTCTACGGCGTGATGGACAAGCGCCTGGGGGAAAGCGCGCATCTTGCCGGCGCCGATTACAGCATCGCCGACATGGCGACTTTCCCGTGGGTGGCGCGCCACACCTACCACGAGGTCGATCTCGGCGATTTTCCGAACGTGAAACGCTGGCACGACGCGATCGCGGCGCGCCCGGCGGTCGTCAAAGGGACGGCCTACTAGCGCGCGCGCTTGAACTGTTTTGCCAGCGTCAAACCCTGGCGCTGGTAGTTCGAGCCGATATCGACGCCGTAGATGCGCTCGGGCGTCTGCGTCAGCGGTTCGAACGCGAATCGCCCGACGATTTGGCCGTGTTCGAGCAGGAACGGCACGTCGTGCGAGCGCACTTCGAGCACGGCGCGCGTGCCCTGGATGTCGTTGGCGCCGTAGCCGAAGCCGGGATCGAAAAAACCCGCGTAATGGATGCGGAATTCGCCGACCGAGGTGTCGTACGGCACCATTTCGGCGGCGTATTCGTGCGGCACGCGGATTTTCTCGCGGCTCACGAGAATGTAGAAATCGTCGGGATTGAGGATCAGCGATCGCGTTCTGGTGCGCGGCAGCGCCTCCCAGAAGTCGGCCGGGTCGTAGTGCCCGATGCGCGAAAGATCGATCAGCGGCGCGTTGTGACGCGCGCGGTAGCCGATCGTCCGGCTGCCGCTCCGGCTTTTCGGGTCCGCACCTTCGAGGTCGATCGAAATCCACAAGCCCTGGCCGATTTGCGCGCGCTCGCGATTCGAATCCGGCGCGTAGACGAGGCCCAGCCGCTTGTCGAGAGCGGCCAGCGCCGCATCCGCCATCGTCGGGTTGCCGCGCCGCAGGCGCAGTTGGTTCAGCGTCTGGCCGCTTCGCACCAGGATCGAAAAGGTGCGTGGGCTCACTTCGAGATAGAGCGGGCCCTTGTAGCCGGCCGGCACTTTTTCGAATTCGCGCCCGCGGTCGCACATCAGGCGCGTGAAGATGTCGAGCCGCCCGGTCGTGCTTTTGGGGTTGGCGCTGCCCGCGACGTCCTTGGGCAGATCGAGCGATTCCTGGAGCGGGATGATGTAGAGGCAGCCGCGTTCGAGCACGGCACCGCCCGAAAGATCGAGTTCGTGCATGGTGAGGAGCTTGAGCTTGTCGGCCACAAGCGCATCGGGCCCCGGCATGAAGCCGGCAGCCACGCGATAGGCTTTGGCACCCAAACGCAGATCGATGCTGGCGGGTTGGATTTGCGCATCGTCGACCGCCGCCTGGGCGGCAATGCGGCCGTCTGCCACGAACCGGCGATAATCCTGGAACGGTAAAATGCCGACCCGCGACACGTATTTCTTGCTCAATAATCCGACCTCGACTCCGGTTCGGCCGAATTGCCGATGCGACGGGGCCGACAACCTAAATCAACGCCAAGGCGGCGTCGAGAATTAGGCGAATACGGAAGGCGGCAAAAGCGGGGGGCCGATGCCCCCGCTTGAAACCGACGATGTGTCAGGCCGCGACCGAGTTCTCGATAATGGCCGAACCCGGACGGATGCTGTTGCGCGGGCGCAGCGTGCGGCGCGGCAGGGCAGGGCCGCGGGCGACCAGCAATTCGCGCTTCGCATTCTCGAGTACCGAGTGGATGCGCGCATCTTCGCGGTCGATAACGTCCATCGCCGTGAGCTTGTTGTCGATCAGATCGAGCAGCGTATCGATGACGGGGCGGGAAAGCGACGACATGGGTTCTGGCTCCTTTGGTGCTGATTTGGCGGTCAATGAGGTTGGAAACTGGCTTCTGGTCCTGATCTTGGGGCGACCATTCTCAGGTCGCCTGCGGATAGATTGTGCCCCCACTGGTTAATATTCTCTAAAACTTGCGGAATATTTTGATTCAAGTGATTTTGAATTTTAGCAGTGTTGCGGATATAGCACTGAAAATCGCCGCTTCTGCGTCTCGCGGCGGGTAGAATCCTAAACGTGACAAGCGTTTGGCCTGTCTTTGCGTTGACAGAAACGGCAACCGCGCTTAGAACTGGCAACAGCATATGCCGTGTAAAAACCCACTCCCGGCGGAGGGGTGGCCGAGTGGCTGAAGGCGGCAGTTTGCTAAACTGTTATACTGGGAAACCGGTATCGTGGGTTCGAATCCCATCCCCTCCGCCATGCAACCTTTCTTCAAAATTTCAATTCTTCAATCCAAAACTTCAAGTTGTTGATATGATTGTGTTTTTGGCCATCAACTCCTGACCAGCAATTGAAGAAAGTGGCCTCACGCAGGGGCACGATGCAGATTGAGACGCTGTTCTGCTCAGCACCTCTTGACTAAGTGAGTTCTAGAAACTTAATAATAACAACAACTTACGTAGACTTCGAAACTCGCTTGTTGCCGTACTTTGCCGAAAAAGTCAGGAGCTTTTGCGGGAAGCGAGCACTTATGCGGATTATGAGCGGTGGGGATTCGAATTTGGCTTGCTGGTTGAGCTTCCTCGACCCGCTTCGCTAGGGTGGCGATGCTCACTTTGTTGTGAGTTCCGCACCCTGTAATCGCGCTGCTGAACTACAGTCACCCCGATGGAGCCCGTTGAGGAAGGCGCCAATGGTCTGGGAGGTCAGCGCTTCGGTCTTGCGCGACATCCCATTACCAGCGAAATTCAGATGACTGGCCCCTTCGATAACTGCCAGCCACTTGCATCCCTTAGGCATGTTCCTGAAGGGCTCGGTGCGCGTTTCCCAAGAAGCGCCGCCCAGTTCATTGTCTCGGGTTCCCGTGAGGAGCAAGACAGGTTTGGTAATCCCCGACCACGCGTTGTCGGGAAAGATCAGCCCTGCGCCTTGCGGCGAAAGTGCGATGTAGGCACTGAAGGCATCGGCTCCTTGGATGCCGATCTTGTTACGCGCCCCTGCCTCCATCATCACAGTCGCCGCACCCATTGAGTGCCCGATTAGAAGGGACTCGCTCGTATCGCATCGGCTCTTGGTCCACTGGCGCGAAACTGCGATGTCCATGAACCGTCCGCGGTAGGCCTCCGGCTCTGTGATTAGTTCGGCTAAGCCTTCGCGAAGACCGTTGCCCTTAACGTGCTCGCGCACGGCTCTTCGACCACTCTCAGGGTGACCGATGACCACTGCAAGGTATCCGAGAGATGACATGGCTTCGCCAAGATATCGGTAGCCACGCTCGGATCCGCCTGCCCCCGGTGAAATGATTGCAACTCCACGGCAGTCCCTGCCCCTTGGGGCGTAGGCAGACATAGACACGACCACCTTATCTTGGCGTGCCACTTGGATTACCTCCTGACTGAGGGCGGCACTGGGGGCCCATTGAACCAGGGCGCCCAGAACGATGAGGCGGTAGATGAGACGCATACACGACTCCGTTAAGAAATTATCGATTGCCTGATTATTGAACAGTTTGCCTCGGTGGCGTAACGAAGTTCGAATCCCCGACCCCACCAAAAAAAGGGGATCAGAATACTAAGCGAGTTGTTTATACAGTCCCTTTTGGGCCGCCACTTGTTCGCGCGCGTTCGCCAACGCCGTGCGCTTGGCGTTCTGCGGTGTTTTCATTGCAACTGCTACGCTTGAGTGGACGGCGGCGACCGCCGATAATAGCCCATGACTGAAGCCGTCCCGCCGATGGCGCGCTACGTGCCGTTGATTGCCGCCAGTGCTTTGTTCGTCGAAAACATCGATGCGACCGTGCTGGCGACGGCCCTTGCGAGCATCGCCGAGGATTTCGGCGTCGATGCGATCGATCTCAAGCTCGTTTTGACCTGCTATCTTGTATCGCTGGCGGTTTTCATTCCGGCCTCGGGCTGGATCGCGGAGCGCTACGGCACGCGCACGGTCTTCTGTTGGGCAATGGCGGTGTTCGCGGCGGGCTCGGTTGCCTGCGCGCTTTCGACGGGCCTGTGGAGTCTCGTTTTCGCGCGCATCCTGCAGGGGGCGGGCGGGGCGATGATGATCCCGACCGCACGGCTCGTCGTGGTGCGCAGCGTTCCCAAAGAGAAGTTGATTGCCGCCATGGCCGTGCTGACCACGCCCGCTTTGATCGGGCCGATTCTTGGGCCGCCGATCGGCGGGTTCTTCACGACCTATCTGTCGTGGCCGTGGATCTTCTGGATCAACGTGCCGTTGGCGGCGATGGGCATTTTGCTGGCGGCGCGGTATTTGCCGCAGATACGCGCCGATTCGCAGGCCGATTTCGATGCGCGCGGATTTTTCATGATCGGGCCGGGCCTCGCCTTGACGCTGGTCGGCGCGACTGCCATCGGGCTCGAGGTGATTGCCCCCCTATATGCGGCGGCGATGGCGGCGACGGGGCTGCTGCTGATCGCCTTCTATTGCCGCTATGCATGGCGACATCCGAGTCCGGTACTCGATTTGCGGCTGCTGAAAATCCCCACTTTTCGCATCGGCGTGACGGGCGGCTTTCTTTTTCGGGTCGGGGCGGGGGCCACGCCGTTTTTGCTGCCGTTGCTTTTGCAGCTGGGTTTCGCGCGCTCGGCCTTCGAAAGCGGCATCGTCACGTTTGCGACCGGCGTCGGCGCGCTCGCGATGAAGATCTGCGCGCCCAAAATCCTGCGCGCAGTCGGGTTCCGGCGCGTGCTGGTTTTCAACGCGTTCGTCGCCGCCGTCTTCATTTCGATCCCGATCACCTTCACCGCCGCAATGGCCGGCACCACGCTGTCGGCGATTCTGCTGCTCGGCGGCTTCTCGCGCTCGCTGCAATTCACGAGCACGAACGCCGTGCTGTATGCCGACGTTCCGCCCGAGCAGACGGGGCGCGCTTCGACATTCGCCGCCGTGCTGCAGGAACTGTCGGGCTCGATCGGCATCTCGATCGCGGCGTTGGCGCTTGCAGCTGCGAGCGGCGGTGCGCCCACGGGCAGTGCTGGCCCTGCGCAGTTCGTCCCGGCTTTCGTCGCCGTGGGCTTTATCGCGGCGTGCTCGGGCGTGGTGTTTCTGACGATGCCCAAAACGGCGGGCGCGGCGCTCGTGGCCAAGCGCGCCGAGCAGACCGCCGCCGATTAAGCGCGTGTCTGCGCGTCGAGAGCCGCGTACAGCATAACGCCGACCGCAACCGACAGGTTGAGGCTGTCGGCGCGACCGATCATGGGGAGTTTGGCGAGCGTGCCGCACGCGGCGCGCAACTCGCCGCTCAGTCCGCTTTGCTCGGCTCCGTTGACGATGAGGCACGGCCGCTTGTAGGCCACGTCGCGATAGTCGATCGCGGTCTGCAGGGCCGTGCCGATGCTGGTGCCCGGCCAACGGACGAGCAATTCGATCGCCTCTTCGCGCGTCGCCGCGTAGAGCGGGACCGCGAAGATCGAACCCATCGTCGCACGCACGGCCTCGAGCCCGAAGGGATCGCAGGTCGTGCCGATCAGCACCACGCCGCCGGCACCGACAGCATCCGCCGTGCGGATGCAGGTGCCGAGATTGCCGGGATCTTTGACGCCCTCGAGTGCGAGCCACAACGCCGCGCGCGCGGGGTCGAGATCCGACAGCGGGCGCAGATTCTGCGCGAATACGCCGATCACGCTTTGCGGATTGTCGCGCGCCGAGATCTTCTCGAGCACGTTGGGCGACACTTCGAGGAGCGTGGCACCACCCCTGGCGGCGGCTTGGCGGACCTGCGCCACGCTCGGCTGGTCGCGTTGGTCGGCGCGGTAGGCAAGCATCTTGGGCACGATTCCGTGGTCGAGCGCTTCGCGCACCGTGCGCGCACCCTCGGCAACGAAAAGCCCCGTTTCGGCGCGCGCCTTGCGCATGTGCAAAGCGCGGATGTCTTTGATCAGCGGATTGCTCGGGCTCGAAATGGCGCGGATCTGCTCCTCGCTCATGGCGCGCTTCCGGGGCCGGTCCAGCGCACATAGAGCGAGGTCGAGAGGAATCTTTCGCCCGCACGCTGCGCCACGGCCAATTCGCCCGCTTCGAGATTTCCGTCGAGCGCGCCAAGCGGATCGCGTGCGGCTTCGAGCAGCGACAATGCCGACAGCCGGATCGCGTAAGCCGTCAGCATCAGAAAAGACGGACCGGGGGCGAGCAGCTTGGCGCAGTCGGCCAGCATCGGCATAAGGCCTTCCTCGATGCGCCAGGTTTCGTTCGCGGGGCCGCGGCCGAATTTTGGCGGATCGAGCAGGATGCCGTGGTAGCGGTTGCCGCGTCGAACCTCGCGCGCGACGAACTTCGTGGCGTCCTCGCAGATCCAGCGGATCGGCGCTTGGACAAGGCCCGAGGCGGCTTGGTTCTCTTTGGCCCACGCGATCGCCTTTTTGGACGCGTCGACATGCGTGACTTCGTATCCCGCAGCGGCGGCGACGAGGCTTGCGGCGCCCGTATAGGCGAAGAGATTGAGAAGTTTGGGCCGCGCGCCGTCTTCGACGGCGGGTTTGCGCGCGGCAACCCAATCCCAATGCGGCGCCTGCTCGGGGAACAGCCCCACATGGCGGAAGGCCGTGAATCGGCAGGCGACGCGGATGTTGCGATAGGCGACAGGCCATTCGGGCGCCAGGTCGCGCGCAAAGCGCCAGCGGCCCCAATTGTCGTCGTCGTCGCCCGCCTTGCCGTCGCCGGGTTTGGCGTCGAAAAACGCGTCGGCGGCATCCCAGACGGAGGCTGCACCCGAAGGCTGCCAAATCGCCTGCGGTTCCGGGCGCACGATCGTGTTCGCGCCGAACCGTTCGAGCTTTTTTCCCGCGCCGCTGTCGAGCAGCGCGTAGTCGTCCCAGCCCGGAGTCGTCAGAATGGCAAGATGTGGCGGCACGCGGATGAACCTGTCTGCTGAAGGGGCACGCTATCAGGGCGGCATCAGATCCCCAAGCCGGAACGAGAACCGAAGAACCTTCGGCGACGTCGGCGTCGGGGCATCGGGTTGGCGCGCGAATGGTTGCGCCTGGCGCATGGCGCCGAGGAAGCTCTCCATGACCGTGCGCTGCTCGCGCAGATCCGGGCGCGCCAGCAGCGTGTCGTAGTCGGCGATCATGCGTTCCGGTCGCCACGGATCGTAGGCGCCGAACGGCGCTGCCAGCGTGCCGTCGGGCCTCAATTCGAATGCGCCCACGATGGTGAGGTCGCGAAAGCGCGGATTGCGGAAATCGAAAATCCATACCGCGAAGACCTGGGCGAGCAGATGGTCGATCTCGCTCTGGGTAAGGGTTTCGCCTGGCGGGCCGCCGGACGGCGGCTGCACGGGTCCGCGAACGGCCGCAAGCCCGCGCGGTTCGTCGCGCGGAAGCGGCGGGGCGGGAGCCAGCAACCCGTCGCGGCTTGCGGCAGCCGACGGCGTTGCAGGCCGCAGCGGCGCGGATGCCGCGCCTGTTGGCGGGCGAGGCGGGCTTTGGTTGGGCGACGACGAGCGTTCGGCATTGCGCGCAGTTTCGCGTTGCACGACCGAGGGCGGCGGCAAGGGCGGAGTCGGTGCCGCTGCTGGCGGCGGCGTTGGGGGTGACGCAGGCTGCGGCGGTGCCGGCGGCGGTGTCGGCGGAGGGGGCCGCGTCGGCGTCGTCGGCGGCGGCGGTTCCGTTACGAGTTCGATCGCCACCAAATCGTTTTCGGAATCCGCCAGTTTCACGGGCGTAAGGTCGAGCCAAAGCAACGCAAGCGCCATATGCAGGAGCAGCGAAAGCGCGACGCCAACCACGACCCCGCGGCGCGAGTCGCGCATCGACGGGGCCATTACAAACGGGCTTTCGCGATCGTGATCGGCGGCGAGCATCAGCGATCGGCCATCAATCGGCGGGCATTACGCCGCGTTACCTTGCGCGTCGCGCGGGCCATCCTTCCAGCCGCAGCTCCGCATTTGCGCTTGCATGTGCGGCGGAACCTCGGCCACGGCCTTGATCGGGGCTCTGCGCGGATAAAGCGGCACTCTGATCTCGCGCGCATGCAGATGCAGCGCGAATTCCGCGGCTTTTGTCGCGTCGCCGCCATAGACCGGGTCGCCGAGTATCGGGCAGCCGATCGCCGCCAAATGCACGCGCAGCTGATGCGTGCGGCCGGTCTTCGGCGCGAGCGACAGCCATGTCGCGGCGCCCGAACTACCGATGGTGCTGTACTCGGTTTGCGAGGCTTGGCCCTTGGCGTCGATCTTCATGCGCCAGCCCGATTTGCGGTTTTCCTTGAGCAGCGGCAGATCGATCACGCCGGATGCCTGCGGCGGCTTGCCGACGACGATCGCCCAATAGGTTTTGCGGATCTGGCCTTCGGCGAACAGTTTGCCGAGCTTGGCAAGCGCCTTGCGATGGCGGCCCAGCACCAGACAGCCGCTGGTGTCGCGGTCGAGACGGTGGGCGAGTTCGGGCGCTTGCGGCAGGCCAAAGCGAAGCCCGTCGAGATCGTCGCGCAGGCTCGTACCGCCGCGCGGTCCGGCATGCACGGCCAGACCCGGCGGCTTGTCCAAGATAAGCATCATGCCGTCGCGAAACAGCAGGCGCGCCTCGAGTTCGCTTGGGTCCATCGGTCGCGAACCTACACGGTTTTCGGGCCGGGTCCAGCGGCTGCAAGGCAACCGCTCTCGCCGGGCTATTTCCAAGCGACCTTGTGGCCCAGGCGGTTAAGGATTGCCGCCAGCGAGGGATTGCCCCTTTGTCTGAAAGCGTTCCCTTCGGCTGTCTCGGCGACGCGCTTGCGCTGGTAGACCGGGAGGGCGTCGAATGTCCGGTGCGCGCGGTCAATGTTGATGCTGGATCGGCGCTCAGCCGCGATTTTGACGAAGTTATGGATTTTCGATTGTTCGCCCAAAACAGAACCGATCGACATCGCCAGTATCTCCAGCGCCGTCTTGTCGATCGTCGTCGATATGTCGCTCCGATTCATAGCTTAGCTTAGCGCTGTTTGGCTCTTCGCGCAAAAATATGGCCGACCTGCGGAACCGCGACGAACCGCAGGTCGGCCGACCAGGCCAAGGGACCAGCTCAGCCAAGTAGGGGGTGCAAAAAGTGGAGAAGCCTTTTGCAGAACCCGTTTGAGCGTCGAACACACTCAAGACAACGCATTTGTATCAAATTTTTATAAAAGATCAAGTGTTTTTGATGTGAAGTTTAAAAATCTTATAACTCATTGAAATAAATAATTTAATTAGACTATTTCCATTTGGCCGAGGAGTCAATTATGCTTGGCCATGCGGTTTTTTTTGCGTCTGGCAATCGTTGGATATCTTGTCGCGGCGATTCCCGCTGTTGCGCAAAATCGTGAACCGACCGTCTATACGGATTGCGACGCGCTCTACAAACGCGAAATCAAGCGCTACGCAACTCAAACGAACCGTGATCTGCGAGAAACTCAGAGCAAAGCGAGCCTACATCGCATGCGTTGCGAGCGCGCTGTCGAGCGCAAAATGATCCAGAGGCGCGGCAAGAAAAAGACGCGCTGAAGGGCTTTATTCGCCGAAATTGAGCAGTTTTGGCGCGCGCTCGATGACGACATCCAAAATCTGCTCGGCTGCGACCAAATCGTTCTTTGTTTTGTCAGTGAGAAAATGCGCATAACGATCTGATTCTACGCGTTCTTTCGCGTGATACAAGCTTCGCAACTCGGACATGAATACATCGCGCGCGCCGAGGCGCAATTCTCGCTTTTCGGCCAGTATGCGCAGAAATTGCAGGCTTGCCGTCACGATCGCCGACAACATAAATCCGGTCAGCTCGACGAATTTTTCGGATAGCTTGCCAACCCTGCCGTCGCGCAGGCGCTTCATCTTGTATTCGATGATTATGGCGAGCGTGTCGAAATCGTCGACATGTTCGCGGAATTGGGCGTACGCCTTGAACTTGTCTTCGTTGGCTTCGTTGGCGGCTTGTTGGGCGGCAGCGACGATGCGTGTTGCTGTGCGTTCGAGTGCGGAAAGCAGCTCGAGCACTTTTTTGGCGGATTGCTCGTTCTCTCGGTCTTTTTTCGCAGAAATGGAAATCACGCTGCTTCCACGGTTTCAAGCTGCAAAAGGTTTGGCGCGCGTTCGATGATGACGCTCAGTATCTCCTCGGCGGTTTCGATGTCCTTGACCGCGCGCGCCGAAACCTTGCTGCGGTACTTGTCGAGCTCGAGCAACTGCTTGGCGCGGTAGAGATTGCCCAGTTCGCCAAGGAAAATGTCTTTCGAGCCGAGGGGCAATTCGTTGCGAATCGAGAGAATCTTGAGGAAATGCAGGCTGGTCTGGAGCGTGGCCGTGAGCACGAATATCCCGAGCTCTTCGAACTGCTTTTCGAGCGCCGTATCGCGCCCCGTATTCAGGTTTTTGAGACGATACTCGATGACGATCGCCAGCGTGTCGAAATCGTCGCAATGGCGGCGAAATCGGGCGTAGATGCCGAATTCGTCGTTCGCCAGAGCCTGCGTGGCCTCCTTGGCGGTGTCGACGACCTTGTCGGCGTGCGCATCGAGAGCTGCAAAAAGCTTCTCGATATCTTTGCGCGTATGGACAAGTGCCGAAGAACGCGCCACGGATCGTTTCCTTGCCCCACGATTTCTGGTCCCGACGGATGCCGGACGACGAGAGAGTGCCGCGTCGTTCGGTGCAGCGCAAGCGCGAGCGCCGACGAAAAACGGCCGACCGGGCGGACCCCGATTGGCCGTGCTTCGCTGCGTTCGGCGAAGTATCAGACGTTCGGCGGCAGGCGGCGCAGATCGGCCGCAGGCAGGAACGCGTTGGTGTAGATCATTTCGTTGCTGGGCACCGGCGTGATGTTGAAGGTCTCGCAGAGTGCCTTGACGTTGCGCTCGAGGCGTGCGGGATCGACGACACCGATGCCGCCCGCGCGCGTTGCAGGTGTCGCGATCGACTGCTCGAGCACCATCTGGTAGCGCGGCAGCTCGACTTCCATCGTGTTGAGCGGCTGGCGACGGATGGCGGCCTGGATCGAGGCGCGCGGATCGGCGATCATCGCCTGCATCGAGCGAGCGGTAGCGCGGGCGAAGCCGCGCGCGGCATCGGGGTTGCGCTCAAGCCATTCCTTGCGCGCGAAGATCGTCGACCCGAACAGGTCGATCCCGGCGCTCGCGTAGCTGAACCAGCCGATCTGGTCGAGCGGCACGCCGGCACGCACCATGTTGAGGGCCACGGACGAAACGAAACCCGTGGCGCCCTGCGCTTCGCCGCGCACGACGAGCGTTTCGCGCAGCGGGAAGTCGATGTGGCGCAACGTGACCTTCGACATGTCGATGCCGGCCGCACGCGCGAACAGCGGGAACATCTGGCGTCCGGCGTCCGGCTCGGGGGCCGCGAGGACCTTGCCCTCGATGTCCTTTGGCGAGGCGAAAGCGCCCTTGCGGAACACGATTCCATGCTGGAGCAAATCCCAAAGCACGAAGAACGACGTCACCGGCGTGGCCGGGTTGGAGGCGGTGAAGCGCGCCATCGTGCCGAAATCGCCGAAACCGATTTCGTAGGTGCCTTGCGCGACGCGCGTTACCGCCTGGCCGGAACCTGCACCGCCGTCGATCGTAACCTCGAGGCCTTCGTCGGCGTAGAAGTTGCGCTCGATCCCGTAAAGGAAGTTCGATTGCGGACCCCAGAAATCGACGTCGAGCGTAAAGCGGATGCGCGTGCGCGCTTGCGCGAGCGCGGGGGCGGCGAGCGACGCGGCTGCCGCAACACCGGCGGCACCGAGGCCGAACTTGCGCCGGGAAATCGATTTGATCATTGGCGGAAAACCTTTCATGCAAAGTAAGCGCAGCAATCCTGCGCCGGGGGCACGTACGAAGACCCGGTTACTTGCAAGGCGAGGGCCATCCCTGCAGTTGCGGCGGCACAATGCGTCTTTCGGGAAGCAGCCGCCCAAATCGGCGTCAATTGCCCATAATCTGCGCAAACATCGCGGGGTCGACATTGCCGCCCGACGCTACGGCAACAATGGTTTTGCCGGCCGTCGGCAGTTTTCCGGCCAGCACGCTTGCGACCGCGACAGCGCCGCCGGGCTCGACAACAAGTTTGAACTCGACGAATACCGTGCGCATGGCGGCACGTACCTCGTCGTCGGTCACCGAGAGCCCGCCCGCCAGCAAAGTGCGGTTGATTGCGAAGGTCAACTCGCCGGGCGCGGGCGCCAGCAGCGCATCGCAGATCGAGCGTGCCTCGGACGCATTGTTCTCTCGCTTGCCCGAAGCAAGGCTGCGTTTCGTGTCGTCGAAATCGGCCGGTTCGACGGAATAGACCGGCACGCCGGGTGCTGCGCCGGACAAGGCGAGGGCCGTGCCCGAAACGAGCCCGCCGCCGCCGCAGCACACCACGACCGCATCGGGCTTGATGCCAAGTTCGCGGCATTGGTCGGCGATCTCGAGCCCGACCGTGCCCTGGCCGCAAAGAATATCCGCATCGTCGTAGGGGCGCACCAGCGTGGCGCCCGTTTTGGCCTGCAGAGCGACACCCATGGCCTCGCGATCGTCCTTGTAGCGGTCGTAGGGCACGACCGACGCCCCGAATTCGCGCGTGCGCGCGATTTTGATCGTCGGCGCGTCTGCGGGCATGATGATCCAGGACGGCAGCCCCAGAAGCGTTGCCGCCGCCGCCACGCCTTGCGCATGGTTGCCGGACGAGAACGCGACGACGCCCTTGGCGCGGTTGGCTGGGTGGATCTGCGAGATCTTGTTGTAGGCGCCGCGGAATTTGAACGAGCCGGTGCGCTGCAAGGGCTCGGCCTTCACATAGAGCTTGCAGCCGAGTCTTTCGTTCAGCGAGGGCGATGTCAGCAGAGGCGTGCGCACGGCCTGGCCTTCGATGCGGCCGGCGGCCTTCAGAACGTCTTCGTAGACAGGCAAAGGGGTCATTTCGTTGCGTCTCCCGTCACGGTTTTTCCTCGCGCTTGGCCCGTTCCCACAGCGCGTCCATTTCGGCCAGATCGGATTGCGTCGGCGTCTTCCCCTGTTCGGCCAACATTGCTTCGATACGCCCGAAGCGCCGTTCGAATTTGGCGTTGGCGCCGCGCAGAGCGGTTTCGGCGTCGACGCCCGCCAGGCGGCCGACATTCACGACCGAGAAGAGCAGATCGCCCAATTCCTCTTCGATCGCGGTCGAGGTTCCTGCGGCAAGCTCGGTGCTTAGCTCCTCGATTTCCTCGCGGACTTTTTCGAGCGCTAGGGAAGCTGCGCCCCAATCGAAGCCCACGCGACTTGCGCGCTTCTGGAGCTTTTGGGCGCGCATCAGGGCAGGGAAGCCGACCGGGACGCCGCTCAAAGCGCCTGCATGCGCATCCTTTGCCTTGCGCTCGTGCGCTTTTTGCGTTTCCCAGGCTTGCGTCTGCGCGTCGGCGCTTCGAATATCGGCCGCCGCAAAAACGTGCGGATGGCGCCGCACCATCTTGTCCGACAGCGCCTCTGCGATCGCGTCGAAATCGAACAGCCCTCGCTCTTCGGCCAGGCGCGCGTGGAACACGACCTGGAAAAGGAGATCGCCGAGTTCTTCCTTGAGCGACGGCATATCGCTCTGCGCGATCGCGTCGGCGACCTCGTAGGCTTCCTCGATCGTGAAGGGGGCGATGGTTGCGAAGGACTGTTCGCGGTCCCACGGGCAGCCGTCGGTGGGGTGGCGCAGCTTTGCCATGATGGCAAGTAGCCGCGTGATGGGCGCGCGCGTTTCGGTCATGTCGAACAAGGAGCCTAAGGGCGGATCGCGCGTCTGTCGAGCGGGGCTTGGGTCACGGCGCGCGTCGCGATTTTGGCGCCTTGGAGCGCGGCTCCGGCGAGATCGGCGCGCTGCAAGTTGGCTCCCGTAAAGTCCGTGTCCCGCAGATCGCTTTCGACGAAGCGCGCGCCCGCAAGATCGCAGTGGGCAAAACGCGACTGGCCGCAATAGGCGGCCGAAAACGAGGCCTCCTGTGCTTTGGCTCCGTAGAAATCGGCGCCCTCGATCATCGCCAACTGGAAATCGCCACGCTCGATCTTCGCGCCGGCGAAATTCGTTGCGCACAGATAGGCGCCGCGGAAACTCGTGCCGGTGAAATCGCCGTTCGAGAGGTCGTAGCCCGAAAGATTGACGCACGCCAGCGACAGGCGCGCATTCGGCGGATCGTTTGCGCTGTCGCGCCGCCCGAGCACCGTGACGGCTGCCTGGACGTCGGTTGCAGGCGGCATGTAGATCGCCTCGGCGCTCGGATTCTGGTAGCTGCCGCGCACGAGTTGAGGGACCGGGGCGGGGCAACGCTCGCGCACGAAGGCCGCGAGCGTTTGCACGATCGGACCCTGGTCGCTCGGCCGGTCGCGGGCATGGCGTTCGAGCGTGAAGATCGCCCCCATGCGTATGTTTATATCCGGGCCGCCGAGGCCGGCGAAGGCTGCCGCCATTATCTCGGCCGATTTGCCAAGCTCGGTTGCCTCGGCGGTGCGTTGGCGGGCGGCAACCAAGCGGCGCGCCACATAGGCGCGATACGCGAGATAGGGACCAACGCAGGCTGCCGCGACGGCAAGCAGCAGGTCGCGTATTTCGCCCGCATTCGCCAGGAGCCAGAACCACGCATAGTCGAACGGGCTTGCCATGCCGTGCCTTTGCAGCGGAGGACGAGTCGGTAATCTATATCTTAGCACCGCATGCATTGCGGCGTCGGGCGCAGGCGGTTTTGGCTCGAAGATTCGTTAATGTCATAATGTATATTATCAAAAATAATATTAATCAATATGAATCATAATCTTACGAAGCAAATCTAAAGTTATTTATTCTGAAACCTCAAACATCATTCCGTCAAACGCCGGTTCGACGCCCAAAGGCAATTCTCGCCGCCAGGTCGGATAGTCGACCCGATGGCTCATATGCGTAAGGATCGCGCGCCTGGGCTTCACGCGCGCAATCCACTCCAAAGTCTGGGCCAAATGACTGTGCGCCCAGTTCGGCGCCTCCTGCAGGCAATCGACCAGCCAGACATCGACCCCGAACAAATTTTCGAACGCCGCCTCGGGCAGCGATTTGACGTCGGTCGAATAGGCAAAAGCGCCAAAGCGCAGACCCAAAGTCGGGTCGCGCGCGCCGCCATGGAGCTGCTCGAAGGGCTGCACGTCGATGTCCCCGATCCGGAACCCCTCGCCCGGCCTAACCTGACGCGGCGCCAAAACCGGAACAACGAAATGCCGCCTGTCGGGCAATTCCGCCATCGTGCCGAACGCGTAGCCGAACCGCCGCTTGGCGTCGGCGAGCGTCGCGGCATCGCCGTAACACGGCAGCGGCGCCTGAAT
>JBILXZ010000050.1:0-21848 GCA_044378015.1 Tagaea sp.
CATGCAGCTTCAAGATCTCGATGATCTTCTCTTCCGTAAACCTGCTCTTCTTCATCGTCCGCTCCTCTCTTCGGGCGGACTCTACACTTCTCAGTGGGCGGGTTTCACGGGCTCAGGCCACCGAGATACAGCCAGCTTCGTGCTCACTTTGCCCGACGCGCGGATACGAAAGACAAACTTCCGCGGTTTCTGAGTCATTGTACTGATCTGGCTCAATTTTGGGCTTGGATTAAGATGGAAAAGGCGACATACGCTGAACGAAGACAGTTGATTTGGAGTTTTTTTCGCCCGCTTATCGAGCACTTGGAAAAACTCGATCAAACTCCGTCGGTCGTTCCGATTACGACAGCGCTACGAGCATTCGATCCTGGCTACATTCAAGATGCCTGGCAAAAGGCGCTTGATCGCCGAACTTCCGATCCAGAAGGCGCGATAACTGCTGCTCGAACCCTGCTTGAAACCGTATGCAAGCATATTTTGGATGATGCTGGTGTAACGTACTCAGAGGATATCGATCTTCCAAAGCTTTGGGGATTGGCTGCCGAAAAACTGAATTTGGCTCCCAGCCAACACTATGAGGAAAGCTTCAAGGCGATCTTGGGTAGTTGTCAACAAATCGTCAATCGCATTGGTACGCTTAGAAACAAGATTGGGGATTCGCACGGCCAAGGAAGGCGACCCGTTAGGCCGAAGCTTCGCCATGCGGAGTTAGTCGTTAATCTTGCGGGAACAATGGCTGCTTTTCTGGTCGCAACATGGAATGAGCGCGAAAGAGAGTAGAATAATTAGTTTCTCGATGTTACTTCCCGTTTCGCAGCGTACGCGTCTTGCCGACGAAGTGGCGCTCTACGCCGGCCTCGATTGATCCCAAGCGCCCGTCGCCACGAAATCCGGGTTCTTGAAGCCCTTTTTGCCGTAGTCGAGCAGCCGCCCGTCCGGGCGGGCCATGCGGCCGCCGGCGGCGAGGAGGACGGCTTCGCCCGCGCACACGTCCCATTCCGAGGTCGGGCCGAAGCGCGGATAGAGATCGGCCGTGCCCTCGGCCAGCAGGCCGAATTTGAGGGCCGAGCCGAGGCGGCGATGTTCCTTGATGCGGTAGCCGTCGAGAAACGCGTCTTCGGCCGTGCTGCCGTTGCTGCGCGAGGAGACGACGACAAGCCCGCCTGGCGGTTGCGGCCGCGCGCGGATCGGGCTTTCCATGCCGTCGCGCACCTGGCGGTAGGCCCCCGCACCGACCGCACCCGACCACAAAATCGCCTCGGCTGGGGCGAGTACTGCACCCAGCACCGGACGGCCTTTCGACACAAGGCCGATGCAGACGGAAAACTGGCCGTTGCGCGCAACGAACTCGGCCGTGCCGTCGAGCGGATCGACGAGCCAGAACAGCGGCGGTGCCGCCCCGTGGAACGCGACCTCGCCGCGCGCCACCGCCTCTTCGGCGACGATCGGCACGCCGGGGGCGAGTTTCGCGAGTTCGGCTGCGATCAGCGCCTCGGCCGTCTCGTCGGCAAGCGTGACCGGCGAGGCGTCTTGCTTGCGGCGCACCTCGAAGCTGCTTGCGTAGATCGCCATGATCGCGGCCGCCGCGTTGCGGGCGATCGCGCATACATGCGGGCGCAAAGCGGCAAGATCGGGCGTTTCCATCCTTTTTCTCGTAAGCGCAAGCGGGGCGATTTACAATAGCGCCATGTGCGGACGCTACACCCTCACCAGCCCCGTCGAGGCTTTGCGCCAATTGTTCGATTTTGCGGGGGCATCCCCCAATCTCGGGCCGCGCTACAACATCGCCCCCACCCAGCGCGCGCCCGTGATCCGCTTGGGCGCCGACGGCGGGCGCGAAATGCAGATGCTGAGCTGGGGCTTGGTGCCCTATTGGGCCGAAGACCTGTCGCTGCAGAGCCACATGATCAATGCGCGCGGCGAAACCGTGGCCGAGAAGCCCGCCTTTCGCCAGGCCTTCCGCCAGCGCCGTTGCCTCGTGCCCGCCGACGGCTTCTACGAGTGGCCGACCGTCGGCGCCAAAAGCAAACAGCCCTTCTTGTTCCGCCGCCAGGACAAGGTGCCGTTCGCGTTCGCGGGCCTGTGGGAGCGGTGGGTGCCGCCGCAGGGCGAAGTGCTCGAGAGTTTCGCGATCGTCAACATCGCCGCCAACGCGACGATGGCGCCCTTCCACGACCGCGTCCCCGTGATCCTCGATCCGCTCGACTATGCGGCCTGGCTCGATCCAAAGATCGACGCGCGCGCCGTTGTGCGCGCGCCCGCCAACGAAGCCCTTGGATATGTGCGCGTGTCTTCCTATGTGAACAGCGTGCGCAACGACGATGCGGGCTGCCTTGCGCCGGCGGCTTCCGACGAGGAGCCCGCCTTGCCCAAGCCCAAGCGCGGCCCCGACACCCGCCAGGGGAGTCTGTTTTGAAAAAAGCGATTTCGGCATTGGCACTCGGCGCGGCGGCTTTCGCCGCTTGGTTCGCGTGGCCGTCCGCGCCCAAGGCGCCGCCGCAGCCGCTTGTGCTGCAGGCGAGCTTCGCGCCGGCCGCGGCACTCGTGGTCTCGAAGCTTTCGTTCGACGCCAAGTTCGAGACAGACACGAACCGGGCCGGGGAAAAGCTCGGCTTCCGCAGCTTCGTGACCGTGCCGGTGACGGCGCAAGCCGTGCTCGATTTTGCGGAGCAGCCTTTGCTTGCCACGCGCATCGGCAACAGGCTCGAGATCGTCGCCCCGCCGCCGAAGCTCGATGCGGCGCAAACGGCGGTCGCGATCGACGCGGCGCGCGCCTTTCCGGTCCAGCGAAGCTTCTGGCAGATGCTGTTCGCGAACGAAAAGCGCGTGCTGGCCGAGGCGAGTCTGGCGGTTGCGCTTCCGGCGGCAGAGCAGGCGCAGGCGCATTTCGAGGCCAATCGCGCGTCCGTCGAGGCGGCGGCGCGGGCCGCACTCGGCGATCTGATCGCGGCGGTCGCGCGCGACGCGGGGGCGTCTGTCGACGGCATCGACATTGCGTTTCGCGCGCTGGCACCCGCCGAGCGGGCGGCACTGTCGACGGCGCCGGCACTCGAACGGCTGCTGCGGCCCGGCTCTTGAGCCGCACCGGCGCCGCGGCGATCGACCCGATCGAGCTGCGCATCTCGACCACCGACCAGCTGTTCCAGTCGCTCGATCCGTTTCCGTTCCGCGAGAAGGATCTCGACGCGGCAGCCGAGGACTACATCGTCGGTTGGGCGCGCGAATTGCCGCGCGACGGGCCGCTGCGCATCGTCGTGCATTTGCCGCAAGGCGAGGCAGGATTGCCGCGCGCGGCCGAGATCGGCGGAGCGGTCGCGCGATTTTTCGCCTATCGCGCCGACCGCCAAAGCCGCGACTTGGCCGAGCTGTTCCGCATCGGGCGGATCGCGCTCGGCGTCGGCATCGCGATTATGGTCGCGTGCCTGCTGCTGGCCAGTCTGTCGGCCGACTATTTGGCGCCCGGCCCGCTTGCGAGCCTCGTGCAGGAGAGTTTCCTCATTCTCGGCTGGGTCGCCAATTGGCGCCCGCTCGAGATTTTTCTCTACGATTGGTGGCCCGTCGTGCGCCGCCGTCGCCTCTATTGCCGCCTCGCCGCCGCGAAGGTCGAACTGGCGGGCTATTGATCGCCCGGTCTATTGATCGCTGGGGCGGCGCAGGCCCGGCAGCATGCGCGAAAGAATCGCATCGCGACGACTGAAATGGTGATGCAGAGCAGCGCCGATATGGAGCGCGAGCAAGGCCGCCATCGCATAGCCGCACCACGCATGCGCCGAAAGAAGCAAGCGGCCAAGCGCGTCGTTCTTGCCGATGGGGTCGGGCAGTTCGATCAGATTGAACCATACGACCTTGAAGCCGAATGCGTTGGTGCCGAGATAGCCGAGGATCGGCATCGCGAACAGCAGCGCGTAGAGTGCCGCATGCACGGATGCGGCGGCCATTTCCTCGATCCAGGGCGTGGGCGGCAGCGGCGGCGGCGGGTGCAGCCGCCGCCAGATCAGGCGAACGCCGGTGCCCAGAAAAACGACGAGGCCCGTCCATTCGTGCCAGGCGTAGACCTTGATTTTCCAGTCGGAGAATTCGAGCCGCGTCATGTAGAGGCCGGCGCCGAACAGCAACGCCACGAGGATGGCGGTGAGCCAATGCAGGCTGCGCGCGACGGCTGTGTAGGCGGAGGCATCGTGCTTTGTTACCATGGCGGCGATATCAGGAGGCGAAATGGGCGACATCGTCAACCTCAAACGCGCGCGAAAAGCGCGAGCGCGCGACGCGGCGGCGGCCCTGGCCGAAGCCAACCGCGCCAAGCACGGTCGGACGAAAACCGAACGGCTGCAGGCCGAGGCCGAAGCCCGGCAGCTTGTCCGCACGCTCGACGGTGCGAAGATCGGCGAGGATCAGTAGAACGCGAGCGCGTAGTCGGCCGCAGGTTTGAAGCCGAGCGCCTGGCTGCTGCGCAATGCGGCGACGTTGGCTTCGGCCGCGAAAAGCACGGCGCGCGCCACGCCCTTTTCGCGCGCGGCCAGCAAGGCGCCGTGCAGCACGATGCGCCCGTAGCCGAGCCCGCGCTCCGCCGGCGGGCAATAGAGGCCGCCCACTTGCACGATCTCGGGCAGGGTCGCGTTGAAGGCGGCCGTCGCCAGGATGTTGTCGCCCATGCACAGCAGATAGAGGCGGCCCGCATCGACGGCGCGGTCGATCTCGTCTTGCGCCTGGATGCGCAAGGCGGGGCTGTCCTGCGCGCCCAGCGCCTCGCGGAGATAGGCGTGCCGCCAATCCGCGAGTGCCTCGCGGTCTCTGGGATCGGCGGCGCGCACCCGATCGGTGTGCGCCGTCGGCGGCGGCAGATCGGCCAGATCGCAGGCGAGCAAGACTTGGCGCGCCGCGACGCGCAGATGCCGGTCGGCGAAAGCGGGCAGGCGCAGCACCTCGGCGACCGCGTCGGGCGCGCCCAGCACGCCCTGGCAGCTTCGCCCCGGGCATGCGGCGAGCGCGGCAGCCGCGAGGGCGGCGGCGCGCGCCGTGGGTGCGTGCAACATCGCATTGCCGTTCCAATAGAGGGCGGCCACGCCGACCAGATCTTCGCCGTCGAAAGCGCCCACATAGGTCCCTTGGTAGGGCTGGTCGCGATCCTCGAGGCCGCCTGCGGCAAGATTGGAGCGCAGGAACATCGCCGTTTCCGGCGTTTTGGCCAGAAACGCCGACAGGATCGCTTCGTCGCCGGGAGCCAAGATGCGCATGCGGGCGATGATAGCGCCGCGCGCGGCGCGGCTACAGCGGCTTTTTGAGCTTGGCGGCGATCTCGCCCACAATGCCGCGGCGGAAGGCGAGAACGCACACGACGAATATTACGCCCTGCACGACCGTGACCCACGAGCCGAGTTCGGCCAGATAGTTCTGCATCGAGATGATGACGGCAGCGCCCACGATGGGGCCGAACACCGTGCCGAGCCCGCCCACGAGCGTCATCAGCACGACTTCGCCCGACATGGTCCAGTGCACGTCCGACAAGGAGGCGAGCTGGAATATCTGCGACTTGACCGCCCCTGCGAGCCCGGCAAGGGCTGCCGACATCACGAAGGCGGCGAGCTTGTACTGGTCGACGCGGTAGCCGAGCGAAACCGCGCGCGGCTCGTTCTCGCGGATCGCTTTGAGCACCTGGCCGAACGGGGAATGCACGATGCGGTAGATGAGCAGAAAGGAGGCCAGGAAAATCGCCGCGACGACGTAGTAGAGAACGAGGTCGTCGCGCAGATCCAAGAGGCCGAACATCGTGCCGCGCGGCACGCGCTGCAGCCCGTCTTCGCCGCCCGTGAAGGGCGCTTGCAGGGCGAAGAAGTAGGCCATCTGCGCGAGGGCCAGCGTGATCATCGAGAAATAGATCCCCTGGCGGCGGATGGCGAGCGCCCCCACCACGAGGCCGAGCACGGCGCCGCAGGCCATGCCCGACAGAATCGCGAGTTCCGGCGGAAAGTCCCAGATTTTGGCGGCATGCGCCGACACGTACGCGGCCCAGCCGAAAAACAGCGCATGCCCGAAAGACAGCAGACCCACATAGCCGATCAGCAGATTGAAGGCGCAGGCGAACAGCGCGAAGCACAGCACCTTCATCACGAATACGGGATAGAGCAGATGCGGCAACACGAGCAGCACGGCCACCATCGCGACCACGATCGCGCGCTGGTGCTTTGGCATGCCGGTTTCTTTTGCGTGCGGTGCGCGCGATCCCGACATCAGCGGGCCCTCCCGAACAGGCCGGCGGGTTTGATCAGCAGCACGATCACCATCACGACGAAAATCACCGTGGACGAGGCTTCCGGATAGAACACTTTTGTGAGGCCTTCGACGATGCCGAGCCCGAAGCCCGTGAGTATGGAGCCGAGGATCGAACCCATGCCGCCGATCACGACGACGGCGAACACGACGATGATGATGTCGGCCCCCATCAATGGGCTCACCTGGTAGATGGGGGCGGCAAGCACGCCCGTGAAGGCGGCAAGGCCGACGCCGAAGCCGTAGGTCAGCATCACCATGCGCGGCACGTTGACTCCGAAGGACTGCACGAGGGCCGGGTTCTCGGTGGCGGCGCGCAAGTACGAGCCGAGCTTCGTCTTCTCGATCACGAACCATGTGCCGAAGCACACGACAAGCGACACGACGACGACCCAGCCGCGATAGTTCGGCATGAACATGAAGCCGAGATCGGTGCCGCCGCGCAATTCGGCCGGGATGCGGTACGGCAGGCCCGTGGAGCCGAACTGGTCGCGGAACAGTCCCTGCACGATGAGCGCGATGCCGAAGGTGAGCAAGAGGCCGTAGAGATGGTCGAGCTTGTAGAGATGGCGCAGCATCGTGCGCTCGATGAGGACGCCGAAGGCGCCCACGACCACGGGGGCGGCCAGAAGCGCCCACCAATAGCCGAGGCCGAGCCAGTTCAGCAGCATCCAGGCGACGAAAGCACCCATCATGTATTGGGCGCCATGCGTGAAATTGATGATGTTCAGCAGCCCGAAAATGATCGCAAGACCGAGGCTCAATTGCGCGTAGAACGCGCCGTTGATGAGGCCCAGCAGAAGCTGGCCGAACAGGGCTTGCGGCGGGATGCCGAAAATGTCGGGCATGGAGGCGGGAATCCGGACGGGTCTGGAAAGAGGAGGGGGCGACCGGCGGCCGCCCCCCTTTTCGGCGGTCAGCTGCCGGCGATCGGGCACTTGCCTTCGGCCAGCGGACGGAAGGCTTCGGCGGCCGGGATCGTGGCGCGCAGCTTGTAGTAGTCCCACGCTCCCTTCGATTCAGACGGCTTCTTGACCTCGTAGAGATACATGTCGTGGATCTTGCGGCCGTCGGCGCGGACCGTGCCCTTGCCGAACAGCGGATCGTCGGTCGGCAGCGCTTTCATGCGGTCGACGGTAGCTTTGCCGTCGGCGGCCGACTTGTTGGCTTCGACCGCCTTCAGATAGTGCGTGACCGACGCGTAGACGCCGGCATGCACCATCGTCGGGTGGACGCCGCGATTGGCCGCAGCGATGCGGCGGGCGAAGGCGCGCGTGCCCTCGTTGGCGTCCCAGTAGAACGCGTCGGTGAAGACGAGGCCTTGCGCGGCTTCGAGGCCGAGGCCGTGCACGTCGCTGATGAAGATCAGCAACCCCGCAAGGCTCTGGCCGCGACGCACGATGCCGAATTCGCCGGCCTGCTTGATCGTGTTGATCGTGTCGCCGCCGGCGTTCGCCACGCCGATGATCTTGGCGCGGCTCGCCTGCGCCTGCAGCAGGAACGAGGAGAAGTCGCTGCCGTTGAGCGGATGGCGCACGCTGCCGACCACGCGGCCGCCGAGCTTGTTGACGACGGCCGACGTGTCGGCCTCGAGCTGGTGGCCGAACGCGTAGTCGGCGGTGAGGAAGAACCAGGTGTCGCCGCCCTGCTGGACGATGGCTTTGCCCGTGCCGTTTGCGAGCGCCCAGGTGTCGTAGGTCCAGTGCACGGTGTTGGGCGAGCATTGTTCGCCCGTCAGCGCCGAGGTGGCGGCACCCGACACGAGGAACACCTTGTTCTTCTCGCGCGCGACGCCGTTGACGGCCAATGCCACGCCCGAGTTCGGCACGTCGACGATCACATCCACGCCGTCGCGGTCGAACCATTGGCGCGCGATGTTGGAGCCGACGTCGGCACGGTTCTGGTGGTCGGCCGACACGATTTCGACGCGCATGCCTTTTGCAGCCGCGTTGAAATCCTCGACCGCCATGCGCGCAGCCGCGACCGATCCCGCGCCGCCGAGATCGGCGTAGAGCGAGGACATGTCCGACAGCACGCCGATCTTGACGTTGATCTGCGCGGCGGCGGGCAGCGCCGCGCTCGCCAGTGCGACCGCGCCCAGCAGCATCAATTTGAGGTTTCTCACGTTTTTTCCTCCCGGTTTTTGGGTTTTTCAGACGCCCAGATATTCGTGCAGCTTGTCCATGTTCGCGTCGAGATCGCCGTTGGCGAATTCGTCCACGATACGGCCGTGTTCCATCACGTAGTGCCGGTCCGCGACCGTGGCCGCGAAGCGGAAATTCTGCTCGACCAGCAGAATGGTGAAGCCGTCTTTCTTGAGGCGGCGAATCGTGGCGCCGATCTGCTGCACAATGACGGGGGCAAGTCCCTCGGTCGGTTCGTCGAGCAGCAGGAGTTTGGCACCCGTGCGCAGGATGCGTCCTATCGCGAGCATCTGCTGCTCGCCGCCCGAAAGTTTGGTGCCCTGGCTCGACAGGCGTTCGCGCAAATTCGGAAACAGTTCGAAGATCGTGTCGACGGAGAGCCCGCCCGGGGCCACTTGCGGCGGCAGCATCAGATTTTCTTTGACGTCGAGCGACGCGAAGATGCCGCGTTCTTCGGGGCAGAAAGCAAGTCCGAGACGCGCGATCCTGTGCGACGGCATGCCGATCGTCTCGGTGCCCTCGAAGGCGATCTTGCCTTTGCGATTGGCGACGATACCCATGATCGATTTCATGGTCGTGGTTTTGCCCGCCCCGTTGCGGCCGAGCAGCGTCACCACTTCGCCCTTGGCGATGCGGAATTCGACGCCGTGCAGGATATGGCTCTCGCCGTACCACGCATGCAGATCGTCGACCGCGAGCATCGTCTCAGCCATGGCCGGCCCCCATATAGGCCTGGACCACGTCCGGGTTTCTGGACACGGTTTCGTAGTTGCCTTCGGCAAGAACTTCGCCGCGTGCGAGGACGGTAATCGTATCGGAGAGGTCGGCCACGACCGAGAGATTGTGCTCGACCATCAGAACGGTACGCCCCTGGGCCACGCGCTTTATGAGGGCGGCGATGCGGCCCACATCTTCGTGGCCCATGCCGGCGGTGGGTTCGTCGAGCAGCATCATTTCGGGGTCGAGGGCGAGCGTGGTCGCGATTTCGAGGGCGCGCTTGCGCCCGTAGGGCATCTCGACCGCGATCGTTTCCGCGAACTCCGACAGGCCGACCCAATCGATCAGTTCGCGCGCGCGTTCGTTGTATTGGTCGAGCACGCGCTCGGAGCGCCAGAAATCGAAGGAACTGCCGCGCTGGCGCTGCAGGGCCACGCGCACGTTCTCGAGCACGCTCAGATGCGGGAATACGGCCGAAATCTGGAACGAACGCACGAGACCCTGGCGCGCGATGTCGGCGGGTTTGAGGCGCGTGATGTCGCGGCCTTTGTAGCGGATCGCGCCGCGCGTGGGATCCAGGAATTTGGTGAGCAGATTGAAGCAGGTGGTTTTGCCCGCGCCGTTGGGACCGATCAGCGCATGGATCGAATTGCGCTTCACCTTCAGCGAAACGCCGTTTACGGCGACGAAGCCGCGGAATTCCTTGGTCAGCGATTCGGTTTCCAGAATGTAGTCGGCCACGCGGGCGTCCGTTTCCCTGTCGGTTGTCCGCGCTTGCTTGTTGTCCGCACGCGGTCTTAGTGTGCTATCAGATGGCCGGGTCGCCTTGCAATCGCGATGGAAGCCTAAAAAATGGTCGGAATATCCGAGCGCATCGCAGAATTTTCGGTAAATCTTTCCAAATCTGGACTTTTTGCTTTAATTGCCGCGTACATTGCTTGGATATCTGGAACGGCAAAGGGAAACTGGGCGTCTTCGCCGCAGTTCGAGACTTGCCTTGTTCGGCTGGTCCAGATCAACGACAGCTTTTCGGGCAAGATCTGTATGGCCTCTGCGGCAGGCTTGCTGGAGGCCTGTTTCCGCAGATTCGCGCGCGCGCAGAAGGCATGGCCGCGTTTCGGGGCTCGGTGCCGGGCGTTCGTGCGAAACGGCAACATGGCGACGGTGCACCGTTCGGCGGGGCAATTCTGATGCGGCATCTCGACCCCGAACAGGCCTTGCATCTGCTTGGCCAAGCGCCCGAGCCGCAGGCGGAACTCGATCTGCGCGGGCTCGAATTGGCGCAAGCGCTGGAAAAACTGCGGCGCTTGCTCGTCGAGCCGGTGGCACCGGGGCCGACGCGCTTTGCCGTGCGCATCGATCCGCCTGTACCGGGTGCGGGCGAAACGCTGTTCTTGCCGATCGGGCGCTATCTGCTCGAGGCCAAACGCGCAGGTCGGATTTTCGCCTTCTCGCCGCTTGCCGATCCTGCGGGCGGCGGTTTTTTCGTCGATTTGGGTTTGGGCAAAGCCTGAAGGCACCGCGATCGGGTTGGTCGGTCGCTCCGATCCTGCCGACGGACACGTCGCGCCCGCGCGCGAATCTTACGCAGCGGTCGCACCCGTGCCGATCGGGCAGGAAACGCCGGTGCCGCCGAGGCCGCAATAGCCGTTCGGGTTCTTCGCGAGATATTGCTGGTGATAGGCTTCGGCATAGTAGAATTCGGGCGCGGACAGAATTTCGGTGGTGATGGCGCCGAAGCCCGCCTTGGCCAGCACCGGCGCAAACGCGGCTTTGGCGCGCTCGGCAGCCGCCTGCTGGGTCGGCGAATAGCAGTAGATGCCCGAGCGATACTGCGTCCCCACATCGTTGCCCTGGCGCATGCCTTCGGTCGGGTCGTGGCTCTCGAAGAAGACCTGCAGCAGCCGCTCGTACGCGATGCGTGCGGGGTCGAACACGACATGCACGACTTCGTTGTGGCCGGTGGCGCCGCTGCACACTTCCTCGTAGGTCGGGTTCGGCGTATAGCCTGCGGCATAGCCCACGGCCGTCACATGCACGCCCGGCAGCTGCCAGAATTTGCGCTCGGCCCCCCAAAAACAGCCGAGACCGAAAAGAGCTGCGACGTTGCCGGCAGGATAAGGCGGCTCCAGCGCCGCGCCATTCACGAAATGCTTGGCCGGCACCTTCATGCGCGTGGCGCGGCCCTTGGGGGCTGTTTCGGGCGACGGCATTTCGGATTTTTTGCGCGTGAAAAACATCGGATTGCCCCTTCGATTTGCCCTGTCCTTTGCGGTTCGAGGGTGGGGCCGAGGAGGTTACGCGTCAAGCGGCATGCGCTCAGCCGTGCAAATGGCGCTCGATGCACATGCGGTCGCCCGGGGTGAGCGTGACTTCCAGCCCGTGGCGGATTTGCATCACGGTTTCGAGCTGATTGAGCGAAAAAAACAGCCGCCCGCCGGCGAGTTCGCGCGCCACGAGATTCATCTGTTTGGGCGCGTCGACGAACACTTGATGGGCGACCAGGCACGGTTTTCCGTCCGACTGGCCCAGCGTCAGAAACCATTGGGCCACCGAATTGGCGCCGATATAGATGCGGTCGTTGATCAGGGTATCGGACATTTTGCGCGACTCGTTGGCTGTTCGGACCTTCGATCTTCGCCGATAGGGGTGAATCATCGGTTAATTCGAAACGCAAATGCACGCACGGCCGACGGCCTTGGTTTGGCGGCGCATTTGGGAAAGAGGAAGATCGCCGATGCGATCGGAATTTTTCCGATGCAGCGCAAAACGAGCTTGGCGGGTCATCGCGACGTGGGTTCATCGCGGAAAGCGATATCGAGGGGCGATGGGCAGCGGGGCGGGGGGATGGTGGGCGCTGTAGGGATTGAACCTACGACCCCGGCCGTGTGAAAGCCGTGCTCTACCGCTGAGCTAAGCGCCCGAACCCGAAGAAGGTGCGGGTATAGAGCGTCCGCCCCGGCAAAGTCAAGAAAGCGCCACTTGTCGCAGCTGGATTTGCGCCTATACTCGTTTCAATCGACGTTCCCCCCCAATTTGCGGTGACCAATATGTCGATTTTGCGCCTCGGTTCCTTGGGGATTGCGTTTGCTTTGGGCATTGCAGCGGGACCTGCCGCGGCTCAAACCACCTGGGCGCCGAGCGAACGGCTGGAGATGGTCTACGACGTGATGTCGGGCGCGCGCATCGTCGAACTCACGCTCGAATTCGCCGTGGTCGGCGACAACTACCAAATCGCCAGCCGACAGGCTTCCGTCGGCGTCGTGCGCTGGCTGTTCCCCTGGCAGTCGCGCACCGTCGTCGACGGGCGGTTCTTGGGCGCTGCGACCCAGCCCTCGACCTATCGCGTGAAGGGCGAATTCCGCGGTCGGCCGCGCAGCGTCGAGATGGATTTTCGCGACGGCGCGCTCGTGCGCAACGAAGCCGTGCCCGAAAACCGCGACGACGAGCGCGACGAGGTCACGCAAGAGCAGATCGCGGGCGCCATCGATCCGATTTCGGCGGTCATGGCCGTGATCCGCCAGATCAACGAAGGGAGAGGCTGCACGTCGCGCCACGCCGCATTCGACGGGCGCATGCGCTTCGACATCGTGTTCGAAGACAAGGGGCGGCGCGAGCTGCCGCGTACCGCAGGGTCCATTTTCGAGGGCGCGGCCGAGCTTTGCGAGTTCACCTGGGTTCCGATCGCCGGGCGTTCGCGCCGGGCGACCGCCAACCGCAATACGGCCGCCGAAAACCGCACCGGTCGCGTGTTCATGGCCCCGCTCGGCGAGCGGGGGGTGCTGGCGCCTGCGCGCATCGAGTTCGAAGCCTGGTTCGGCACGGTCGTGGGCAATTTGCGCGACGTGCGCGGTCTGCCGCAGAAGGCGTCGGCCGAGTAGAACGCGCGCCCTACTGAAGATCTTCCGTTTCGGCCGCAAGCGCCCGGCCCGAGACGCGCACTTCCCAGATGAACAGCGCACGACTGACGATCACGGCCGCTACCGCCGCGGCGAACAGCGCCAGCGGCAGCACGCTCTGCGTGCCGCGCGTAAGGCCGCCGACGAACAGCGCCAGGATGGCGCAGCATGTGAGGAAGGCCGACAGTGCCGCAAGGGCGATGGCGCCGTTGACGACGCGCAAACGCAGCCGCTGCAGCGCCAGTTCGCGGCGCAGCTGGCGCAGCTCGGCGTCGCCCGGACCGGCGCGCAATTGCGCGGCGACCTTGCGCATGCGGTCGACCACGCGCGTGAGCCTGCCCGCGAAAACGTTGAGCAGGATGCCGAGGCCGTTCAGCAGAAAGACCGGCGCGATCGCGATCTGGATCAGGTGCGCGACGGTTTCGTTGTCTGCGATGCCGGGTATCATGCGACGAGTTCGGCAAGCTCGGCGAAATCGCCGATGAGCGCGTCGCCGCCCAATGCGGCGGGCGCGATCGACGAATAGCCCCAATCGACCATCACGAGTTTCATGCGCGCGGCTTTGGCGGCCGCCGCATCGTTGGGCGAGTCGCCCACCATCAGGCAGTCGCGAGGGGCGATGCCGATGCGCTCTGCCGTCGCCAGAAGGTGGCGCGCGTCGGGCTTGCGATGCGGCACGTTGCTGCCGACGATCGCATCGAAATGGCCGGCGAGGCCGAGCGTTTCGAGGAGCCGCACGGCCAAAGCGTCGGCCTTGTTCGTGCAAACGCCGAGCTTGCGCCCGCGCGCGCGCAAGGCCGCCAGGGTCGGCTCGACATGCGGATAGGGCTTCGAGAAACGGGAAAGCGACGCGCCGTAGATTTCGAACCACCGCGCGGTCGCGGCATCGACGTCCGGCGCGCTCGAACCGCTCGCCGCGAATGCGCGCTGCACCAAAACGCGCGCGCCGTCGCCGATCAGACGTCGGCCAACTTCGAAGCCGATCGGCGCGCGGCCGCATTCGTCCAGCAGCACGTCGACGGCGGCGACGATGTCCTGCGCCGTGTCAACGAGCGTGCCGTCGAGATCGAAGATGACGGCGCTGCAATCGAAAGCCTTGGGCATCTGCGTGCAATTCCTTGCAACATTTTGTGATTTCGCGGGCGCTTCGGTGTATGGAATTGTTCCGCCGAATCGCCCAGGGGTATCGCATCTATGAACGCGCGCGACAAGAAGCTTGCCGTGATCGTGCTGGCCGCCGGGCTTGGCAGCCGCATGAAGAGTGCGAAGCCCAAAGTGCTGCACGCGGTCGGCGGGCGTCCCTTGATCGGCCACATCGCGGCCGAGCTTGCCGCATTGCAGCCGACCAAGGTCGTGCTGGTGGTTGGCCCCGGCGACACGGCCGCGCTGGCGGCCGCACGCGCTGCGGCCCCCGCGCTCGAGATCGTAAGCGTCGAGCAGCGCGAACGGCTGGGCACGGGCCATGCCGCATTGCAGGCCAAATCGGCGCTGCAGGGTTTCGACGGCGACATTCTGGTGACGCTCGGCGATGCGCCGTTCGTGAGCGCGGCGACCTTCGCGCGCCTGCGCGCCGAACTCGACCGCAGCTCGAACCCGGCCGTCGCCGTGCTCGGCGTGCGGCTCGCCGACGCGGGCGCGTTCGGGCGTCTCGTCTGCGACGCAGACGGCGGCTTGGCGCGCATCGTCGAGGCGAAGGACGCCGATGTGGCCACGCGGCGCATCGATTTCGCGAACACCGGCGTGATGGCGTTTGCGGGGCAGGGGTTTTTCGACCTTCTGGGCCGCATCGCCCCCGACAATGCGCAGCGCGAATTCTATCTGACCGACGCGATCGGGCTTGCGCGCGCGGCCGGCCGGGCAGCGCGCGCGATCGAAGGCAGCGCCGACGAATGGCTCGCGGCCAACGACCGCGTCGAACTCGCGGATCTCGAAGCCGCTTTCCAGGCGCGAAAGCGGCGGGCGGCCATGCTGTCGGGCGTGACGCTCGTCGATCCGGCAAGCGTTTGGTTCAGCTACGACACGCAGATCGGCGCGGACACGATCGTCTATCCGTCGGTGTTTTTCGGCCCCGGAGTCAAAATCGGCGCAAATGTCGAGATCAAGGGCTTCTGCCATATCGAGGGCGCCGAGATCGCCGACGGCGCGGCCGTCGGTCCGTTTGCGCGCCTGCGTCCGGGTGCCGCGCTCGCGGCGGGCGCGCATATCGGCAATTTCGTCGAAATCAAGAACGCGACGGTTGCGGCGGGCGCCAAGATCAACCATCTGAGCTATGTCGGCGACGCGCGCGTGGGGGCGGGCGCCAATATCGGCGCGGGCACGATCACCTGCAACTACGACGGTTTCGAAAAATTCACGACCGAAATCGGCGCCGGTGCGTTCGTCGGCTCCAACAGCGCGCTGGTGGCGCCGGTGAGGATCGGGGCGGGCGCGGTCGTGGGGGCGGGTTCGGTCGTGACGCAAGACGTCGAAGACGACGCGCTGGTCGTGGCGCGCGGCACGGCGCACACGCGAAGCGGTTGGGCCAAGAAGTTTCGCGATCGTCGCGGGGCCGAAAAAGCGGCGAAGAAAAAGGATTAGCAGTCCATGTGTGGGATCGTCGGAATCGTCGGCAAGGGCCCAGCCACGCCGCGGCTGGTGGACGGGCTGTTGCGGCTCGAATATCGCGGCTACGATTCGGCCGGGGTCGCGACCGTGATCGACGGGCACATCGAGCGGCGGCGCGCCGAAGGGCGCATCCGCAATCTCGAAGCGCTGCTGCTCGAGGAACCGCTGCGCGGGTCGACGGGCATCGGCCATACGCGCTGGGCCACGCACGGCGCGCCCACGGCGAACAACGCGCATCCGATCGCGACCGAAAAAGTCGCCGTGGTGCACAACGGCATCATCGAGAATTTCGCCGAACTGAAGGCCGAACTCGTCGCCAAAGGCCGGAAATTCGAAACCGAGACCGACACCGAAGTGGTGGCGCAGCTGCTGACGGTGCTTATCCTCGAGGGACTGTCGCCGGAAGCCGCGATGGCGGCGGCGATGCATCGGCTGCACGGGGCATTCGCGCTCGCCGTCATCGTGGCCGGGCGCCCCGATTTGCTGCTCGCCGCGCGCCGCGGCTCGCCGCTCGCGGTGGGCTACGGGGAGGGCGAGATGTATGTGGGCTCGGACGCGCTCGCCCTCGCCCCGCTCACCAAGATGATCTCCTATCTCGACGACGGCGACTGGGCCGTGCTCGCGGCCGACGGCGTGCAGGTCTACGACCGCAACGACAAAAAGGTCGCGCGCGACGTGCGCGAAACGGTGCTGTCGGGAGCGCTCGTCGGCAAGGGCAATTTCCAGCATTTCATGCAGAAGGAAATCTTCGAACAGCCGGCCGTGATCGGCGATACGCTGCGCAGCTACGTCAATCCGGCCACGCATCGCGTGACCCTGCCCGAAATGCCGGTCGATCTGGCGACGCTGAAGCGCGTGCAGCTCGTCGCCTGCGGCACGTCGTTCTACGCGGCGAGCGTGGCGCGCTACTGGATCGAGCAGCTGGCCCGCCTGCCGTGCGACGTCGAGATCGCGTCCGAATTCCGCTATCGCGATCCCGTGCTCGAGCCGGGCGGATTGTCGATTTTCGTCTCGCAGTCTGGCGAAACGATCGACACGCTGTCGGCGCTGCGCTTTGCGCGCGGGCGCGGCCAGAAAATCGCGGCGATCGTCAACGTGCCCGAAAGCTCGATGGCGCGCGAGTCCGACGTGCTTCTGGCGACCCATGCCGGGCCCGAGATCGGCGTCGCCTCGACCAAGGCGTTCACGACGCAGCTTGCCGTTCTTGCCGCCTTCGCGTTCGAGGCCGCCCGCGCGCGCGAAACCCAAAGCCCCGAGCAGCTGGCAGTCCTCGCGCAAGCCATCGCCGGCATTCCCGAAAAGGTCTCGGGCGTTCTGGCGGCCGACGAGCATATCCGGGCCGCCGCCAAGATCGTGGCGCCGGCCCGCGACGTTCTCTATCTCGGGCGCGGGACGGCCTATCCGATCGCGATGGAGGGCGCGCTCAAGCTCAAGGAGATCAGCTACATCCACGCCGAAGGCTACGCGGCGGGCGAAATGAAACACGGACCCATCGCGCTTATCGCGCCCGACGTGCCGGTGATCGTGCTGGCGCCCAACGACGCTTGGTTCGAGAAGACGGCGTCGAACGTGCAGGAAGTGCGCGCGCGCGGCGGCCAGGTCGTGCTGTTCTCGGACAAGGAAGGCATCGCGAAAATCGGCAATCTCGCGGTTGCGGCGATCGAACTGCCGGTCTGCGACCCGTTCGTGGCGCCGATACTGTATTCCGTGCCCGTGCAGCTTCTGGCGTACTACGTCGCCCTTCTCAAAGGGACCGACATCGACAAGCCGCGCAACCTCGCCAAGAGCGTGACGGTCGAGTAGCCGACGCGTATAGTCCCAAAGAAGCAAACAAGATTTTCCGGGGAGACCGACATGGCCGAAGCCGCCCGCACGACCCGCTACAGCGGCGTTGCCCTCAAGGATCCTTCGCTGTTCCGCCAGCAAGGCTACATCGACGGCGCCTGGTGCGACGCGGATTCGAAGAAGACCTTCGACGTCGACGATCCGGCCAACGGGGCGATGCTGGGCCATGTGCCCGACATGGGGGCGGCCGAAACCCGCCGCGCGATCGCGGCGGCCGAGCGCGCGTTCGCCGCATGGCGAAAAGTGCCCGCCAAGCAGCGCGCCGCGATCTTGCGCAAATGGCACGATCTGATGATGGCCAATGCCGACGATCTCGCCTTGCTGATGACCATGGAGCAGGGCAAGCCGCTCGCCGAATCGAAGGGCGAGGTCGGCTATGCGGCTTCGTTTCTCGAATGGTTCGCCGAGGAAGCCAAGCGCGCCTACGGCGACGTGATCCCGACCACCGCCGTCGACCGCCGCTACGTGATCACGAAGGAACCGATCGGCGTCGTCGCCGCGATAACGCCGTGGAACTTTCCGGCCGCGATGATCACGCGCAAGGCGGGTCCGGCGATCGCGGCGGGCTGCACGGTCGTGCTGAAGCCCTCCGAACTCACGCCGTTTTCCGCATTGGCGCTGGCCGAGCTTGCCGAGCGCGCGGGCCTGCCCAAGGGCGTGTTCAACGTCGTGACGGGGGATGCGCCGTCGATCGGCAAGGAACTCACCGGCAATCCCGCCGTGCGCAAGCTCGGGTTCACGGGCTCGACCGAGATCGGCAAGCTGCTGATGGCGCAGTGCGCCGGCACGGTCAAAAAAGTCTCGCTCGAGCTCGGCGGCAATGCGCCGTTCATCGTGTTCGACGACGCCGATCTCGACGCGGCCGTCGAGGGCGCGCTTGCCTCGAAGTACCGCAACACCGGCCAGACATGCGTGTGCGCCAACCGCTTCCTGGTGCAGGACGGCATCTACGACGCCTTCGCCGCGAAATTCGCGGCCGCCGTCGGGAAGCTCAACCCGGCGCCCGGCACGGAAGCGGGCGCAAGCCAAGGGCCGCTGATCGAGAACGCGGCCATCGACAAGGTCGAACGCCACATCGCCGACGCGCTCGCAAAAGGGGCGAAGCTGCTCGTCGGCGGCAAGCGGCACGCGCGCGGCGGGCGTTTCTTCGAGCCGACGGTGCTGGCGGGCGCCACCGCCGACATGCTCGTGGCGCGCGAGGAGACCTTCGGGCCGGTCGCCCCCTTGTTCCGCTTCAAGACCGACGACGAGGCGGTCCGCATGGCCAACGACACCGAATTCGGCTTGGCGGCCTATTTCTACAGCCGCGACATCGGCCGCGTGTGGCGCGTGTCCGAAGCTCTCGAATACGGGCTGATCGGCGTCAATGCGGGCGTGATCGCCACGGCCGAGGTGCCGTTCGGCGGAATGAAGGAGTCCGGGATCGGGCGCGAAGGCTCGAAATACGGCCTCGAAGAGTTCATGGAGATCAAATACGTCTGCATGGGCGGGCTCTGATCCGGCGCTTGGGCGCATTGGCTTGTTCGGACGACGCGCGCTAAAGTGGGAGGCGTTCCAATTTTTTTGGCGAGTCGCCCCATGCCGTCGGAGACCCGGTTCATCTTTTTCGAAACTGGCGAGCTTCTGCGCGCGAGTCTCGATTGGGGAGTCGCCAACGGCAAAAAGGTCGGCAAGGGCAAAGCGGCGCGCCTGCATATCGATCTCGAAGCGTTGGCCGTGACCGTGCATTTCGACGCCAAAGGCGCCGACCAGACCGCCATTCCGCCGCTCGAACTCAAGAGCGAACATCTGCAGACGGCGCTGCTGACATTGTGCCGCAAGCAGAAGGTTCCGCTGCCGATGAAATCGGCCAAGACGCTGATCTCGCTGCAGAACCAGATCACTTTCATGATCACGCTGACCAACGAAAACGACGCGCCCAAGATGCGTTTCGAATACACCGACTGAGAGAGCGCCATGTTCGCCGACGGTTCGGCCCTCGCCGCTGCGCCGCTTTTTGCCGCCAAGGCCCTGTTCTATTTCGCCGTCGTCCGCATCCTCACGACCGCGATCGTCGCGGCCTCGCTTCCTTCGGGCGAGGCGCGCGAGGCCGAGTTGCGCTGGCGGCTTGTGTATCTCGATCGATGGCCCGCCTACGCGTTTGCGGCGGCGTGGCTCGCCTATTTCGGGCGCGCCGCATTCGATGCGGGATCTGTTTGGACGCCGACGGCGGCGGCGTTTCTGGCGGGGCTGTCGCTCGTGCCGGTGCTGCTGAACAAGCGTTTCGGCCGCTACGACTACACGCCTTCGCTTGAGGTCTATGCCGACAGTCGGCGCGTCTATCGCCGCCAGATCGCGTGGCTGACCGTGGCTTCGATCGCTGGTATGGTCCTGCTGTTCGACGCCGCCTGAGGAAAAACAGTTTATGGACAGTTTCGACTTCGATCTTTTCACGATCGGCGCAGGCTCGGGCGGCGTCGCCGCCTCGCGCAGGGCGGCAAGCTACGGCGCGCGGGTCGCCATCGCCGAAGCTTGGCGCGTCGGCGGCACTTGCGTGCTGCGCGGCTGCGTGCCCAAAAAGCTTCTGGTCTATGGAACGCATTTCGCGCACGAGATGGAAGACGCGCGCGGCTTCGGCTGGGACGTGTCGGGCACGCTCGACTGGGGCAAACTGGTCGCCGCCAAAAACGCCGAGACCGCGCGCCTGGAAGGCATCTACCGGACGATGCTCGACAACTCGAAAATCGAGACGTTCCTGGGGGCGGCCAAGCTCGTCGATGCGCATACGGTCGCGATCGGCGACAAGCGCATCACGGCAAAATACATCCTCGTCGCCACCGGCGGGCGGCCCGAGCGGCCGGCCATTCCGGGCATTGCGAACAGCATCACGTCGAACGAAGCGCTCGATCTGACGGCATTGCCGCGCCGCATCACGATCGTCGGCGGCGGCTATATCGCGGTCGAGTTTGCGGGCATCTTCCGCGCGGCCGGCGCGGAGGTGACCCTCGTCGTGCGCGGCGCCAAGATCCTGCGCGGCTTCGACGAAGACGTGCGCGACCATCTGACGTCGGAACTCGTGCGCCAGGGCATCGAGATTCGCGCCAATTCGAAGGTGGCGCATATCGACAAGATCGGCTGGATCCTGCGCGCCGCCCTCGAAGACGGCAGCTCGCTCGACACCGAGCAGATCATGTACGCGACCGGCCGCGTGCCCAATGCCGACGGGCTCGGCCTCGAAGAAATCGGCGTCGTGCGCGACAAGGCGGGTGCCGTGGCGGTCGACGAGTGGCAGCAGACGAGCGTGCCCGGCATCTATGCGGTCGGCGACGTCACCAATCGCGTCAATCTCACGCCCGTCGCGATCGCCGAGGGGCGGGGGCTTGCCGAAACCCTCTTCAATGCGAACCCGACGACCGTCGACCACAACGACATCGCCTCTGCCGTGTTCAGCCAGCCGCCGGTTGGCACGGTCGGCTTGAGCCAGGGCGACGCCGAGCGGTTGCTCGGCATCGACGGCGTGGACATCTACCGCGCGGTTTTCCGGCCGATGAAGCACACGCTTTCGGGGCGCCAGGAAAAGACGCTGATGAAACTCGTGGTCGAAGCGGCCACGGGCCGCGTGCGCGGCTTGCACATGGTGGGGGCAGACGCGCCCGAGATCGCGCAGGCGTTTGCGGTGGCCGTCAAAGCGGGTCTTACCAAAAAAGATTTCGACCGCACGATCGCCGTGCACCCGACGGCGGCCGAAGAATTCGTGCTGATGCGCGAGAGGGTGAAGCGCTAGGCGGTCACTGCGGTTCCGGTGCGTCGTACTTTTTGCGCAGTTCCCCGAGTCTTTCGCGCAAGCGCTCGAAATGGGCAGGCCCGGGCTCCTTCCAGTCGATCGGCGTATTCAGATAAATGATCGCGCGAATCGTGCTGAGCAATCGGGGCGGGATTTCCGGCGGAAATCGCTGAATGTACATGCGGCCTGGCGGTGCGACAAAGGATGCCTCCCTGAGGCGCAATGCGGGATCCGAGACGGATTCGATGGTCCAAATCATCGATGGTCCGTGGGATGACCCGCCGCTTTCACGGACTCGGTAGCGATCGAGATCGTCGTTCGAGTAGACCAGCGCGTTCAGACCGCAGGCGATCGACAGATCGACCCAAAATTTTTGGACGTCGTCGCGGCCGGCCTCGTGCGCCAGCGTTTCGAATTCGGGCGCGGAAAATGGCTGCAATGCGCCCGCATAGCGGGCCGGTGGGCGGTCCATGCTTCGCAGGGCCGCGAGGATGTCTCCGTCGCGCATCTCGACCGGCCGTTGGACGAGATAGAAGCGCTGGCGCTTGCACTTCGATTGTTCGTAGGCGCTGCGCGCATAGAGGTCGGCTTGCGGGTTCGCGGCCTTCA
>JBILXZ010000094.1:0-5843 GCA_044378015.1 Tagaea sp.
GCGCCGCGCCGACCGGCTGTTTGCGCCCAAAATGCCGACAGCCGCGCGCGACAAGCTCTATAGCGGCTGGCAAGTTGCGGTCGCCCGTGTGCGTTCGGACTTTTCGGGCGGCGGAAAAGCCAAGCGGTAAGAGCATACTAGCCGCGTTCGCCGGTCCATGTCATAAAAGCTTCACAAAAACGTCGCAGATGAGACATTCTGCACGCTTAAACGACGCGGGAGTCCGTAGGTACGGGCGAAACTTCGCGTCATGAAAAAGGGAGAGACCTGATGATGCTTCGTCGAAATCTGCTCGGTGCTGCAGCTGCCGCTGCGTTGATCGCCTCGGCCGCACCGGCCACGGCACAGGTCGAAATCCAGTGGTGGCACGCGATGACGGGGGCGAACAACGACGTCGTCAATCGCCTCGCCGACGAATTCAACGCGTCGCAGAAAGACTACAAGGTCGTCGCCTCCTACAAGGGCTCGTACCCCGACACGATGAACGCCGGCATTGCGGCGTTCCGTGCGGGCAACGCGCCGCACATCATGCAGGTGTTCGAAGTGGGCACCGCCACGATGATGGCGGCCCGCGGTGCGATCAAGCCGGTCGCCGACCTCATGAAGGAAGCAGGCGAACGCTTCGAGCCGTCGTCGTATCTGCCGGCGGTCGCGGGCTATTATTCGACCGCGAAGGGCGAGATGCTATCCTTTCCGTTCAATTCGTCGTCGACCGTGATGTGGTACAACAAGGATGCCTTCAAGGCGGCCGGTCTCAATCCCGAAGCGCCGCCCAAGACCTGGCCCGAACTGTTCGAAGCCGCCAAAAAGCTGAAGGCGACCGCCACGCCGAATTGCGGTTTCTCGACCGCCTGGGTCACCTGGGTCAATATCGAGCAGTTCTCGGTGTGGCACAACATTCCGATCGGCACCAAGTCGAACGGCATCGACGGCTTCGACACCGAGTTCAAGATCAACTCGCCGACGCACGTTCGCCATTTCGCCAATCTGGCGGAACTCGCCAAGGACAAGACCTACGTCTATGGCGGGCGCACAAACACCGGCGAAGGCACGTTCACGTCGGGCGAATGCCCGATCATGATCACCTCGTCGGGCTTCTACGGCAACGTCAAGGCGAACGCCAAGTTCGACTGGGCCAACGCCGCGATGCCGTACTATCCGGACGTGGCGGGAGCGCCCCAGAACTCGACGCTGGGCGGCGCTTCGCTGTGGGTCATGGGCGGGAAGCCTGCCAACGAGTACAAGGGCGTGGCCAAGTTCTTCGCCTTCCTGTCCGACACCGACCGCCAGGCGCGGCTGCACACGGAATCGGGCTATCTCCCGATCACGATTGCGGCCTACGAGAAGGTGAAGGCGTCGGGCTTCTACGCGACAAATCCCTATCTCGAAACGCCGCTCAAGGCGCTCACCAACAAGCCGCCGACCGAGAACTCGAAGGGGCTGCGCTTCGGCAACCTCGTCCAGATCCGCGACATTTGGTCGGAGGAAATCGAAGCGGCCCTGCAGGGAACCAAGACGGCCCAGCAGGCGATGGATGCGGCGGTAAGCCGCGGAAACGCCTCGCTGCGCCAGTTCGAGCGAACGGTCACGCGCTGACCCGCGACTGAAACGGGCGGGCCGGGTCCTTTTCGGATCCGGCCCGTTTCGCCCGCAAGGGCTCCGCGCAGGAAACGGAGAATTTGGCAGCATGGAACGACGCGCGCTGTTCGGCGGCAAAGCCTTGCCTTACTCGCTGCTGCTGCCGCAATTCGCGATCGTCGTCGTTTTTTTCTACGTGCCGGCCGTGCAGGCGGTCTGGCAATCCATGCTGATGCAGGACGCCTTCGGGATTTCGACCGAATTCGTCTGGTTCGAGAACTACACGATCCTCGCCGCCAACCCCGAATATTACCGAACGATGGGCACCACGGCCGTGTTCTCGGTGCTGGTCGCCTTCCTCTCGCTGTCGAGCGGGCTTCTTCTCGCGGTGATGGCGGACAAGCAGATCAAAGGGGCCACGATCTACAAGACGATGCTGATTTGGCCCTATGCGGTCGCTCCGGCCGTTGCGGGCGTCCTGTGGCTCTTCATGTTCCAGCCCTCGCTCGGCATGCTCGCCAAGGCGCTGCGCAGCTGGGGCATCGACTGGAACCCGCTTCTCAACGGCAACCACGCGATGATCCTGGTGGTGCTCGCCGCCACGTGGAAGCAGACCTCTTCTTCCTCGCGGGCCTCGCCGCCATTCCCAAAAGCGTGATCGAGGCGGCCGCCATCGACGGCGCGCGGCCGCTGCGCCGCTTCTGGACGATCGTCTTCCCGCTGCTTTCGCCCACGGCCTTCTTCCTGCTCACCGTCAACATCGTCTACGTGTTTTTCGACACGTTCGGCATCATCGATTCGGTGACGAGCGGCGGGCCTGCGGGCACGACGACGACGATGGTCTACAAGGTCTATGCCGACGGCAAACTCGGCAGCGATCTCGGCGGTTCGGCTGCGCAGTCGGTCGTGCTGATGGCGATCGTGATCGCGCTCACGGCCGTGCAGTTCAAATTCGTCGAACGCCGGGTCCAGTACTGATGGTCGAGCGCGAAACCCTCGTCGGCCGCATCGTGCCGCATGTCGTGCTGCTGGTCGGCGTGTGCGTCGTGGCATTCCCGGTCTATCTCGCCTTGCTCGCCTCGACCTACGATGCCGCGACCGTGCAGAACGGACAGATGTCGCTACTGCCAGGCTCGCAGATGCTCGAAAACTACGAACGCATCGTGTTCTCCGGCGCGCGTGCGACGACGCGCGAGCCGGTCGGCACGATGCTGCTGAACAGCTTCGTGATGGCGCTGATAATCGCGCTCGGCAAGATCGCGATCTCGCTGATCTCGGCCTTTGCGATCGTGTTTTTCCGCTTTCCCTTCCGCATGGCTGCGTTCTGGCTGATTTTCGTGACGCTGATGCTGCCCGTGGAAGTGCGCATCTACCCCACCTACAAGATCGTCGCCGATTTGGGCCTGCTCGACACCTACACCGGCCTCACATTGCCGCTCATCGCGTCGGCGACCGCGACGCTTCTGTTCCGCCAGTTTTTCATGACCGTGCCCGAGGAACTCGTCGAGGCTTCGAAGATCGACGGGGCGGGCCCGCTCCGCTTTTTCAAGGACACGCTGCTGCCATTGTCGGTGACGACGATCGCCGCGCTGTTCGTGATCCAGTTCATCTACGGCTGGAACCAGTATTTGTGGCCTTTGCTGATCACGACGCGCGACAACATGCAGACGATCGTGATCGGCATCAAGAAGATGATCGTCACGCAGGACGCCCTGACCGAATGGCAGCTCGCGATGGCCACGGCCGTGCTCGCACTGCTGCCCCCGGTGCTGGTCGTGGTGCTGATGCAAAAGCTGTTCGTCAAGGGTCTGGTCGAGACCGAGAAGTGACGGCAGCGCGCGAAGGGCGGAAGAAATGGCGAGCGTAATCCTCGATTCGGTGCGGAAGGTCTACGCGGGCGGCGTGGAGGCCGTTAAGGGCATTTCGCTGACGATCCCCGACGGGAACTTCACCGTGCTGCTCGGCCCCTCGGGCTGCGGCAAGTCGACGCTCTTGCGCATGATCGCGGGCCTCGAGGAGATCAGCGGCGGCACCGTTTCCATCGGCGGGCGCACGGTCAACGACGTCGAGCCCTCGGAGCGCGACATCGCGATGGTGTTCCAGAACTACGCGCTCTATCCGCACATGTCCGTCTACGACAACATGGCCTACGGCCTGCGCAATCGCGGCACGCCCAAGGACGAGATCGCAAAGCGCGTCGCCGACGCGGCCCGCCTGCTCGCGATCGAGCCGTATTTGAAGCGCAAGCCGCGCGCGTTGTCGGGCGGCCAGCGCCAGCGCGTGGCGATGGGCCGCGCCATCGTGCGCGAACCGGCGGCTTTCCTGTTCGACGAACCGCTCTCCAATCTCGACGCCAAGCTGCGCGTGCAGATGCGTCTCGAGATCCGCAAGCTGCACAACCGCCTCAAGGCGACGTCGATTTTCGTCACGCACGACCAGGTCGAGGCGATGACGCTTGCCGACCAGGTCGTGGTGATGAATGGCGGGCGCATCGAGCAGGTCGGAACGCCCCTCGAAATCTACCGCGCGCCCGCGAGCAAGTTCGTGGCGACCTTCATCGGTTCGCCTGCGATGAATCTGATTTCGGGCACGGTCGTGTCGGGGGACGAGGTGGCGCTCGCCGACGGCAGCCGCCTGCGTTTCGATGGTGCCGTCTACGCGCCCGGCAAGGCTTCGAAGGTCGAGATCGGCCTGCGCCCGGAAGAAGCGAAGGTCGAAGCGGCCCCGGGCCAGCAGCAGCCGCGCCTGCAGTGCGACGTGACCGAAGAGCTTGGCGCCACCCGCCTGCTGCACGGCATGCTGGCGGGCGAAGCCTTCGTGCTCGCCTTGCCGTCCGACGCTACCGATCCGGGCCGCACGATTCCAGTTTCCGCGTCGCCTGCCAACGTGCACCTGTTCGACGTCGAATCCGGCCGCAGCCTCAGACAGCGCAACTGACGCCTCAAAGCTCGATTTCCGTCCAGATCGGCTGGTGGTCGGAGCCAGCCGCGTCGTTGTCGATCCAGGCGCGCTTGATCCGCGGTGCGAGGCTCGCGCTCGCCATGCAGAAATCGATGCGTTCGCGATGCGTGAGCGTGCTGTCGCAGCTCCAGCCGCTCGCCACGTCGTTGCCGGCCGCCACATAGGCATCGACGAAGCCGCTTCTGGCCGTCACGCGCCCGAACTCGGCCGACAAGGGCCCGACCAGTTGCGCATAGAGCGGCGAGCGACAGGTGATGTTGAAATCGCCCATGAACAAAGCCGCCTGCGGCATCGGCGGCGGCGGGCGGCCTTGGGTCCAGTCGGCATCCTTGTGCGTGCCGAACCAAGCCCCGCCCTCGTCGGGTGCGGTGCGATGGATTTCGATCAGCCTGTCCACTTGGGCGGCCCGGTCGCCGTCGTCGATATGCGACAGATGCAGCGAATAGAGCCGCAACGCCCCCGCCGTCGGCGTCTCGATCACGCCTTCGATCGCCGAGCGCTGCAGGCAGAACTGCCCGACCGCACCGTATTTGGGCAAAAGATGGTTGCGCGACGTGAGGATCGGCGTGCGCGACAGCAGCATGTTGCCGAACTGACGACGTTTGCCGCCGGGGCGGCCGGTGTCGGCATCCATGTCGTAGCCGGGTCCGTAGACCCAGTAGAAATCCGGCAGCAAGGCGGCAAGCTCGGCCGGCTGGTCCACATTGCCCGAGCGTGGCCAGAAGCGCTCGACCTCTTGCAAGGCAATCACGTCGGCATCCGCCACCGCGGCCGCGATGCGCGCAAGGTCGAAACGACCGTCTTTGCCCTTGCCGTACTGAATGTTGTAGCTTGCGAACTTCATGGATTCGTCTCCTCCCGCTGCAGCGCCGACTCTAACCGGCCGCCGACTCTATCTCGCTCTCGGTTACATGATTTGCATGGGCCTGATCTGGGGGCTGCAATTTTCGCTCGCCAAGATCGCCTATGCGTCGGGCATCCATCCGTTCGGCTTCACGCTGGCGATTTCGGTTTCGGCCGCCTGCCTGCTGGCAGCGGTCGCACGTTTTCGGGGCGCCCGCCTGCCGCTCGCCAGGCGCTTCTGGGCGTATACGCTGATCGCCGGGGCGACTGCCATCGCCATCCCCAATTCGCTGGCCGTGCTCGTCGTGGGCCATGTGCCCGCGGGGCTTGCGGCCGTTCTCAACACGCTGTCGCCGCTGATGACTTATGCGATCGCGCTCGGCCTTGGCATGGAGAAGCGCCATGGTTTGCGTCTGCTGGGCCTCGGCTGCGGGCTGGCCGGTGCGCTGCTCGTCGTGGGG
>JBILXZ010000095.1:0-5636 GCA_044378015.1 Tagaea sp.
ACGAGATCGGCAATCGCCGTTTCCGAGTACTGCGAGAACGAGAAATTGCCGCGATCGCGCAAATGGCGCTCGGCAATGCAGTCGAAGCCTTCGGCCGCGAAGTTCGCGACGATCTTCGCCTGGATTTCGTCGAGATAGGGGCTCACAAGGCCGATGCGCTTGGCCCCCGTGCTGCGCAGGATATCGGCAAGGGCCAGCACCGAGGTACCGGTCTTGGCGCCCGTCGCCGCCGCGATCGCCGCGCACAAATCGCGATCGCGCTCGAGACCGAGCCAGCCCGACGACGTGCCGTTCCACACGATCGCGTCGACCTTGGCGTCGGCCAGCAGCAAAGCAGCGTCGAGGATCGGCTGGAGGTCGAACTGCGCCAACGCCGCCGAGGACAGCGAAATCTCTGTCACGCGAAATCGTCCGAAATGCGCGGTCACGTCTGGCAGGCCCGCGAGCATTGCCGACGTCACGGGCTCCAGCACCGTGTTGGAAGACGGCGTGAGCATGCCGATGCGTTTGTGCCGCGAAGGATCGATAGCCATGGCCGCACTTTAGCAATTTCCGCACCCGAATCGGCAATTCCCGTACCCGAACTGCGAGCGACCCGATAGAGTTTCGCCGATGACCGGCGATTTGCTGATAAGCGGTGCCCGCATTCTCACGATGGATGCGCCGCGCCATATCGAGTCAGGCGACATTCTGATTCGCGCCGGGCGCATCGTTTGCGTGGGTGCGGTGCCGACCGACCTCGTGCCCGCAGGCATTCGCACGCTCGACGCGCGCGGCAAGCTCGCCGTGCCCGGCCTCATCAACGCGCATGTGCATTCGCCGGGCAATCTCAAGCGCGGCTGCCTCGACGGCTATCCGCTCGAAGTGTTCATGCTGTACGAAGTGCCGCCTTTGGCCGCCGAAGGGCAGGGTGCGCGTCTTGCCTATCTGCGCACGGCCTTGGGTGCCATCGAGATGCTGAAGCTCGGCATCACGAGCGTTCTCGACGATGCTTTCTACGTGCCGACCGCAACGCCAGACGCGATCGACGCCGTGATGGAAGCCTACCGCGACAGCGGCATGCGCGCGACGATGGCGCTCGACCAGCCCAATGTCGTCGAATACGAAAAGCAGCCCTTCCTGGCCGATCTCGTCCCGCCTGCGATCCGCGCCCGCATGGACGCCGCCCCGCGCCAGTCGGCCGACGAATTGATGGCATGCTACGCGCATCTGGTCGAGCGCTGGCACGGCGCCGAGGCCGGGCGCTTGGCGGCGGCCGTTTCGTGCTCGGCACCGCACCGCGTCACGCGCGAATATTTCGAACGGTTGAGCGCTTTGTCGCGCGAACGCGATCTGCCGTTTTTCGTGCATATCCTCGAGACCAAGACCCAGCGCGTGTTCGGCGAGGAAAAGCTCGGCAAGTCGCTGGTGCGCTACGTGCACGATCTGGGGCTTCTCGACGAGCGCATGCTCGTCATGCACGCGATCTGGATCGACGATGCGGACATCGAGCTTCTGGCGCGCTCGGGCTGCACCGTCTCGCACAATCCCGTGTGCAATCTGCGCCTGGGCAGCGGCATCATGCCGTGGCGGCGCTTGGCGGCGGCGGGCGTGCATCTGGCGCTGGGCACCGACGAGGCGACGGTCGACGACACGCACAATCTGTGGCTCGTCGCGAAGTCGGCAGCACTCGTCCACACGCTGACGCGCGCCGACTATCGCGACTGGCCCAAAGCGCCGGAAATTCTCGACGCTCTCTATCGGGGCGGCGCGCGCGCGGCGCGCAGCCCCGTGCCGTTGGGGCGTCTTGCGCCGGGGGCGGCGGGCGACGTCGCTCTCCTCGATCTCGCCACCACGGCCTTCACGCCGCTCAACGATCTCGAGCGCCAGCTCGTCTATTGCGAGACCGGATCGTCGGTGCGCGACGTGGTCGTGGCCGGCAGTCTCGTCGTCGAAAACGGCCGCCTGCTGACGCTCGACGAGCGCGCGATCCTGGCCGAGATCGCGGCGCTCGGACCCGCTCTCGCGGCCGGGATGGCCGATTTGCGCCGCGACGCGGCCGAACTCGAACCCTACTATCGCGAAGTCTATCTGCGCGCGATGGCGCGCGACGTGGGCCTCGACCGGCGCGGCCGCGACGGCTAGGCTCGAAAACGCCCCCACCCAAAAATCCGAGAAGAAAGCGTTTCGCGATGCGTCTGCTGCTGGTCAATTCCAACACTTCAGAATTCGTGACGGGCAAAGTGGCCGAGGCCGCGCGCCTTGCCGCCGCACCCGGCACCGAAATCCGCGCCGTCACTGGCAGTTTCGGTGCGCGCGTGATCGGCTCGCGCAGCGAAAACGCGATCGCCGAACATTCCACGATGGCGCTCGTCGCCGAACATGCGGGCGGCTGCGACGGCGTGCTGATCGTCGTCTCGTACGACACGGCCGTAACGGCCGCGCGCGAGATGCTGCAGGTTCCGGTTCTCGGCATGACGGAAGCAGCGCTGCACGTGGCGACCTTGGTCGGCCGGCGTGTCGGCGTAATCCTTTTCGGCAAGCGCGTGCTGGGGCTCTATCGGGACACGGTGGCGGCGACCGGACTCGGCGGCTGCGTCGCCGGTTGGCGCGCCTTGGAAAGCGCGGCACCCTACGCGCCCGGCGACCAGAGCGAGGTCGAGCGCATGATCGTCGAGGCGGCAAACGATCTCGTCGAACGCGACCACGTGGAAGCTATCGTGCTGACGGGAGCTGTGATGGCAGGCGTGCCTGAGCGCCTGCAGGACCGAATCCCGGTGCCGATGTTCGACGGCGTCACGACCGGCGTGCCGCTACTCGAAGCGCTCGTGCGCATTCGCCCGGCCAAGCCGCGCGCCGGCAGCTACGCGCTGCCCACGGGTCGCGACACGGTCGGCCTGTCGCCCGCACTCGCCGCGCGCTTCAAAGGCTGATCGATGGATCTGCCGCATCCCGGCCGTTTCGACGACGTGCCGATCGTGCGCCGGCCCCAGGCTGCGTGGCCGCAGGGCAAGCGCTTGGCGGTCTATGTCGCCCTCAATCTCGAAAGCTACGCGTTCGGCGAAGGCCTCTCCGAAGACATCGTGCCGGGATCGGGCACGCCCGACGTGCTGAACTGGTCGTGGCGCGAATACGGCAATCGCGTCGGCGCTTGGCGCCTCCTCGATGCTTTCAAGCAAAGCGGCATCGCGCCGTCGCTGCTGGTGAATTCGGCGATCTATGCGCGCCACGCCGAATTGGCGCAGGCGTTTCGCGATGCGGGTGCCGCCATCGTGGCGCACGGGCGCACGAATTCCGAAAGCCAGGCCGGGCTCGACGAAGCGGCGGAGCGCCGGCTCATCGTCGAAGCGCGCGACGCGATCGCCGCGCATGCGGGCGGGCCGCCGCAAGGCTGGCTCGGGCCGTGGATCGCCGAAACGCCGCGTACGCCCGATCTCCTGCGCGCGGCCGGCTTTTCCTACGTGCTCGACTGGTGCATGGACGACCAGCCGATCTGGCTCGTGGCGCAAGGCGGCAGGCTGCTGAGCGTGCCCTATCCGCAGGAACTCAACGATTCGAACGCGATCGTGGCGCGGCGCCACAGCGCCGCCGATTTCGCCGACATGATCGTCGACCAGTTCGACGAAATGCGCGAGCAAGCAACCGGCCAGCCGCTTGTGATGGGCGTTGCGCTGCATGCCTACGTGGCAGGCCAGCCTTTCCGCCTGCGCAAGCTCAAGGCAGCATTGCGCCATATCGGCACGTCGTATCCCGACGTGTGGTTCGCGACGAGCGACGCGATCGCGGCGCACTGGGCGAACGCGAAGGCGTAATGGCCGGCGGCCTGCAGGGCAGAATGAATATTGCCGCACATATGCATCGCGTCGGCACGCTGTCTAGGATAGCCCTCGGCATGCCGGGCAACCGAGCGTCGCCGTTGCACGGGAGATCGAGAATTACATTTCCGATGCGGAAAAACCTCGAATGATTTTGCAGTTTCCTCCTGTAAACCAAGCGAAATATTGCGGACGCGTCATCTTGAAGATGGCCCATAAATTGCTCATATGTCCGAAGCGTTTGTATCGGAACAATCCGCATCCCGACTGCACGCACGACTGACGGCACCGTCGTCCGCGCTCTGAAAAGCGGGTTGCGGCGCCGATGGATATCCCCCAAGCCCCGATCACAGGGGCGCATGAACGGAGGTCACCAGTGAAATTCGCGACGATTTTCGCCGCATCTGCGGCTGTCTTCTTTGTACTGGCGCCGACGGCGGTTCTCGCCGGTCCGGCACTGGACGCCATCAAACAGCGCGGCACGCTGCGTTGCGGCGTGCAGGGGCCGAGCAATCCCGGCTTCGGCGTGCCGGACACCCAAGGCCGCTGGTCCGGCTTCAACGTCGAAATCTGCCGCGCGGTCGCGATCTCGATTTTCAACGATCCGAACAAGGTCGAATTCGTGCCCGTGACGACGCAGAGCCGCTTCCCGGCGCTCGCGTCGGGCGAAGTCGACATGCTGTCGAACAACACGACCTGGACGCTGACGCGCGACACCAACGTCAACCGCTTCAATTTCCCCGCCGTGGTGTTCTACGACGGTCAGGCGATGATGGTGCCGCGGCGCCTCAACGTGACCAGCGCGCGCGGCCTCAACGGCGCGACGGTCTGCGTGCAACCCGGCACCACGACCGAGCTCAACCTCGCCGACTATTTCCGCCAGCACAACATGACGTTCCGCCCGGTCGTCGTGTCCGATCTCGACGAACTGCGCCGCACCTACGATGCGGGCCGCTGCGACGTCTATACGAACGACTTCGCGGCCCTTGCCGCCCAGCGCACGCTGCTGACCAACCCGCGCGAACATGTGATCCTGCCCGAGCGCGTGTCCAAGGAGCCGCTTGGACCGGCCGTGCGCCAGGGCGACGAAGAACTCACGAACCTCGTTGCCTGGACCGTGTTTGCGTTGATCGATGCCGAAGAAATGGGCATTACGGCCGCCAATGTAGACCAGATCGCGGCCACCTCGACCAATCCGGTCGTGCGCCGCCTGCTCGGCGCCGAAGGCAACATGGGCGAATCGATCGGCGCTGCCAACGCTCTGTATGCCCGCACGATCATCAAGACGTTCGGCAACTACGGCGAAATCTTCGAACGCCACATCGGCGCCAGCACCCCGCTCGGTCTCGAGCGCGGCATGAACAACGTGTGGACCAAGGGCGGCCTCCTCTACGCCCCGCCCGCGCGCTAAGAGCTGCCAAGGACGGCCGCTGCCGGCGTTCCGGCAGCGGCGACTTGGGCTTCGTTGCAAATGCGGACAGTCCCGTCTTCGAATTTCGGCGCCACCGCCTGGTGGTACGACCGCACGGCGCGCGCGCTCGCCTTCCAGGCGGCCCTGTTGCTCGCCGTCGTTGCGGCTTCCATCTTCCTCTTCTCGAACGTCCAGACGAACATGGCCGCGCGTGGCCTCACGCTCGGCTTCGGCTTTCTCGACCGCTCGGCCGGCATTCCGATCGGCGAGCACCTGATTCCCTATACGCCCTCCAACAGCTACGCGCGCGCGCTGCTGGTGGGCTTGCTAAACACGCTGCGCGTGGCCATTCTCGGATGCGTGGCGGTGACGCTGCTCGGCGTGTTCCTGGGGATCATGCGCCTGTCCGAAAATCCGCTGCTGTCGGGCCT
>JBILXZ010000096.1:0-5583 GCA_044378015.1 Tagaea sp.
ATGCCCCAGCGCGGCACCGACCCCGTGGTGTGCGCGGCCCAGATCGTGACGGCGCTGCAGACGATTTCCTCGCGCGAGACGAGCCCGCTCGACGCGGTCGTCGTCAGCGTCACGCAAATCCACGCGGGCGACGCCTACAACGTGATCCCCAACGAATGCGTGCTGCGCGGCACGCTGCGCGCCTTCGCGCCGAACGTGCGCGACGGTCTCGAAGCCGCCATGAAGCGCATTGCCGGCGGCATTGCCGCCGCCATGGGCTGCGAGACGACGCTCGACTACCGGCGCGGCTATCCGCCGCTCGTGAACAGCGCGGCGGAAGTCGAAATCGCGGCGGCGGCGATGCGCGCGGTCGTCGGCGCCGAGCATGTCGCGACCGACGGAATCGCCACGATGGGCTCGGAAGATTTCGCCTTCATGCTCGAAGCCAAGCCCGGCGCCTACGTGTTCCTGGGCAACGGCGCGGGCCCGTCGCTGCACAATCCGCGCTACGATTTCAACGACGACGTACTGCCGATCGGCGCGTCTTTCTGGGCGACGCTGGTCGAGCAGAATCTGCCCCGCAAAGCCGCCTGATCGGTCACTCGCTCGACTGCAGCAGCTGGCCGCGCTGGCGCGCGCGCGCGAAGGCGTAGAGAAACGCGCCGAAGCCGAGGGCCAGATAGACGACATTGAGCGCGAACGCCGAGGCGAACAGGTCCCAGCGGAACGCGCCCTCGATCAGCACCGCGCGCATCCCTTCGAACACGTGCGTGGTGGGCAGGGCCCAGGCGACCGGCTGCAGCCAGGCCGGCAGAACATCGACCGGGTACCATACGCCCGACACCGGCTGGATCAGGAAGATCGACGCCCAGGCGTAGGATTCGGCCGCGAGCCCGAAGCGGAAGAGGAGTGCTGCAATCCCCAGCCCGATCGACCAGCCGAGCATGATCAGCATCGACCAGAAGGCGAGCAGCGGCAGCCCCATTTCGAAGATCGAATAGTGGAAGAGCGGGATCGCGAGCAGGGCCGCCGGAACCACGCCGATGGCCGAGCGGATGACGCCCATCGCCATCAGCGACAGGCCGAATTCGTAAGGCCGCAAGGGCGCCACGAACAGATTGGCCAGGTTGCGCGACCACATTTCCTCGAGAAGCGACAGCGTGAAGCCGAACTGCGCGCGCACCAGAACGTCCCACAGCAGCACGGCGCCGATCAAAACGCCGGCGGCCTGCGCGAACCAGTTCGAATGCTGGTTCAAGAACACCGTGATGAAGCCCCAGATCACCATCTGCAGCACGGGCCAGTACATGAGATCGAAGATGCGCGTCCACGAACCGCGGAACAGGTAATAGTGCCGCAGCAGCATGGCCGATATGCGCTGGAGACTGTCGGTCATGCTTCTTGCCTGCGCGCGATGTCGAGAAAAACCTGTTCCATGTCGTTTCGTCCGTAGCGCGCGATAAGCTCGGCGGGCGTGCCGCGATCGACGATGCGTCCGGTCTTCATCATCAGCACCTCGGCGCACAGCCGTTCGACCTCGCCCATGTTGTGCGATGCCAGCAGGATCGCAGCACCCTCGCGGCGCGCGTAGGTCTCGAGCAGGCCGCGCACCTGGTCGGCCGTGTCGGGATCGAGGCTTGCGGTCGGTTCGTCGAGAAGCAGCAAGGCCGGGCGGTTCACGAGCGCTTTGGCCAAGGCCGCGCGCGTTTTCTGGCCCGAGGACAGCGAGCCCGTCTTGCGGTCGAGCAGGGCACCGAGCTCGAGTTCGCGCGCAAGCTCGGCGATGCGGGATGCCAGATCGCGCACGCCGTAGAGCCGCCCGAACACCGTCAGATTCTCGCGCACCGTCAGGCGCCCCGGCAGGTCCACGTAGGGCGAGGAAAAATTGATGCGCGGCAAAGCGCGAAAGCGGTGCCGACGCATGTCGTGGCCCAGCATCTCGATCCGCCCGGAGGTCGGCACGAGGATGCCCAGCAGCATCGAGATCGTCGTCGTCTTTCCCGCTCCGTTGCCGCCCAGCAGCCCGCAGATGCGCCCGGGCGGCACCGCGAAGGCGATGCTGTCCACCGCGGGGGCGGCTCCGGCGGAAAAAACCTTGGTCAGGTTTTCGACATTGATCGCAAGCGGCGGCATAAGTTGTTATATGGCCCGTTCGCAGGGTCGTGGCCAGCCTAGTGTTTTGCAGCCCAGCGTTTCGAGGACCGGACATGCCAGCGCCCGCGCTTCCGCCGCAAGGTCTTCCGCCTCTGCCGCCGGTCGGGCGTGTCCGGCTGCGCACGCTCGTGGTGGTGCGTTGGATCGCCGTATTCGGCCAAGCTTGCGCCGTGCTGGGGGTGCATTACGGTCTCGGCTACCAGCTGCCGATCGGTGCCGCGATGGGGGCCGTGGCCGTGTCGGCCATTCTCAACGCGGTGCTGATGCTCGACCGCCCGCGCGCCGGGCGGCTCGACGACCGCGCCGCCGGCGCGGTTCTCGCCTACGACATTCTGCAGCTCGGCACGCTGCTGCATTTCACCGGCGGCCTGCAGAACCCGTTTGCGGTTCTGCTCGTGGCGCCCGTCGCCGTGGCGGCAACTTCGCTCACGCGCAGCTCGACGGTGGCGCTGGGCGTGCTCTCCATGGCGACGGCAAGCGTGCTGCCCTTCTGGCACGAGCCGTTGCCCTGGGCCGAGCCGGGCCTCGAACTGCCGGCCCTGTTCTCGTTCGGCGTGTGGCTCGCCGTCGCCATGACGATCGTGGTGGTCGCCGCCAACGTCGCCAAGCTCGCCGAAGACGCGCGCCAGATGTCCGACGCGCTCGCGGCGGCGCAAACGTCGCTCGAGCGCGAACAGCGCGTCAGCGCCGTGGGCGGGCTCGCCGCCGCCGCGGCCCACGAACTGGGAACGCCGCTTGCCACGATCGCGCTTGTAGCGAAGGAAGTGGCGCGCGACGCCCCGCCCGGTGCCCTCAAGGCGGACGCCGAATTGCTGCTGCGCGAGACGATGCGCTGCCGCGACATTCTGGCGCGCCTCGCCGCCAAACCGGAGAGCGGCGACGCGCACGGTGATCCGTTTCCGCGGCCGCCTTTGTCGGTGCTGCTGCGCGAGATCGGCGCGCGCTACGCGGCCAACCGGGTCGAGGTCGCGGTCACGATCGACTATGCCGACAACGTCGATCCGCCCGCGCCGCGCCGGCCCGATCTCGTGCAGGCGCTGGGCACGCTGATCGACAACGCCTCGAGTTTCGCGCACACGCGCATCGACATTCGCGCCTGGTCGGACGCCCAGACGGTCGGCATCGACATCCACGACGACGGGCCGGGATTCGCGCCGGAGATAATGACGCGCCTGGGCGAGCCCTACGTTTCGAGCCGGGTCGGCGAGAGCGACCATATGGGGCTCGGCGTGTTCATCGCCTCGACGCTGCTGGCGCGCATGTCGGCGTCGGTCGCATGGGCCAACGCGCCGCACGGCGGGGCCCGAATCGTCGTAACATGGCCCCGATCGGCCTTCGCAGCCCTGTCCGAGAAGAAGCTCGCATGACTCCCTCCGCGCCGCCCGCTCGCCGCCTGCTGGTCGTCGAAGACGACGAAGCGTTCCGTCTGCGTCTGGCCCAAGCCATGGAACGGCGCGGCTATGTCGTTGCCATCGCCGAATCGTTTGCGGCTGCCGAAGCGCAGATCCGCTTGCAAGCGCCCGACTTCGCCGTCGTCGATCTGAAGCTCGGCGACGGCTCGGGCCTCGATCTCGTCCCGCTCATCCGCGCGCAGGCGCCTGCCGCGCGCATCGTGATCCTCACCGGCTACGGCAACATCGCGACCTCGGTCGCGGCCATCAAGGCCGGCGCGGTCGACTATCTGCCCAAGCCTGCCGACGCCGACGCGATCGATGCGGCCTTGCAGGCGACGAGCCGCCCCTTGCCGGCCCCGCCCGCCCATCCGATGTCGGCCGACCGCGTGCGCTGGGAGCATATCCAGCGCGTGTTCGAGCAGTGCGACCGCAACGTGTCGGAAACGGCGCGCCGCCTCAACATGCACCGACGCACCCTGCAGCGCATCTTGTCCAAATACGCGCCGCGCGAAGTGCAGTAGTGGCCCATCCGCAGCGCATCGCCGGTGCGGCACTCGCTCTGGCATTCTTCTATCTGGGGCTTGCGCTGCGCCCGTTCGACGCGCTGCTGGCCATGCCGATCGCCGAGGACGGCTGGTATGCGCTGACCGTCGCGCGCAACGTCGCGAACGGCCGCGGCGTCACGATCGACGGCACGGTGTGGACGAACGGGTTCCAGCCGCTTTTCACGGCGCTGCAGGCGCTGTGCTTCCGGCTTGCGCCCGCGCCCGAGGCGGAATTGCGGCTGTTCTACGGGCTTGCGTGGCTGGCGCATTGCGCGGGCGCCATGCTTGTCGCAAGCCTTGCGCGCGACGCGGCGCGCGATTCTGCGTCCAGTGCTTTGGCGGCCCCGCTTGCGGCCTTGCTTTATCTGGCCGCCGTCAAGAACTTCAACGATTTCTACACCGGCCTCGAGACCGGCCTGCAGCTCGCCCTCTATGCGCTCGTGTGGCGCCTCTATGCGAACGATTGGCGGCGGCGCCCGGCGCTGATGGGTTTGGCGCTGGGAGCACTCGTGCTGGCGCGCATCGACGCCGCCGTGTTCGTCGCCGTCTTCTGCGCGGCCGAGTTTCTGCGCGGGCCGCAAAGCTTGGCCGTGCGGTTTCGCGCCTGCTTTGTCGCCGGCGCGCTCGCCGTTCTCGTCTCGAGCCCGTGGTGGCTCTACAACACGCTGCTGTTCGGCCATCCGATGCCGAGTTCGGGCTTCGCCCAGCAGGACGCCGTCTTCGAAATCGAACGCGTCTGGACGGCCCTGTGGGCTTTGCGCATCGTCGCGATGCCGTGGCTGTTTGCGGGCGCCCACGAAGCGCTGTGGACCGACCTTGCGCGCGTCGCCGCCATAGCCGGCACGGCCGTGTTCGTCTGGCGCGCGCGCGATCTCGTGCGCCCGTCGCCGCTGCTGCGCTTTGCGGGCCTGCTGCTGCTTTGCTATGCGGGCCTTGTCGTCTACTACACGCGCACGTTTTTCGCCGATTGGTTCTATATCCGCTATTTCGCGCCGCTTTCGTTGATTGCGTTCGTCTATCTGCCGGCCCTGCTCGCCGCGCGCCTGCCGCGCGCCGGTGCCGCGCTTGGGATCGCCGCTTGCATCGGTTCTGCCGCGCTGCTTGCGGGCGCATGGCAAGGTGCGGGGCTGTTCGGCGCCTCCGCCCATCACCGCCAGGCGGCCCTCGTTGCCGCGCACGTGCCGCCCCAAGACGCGGTCGCAGCGGGCCAGTCCGGCACGCTCGGCTTTCTGCGCGACCGGGTGGTCAATGTCGACGGCAAGGTCAATCCCGAGGCGCTCGAATGGCGCGGGCGCATTCCCGAATATCTCGATGCGCGCGGTATTCGCTGGTTCGTCGACTCCGACTGGTACGTCGAAATCAATCTGGGCCTCGATCCGGCCGCCGCGGGCTGGCAGCTTGTGGCCGAGAACGGCGATTTCTACCTCTATCGCCGCGTCGGGCCGCGCTGATCAGTACGCGTTTTCCTTGCCGAGGATCGCGATGGGCGTGAGCGCCAGGATCTTGAGGTC
>JBILXZ010000011.1:0-76155 GCA_044378015.1 Tagaea sp.
CGGTCACCAATGTCGGCGGCGCGCAGCAGCGCGCCGTCAGCGGCGGGGCCGTGCCGCAGGCGACCAGCAACCCGCAGACGCCCTTCTCGGCCCGCTTCCCCGCTCTGCCGTAATTCGGGCGGCCCGAGACGCACGCGATATCGTCGCGTTCCACACGCGCAGCGCGGGATTTGCGCGCATTTTCTTCCATTGAAACGCCCGGCGATGTGCCTACATTGAGGCTATGCGCAAACTCCGCCCCCTGCTGCTCGCTTCCGTCGCTGCCCTGGCTTTGGCCGCGTGCGACGACAAAAACGACATCGCGTCGGAATTCGTCCGCGACGAGGCGCAGTGCGCCAGCCAATCGGACCCCAGCGCCTGCCGCCAGGCCCTGGCCGACGCGCGCACCGCGCACCAGCGCACGGCCCCGGCCTTCGCGAGCCAAAGCGCTTGCGAGGAACGTTTCGGTGCCGCCAATTGCCAGCTCGTGACCGACATCCGCCCGAGCGCCGAACAGCTTGCCGCCGCCGCAGGCGACGCCGTGCCAGCCGCTGCCGCGGCTGCCGCGCAAGCGCCCCAGCAGCTCCAGCAGGCGAGCGGCGGCTGGTTCATGCCGCTGCTCACGGGCTACATGCTCGGCCGCATGATGGGCGGCGGCATGAGCGCCCAGCCGCTCTATCGCGACGCGAACAACCGCGCCTATTCGGGCACGCGGCCGATGGGCCGCTTCGACGACCGGCTGATGCCGCCGCCACGCCCGGCAGGCCAGGCGGCTGCGATGCCGCGCGGGCCCCAGCAGGCGACCGGCGCGCCCGTGCAGGAGCGCCGTGCGGCGACCTCGCCCGTGCGGCGCGGCGGCTTCGGCATGTCGGGCGGCGGGCGTTCGGCCGGCGGCTGAGCCGCCGCCCTTTCCCGCACGCCGCCGCGCCGTTTCGCCGATGCAATGGATCGCCCCCGCTTCGCCCGACGCAGAGGGGGCGCTTGCCCGTTCGCTGGGGCTCGATCCGGCCTACGACGACGGTGCGGTCTACATCGATCCGGGCGAAGGCGTGCTGTTCGAAAAAGCCGAGATCGACGCGCTCTACGACGCCAGCGCCGAGCTCGAGCGCCTGTGCCTCGAGCTCGTCGAGCGCGTCGTCGCCGACGAAGACCATGCCCGCTTCGGCCTGTCCGACCTCGCCGCCCGCATGGTCGCGCGGAGCTGGCGCCAGGGGCAGCGCAACCTCGTCGGCCGGTTCGATCTTGCGTACGTGCCCGGCAGCCCGCCAAAGCTCGTCGAATACAACGCCGAAACGCCGGTGCTGCTGGTCGAGGCGGCGACGTTCCAGGCCGAATGGCGCCAGCGGCATTTTCCCGACGACCTGCAATGGAACGAGATCGAAGCAAGGCTCGCGGCCGCGTGGGGTGCCATGGGCCTCGCGCGCCTACCGGTGCATTTCGCGGGTGCGGCGGGCGACGGCGACGCCGCACTCACGCTCGATCTGCTGGCCAAATGCGCGGCCGCCGCCGGCTTTGCGACCAAAAGGCTCGACATCGAGGCGATCGGCTGGGACGGCGAGAAATTCCTCGACGGCGACGATGCGCCCATCCGCACGCTGTTCAAGCTCTATCCGTGGAGCTGGATGCTCGCCGACGCGTTCGGCGCGCACATGGCCGAGGCCGAAATTCTCGCGATCGAACCCGCCTGGAAGATGCTGCTTGCCGACAAGCGCATGCTCGCCGCCTTGTGGGAGATGTTCCCGAACCATCCGAACCTGCTGCAGGCGAGCCTCGAGCCCAGCGACATCGGCGGCCCGGCGGTCGCCAAGCCCGCTTTGGGCCGCAACGGCGACGGCGTGAAGCTGTTCGCCAACGGCCTCGACGCGGCCCAGACCGGCGGCGACGCCGCACCCGCCGACGCGCGCGACGGACCCGTCGTGCTGCAGGCGATGGCCCCGCTCGGCGCGCTCGGGTCCACGCGGCTGCTGGCATCGACCTGGATGGTCGCTTCGCAGCCCGCAGGTCTGGCTTTGCGCGGGGCCGAGGGCGACATCGTCGGACCGCGCGCGCGTTTCATCCCCCACATCGTAAGGTGACGAAAATGGTCTATCTGGAGACGCTCCCCAACTTCCTGATGTTCTTCGGCGCTTGCCTCGCCTTCGCGGCGGCGTTTCTCGCGATCTACACGCGCGTCACGCCGTGGAACGAGCTTGCCCTCATTCGCGCGGGCAACAATGCCGCCGCCTTCAGCTTGGGCGGTGCGGGCCTCGGCTTCGCGCTGCCGCTCGCGGCCGTCACGTCCAACAGCCTCAACATCGCCGACATGGCCGTGTGGAGCGCGGTGGCGCTGGTCATCCAGCTCGGCGTCTATTTCGTCGCCCGCGCGCTGAAGCCGGGCCTTGCGGCCGACATCGAAGCCGGGCGCACCGCGACGGCCGCGACCTACGCGGCGTTCGCGCTGGGCGTGGGCCTGCTCAACGCCGCCTGCATGACGTAAGCGCCGAAAGAAAACGGCGCCGGCATTGCTGCCGGCGCCGTTTTTGCCGTCTCCGGAACCCTCCGATCAGGCCGCGTTCTTGGCCATGATCTCGTCCGCGATGTTGCGCGGCACGGGCTCGTAGTGGTCGAACTGCATCGTGAAGGACGCGCGGCCCTTCGACATCGAGCGCAGATCCGAGATGTAGCCGAACATTTCCGACAGCGGCACGTGGCTGCGGATGATGACCGACGTGGCGATCTGGTCCTGGCTCTGGATGATGCCGCGGCGGCGGTTCAAGTCGCCCACCACGTCGCCGACATGGTCGGGAGGCGTCGTTACTTCGACGTCCATGATCGGCTCGAGGATGATCGGGCTGGCCTTCTTCATGCCTTCGCGGAAGCAGGCTTTGCCCGCGATTTCGAAGGCCAGCGCCGACGAGTCGACGTCGTGGTACTTGCCTTCGAGCAGCGTGTACTTGAAATCGACCGTGGGGAACCCTGCGAGCACGCCCTGCTCGCACTGCACCTTGATGCCCTTTTCGACCGCCGGGATGAATTCGCGCGGGATCGAGCCGCCGACGACTTCGTCCTCGAACACCACGCCGCCGTTGCGTTCCACCGGCTCGAACTTGATCTTCACTTCGGCGAACTGGCCGGAACCGCCCGACTGCTTCTTGTGGGTGTAGGTTTCCGTGTGCGCCTTCGAGATCGTCTCGCGATAGGCGACCTGCGGCGAGCCGATATTGGCTTCGACGCCGTATTCGCGCTTCAGGCGGTCGACGATGATTTCGAGATGCAGCTCGCCCATGCCCGACAGGATCGTCTGGCCCGATTCGTGGTCGGTGCGCAGGCGCAGGCTGGGATCTTCGGCCACGAGCTTCTGGAGGCCCAGCGCCATCTTTTCGACCGAGTCCTTGGTCTTGGGCTCGACCGCGATGTCGATGACGGGCACGGGGAACGCCATGCGCTCGAGGATCACGGGATCTTCGGGTGCGGCCAGCGTGTCGCCCGTCGTCGTGTCCTTGAGGCCCACGAACGCCGCGATGTCGCCTGCGTACACTTCCTTGATTTCGTCGCGCTTGTCGGCGTGCATCTGGAACATGCGGCCGATGCGTTCCTTGCCGTCCTTCGTGGTGTTGAGCACCGTGTCGCCCGAGCGCAGCACGCCCGAATAGACGCGCACGAAGGTGAGGTTGCCGTACTTGTCGTTGATCATCTTGAAGGCGAGCGCCGAGAACGGCTCTTCGTCCTTGGCGAGCTTGAAGCGCTCCGGCTCGCCCTCTTCGGTGACCACGCGCATGCCGCGCACGTCGGCGGGCGACGGCAGATAGTCGACGACCGCGTCGAGCAGCGTCTGCACGCCCTTGTTCTTGAAGGCCGAGCCGCAGAACACGGGGCGGAATTCGCCCGAAACCGCGCCCTTCTTGATGCAGCGCTTCAGCATCTCGACCGAAACGTCGCCCTTTTCGTAGAACTCCTCCATCGCCGCGTCGTCCATGCCGAGCACGGTGTCGAGCAGAAGCTGGCGGTACTCCTTGGCCTTTTCGACCAGGTTCTCCGGGATCGGGATGTCGTTGAACTTGGCGCCGAGCTCGTCGCCCTGCCACACCACGCCTTTCATCAGCACGAGGTCGACGATGCCCTTGAACTCGCCTTCGGCCCCGATCGGCAGCTGGCAGATCGCGGTCTTGATGCCGAGCTTCTCGTGCATCGATTCGACGGCCTTGTAGAAGTCGGCGCCCGTGCGGTCCATCTTGTTGATGAACACGACGCGCGGCACGTTGTAGCGGTCGGCCAGACGCCAGTTGGTTTCCGACTGCGGCTGCACGCCCGCCACGCCGCAGATCACGAACACGGCGCCGTCGAGCACGCGCAAGGAGCGGTTCACTTCGATGTTGAAGTCGATGTGGCCCGGCGTGTCGATGACGTTGATGCGGTGGCCTTCCCACTCGGCGGTCACGGCGGCGGACGTGATGGTGATGCCGCGCTCGCGCTCCTGCGCCATGTAGTCGGTCGTGGTGTTGCCGTCGTGCACTTCCCCGATTTTGTGGGACTTGCCCGTGTAGTAGAGGATGCGCTCGGTCGTCGTGGTTTTGCCGGCGTCGATATGCGCCGTGATGCCGATGTTGCGAATCTTCTCGAGCGCGACTGTTCTGGGCACGACTGCCTCCGTCGGAGAGTGCCGGACGCGCGCCCCGGTCGGGGCCGCAATCCGGAAATGGGGTTCGTTTTCCGGGAAAAACCGGTGCCACGTCCGTCCCCGAATCGGGGGCCGGAGCGCAAGCCCGCCCGGAAACCTTGAAACGGCGCGGGATATATCCTGCCGGGGCCTCCTTGGCAACCCCCCAGACCGGCCCTCGGGCCGGGGTCGGGGCGTATCTCTGGCCGATTCCGGGGTTTTGCGCTAAGTTGAAAACATGTCGAATCCATCAAGCCCCGAGCGCAAAGCCAGCCTGCGCCAGATCCACGCCCAGGCCGACAAAATCCGCTTCAAACTCGATCCCAAAGTGCTCGAACGCGCCAAGTGCGTGGTCGAGGGCGGCGAGGTCTACGACAAAACCGCCGCCCAATCGGTCGTCGGCGAGTTCCTGAAGGCCAAAAGCAGCGTCGATGGCGGGATCTTCCAGCAGGAACTGCAAGCCCGCCTGCGCGGCACCAAGCACTAGGCAGACGCCTCTTAGGGCAAGCCGCCCTACTCCGCCGCCGCTGCCGCAGGCCCGCCCGCGTTGCGCGGTCGCAGATGGTCGGCGAATTGGCGCGCGCATTCGGCCCAGCTGTAGCGCATCGCATGCGCGCGGGCGCGCTCGCGCGGGATTTCGAGCGCGCGCAGGCAGGCCGCGCGCAGATCGTCGTCCATGGCCCCGCCCGATTGCTCGGGCGAAACGTCGCCGAGCACGTCGAGCGGGCCCGTGACCGGGAAGGCCGCGACGGGCGTGCCGCAGGCCATGGCTTCGAGCAGCACGAGGCCGAACGTGTCGGTCTTGGACGGGAACACGAACACGTCGGCGGCCGCGTATACGCTCGCGAGTTCCTTCTGCTGCAGTACGCCCAGATACGAGACTTCCGGATATTTGGCCTTGAGAGAGGCCATCGCCGGCCCCTCGCCCACCACCCATTTCGAGCCCGGCAGGTCGAGCGCCAAAAACGCTTCGACGTTCTTTTCGACCGCCACGCGCCCGACATAGACGAAGATCGGCGGCTTGGTCTGCAGCCGGTCGCGCGGGCCGGGCTTGAAGATTTCGAGATCCACGCCGCGCGTCCACAGCACGACGTTTTTGAAGCCCCATCTGTCGAGATCGGCTTTGACCGTGGGCGTGGGCACCATCACGCGGCTGGCGGGCGCGTGGAAGCGGCGCAGCACCGAATAGCTGATGCCGACGGGGAGTTTCGTGCGCGCTTCGACGTATTCGGGAAAGCGCGTGTGGTACGCGGTCGTGAAGGGCAGGCCGCGCGCGAGGCACGCTTTGCGCGCCGCCCAGCCGAGCGGGCCTTCGGTCGCGATGTGAACGGCGTCGGGGCCGAAGCCGTCGAGGATTTTGCCCACGCTGCCCGCGCCCGCCAGCGACAGCCGGATCTCGGGATAGGTGGGGCACGGGAAGGTCGTGAAACGCTCGGGCGCCACCATCTCGACCGTGTGGCCCGCAAGCTCGAGCTCGCGCTTGGTTTCGGTGAGCGTGCGCACCACGCCGTTGACCTGCGGGCGCCACGCATCGGTCACGATCGCGATGCGCAGGGCTTTGCGCGCGTCCGCAGTGCCGGACATGGTCCCAGCGTCGATCATCGCACGGTCTCCATCATGTCGAGCTGCCTCACCTCGGCCCAATGCACGATGCGGAAAGTTCCGTCCCAGTCTTCGACCAGGGCCGTGCAGCTTTCGACCCAGTCGCCGTCGTTCATGTAGGCGATGCCGTCGATGTCGCGGATCTCGGCCTTGTGGATGTGGCCGCAGATGACGCCGTCGAGCCCGCGCCGGCGCGCTTCGGCCGCGAGCGCGTTCTCGAAATCGTCGATGTATTTGACCGCGTTCTTGACCTTGTTTTTCAGCCAGGCCGACAGCGACCAGTAGCGGAACCCGAGCGCGCGGCGCGCGCGGTTGAACCATTCGTTGGACCAGAGCGCCAGATTGTAGGCGTGGTCCCCCAGGAACGCGAGCCAGCGCGCGTAGCGCACCACGCCGTCGAACGCGTCGCCGTGGATGACGAGCATTTTGCGCCCGTCGGCCGTCGTGTGGATCGCGTCGCCCGCGACGTAGACGCCGCCGAAATGCAGATCGAGATAGTCGCGCAGCATCTCGTCGTGGTTGCCGGGAATGTAGACGACCTCGGTCCCTTTGCGCGCCTTGCGCAGCATCTTCTGCACGACGTCGTTGTGCGACTGGTGCCAGAACCAGCTCTGCTTCATGCGCCAGCCGTCGACGATGTCGCCCACGAGATAGAGCTTGTCGCTTTCGTTGCAGCGCAGGAAGTCGAGCAGGAACTCCGCCTTGCAACCGCGCGTGCCGAGATGGATGTCGGATATGAAGATCGCGCGCCAACGCTTCGCGCCGGCGTCGTCGGGCAAAGCGCCGCGATCGAGACCGTCGGGTTCGTGCAACATACGCTTGTCCACAGAACGATCCACAAGCCCACCCCATATATGGATGTCGTCAGGAATTCATCTTCTGTATATTGTTTTTATGGTAGTAAACTTAAGTGAATATTCCATTGCGGTCGAATATCTTCGTAACTTCACAGGGTCGTCATCGTCATGTCACAAGACCTCGCGGCCCCCGTGCCGCTGCTCGTGGTCTACAACCCGATCGCCGGACGGCGGCGGCGGCGCTTTCTGTCGCGGGTACTCGAAGCGCTCGAAGCCCGCGCGGCCTCGGTGCGGCTCGAGCCCACCAAGGCGCGCGGCGACGCGGAAACGCTGGCGCGCGCGGCGGCGGCGACGGGTGCAGCGCGGCTGGTCGTCGCGGGCGGCGACGGCACCATCAACGAGGCGTTGAACGGGCTGAGCGGCAGTTCGACGGCGCTCGGCATCGTGCCGCTGGGCACCGCCAACGTGCTGGCGGCCGAACTCGGCTTGGGCAATTCGGCCAAAAACGTCGCGGCCGCGATCCTCGACGGCCGGCCGCGCAGCGTGACGCTCGGCACCGTCAACGGGCGCCGCTTTTCGATGATGGCGGGCGTGGGCTTCGACGCGCATGTGGTGCGCGACGTGTCGAGCAAGCTCAAGCGCGCGCTCGGCAAGGGGGCCTACGTTCTCGAGACGCTGCGCCAGCTCGCCGTCTACCGCAACAAATTCTACGACGTTCGCATCGACGGGGTCGCGATGCGCGCGGCCTCCCTTTTGGTCTGCAACGGCCATTACTACGGCGGCCGGTTCGTGGCCGCCCCGCAAGCGCGGCTCGAATCGCCGGAGCTGCAGGTGGTGCTGTTCCAGCGCGCCGGGCGGTTCGCCACGATCCGCTATGCGCTGGCATTGGCCACGGGCCGCCTGCCCACGCGCCCGGACGTGCGCATCCTGCCCGCCCGAACCATCGAGATCGACGGTCCGGTCGGCGAGCCCGTGCAGGGCGACGGCGACGTGATCGCGCACCTGCCCGCCAGATTCGAGGCGCTGCGCGCGGCCGCAATCCTGGTGGGTCCGCCCGCCTAACCGATGGCGCCCGTTTCGGCCCGCCATTCGCGCATCACGAAAATCGTGCGCGTGGTCGCCACGCCGCGCACGCTCTGCACGCGCGACAGCATGAGGTCGGCGAAATCCTGCAGGCTGCGCGCGAACACCTCCAGGAACACGTCCTGGTCGCCGGTCACGACGTAGCCCACCGCGACGCCCGGAATGGCCGCAAGCGTCTGCGCCAATTCCTCGGCCGAGATCGACGGATCGCGCGTGACGCCCACGAACGCGCGCACGGTGAAACCGAGTTTGGCCCGGTCGATGCGCGCGCCGTAGCCTTCGATGATTCCGGCTTTTTCGAGCCGCGCGATGCGGCGCGAAATCGCCGAGTGCGACAGGCCGACCTTGGCCTCAAGCTCGAGATTGCTGGCGCGCGCATTGTGCGCCAGTGCGGCTAGAATTCGGGCGTCGAAATCGTCCACGCGAAAAATCTCCATATTTTTTCGAGATCACGCAAAATATTTGCAGTATTTTTGATTTATACGCAGAAAAAATCAAGTTTTTGATATTTTTGCGCCGATCATCGCATATGCCCGACGCATGATATTGTCGCCGCATGTTCAATCTCGAAGAACTCGCAGAAGCCGCCGCCTTGGTGCACACGCATTTCCAGGCGACCCCGCAATATGCCTGGCCGCTGCTGGCGGCGCGCGCCCAAGCGCGCGTCGTCGTCAAGCACGAGAACCACACGCCGGTCGGCGCCTTCAAAATCCGCGGCGGGCTCGTCTATTTCGCGCGGCTCAAGGCCGAGCGTCCGCACGTGAAAGGGGTCGTGTCGGCAACGCGCGGCAATCACGGCCAGAGCCTCGCCTATGCGGGCGCCAAAGCGGGCGTGCCCGTCGCGATCGTCGTGCCGCGCGGCAATTCGGCCGAAAAGAACGCTGCGATGCGCGGCCTCGGCGCGGAACTGGTCGAATACGGCGCGGATTTCGACGAGGCGCGCGGCCACGCCGCAGCGCTTGCCGCGTCGCGCGGCTACGAATTCGCGCCGTCGTTCCAGCGCGACCTCGTGCTCGGCGTCGCGACCTACGCCTACGAGCTGTTCGGCGAATACCGCGATCTCGATGCGGTCTATGTGCCGATCGGCCTCGGCTCCGGCATTTGCGGCCTCATCCGCACGCGCGATCTTCTGGGCCTCGAAACCAAGATCGTCGGCGTCGTCGCCGACGAAGCGCAAGCCTACAAGCTCTCGGTGGATGCCGGCCGCGTGGTCGAAACCAATTCCGCGCGCACGTTTGCCGACGGCATGGCGGTGCGCGTGCCCTCGGCCGAGGCGCTGGCGATCGTATCAGCCGGTGCCGCGCGCATCGTTTCGGTCGGCGAAGACGCGATCGCGGGCGCCATGCGCGCCTATTTCGAAGACACGCACAATGTGGCCGAAGGGGCCGGTGCCGCCCCGCTTGCGGCCCTGTTGCAGGAGAAAGACGCCATGCGCGGCAAAAAGGTCGGCCTCATCCTGTGCGGCGGCAATGTCGACAGCCCGGTCTTCCGTTCCGTACTTGCAGGCCAAACGCCGGTGCCCGCATGAAGACCGACGCGCGCCTGGAATATCTTGCCGACATCGAGCGGCGCGTGCTGTGGCTCGCGTCGTGGACGATCCACAACGCCAACCATCTGCGCGCGCCCGGCGAAATCAAAGTCGGCGGCCACCAGGCCTCGTCGGCTTCGCTCGCCACGATCATGACGGCCCTCTATTGCGGCGCCTTGCGCGGCCAGGACCGCGTGGCGGTGAAACCGCACGCCTCGCCGATTTTCCACGCGCTGCAGTATCTCGCGGGCAACCAAACCCTCGAAAAGCTCGAGAATTTCCGCGGGCTCGGGGGTGCGCAAAGCTATCCCTCGCGCACCAAAGACACCGACGACGTCGATTTCTCGACGGGTTCGGTGGGGTTGGGCGTGGCCCAGACTCTGTTCTCGTCGCTTGCGCAGGACTATGTGGCGAGCCGCGGCTGGATGAAGAACCGGCCCGAGGGCCGCATGGTGGCCCTCATCGGCGACGCCGAGATGGACGAGGGCAACATCTACGAAGCGCTGATCGAAGGCTGGAAGCACGGGCTGCGCAATTGCTGGTGGGTCGTCGACTACAATCGCCAGTCGCTCGACGCCGTGGTCCGCGAAGGCTTGTGGGAAAAGTTCGAGACGATGTTCGCCAATTTCGGCTGGGACGTGGCGATCGTCAAATACGGAGCCTTGCAGCAGGCCGCGTTCGCCGAACCGGGCGGCGAGCGCTTGCGCGCCTGGATCGACCGCTGCCCGAACCAGCTCTATTCGGCCCTCGTCTTCCAGGGCGGATCGGCATGGCGCAAACGCCTTGCCGACGAGATCGGCGACCAAGGCCCGGTCTCGCGCCTGCTCGAAAAACGCACGGATGCAGAGCTTGCCGCCCTCATGGGCAATCTCGGCGGCCACGATCTGCCGGCGCTGCTTGCCGCTTTCGAAAAAGCCGCGACGCACGACCGGCCGACCGTTTTCATCTGCTACACGATCAAGGGCTTCGGCTTGCCGCTCGCGGGCCACAAGGACAACCATGCCGGGCTGATGACGCCCGCCCAAATGGAAGCCTTTCGCGAAAGCGCCAAGGTGCGGCCCGGACGCGAATGGGACAAATGGGAAGGGACGGCCCAGCCGCACGAGAAGCTGCAGGCCTTCCTCGACGAAACGCCGTTCTTCAAGGCGCGCGCGCGGCGGCTTGCGGCCCCGACCGTGCCCGTGCCCGAAACGCTGGCCTATCCCGCACCGGGCGCGAAACCCATCTCGACGCAGATGGGCTTCGGCCAGATCCTCAACGAGATCGCGCGCAAGAACAGCGCCTTCGCCGACCGCATCGTGACCACGGCGCCGGACGTGACGGTCTCGACCAATCTCGGACCGTGGGTCAATCGGCGCGGCCTCTTCGCGCGCGAGAACATGGCCGACATTTTCAAGGCCGAGCGCATCCCGTCCACCTACGCGTGGTCGTTTTCGCCGCAAGGCCAGCATCTCGAACTCGGCATCGCGGAGTCGAATCTGTTCCTTGCCCTTTCGGCCTTCGGCCTGTCGCACGCGATCAACGGCGAGCGGCTGCTGCCGATCGGCACGGTCTACGATCCGTTCATCCTGCGCGCGGCCGACCAGCTCAACTACGCGTGCTACCAGGATGCCCGCTTCATGCTGGTCGCGACTCCGTCCGGCGTGACGCTCGCGCCCGAAGGCGGGGCGCACCAGTCGATCGCCACCCCGCTCGTCGGCATGGCGCAGGACGGGCTGTGCGCGTTCGAGCCCGCCTTCGTCGACGAGCTTGCCGTCGCGATGCGCTTCGGTTTCGACTACATGCAGCGGGACGGCGACAGATGCGAACCCGACAAGCGCACCTGGCTGCGCGACGACACAGGCGGCTCGATCTATCTGCGCCTGTCGACGCGCCCGCTCGAACAGCCCAAACGCCCGATGACGCCCGAGCTTGCGCGCAGCATCGTCGACGGCGGCTATTGGCTGCGCAAACCCGGCCCCAACGCCTCGATCGTCGTCGCCTATTGCGGTGCGGTGGCGCCCGAAGCCGTCGAAGCGGTGGGCCGCATGGGCGAGGATCGGCGCGACATCGGCCTGCTCGCCGTGACCTCGGCCGACCGGCTGCATGCGGGCTGGTCGGCAGCGCAACGCGCGCGCGAAAACGGCAGCAGCCAAGCGCAGGCACATGTGGAACGCCTGCTGGCGGACGTCCCTTCAGGGGCCGCGATCGTCTCGGTCGTGGACGGCCACCCGGCCACGCTTGCATGGCTCGGTGCCGTCAACGGCCATCGCATGCGCGCACTCGGCGTCGAGCATTTCGGCCAAACGGGCACGATCGCCGATCTCTACCGGCATTACGGCATCGACGCCGACGGCATCCTGCGCGCCGCCGAAGCGCTCGCACCGGGCCGCCCGCTGCGCCATCGCGCGTGAGGCTCAGCGCCCCGCGATCGTGCAGCCGTCGATGCGCAAGGTGGGCGCGTCCGCCCCGTGGCGGAACACCAGATCGTCGGCGGGCGTGGTGTTCATGAACATCTCGACGAGGTTGCTCGCGACCGTCACTTCGCTGACCGGATACGTCAATTCGCCGTCTTCGATCATGAAGCCGGCCGCCCCGCGGCTGTAGTCGCCGGTGACGCCGTTGACGCCCATGCCGATGAACTCGGTCACGTAGAGGCCGCGCTTGATGCCTTTCAGCATGTCGGCGCGCGAGAGGCTGCCCGCTTCCATGTAGACGTTCGTCGTGGACGGGCTGGGCGGGGCCGAGGTGCCGCGCGCGGCATGGCCGGTCGAAGCGAGTCCCAATTGGCGCGCCGAGCGCAGATCGAGCACCCAGCTCGTCAAGATGCCCTTGTCGATCAGATTGCGTCGCCGGGGTGCGATCCCTTCGCCGTCCACGGGCTTCGACGCAAGCCCGCGCTTGCGGAACGGGTCTTCGACGACGGTGATGCCGGGCGCGAACACAGCCGCGTTCATCTTGGTCTTGAGGAAGCTCGTGCCCCGCGCGATGGACGTGCCGTTGATGGCACTCGTCAAATGCCGCAGCAGGCTGCCCGACACGCGCGGATCGAGCACGATGGGCAGCCTGCAGGTTTCGATCTTGCGCGGCGCGAGGCGGCGCACGGCGCGCGTCCCCGCCTCGCGCCCGATCTTGGCCGCATCGTCGAGGTCCGCCGCGTGCACGGCGGACGACCAATCGTAGTCGCGTTCCATCGCCGTCCCCTCGCCTGCGATGACCGAGGCCGAGAAGGAATGCGACGAGCGCCCGTATTCGGCGGCGAATCCGTTCGATGCGACAAGCGCAACGCGGCTCATGCCCCAGCTCGCTTCCGCCCCTTCGGAATTGGTGACCCCTTTCACGCCAAGGGCGGCATCCTCGGCTGCCGCCGCGCGCGCCATCAGCGCCTCCGCCGAGGGTTCGACCGGATCGACGAGATCGAGATCGGGAAAATCGCGCGCGATCGCGGCTGCGTCGGCGATGCCGCAATAGGGGTCTTCGGGCGCTTGCGTCGCCATCGCGACCGCGCGCTCGACGAGACCCGCAAGCGCCCTCTGCGAACGGTCGTTCGACGACACGATGGCCTGGCGCTTGCCGATCAGCACGCGCAAGCCCAGATCGTAGCCTTCGGCGCGCTCGAGCTTTTCGAGCTTGCCCAGACGGCGCGCATGGCTCACGGAAATGCCTTCGACGAACACCGCGTCGGCGTCGGAAGCCCCCGCGCGCTTGGCCTTGGCGACGAGGTCGCCCAGAAGATCGAGCGTCGAAGCGGTCTTTTCCATGAAACCCTGTTCCTATCGCATGCGCCGGTTGATCTCGCGTGCAGCGGCCCCGAGGCCGAACACGAAGGCGGCCGCCAAGACGGCGGTGCCCGCCACAGGGATATGGCGCAAGGCCGCCAGCGCCACAAGCCCGGCGAAAACGGCGGCCAAACGCCACAGCAGCGCCGGATCGCGCCCGCGCCCGATGAGCGCCAAACCCCAGCTCCCGATCGCGGCGGCGGCGATCGCGTAGCCGAGGCCGAGCCCGAAGCCCAGCGCCAACGTCAAGACGCCCGCCAGCGGCAAACCCACGAGAGTGACGGCCGAGAGCAGAACCAGAAACGGCAGGCCGAACACGAGGCATGTGCCCCAGAGAAGCACCGCGCCGGTGCGCGACGCGATCGCGGCCGCACACGCCGCGACGAAGCCGGGGGCGAAGGCCGCCAGCAGAAACGCGGTCGCCCACATCGCGACGGCGAAACCCCAGCGCAGAACGGCGCCGACATAACCCAGCAGCGCTTCGACCGCATTGGCCGCGTCGCCCGGCGCGTAGACCACGCCGCCTTTGATTTCGGCGTCGGCGTGGATGTCCGGCGGTTCGGGCGACCAGACGCGCAGTTTTCCGGCGATGCGCGTGTTGGGGCCGATCGCGACGCGCCCGGCCGCAACCGACACGTCGCCCGCCGCCGCAATGTCGAGCACCGCTTCCCCGCCGGCCGCCCACACGCGCTGCGCGTAGCGCCCGGCCATCGCGATTTCGCCGCCGAACAGAAAGACGTTGCGCGCGACGCTGGTCGCAGCCCCGATGCCGATGCGCGCGCCGGTCGCCACGAGATCGCCCGCGATCTCGGCTTCGACCGAAATGCGCCCGCCCGCGAGCGTGACGTCGCCCTCGACGATCCCTTGCACGTCGAGCGTCGGCGCCATGCGCGCGAGGTCGGATGCGGCGGCGGCGGGCGCAAAGCCGAGCCAAGCGGCGGCGAAGACGGCCGCCGCGGATTTCATTTCCAGATCGCCTTGCCGCTGCCGGGCAGGCCGAGCTTGGCCCATTTTTCGGTGACGGTCGCGACCACGTCGTCGGACATGCGGATCTGCTCGCCCCATTCGCGCTTGGTTTCGGGCGGCCATTTGTTCGTGGCGTCGAGCCCGATCTTGGAGCCCAATCCGCTTTCGGGACTGGCGAAATCGAGATAGTCGATGGGCGTGCCCTCGATCACCGTGATGTCGCGCGCCGGGTCCATGCGCGTGGACATGGCCCACATCACGTCCTTCCAGTCGCGCGCGTCGATGTCGTCGTCCACGACGATGACCCATTTCGTGTACATGAACTGGCGCAGATAGCTCCACACGCCGAGCATCACGCGCTTGGCGTGGCCCGGATACGCCTTCTTCATCGACACGACGGCGATGCGGTACGAGCAGCCTTCCGGCGGCAGCCAGAAATCGACGATCTCGGGAAATTGCTGGCGCAGCAAGGGCACGAACACGTCGTTGAGCGCTTCGCCCAGCACCGAGGGCTCGTCCGGCGGCCGCCCGGTGAAGGTCGAAAGATAGATCGGATTGCGGCGCATCGTGACCGCCGTTACCGTGAAGACGGGGAATTTCTCGACCGAATTGTAGTAGCCCGTATGGTCGCCGTAGGGGCCTTCGTCGCCGTATTCGTCGAGGCTCACATGGCCTTCGAGCACGATCTCGGCTTCGGCCGGCACTTTGAGCGGCACGGTTTTGCAGTCCACAAGCTCGACGCGCTTGCCGCGCAGGAGACCTGCGAACTGGTATTCCGACAGCGTGTCGGGCACGGGCGTTACGGCCGCAAGGATGGTGCCGGGATCGGCGCCCAGCACCACGGCGGCGGGCAGCGGTGCCGCCTTGCCCGCCTTCTTCCAGCGCTGGTGGTGCTGGGCCCCGCCGCGATGCTTGAGCCAGCGCATCAACGTGCGGTCGCGCCCCAGCACCTGCATGCGGTAGATGCCGAGATTGAAACCGTCCTCGCGCTTGTCGCCGGGGCCTTTGGTGACCACGAGGGGCCAGGTGATCAGCGGTGCCGGCTCGCCCGGCCAGCATGTCTGGATCGGCAGGCTGCCGAGATCGATCGCGTCGCCCGTCAGCACGATTTCCTGGCAAGGTGCGGTGCCGAACATCCGCGTGGACGGCTTCATCGACAATACTGTCTTGGCGAGCGGTACCAGTTCGAGCGCCTCGCGCCAGCCCTCGGGCGGCTGCGGCTGGCGCAGGAAAGCGAGCGTTTCGCCCACCTCGCGCAATTGGTGCGGCTCGCGGTCCATGCCCCAGGCCACGCGCTCGACCGTGCCGAACAGATTGACGAGCACGGGGATCGGCGAAAGCGAACCGTCGGCCTTGACCGGCTTTTCGAACAGCACGGCAGGCCCGCCTTCTGCGAGCAGCCGCGTCTGGATTTCGGTCATCTCGAGGACGGTCGAAACGGGTTCGGAAACCCGCACCAGACGTCCGGTTTTTTCCAGGCGATCGAGAAAATCGCGCAGCGACGCATAAGCCATGGCTTCTATATAGATCGCCCCGCGCGCGCCGCCAATCGCGCGATGGCGCAAGCAAAGGCGCTTGGTCTAAGGTCGATCCCGACCATGCGTCGATTCCCGGACGAGTTTTCCGAGCTTTTGCGGCCGCGCGCGCGGCGCGCAGGCCCGCGCGCGCAAACGCCGTTTTTCGCGGCAAGCGACCTGATCGCGCCCGCGACGGCCGAATCTGCGTTTGCGCTGCTCGAGCGGCATCTGGCGCCGACCCTCAAGCCGCTGGCGCGCGCAATCCCGCCCGAGACGATCGCCAATCAGACGCGCAACTACCAAGAACGCCTGCCCAAGACCGTGCGCAATCGGGCCGCCGACATCGACGGCAAGCGCAGCAAAGCCGCCAAGCTTGCGGCCCGGATCGGGCTTGCGGACATGCTGTCCTCGCCGAGCTATTTCGCTTTCGCCCAGGATCTTGCGGGCCGCAAGCTCGATCCCGCCTTCGGCCGCCAGGTCTTGCGCTACGGCCCCGGCGACTATGCGGGCCCGCACACCGACCACCACCCCGAAGAGCCGCGCGCGCAGGGCGGCTATTTCGACCTGCATATCAGTTTTGCGAACAGGGCCGCGACGCGCCAATTGCTGGTCTATGCGCGAAGCGGCCATTTGGACCGCGCGGTCGATGTGGCAGGCCCGGCGACCGTCGCCGCCTATCGCCTGCCCTTCTGGCACTACACGACGCCGCTCGAAGGCGGACCCGACGCCGCGCGCTGGGTCGTGTTGGGCACGTTTCTTTACGCGTGAAAGCAGCTACTTCGCCGGCGCCTTGGCGCCGATCTTGTCGGCGAGACCTTTGAGGGCTTGCGGGTCGAGATCGGCCCAGTTGGCGGCCGCCTCGGCCGACAGGTCTTTTTCGTAGTAGCCCCATTTGCCGAATTCGGCGAAGCGGGCGGGCACCACTTCGTGCGTTTCGGGCATCACCTTGTAGCAGCGCCCGTCGCGGCCCAGGAGCGGGATCGGCCGCTTCCAGCGCGTGAAGGTGCGCCGCATGTTGGCCGAATGCTCTTTGTTGGCGTCGAACTCGTCCATGTCGTATTCGAACAGCAGTTCGTAGGCGGCCACGAACTCGTCGATGAAGCGCAGATTGACGATCTGCAGATGCGACTGCACCCAGCAGCGATCCTCGAACGTCCAAAACACCGACATGCCGATGAAATCGCGCTCGCGCGTGATGTAGGGGAAAAACGGGAAGGTGCGGCACGAAACCGAGCGGTTCTCGCGCTCGCAGAAGCGCGCGCCCTTGCATTCGATGGCGCGGCAATCCTCGTGCAGGTCGGAGAGTTCCTTCTCCGTCGCCTTGTCCTTCACTTCGAATTCGTGCCAAAGGTCCGTGCGGCGCTGCAGCAGCGTCCATTCGTGCTTGTCGACGATCGGGATCGCGACGTCGGTCGAGCAGCAGATGGGGGCGCCGCCGTTGTGCACGCCGCATTTGGCGCCGCAATCGAACGCCGAGACGGGCGCCATGAACATCTTGTAGATGCGTTCATAGACTTCCGGCGAAGCTTGTTTGGGCTGATGTTTGCGCGGCATTGGACGAGGACTATAGGCAGGCCCTTGCAGGCCCGACCAGACGGCGCTTCGTGCGGCAGCGCAGTTTTACGCGACCTGTTGCCCAAGCGCCACGACGCGCAGCACGCGTGTGCGCCGCATGTCGCGGTCTTCGAGATCGCGGTCGGTCGGCACGTCGTAGCAGGCGATTTCGACAAGCCCGTCCGCAGGCAGATAGGCGCGCCCCGGATCGGCCACCAGCACGGCCGTCCCGCGCGCGGCCAAAGCCTGCAGCCACGGCCACACGCGCTCGGCCATCGGCTTTTCGTAGAACACGTCGCCCGCCAGCACCAAGTCGGCGTCGGGCAAGTCCGCCAAACAGTCGCCTGCGGCCAATTCGAGCGCCACGCCATTCGCCGCCGCATTGAGCGCCAAAGCCACGAGCGCGAAGGCGTCGATCTCGCAGGCGGTAACGCGGGAGGCACCTGCTTTGGCGGCCGCGATCGCGGCGATGCCGCCGCCTGCGGCAAAATCGAACACGGTTTTGCCGACCGCAAGCGCGGGCCGGTCCAGCAGCAGGCGTGCCAAAGCCCGCCCGCCCGGCCACGCGAAGGCCCAATAAGGCGGCGGCAGCCCGGTTTCGGCGAGGGTGGCTTCCGTCGCCTCCCAAAGATCGGTCGCGCGCGCGGCCAGATGGAGCTGGATTTCGGGCACGAGCGGCGGGGCCGCGAGGCGCGTCTGGGCAAGCACGAACGCGCGGCGGTCGCGACCCGCAAGGGGGCTCATGGCCCGCCCAGCACGATCCCCGCGAGCAGCAACCAGCCGAACAGGCGGTTGGATTTGAATTTGGCCAGGCAATCGGCAGCGTCGTCGAAGCGGCCGGTTTTGGCCTGCCACAGCAATTGGCCAAAACCTGCGGCGAGGAAGGCGTAGTAGACGGCCCCCAATTCGGCCGCAAAACCGGCGGCGGCAAACAAGGCCGTGGCGGCGGCATAGAAAAAATAGAGGGCGCCGCGCGTGGCCTGCCCCAAACGCAGCGCGGAGGATTTGACGCCGATCAGCGCGTCGTCTTCTTTGTCCTGATGCGCGTAGATCGTGTCGTAGCCGAGCGTCCAGAAGATGCCGCCGACATAGAGCAGCACGGGTGCGGCATCGAGCCCGTCCACGGCCGCCGCGTAGCCCATCAAAGCACCCCAATTGAAGGCAAGGCCCAGAAAGAATTGCGGCCACCAGGTCACGCGCTTCATCAGCGGATAGGTGAACACGAGCACGAGCGAGGCCAGCCCAAGCCATATCGCCGTCGCCGACAATTGCAGCAGAACGACGAAGCTCGCGAGCAGCTGCAGCAGCAGGAAAACGGCCGCGCGCTTGGCCGTGACCTGGCCCGACGGAATCGGTCGGTCGGCGGTGCGCGCCACGGCCGCGTCGAAATCGCGGTCCACGATGTCGTTGTAGGTGCAGCCTGCGCCGCGCATCGTGACCGCACCCAGGGCGAACAAGGCGAACAGCCACGCCATGTCGGCCGGCGGCAAGCCGCCGAGCGCGATCGACCACCAGCACGGAAACAGCAGCAGCCAGGTGCCGATCGGCCTGTCGAGCCGGGCGAGCCGCGCATAGCCGCGCAAAGCGGACGGCAGAAAGCGGTCGACCCACCCGTCCTTGGGAATGTCGCTGGCGGCGTCTTTGCCGCGTTCGCCCTTGCTGTTTTCGAGCGTCGTCATCCTGGCGGCACGCTAGCACGGCGGAACCCGCCAGGTCGAAAGCCCCTTTTTCGAGCGCGGGCAAAAGCGCAGCCCCCCCTGTTGCGTGCCCGCAAGCGATACGATAATGGGTCGAACGGGGATTGGAACGAAGGGGCGGGCCGGACAGCATGGGCAAAAGCGCGCGCAAGACGGCGCCCGACACGGGCGCGGCACGGCGCCCGGCCGCGCGCCTTCATTGCGCGGCGGCGATCGCCGCAGGCGAAACGACGCTCGATGCCGCCGCCGCGCATTATCTGCGCGACGTGCTGCGCCTGGCGCCCGGCCAGAGGATCGCTTTGTTCAACGCCCGGGACGGCGAGTTCGCCGCGCGCATCGCGGGCTTCGACAAGAAGGGAGCCCATCTGGTCGTCGAAGAACGCTTGCGCGCGCCCGAACCGGACGGCGCCGACATCTGGCTCGTCTTCGCGCCCATCAAGCGCGCGCATCTCGAATACCAGGTGCAGAAGGCAACCGAACTGGGCGTGCAAATGCTGTGGCCGGTGCGCACCCAGCGAACGAACGTGGAGCGCGTCAACGAGGCGCGGCTCCTGGCGATCGCAACGGAAGCCGCCGAACAGAGCGAGCGCTTGAGCGTGCCCGAGATCCGCGCGACGGCAAGCCTTGCCGCCGCCCTTGCGCAATGGCCCGGCGACCGCCAGATCCTTCTGTGCGACGAAACCGGCGGGGGCCAGGCGTTGGGCAAGTTTCTGGCGGGCCAAGATCTTGCGAAGCCGTGGGCGATCCTGGTCGGTCCCGAAGGCGGCTTCGCGCCCGAAGAACTGGCGCTGCTGCGCAAGCAAAGTTTCGTGCGGCCCGTGGATCTGGGCCCGCGCGTCCTGCGCGCCGACACGGCGGCGCTTGCGGCCCTGGCCGTGTTCCAAGCTTTGGCGCCCGACGCCGACCGGCGCCCGCGTTTCGAAGCGATCTGACCCCGAAAGGTTTGCATTTCCCCATGTCTGCACCCCCAACTTCGAGCGGCCAGCGCCTGGCGTCCAAGCAGCAGCTGATCGACTGGATCGCGTCGGGCGAAAAGCCGAAAGCCGATTGGCGCATCGGCACCGAGCACGAGAAGTTCCTGTTCGAGCTCGGCACCCATCGCGCGCTGCCCTACGAGGGGCAAAAGGCCAGCGTGCGCGGCCTCCTCGAAGGGCTGACGCGCTTCGGCTGGCAGCCCGTGCTCGAAAACGGCAAGCCTATAGCGCTCCTCAAAGACAAATGTTCGGTGACGCTCGAGCCCGGCGGCCAGTTCGAATTGTCGGGCGCGCCGCTCGAGACGCTCCACCAGACCTGCGACGAGACGAACACGCACTTGCGCGAATGCGCCGCGGTCGCGGCCGAACTGGGTTTGGGCCTGCTCGGCATGGGCTTCGCGCCGGAATGGACGCGCGCCGACATCCATTGGATGCCCAAAGGCCGCTACAAGATCATGCGCGACTACATGCCCAAGGTCGGCACGATGGGCCTCGACATGATGCTGCGCACCTGCACCGTCCAGACCAATCTCGATTTTTCGAGCGAGGCCGACATGGTGCGCAAATTCCGCGTATCGCTGGCCCTGCAGCCCGTCGCCACGGCCCTGTTCGCGGACTCGCCGTTCCTCGAGGGCAAGCCTTCGGGCTTTTTGAGCTACCGCAGCCACACCTGGACCGACACCGATCCCGACCGCTGCGGCCTGATCCCGTTCGTGTTCGAAGAGGGCATGGGCTACGAGCGCTACGTGGACTGGATGCTCGACGTGCCGATGTATTTCGTCTATCGCGACGGCAAATACATCGACGCGGCCGGCCGCTCGTTCCGCAAATTCATGGCAGACGGCCTGCCCGATCTCACGCCCGACGCGGCCACGACCGGCGACTGGTCGGACCACATCACGACCGCGTTCCCGGAAGTGCGGCTCAAGAAATATCTCGAGATGCGCGGTGCCGACGGCGGCCCGTGGAAGCGCCTGTGCGCGCTGCCCGCTCTGTTCGTGGGCCTGCTTTACGACGAGGCGGCGCTGGACGAGGCGACGGCGCTCATCAAGGGCTGGACGATCGAGGAGATGCTCGCCTTGCGCCGCGACGTGACCAAACAGGCGCTCAAGGCCAGGTTCCGCAAAGGCACGGTCAACGACATCGCCGCCGAGATGGTGGCGATCGCCAGGCGCGGCTTGCGCGCGCGCAAACGCTTCAACCGCATGGGCGACGCCGACGAAACGGTATTTTTGCAGACACTGCAGGAAACGGTCGAATCGGGCGACTGCCCGGCCGAGGAGAAGCTGCGCCGCTACGCGACCGAATGGAACGGCAGCGTGGCGCCGCTCTACGACATCTACGCGTACTGAAAAACGCAAAACGGTACGTTTTGTTCAGGTTATGTACTTGCGTTTCTCTCGCAAGAACGCTAGAGGTCTGTAAGACGATCATGCCTTAGCTCGCATGCTCAATTGAGTGCGAATAAACCATTTCGGCGGCGGAGGAGGGTGCAGATGAATCTCGATGCAAACACATCCGGTCGCCTTGCCGAGGCCGTCGCGAGCAGCAACTCGAAATCGGCTGCCAAGTTGCCGAAACATGCGAGAAAGGCCCAGCCCGGCGAATTGGTCGGCGCAGAGATTTTTGCAGGCTGCGGCGGACTGGCGCTCGGCATGTCCCGCGCAGGGTTCAAACACGCCGTCATGGCGGAGATCAACACACCCGCCGTAGAGACGGCAAGATTTAACAAGGTGCGCGGCATTGAATACGTCGCCGAATGGCCGGTCGAAAAAACGGACGTGCGCGAGATCGACTGGACGGCGCATGCCGGAAAGCTTGCGGTGATTTCCGGCGGGCCGCCATGCCAGCCATTCGGCATTGGCGGCAAGAAGAACGGTCCAAAGGACTCGCGTGACATGTGGCCGGAGGCTATACGCGCCGTTCGTGAGGCGCGTCCCGATGGCTTCCTGTTCGAAAACGTACGCAATCTTGCTGGACCGAAATTCAGGACCTATCTGGACTGGATCACGAGCAGCCTGTGCAGACCGACGCTGGCGCGAGCGAGCGAAAGCTATCTCGACCGTTTGGCAAGACTGCATCGCGACGAGTACGCCGAGGAATACAGCGTGGCATGGCAGGTTGCAAATGCTGCCGACTACGGTGCGCCGCAAATCCGGTTCCGCGTGATTGTTTTTGGAGTTTCCCTGCGCATGAGCAGGTCCGCGCAACCAATGCGTCCGACGCATTCGCGCGACCGGCTGCTCTGGGACCAGTACGTCACCGGCGACTACTGGAAGCGGCATGGGCTTGAACGTCGCTCGGAACCGGGCGATGGCCCGGATGCGTCGCGCGTTGCGGCATTGCGTGCGCTGACGCGTCCGCCGCCGGGCCTGCCCTGGGTGACGACTCGGGACGCATTGAAGGGATTGGGAAAGCCGAACGGCAGAGACAATCATGTCTTGCAACCGGGCGCGCGCGTCTATCCCGGCCATACGGGCAGCTTGCTCGACAAACCGGCCAAGGCGCTCAAGGCAGGCGACCATGGCGTGCCAGGTGGAGAAAACATGGTTGTCGAAGACAACGGCAATGTCAGGTATTTTTCGGTTCGCGAAGCGGCACGCCTCGTCGGCCTACCGGACGACTACCTGTTTCCGGGTTCATGGACCGAGAGCATGCGCCAGCTCGGAAACGCGGTTCCGGTTCAACTTGCGCAAGCGGCTGGAACTTGGCTGCGACGCGCAATCGTTTCGCCAAAGACAGCTTAGGTCTTCGGCGGAAACTTCGCGTTCCAACTACTTACCCGCGCGGTCCCGGGGCGTCCTATGCCTGGCGTCTTGCTGCCGTAGCCGCTGCCATTCCATTCCGGCGAATAGTTCGAGATAAGCGAAAATTCTGCCGCAAAGACCCACCACTCGCTTGCGAACGTCAGATAGCGGCACTGCATATCGGCCAGAGATATGTTCTGGCGGCCGCTTATCTTGCCGACATGCTCGCTCAAGCGCCCACGTAAGGTCCGCTTGCTTTTGGTCATGTCTTTCGATACCTTGCCGATATAGACTAGTCTTCCCTTGAAATAGAGGGCGTAAACCCCGCTGGCCTGGGGCCCCACCCCCTTCTCCAGCGGCAAAAGCGGACTTGCCTCGAGCTTCGCGACGACCTGTGCACGGATACCGAGATCAAGGTCGAAATCGAAATGGTGGGGATCGTCATATGACATTCCTGCAATTCTGTCGCAGCGACCCGAATGTTTCAATTGATTAGACAATTTTCGCTACCTTTGTCGAAATCGGGCGGACTGCCGCGTCTCTACGGCATGCGGTCCGGCAATCTCGCCCCGCTCTGTTCGAAGGAAAACGCCATGGAATACGCCATTCTGTTCTACGAAACCGCCGAAGCCGACGCCGCGAGCAGCCATCCCGAAAAATCCGCCGCCTATTGGGGCGCGTGGGGGGCCTACGTGAAGGCGATCGCGGAATCGGGCATTTCCAAGGGCGGCCAAGGTCTGCAATCGCCGGGCACGGCCAAGACGGTGCGGCTGCGCGGCGGCAAGCGCCAGGTGCAGGACGGACCGGTCGCCGACGCAAAGGAACAGCTGGCGGGCTTCTTCATCATCGACGTGCCCGATCTCGACACGGCCCTCGCATGGGCCGCGCGCAGCCCGGCGGCGGTCGATGCCGCGGTCGAGGTGCGCCCGGTGCTGCCGCCGATGCCGTGAACGGAGCCACGTCCGATTTCGAGGCCGTGCGCGCGGCGGCGGAAGCTGCCGCGCGCGACGCCTATGGCCGCCTGCTCGCCTATCTTGCCGCGACTACGCGCAACATCGCCGCCGCCGAGGATGCGCTGGGCGACGCGTTCGCCTCGGCCCTGGCGACATGGCCTGCCAGCGGGATCCCCGACAAGCCCGAAGCCTGGCTGCTCGTGGCGGCGAAGCGCCGCTTCCTCGACGGCGTGCGCCATGCGCGCGTGCGCAGCGCAGCCGAACCGACCTTGGCGCTGATGGCGGACGACATCGCCGAAAAAGCGGAGTTTCCCGACGCGCGGCTGAAGCTCATGTTCGTGTGCGCGCATCCCGCGATCGACGAAGCCGCGCGCACGCCTTTGATGCTGCAGAGCGTGCTGGGGCTCGATGCCGCGCGCATCGCGTCCGCCTTTCTCGCCGCACCGGCCGCGATGGGCCAGCGCCTCGTGCGCGCCAAGACGAAAATCAAAGATGCCGGCATCGCCTTCGAGGTGCCCGACGCGGCCGAACTCGAGCCCCGGCTCGAATCCGTGCTCGCGGCGATCTACGCGGCCTTCACCTGCGGCTGGGACGATCTTGCCCAAGACGCGCGCACGGCGCTCGATGTCGAAGCGATCTGGCTCGGCCAAGTGCTCGCGTCGCTTCTGCCGAACGAGGCCGAAGCGCACGGACTCCTGGCGCTGATGCGCCATTGCCATGCCAGGCGCGGCGCGCGGCGCGATGCGGCCGGCGCGTTCGTGCCGCTGGACGCGCAGGATACGACGCTGTGGGACAAGGACGAGATCGCGCGCGCGGAAGAATCGCTGCAGCGCGCCGCCCGGCTGCAGCGGCCGGGTCGCTACCAGCTCGAAGCCGCGATCCAATCCGTGCATGCGGCGCGCGCTTCGACCGGCCGCACGGAATGGGGTGCCTTGTCGCTGCTCTACGCGGCCTTGGCGGAGCTGGCCCCCACGCTCGGCGTGCGCGTGGGCCAAGCGGCCGTCGAGTGCCGCGTGCAAGGCCCGCAGGCGGGCCTGCAATTGCTCGATCTGCTGCCGGACGCCGAAAAACAGAACTACCAGCCTTATTGGGCGGTGCGGGCACACCTGCTGCGCGAAGCGGGCGAAAAGAACGGTGCGCGCGACGCGTTTTCCCGCGCCATGGGCCTTGCCGACGATCCGGCCGTGCGCGCGTATCTCGCCGCTCAGCGCGACGCGTAGCGCGCCAGCAGAAACTTGGTCTGGCCGTAGACGCGTTCGTCGCCGCGCGCGAAACCGTCCGGCAATGCGGCGATTTCGTCGAGGGCGAGTTCGACGACGCATACCGCATTTTCGGCAAGCCAACCGCGTGCGGCAAACGCGCCAAGCGCCGTCGCGGCAAAGCCGCTGCGATAGGGCGCGTCGAGCAAAGCGAGATTGCACGGCGCGAAAGGGGCGACGGGTGCCGAGCCCGGATCGCACGCATCGGCTGCCCGCACGCGCGCGCGCGCATTGGCACCGAGGCTTGCGACATTGGCAGCGCACACGGCGCGCGAGGACGCCGCCTTGTCGAGAAAGAGGCAGCTTGCCGCCCCGCGCGACAAGGCTTCGAGGCCGAGCGCGCCGGTCCCTGCAAACGCGTCGAGCACGCGCGCGTCCACGAGCATCGACATGCCGCCGCTCGCGTAGCTTCCGTGGCTTAAAATGTCGAACAGCGCTTTGCGCTGGCGTTGCCCCGTGGGGCGCACCGCATCGCCCGGCGGCACGGCGAGTTTGCGCCCGCGCCATTCGCCCGCGACGATCCGAATTTCGCCCGGCGGCGGCTTCTTCACGCCGGCTTGCCCTTCTTGTTGGGCGGGCCGGCAAGGGCACCCAGCGTCTTGCGCAGTTCGCCGGGGCCGACTTCTTCGAACGCGCCGCGCGGCAGGCCTTCGAGCGAGAAAGCGCCGTAGTCGGTGCGGATCAGCCGGTTCACCTGCAGGCCGAGCTGTTCGCACACGCGGCGCACTTCGCGGTTCTTGCCTTCGGCGAGCTTGAACACGAGCCACGCGTTGCGGCCTTCGGGTGCGCCGTCCATCGAGGCTTCGATCGAGCCGTACTGCACCCCGTCGATCGAGATGCCGTTCTTGAGGCGCGCGAGCCGGTCGGGATCGGGCGAGCCGAACACGCGCACCCGGTAGCGCCGCACGAGGCCCGAAGCGGGCAGCTCGAGATGGCGCTTGATCGCCCCGTCGTTGGTGAGCAGCAGCAAGCCTTCGGAATTGAAGTCGAGCCGGCCGACCGGCATCAGGCGCGGCAGATGGCCCGGCAAGCCGTCGTAGATCGTGGGTCTGCCTTGCGGATCGCGCGCGGCCACCAGCACTTCGCGCGGCTTGTTGAAGCGGAACAGGCGCGGGCGCTCGGCCGCCTGCAGCTTCTTGTCGTCGACGACGATCTCGTCTGCGGGCACCACGTTGTGCGCGGCGCGCTGCAGCTTCGTGCCGTTCACGAAGACGCGGCCCTGTTCGACCAGCGCTTCGGCCTCGCGCCGCGAGCAGAGCCCCGCGCGCGCGATGACCTTGGCGACGCGCTCTCCCGCCTTCTCGCTCATCGGCCCGCACTCGCGGCGACCAAAGCCGAAAAAATCCGTTCGTCGCCGGGATCGATCAAATATTCGGGATGCCATTCGACGCCGAGGCAGAAGCGCCTGCCCGGCAGTTCGATGCCTTCGATCACGCCGTCGGGCGCGCGCGCATTGACGCAAACGCCGGGGCCGACGTCCTTGACGGCCTGATGGTGCGCCGAATTCACCTGCATCGTGTCGCGCGCCGTCGTCCGGTGCAGCAGCGTGCCCGGCACCACGGCCACGCTGTGGCCGGGCTCGGTGCGGGGGTTGGGCTGCTCGTGCGCAAGGGCGCCCGGAATTTCGTCGGGGATGTGCTGATGCAGCGTGCCGCCGAGAACGACGTTGAGAAGTTGCTCGCCGCCGCAAATGCCGAGGATCGGCAGATCGCGCGCGAGCGCGCCCTTCACCATCGCGTACTCGAATTCCGTGCGCCGGTCTTTGGTCGTGACACTCGCGTGTTTGGACGCCGCACCGAACAAAGCCGGGTCCACGTCGAAAGCCCCGCCGGTCACCAGCAGCCCGTCGAGCCCGTCGAGATAGGCGTCCGCCAACGCGGCTTCGTGCGGCAGCACGAGCGGCAAGCCGCCCGCGCGCACCACGGCATCGCAATAGTTCTGGCGCACCGCATACCAAGGCATTTTGGACCAGCCGCCGGCCGGTTCCGAATCGAGCGTTATTCCGATGCGGGGGATTTTCATGGCTCCTCTTATCACGGCCCCGAATCCGGCGTAAACGTTTGCTCCATGCGCTATATGGAATTGGCCCTCGACCAAGCAAAACAAGCCGCCCAAGCGGGCGAAGTGCCGGTCGGCGCCGTTGTCGTCGATGCGGACACCGGCACGGTCGTGGCCGCCGCGCACAACCGCGTCGAGCGCGACCGCGACCCGACCGCGCACGCCGAAATGCTGGCGATCCGCGCGGCCGCGGCAGCGCGTGGGCAAACAAGGCTCGACGGCCTCGATCTCTACGTCACGCTCGAGCCGTGTGCCATGTGCGCGCAGGCGATCGCGTTCGCGCGCCTGCGCCGCCTCTATTGGGGGGCGAGCGATCCCAAAGGGGGCGGCGTGGAAAACGGCCCGCGCATTTTCGCGCAGAGCACGTGCCACCACCGGCCCGAGCTTTACGGCGGCATCGGCGAGCGCGAAGCAGCAATGCTGCTGCAGGATTTCTTCAGGAAGCTGCGCTGAAGCGCCATATTCCTTCCGCGTCGCGCACGCGGCGCGCATCGCCCTGGCATTCGAGCCGATGCAGATGGGCGAGCGCTTCGCCGACCGCGAGGCCCACATTGTGCGGGCCGATCGGGCGCTTGAACAGCAGCGGGAAACAATCGACGGCGCTCAAGCCAAGCGGCGACGCTGCAAAGCCGGCGCGCAGCACGTCCAAGCGCTCGGCATGGTGCGCGCGGATCTCGGCGATGCGCCGATGCACGCCCGTATAGGGCTGGCCGTGGGCGGGAAGTATCAGCGCGTCTTCGGGCACGCGGGAAAAACCGTCGAGGCAGGCGAGATAGTCGCCGAGCGGATCGGCGAGCGGCTCGGCCGGCCACACGCCGATATTGGGCGTGATGCGCGGCAGCAGAATGTCGCCGCCGATCAGCAAGTTCAAGGAGGGCGCCCACAGGCATGCGTGCTCAGGGCAGTGGCCGCGCCCGACGATCGGCGTCCACGCGGTTTCGCCGACCGCGAAGCTCTGGCCGCCTTGCAGGCGGCGATAGAAGGCCGGCAATTCCGGCACGCCGCGCCGGTAGATGTTCTGCGGGCTCGCGAACTGGCCCATCGCGTCTTGCGCCACGCCGTTGGCGCTGTAGAACGCGACCTTGTGCGCGACATCGGCGTCCGAACCTTGGGCATGGACCGCGCGCGCGGTGTAGTACTCGCCGAGCGTGGTCCACAATTCGACGCCGAAATGCGCGCACAGCCAGGCGGCCAATCCCATATGGTCGGGATGGAAATGCGTGCAGATCACGCGGCTGATCTTGCGGTCGCCGATCGCCGCGAGCCAATGCGCCTTGCTGTCCTCGCGATGCAGGCCCGTATCGACGATCGCGAAGCCGGCAGCGCCGTCGTCGAGCAGCCAAAGATTGATATGGTCCGGCGGAAACGGCAGCGGCATCCGCACCCAGCCGAGGCCCGGACGAAGCTCGAGCACGTGCCCCGGCGCAGGCGGCTCGGCCGGATCGTAGACGATGCTCATTTCTGCCGACGACCTGCCAGCCCAGCCACTTGCCAACCAATATCGCGGCGGCAGAAACCGCCCGGCCAGTCGATGCGGTCGACGGCTTCATAGGCGGTTTTCTGCGCCGCAGCGGCGTCCGCACCCAAGCCGACAATGCCGAGCACGCGCCCGCCATTGGCGACGATCTTTTCGCCGTCGCGGCGCGTGCCCGCATGGAACACATAGGCATCCGGCACGGAGGCCGCCGCCGCAAGCCCGCGTATCTCGCTGCCCTTCCGCGGCGTGTCGGGATAGCCGTTTGCGGCCATCACCACGCACAAGGCGGCGCTTTCCTCCCAGCGCAGCGCAAGCCGGTCGAGCGTGCCGTCGCACGAAGCGAGCAATGCGGGCAGCAGATCGGATTTGAGGCGCGCGAGCAGCGTCTGGCATTCGGGGTCGCCGAAGCGCACGTTGAATTCGACGAGGCGCGGCCCCGCCTTGCCGATCATCAGCCCTGCGAACAGCACGCCCTTGAAGGGCGCGCCCTCGGCCGCCATGCCGCGCAAGGTCGGCATTACGATCTCGGCCATGATGCGCGCTTCCATCGCTTCATCGACGAGCGGGGTCGGCGAATAAGCACCCATGCCGCCGGTGTTGGGGCCGGTATCGCCGTCGCCCACGCGCTTGTGGTCTTGGGCGGCGGCCAGCGCCACGGCATTGGTCCCGTCGCACAGCGCGAAGAAACTGGCTTCCGCACCTTCGAGAAATTCTTCGATCACCAGCTCGGCACCCGCCGCCCCGAAGCGGCGTGCCTGCATCGCATCGTCGATGGCGGCGAGCGCTTCGCCGTGCGTTTGCGCCACGACCACGCCCTTGCCCGCCGCCAAGCCGTCGGCTTTGACGACGACCGGCAAGGCGTGCGCCGCCGCGTAAGCCCTGGCCGCATCGCGATCGGAAAAGCGCCTGTAGGAAGCCGTCGGGATCGCGTGGCGCGCGCAGAAATCCTTCATGAAGCCTTTGGAGCCTTCGAGGCGGGCCGCATCCATCGACGGCCCGAAGGCTTTGATGCCGGCCGCCGTCAAGCGGTCCACGAGGCCCGCCACGAGCGGGGCTTCGGGTCCGACCACGACGAAATCGATCTTCTCGGCCGCAGCGAAGTTCACGAGCCCGTCGAGATCGTCGGAAGCGATGTCCACGCATTGCGCCTCGGCGGCAATGCCGGCATTGCCGGGCGCGCAGAAGAGTTTCGCGCACAAAGGCGATGCCGCCAGCGCCCAGCACAGCGCATGCTCGCGCCCGCCCGATCCCACCACCAGAATCCGCATGCATGCTCCCGCTACCAAATCGACCGGCCTTGTAGCATAAACGAAGCCCAACGCCATGGAAGCCGCACCCAGCAATCTGCCGGAATACTCGGTCTCCGAATTGTCGCAGGCCGTAAAACGCACGGTCGAAGACAATTTCGAGATCGTGCGCGTGCGCGGCGAAATCTCGGGCTTCAAGCGCCACAGCTCGGGCCATCTCTATTTCGCGCTGAAGGACGCCGACGCCGCCATCGACGGCGTGTGCTGGCGCGGATCGGCCGCCCGCCTCGGCATCCGCCCCGAAGACGGCATGGAAGTGGTCGCGGTCGGCAGGCTCACGACGTATCCCGGCCGCTCGAAATACCAGATCGTGGTCGAGCGCATGGAGCTTGCGGGCCAGGGTGCCTTGCTGAAGCTCGTCGAAGACCGCAAGAAGCGCCTGGCCGCCGAGGGCCTGTTCGACGCGGCGCGCAAACGCAGCCTGCCCTTCTTGCCGAACGTGATCGGCGTCGTCACTTCGCCGACCGGGGCCGTGATCCGCGACATTCTGCACAGGCTCGCAGACCGCTTCCCGCGCCATGTGCTCGTGTGGCCCGTGGCCGTGCAAGGCGAAGCGGCGGCAGCCCAGATCGCGGCCGCCATTCGCGGCTTCAATGCGCTCGAAGTCGGCGGCACCGTCCCGCGCCCCGACGTGCTGATCGTGGCGCGCGGCGGCGGCAGCCTTGAAGACCTCATGGCCTTCAACGAAGAAATCGTCGTGCGCGCGGCGGCCGAAAGCGCGATCCCGCTCGTGTCGGCGGTGGGCCACGAGACCGACACGACCTTGATCGATTTTGCGGCCGACCGCCGCGCGCCCACGCCCACCGCCGCCGCCGAAATGGTCGTGCCCGTGCGCCAGGAACTGGTCGCACGGCTCGCGCGCAACGCCGCCTCGCTCGAAGCGGGTGCCGCGCGCGCGATGGCCGAAGCGCGGCTGCGGCTCGAGAATGCGGCGCGCGCGATGGGCGATCCGCGCCGCCTGCTCGAAGAACGCAGCCAGCGCCTCGACGAGCGCGGCGAGCGCATGAAGCGCGCGGTCGCCGCCTTCTTGGAGCGCCATCGGCGCCACACGCTCGAACTGGGTGCCCGCCTGCCCGATCCCAAGACGCAGCTCGAGCGCGCGCGCGGGCAGTTGCTCGGCATCAAGACCGGACTCGAAGCGGGCGGCAAAGCGCTCGTGCTGTCGGCCGCGCGCAGCCGCGAACGGCTCGGCGACGCGCTCGCGCGCGGGCGCGCCTCCCTCGACCGCGACCTTGCCGCGCGCAAAGCGCAGATCGCGGGCCTCTCAAAACTTCTCGACAGCGTCTCCTACCAGCGCGTGCTCGAACGCGGCTTCGCGCTGGTGGCGGACGATGCGGGCAAGCCCATCGTGTCGGCCGCAGGCGCAAAGCCGGGTTCTGCCGTCACGCTCGCATTTGCCGACGGCAAGATCGGCGCCACGCTCGACGGTGCCGCGCCAAAACCGCCCGCCAAAGCGGCTGCAAAACCGGCCCCCAAAGCCGATCAGGGCTCGCTGCTTTAACGAAGCTCTTCGTCGAGCGGATCGTAGAGCGCCGACGGCGCTTCCGCGCTCGGCAGCGGTTCGGCGAAGCGCACGACGCTCTGCTGGCCGACGAGCTGCGGCCGAAGCGTTTCGTATTCGGCAACGACGATGCCGACCGCGAGCAGCGCCAGCGCCAAGCCCCACGCGACGGCGATTTCCTTGAGATCGTCCATGCGCGGACACTAGCCGAACGAATGCGGCAGGAAAGTGACGCGGGTCACAAGGAAGTTGCAAAGGGTTATTCGCGATGCTCGGGCACGCGCCGTTTACGCGCCAATGCGTAACCCGTTTAGGTATGAAAAATGCCGACTTAACCGACCCGCTCTATCAGCCGACAAGACAGCGAAAGTGCGTTCACGTTTTTCAACAATAGTTGTTCGACCTGTATATGACAGAAAGCGTTGTTCTTGATATATTCCAGTAATTGTGCTCGAATCAAATATCGCGATCGGGGTCGCATCCGACAGCGTGCGCTGTTTGAAAAGTGAAGAAAAACGAGCGGGATTTGCCCCCAAAGCGGCCCCTTGCAACATGTAACCTCGATTCTTCCTCGAGGTTACATTTTCGGAAAATCAACGGGTTAAATCGGTTGCCGTCGCTGTTGGTCGCGTTTGGTAACCTATTTCGGGCGGCGTTGTTTTCGCGCGCCTGCTTGCGAACCTTGATTTCGAGGGCCGGTCTTGGTCTAGTCGCACGCGCCGGAACGCCCGTGCATCGAGGAAGTGGCATGAAAAAAACCTACAAGACTGCAGCCGAAGCGCTCGACGGTCTGCTGTTCGACGGAATGCTGATCGCGGCGGGCGGTTTCGGCCTGAGCGGCATTCCCGAACTCTCCATCGCCGCGATCCGCGATGCGGGCACGAAGAACCTCACCGTCGTTTCGAACAATGCGGGCGTCGACGGGTTCGGACTCGGCATCCTGCTCGCCACGCGGCAGATCAAGAAAATGGTCTCGTCCTATGTCGGCGAAAACGCCGAGTTCATGCGCCAGTATCTGGCGGGCGAACTCGAGCTCGAATTCAACCCGCAAGGTACTTTGGCCGAACGCATGCGCGCAGGGGGTGCTGGCATCCCGGGCTTCTACACGCGCACGGGCGTCGGCACGCTGATCGCGGAAGGCAAAGAGCACAAGGATTTCGACGGCCAGACCTACATCCTCGAGCGCGGCATCGTGGCCGACCTCGCGATCGTGAAGGCGTGGAAGGCGGATCCTTCGGGCAATCTCGTGTTCCGCAAGACGGCGCGCAACTTCAATCCGCCCGCCGCCATGTGCGGCAAAGTGTGCGTGGCCGAGGTCGAAGAGATCGTGCCGCTGGGGTCGCTCGACCCCGATGCGATCCACCTGCCCGGCATCTACGTGCACCGCATCGTGGCCGGCAAACACGAAAAGCGCATCGAACAGCGCACCACCCGCAAGCGCGCCGTCTGAGGAGGACGAAAACGATGCCTTGGAATCGCGAACAGATGGCCGCCCGTGCCGCGCAAGAGCTGCAGGACGGCTGGTACGTCAATCTCGGGATCGGCATTCCGACTTTGGTGTCGAACTACATCCCCGAGGGGGTGAACGTCACCCTGCAATCCGAAAACGGCATGCTCGGCATGGGGCCATTCCCTTACGAGGGCGAGGAAGATCCCGACCTCATCAACGCAGGCAAGCAAACCATCACCGAGCTGCCGCAGACCGCCTATTTCGACTCCGCCACGAGCTTCGGAATGATCCGCGGCGGCAAGATCGCGATGGCGATCCTGGGCGCCATGGAGGTCTCGGAAACCGGCGATCTTGCGAACTGGATGATTCCGGGCAAGCTCGTGAAGGGCATGGGCGGCGCCATGGATCTGGTCGCGGGCGTGGGGCGCGTCGTGGTCGTGATGGACCACACGAACAAAGCAGGCGAATCCAAAGTGCTGAAGGCCTGCACGCTGCCGCTGACCGGCAAGGGCGTCGTCAACCGCATCGTCTCCAATCTCGGCGTGATGGATGTGGTACCCGGCGGCCTGAAGCTCGTCGAACTGGCCGACGGCGTGGACGAAGCCGCCTTCCGGGCCGCAACCGCAGCGACGCTGGTGCCTTAAGCCGTCTGCGTTTGTTTCGTATTGTTGCGAAGACAATGGCGCCAAGCCCCGTGCGTGGGGCAAGGCTGCCTTGTGCGGAAGCTCACTGGCCCCTGCGGGGGCCGTGCGGCTAGAGTTTTCCTCGCGAGAGGAAACCCCCGCAATGTTCGAACCTGCAGTATTCGGCAAGGCGCGCGCCCGGTTCGGCGGCCTGTCCGGAGCGGTCAAAGGAGCCCTGTTGATGACGCTTGCGGCGGCCGGTTTCGCCGCCATGAACGTGGTCATCCGCGCGATGAACCAGGAGCTGCACCCGTTCCAGGTCGCGTTTCTGCGGTGCGCGGTGGGCTGCGCTTTCATGCTGCCCTGGCTCGCGCGCACCGGCTTCGACGGCTTGCGCACCGCGAGCCACAAGCTCTATTTCTCGCGCGCGATCGTGGGCTGCGCCTCGATGCTGTGCTGGTTCTCGGCCCTCGCCTTCCTGCCGGTCGCGGAGGCAACCGCCCTCTCCTTCACCTCGCCCCTGTTCGCGACGGCGGCGGCGGCCCTGCTGCTGGGCGAGGTCGTGCGGCGGCGGCGCTGGATCGCCACGATCGTCGGCTTCTGCGGCGCCATGATCGTGCTGCGACCGGGGATCGACGCGCTGTCTTTCGCGCATGCGCTGGTGCTCGCCTCGGCCGCGCTGGGCGGCTGGAATTCGATCACGGTCAAGCAGCTCACGCGCACCGACAATCCCAACGCGATCATCCTCTACATGACGCTCTATCTCGTACCCCTGTCGGCGATCCCGGCCGCCTTCGTATGGCAATGGCCGTCGGCGCAGGCCTGGATGCTCACCTGTCTGCTGGGGCTGTTCGCGACCCTCGCCCACCAGAGTTTCACGCGCGCTTTGGCCGCGTGCGAAGCGAGCTACGTGCTGCCCTTCGATTTCACGCGGCTGCCGATGGTCGCGCTGCTCGCGTTTCTCGCCTTCGGCGAAGTGCCCGATCTGTGGACCTGGGTGGGCGGGGCCGTCATCGTCGGCGCCACGATCTACATCGCGCGGCGCGAAGCGCAGATCGCCGCCGCCCATGCGGACGAAATCGGCCTTGCGCCGAAGCGGGCGCCGTGAGGCCGCCGCCGCCCGCGCCGCGCGGCAGCTGATGGGGGCCGGGCTCCTGCGACGGGTGCGCGCGCTGCCGGGCAACGCGCGCGGCTGCCTGTGGGCGGTCGCGGCGATGCTCGCCTTCGGCAGCATGGAAGCGATCATCAAGCATCTGGGTGCAGCGATGCATCCGATGCAGATCGTGTTTTTCCGCTGCCTGTTCGCCTTCGCCGCGATAGCGCCGGTGGTGCTGGTCGCAGGCGGCGTCGCCCACGTCGCAACGCGGCGCTTGGGCGCCCATTTCGCGCGCACGGTGCTGGGCTTCAGCGCCATGGCGACCGGCTTCTTCGCGATCACGCAGATGCCGCTTGCCGATGCCGTGGCCTTGGGCTTCGTGCGGCCGCTCTTCCTCGTGCTGCTCGCCGTGCTGTTCTTGGGCGAGCAGGTGCGCTGGCGGCGCTGGACGGCCACCGCCGTCGGCTTCGCGGGCGTGGTCGTGATGGTGCAGCCCGGCGCCGACGGCCTCAACCCCTATGCGCTCGTGGCGCTGCTGAGCGGCTTTCTCGTGGCCTGCGTTTCGGTCGCCTTGAAGCGGCTCAGCGAAACCGAAAGCGCCGAAACCACCGTATTCTGGTTCGCCGCCATGTCGACCGTGCTGGCGGCGGGGCCCGCCTTGCTCGTGTGGCGCACGCCCACGCCCGCCGAATGGCCGTTCCTGGTCGCCCTCGGCGTCCTCGGATCGATCGGCCAGTATTTCATCGTGCGCGCCTATCGCGTGGCCGAAGCCACGGCCGTCGACCCGATGGATTACGGGCGCCTCATTCTGGCGGCGGCGATCGGCGTTCTGGTGTTCGGCGAAACGCTCCAGACCCACACGCTGGCGGGCGCCGCGATCATCGCGGCCAGCACGTTCTACATCGCTAGGCGCGAAGCCAAGCTCACCAAACGGCCGTAAGCGCGAGCGCCAAGGCCAGCACGACGAGCGCGGACAAAGCGCGGCGGAGCGCCATATACCAAATCGGGAAGCGGCCTTCGGCCGCCGCGCGCAAATCGACCGCGAAAGCGGCCCAAAACCCGACAATGAGCAGAATGAGCGCGGGTGCCGGCTCCATCCAGGTCGCGGCGAGCCAGCCGAGCAGCGCGGGCGCCACGCTCCAGCCGAGCACGTTCCAGCTCTGCAGGGCCGGATCGGCGAGTGCCCGACCCCAATGCACCGCGCCCAGAAACGCGAGGATCGCGGCGGCGTAGTTCAGAAGCACGGCCGTGGCGGCCGCCTCGGCGTCGCCGTTCCACAGCGCGAAAACGCAGCCGTAGAAAGGCAGCACGCCGCCGAACCCCAGCCACAAAGCCGGACGCGGAACCGAACGCAGCGAAAAAGCGGACATTGGCGGCCTTCGAGGAATCCGCTAGAGGAACAAGGGACCCGAACCTGACGCGTCGGCGCAAAGGAATCAAGCCATGGACATCAAGGGCCAAGCAGCGATCGTGACCGGCGGCGGCTCGGGCCTCGGCGAGGGCACGGCGCGCGCGCTCGCGGCCGCAGGCGCCAAAGTCGCGGTCCTCGACATCAACCACGCGGCCGCCGAACGCGTCGCGCGCGAAATCGGCGGCGTCGCGGTCGCCTGCGACGTAGCCTCGGCCGCCTCGGCGGAAGCGGCGGTCGCACAAGCGCGAAATGCGCATGGAGCCGCTTGCCTGCTGGTGAATTGCGCCGGCATCGCGCCCGCCGCGCGCATCGTCGGCAAAGAAGGGCCGATGGCGCTCGACGCGTTCCGACGCACGATCGAGATCAATCTGATCGGCACCTTCAACATGATGCGCCTTGCAGCATCCGACATGCAGACCCTCGCCCCCAACGCGGACGGCGAGCGCGGCCTGGTCGTGATGACCGCCTCGGTCGCCGCCTTCGACGGCCAGATCGGCCAGGCGGGCTATGCGGCCTCGAAGGGCGGGGTCGCCGCCCTCACGCTGCCGGCCGCGCGCGAATTCGCCAAAACCGGCATTCGCGTGATGAGTATCGCGCCCGGCCTCTTCGGCACGCCGATGCTGCTCGGTATGCCGCAGGCGCTGCAGGACAGCCTTGCGAGCCAAGTGCCGTTCCCGGCGCGTTTCGGCAGACCCGACGAATACGCGGCGCTGGTTCTGCACATGCTCGCCAATCCGATGCTGAATGGCGAAACGATCCGCCTCGACGGCGCCATCCGCATGGGCCCCAAATAGATGCCGCTGCAAAACCGCGTCACGCCGTTTTCGACGATCGAAGCCGACCCTGCGCGCGGCATGTTCATGGGCAATCGCGGCTGCCTGCACGGCGAGCACCGCGATCTCGAGGTCGAACACACGCGCGAGAAACGCTGGCTCGTGTGCCTCACGAGCTTCAAGGGCCGCAAGCGGCGCGTCATGCAGCCCGGCCACTATACCGAGCTGTTCTTCCTCGACGAAGCAACGGCACTTGCCGCCGGCCATCGCCCCTGCGCGGAATGCCGTCGCCAAGCCTACGATCTATTCCTCAAACTCTATCCCGGCAAACGCGCGAACGCCGAAACGCTCGACAAATATCTGGCGTCCGACCGCCTTCGCCCGTGGCCCGCACCCTTCGGCGAGCTGCCCGAGGGCGCGATGTTCGCGCTCGATGCGGAGGCCTTCCTCAAATGGCGCGGCAAAGCCTGGCGCTGGCGGCATGGCGGCTACAGTGCGGCCGAAATCCCCGCAGGCACGGTCGAAGTTCTGACGCCCGAAGGCACGGTCGCAGCGCTCGCCGCCGGCTACAAACCGATCGTGCATGGGAGTGCGCGCTGACGCTCACGCGATCGCGTCGATGAACTTGGCCATCTCGACGTCGAGCGCGGACAGGCCGCCCGCGTCGTGCGTCGACAGCACGATGTCGACCTTGTTGTAGACGTTGAACCATTCGGGATGGTGGTCCATCGCCTCGGCCTTCAGCGCCACGCGCGTCATGAAGGCGAAGGCCGCGTTGAAATCGGCGAATTTGAAGGATTTGGCGATGGCGTCGCGGCCCGGCAATTCGCTCCAGCCCGAAAGCGCGCCAAGGGCGGCGGTGCGCGCCGCACCGGTCAGTTTTTCGGCCATTTCGCTGGCGCCTCCTCGGCATGTGTTGGCAGCCGCAACATTAGCTTGATAAGGTCCGCCTCCGCCATGGACCAAACGCCCCGTCTGCCGCCAGACCTTGCCGAGATCGAACGGCTCGCCGAACAGGCCCTCGCCGCGATCCCGGCCGAGCTGCGCGCCCACGTCGATAACGTGGTGCTGCGCGTCGAGGATTTCTGCGACGCGGAGACCGAAAAGGAAATGGAACTCGAAAGCCCGTTCGAGCTCATGGGCCTCTATCGCGGCATCGACATGATCCGCGATTCGGTCGCAAGCGTGCGCACCGCACCCGACATGATCTTCCTCTATCGCCGCCCGCTGCTCGACTATTGGTGCGAAACCGGCGAAGACCTCTACACGCTCGTGCGCCACGTGATGATCCACGAGATCGGCCACCATTTCGGATTCTCCGACGACGACATGGAAGAACTGGAAAGACGCAGCGAATGACAGCCGATGCCGATCCGTTCCCCGCCGCCAACGGCCAAGCGATCCAGACGCTCGCGCCGAACGACCATGCGCTGATCGATGCGGCGCGCGAGGCGATCGCCAAGCTCTATGCCGAGAACCGCCACCATATCGGGGCCGCCTTGCGCGCGAGAAGCGGGCGGATCTACACGGCCGTGCATCTGGACACCTATGTGGGCCGCGCGTCGGTCTGCGCCGAAGCCGTCGCCGTCGGTCGGGCGCTGGCGGACGGCGAAAGCGAGATCGACATGATCGTCTCGGTGCGCCATCCGCGCCCGTCGGAGGCCGACCGCACGATCCGCATCGTCAGCCCCTGCGGCATTTGCCGCGAGCTGCTGGCGGATTTCGCGCGCGGCTGCCGCGTCGTGGTGCCGGGCGAAGAGGGAGCGGTTGCCGTCCCCGTCGACGAGCTGCTGCCCCGAAAATACTCCGTGCCCAAAAGCCGAAGTTCGCGCCCGTAAACGAAAGAACCGGGCCTTCGCGGCGTTTTCGAACGCGCTATTTGCGCGCCACCATCAGCTTCTTGATTTCCGCGATCGCTTTGGCCGGGTTGAGGCCCTTGGGGCACGTCTTCGTGCAGTTCATGATCGTGTGGCAGCGATAGAGGCGGAACGGGTCTTCGAGATTGTCGAGCCGTTCGCCCGTGGCTTCGTCGCGGCTGTCGGCGATCCAGCGATAGGCCTGGAGAAGCACCGCCGGCCCCAGGTACCGGTCGCCGTTCCACCAGTAGCTCGGGCACGAGGTCGTGCACGAAAAGCACAAAATGCATTCCCACATGCCGTCGAGCTTGGCGCGCTCTTCGGGGCTCTGCAGCCGCTCGCGGTCGGGCGGCGGCGTTTCGCTCTTGAGCCACGGCTCGATCGAGCGCAGCTGGGCGTAGGCTTGCGTGAGATCCGGCACCAGGTCCTTGACCACGGGCATATGCGGCAGCGGATAGATTTTGACGTCGCCCTCGCAGTCCGCGATGGGCTTGGTGCAGGCGAGCGTGTTTGTGCCGTCGATGTTCATGGCGCACGAGCCGCAAACGCCTTCGCGGCACGAGCGGCGGAAGGTGAGCGTGCTGTCGGTCTCGTTCTTGATTTTGATCAGCGCGTCCAAGACCATCGGCGCGGTCTTGTCCAAGTCGAGCGTGTAGGTGTCGACGCGCGGATTGGCGCCCGTGTCCGGGTCCCAGCGGTAGATCTTGAAGGTCTTGGTGCGTTTGGCGCCCGCCGGTGCGGGCCACTTCTTGCCGTCTTGCACCTTCGAATTTGCGGGCAGTGTGAACTCGGCCATCGATCTTGTCCCCTCAGTACACGCGCGCTTTGGGCGGGAAGGCCTGGACTTCGTTGGTCAGCGACGTCAGCACCACAGGCCGGTAGCCCATCGTGGCTTTGCCCTTGTCGTCGAGCCAGCAGATCGTGTGCTTCATCCAGTCCTTGTCGTCGCGGTTCGGATAGTCCTCGCGCGCATGCGCGCCGCGGCTTTCCTTGCGGTTCAAAGCGCTTTCGAGCGTGACGACGGCCTGGGCGATCAGATTGTCGTACTCGAGCGCTTCGACGAGATCGGAGTTCCACACCATCGAGCGGTCGGCGACGCCGATGTCGCCGCTCTTGGCGAAGGTGGCGCCGATGAGCTTCGAGCCTTCCGACAGCACGTCGCCGGTGCGGTAGACCGCGCAGTTGTTCTGCATGATGCGCTGCATTTCCGCGCGCAAGGCCGAGGTGGGCGCGGGGCCCTTGGCGTTGCGCATCCTGTCGAAGCGGGCGACGGCCGCGTCGCCTGCCTTGGCGGGCATGGGCTTGTGCGGGCTGCCCGGCTGCACGAGTTCGGCAGCGCGGATCGCGGCCGACCGGCCGAACACGACGAGATCGAGCAGCGAGTTCGAACCCAAGCGGTTCGCGCCGTGCACCGACACGCACGCCGCTTCGCCGATCGCCATCAGGCCCGGCACCACGCTGGCCGAACCGTTTTTCATCGTCACGACTTCGCAGCGGAAGTTGGTCGGAATGCCGCCCATGTTGTAGTGCACGGTCGGCAGCACCGGGATCGGCTCCTTGGTCACGTCGACGCCCGCGAAGATCTTCGCGGTCTCCGAAATGCCGGGCAGACGCTCGTGCAGGAGCTTGGCGTCGAGATGCTCGAGATGCAGATGGATATGGTCTTTGTGCTCGCCCACGCCGCGCCCTTCGCGGATCTCCATCGTCATGGCGCGGCTCACGACGTCGCGCGAGGCGAGGTCCTTGGCCGACGGCGCGTAGCGCTCCATGAAGCGCTCGCCGTTCGAGTTGGTGAGATACCCGCCTTCGCCGCGCGAGCCTTCGGTGATGAGACAGCCCGCCCCGTAGATGCCCGTCGGGTGGAATTGGATGAATTCCATGTCCTCGAGCGGCAACCCGGCGCGCAGCGCCATCGCGTTGCCGTCGCCCGTGCAGGTATGCGCCGACGTCGCGGAGAAATAGGCGCGCCCGTAGCCGCCCGTGGCAAGCACGACCAGATGCGCGGTGAACCGATGCAGCGTGCCGTCGAGCAGGTTCCACGCCATCACGCCGCGGCAGGCCCCGTCATCGTCCATGATGAGGTCGAGCGCGAAATATTCGATGAAGAACTCGGCGTTGTTGCGCAAGGACTGCTGGTAGAGCGTGTGCAGGATCGCATGGCCCGTGCGGTCGGCGGCGGCGCATGTGCGCTGGGCGACGCCCTTGCCGTAATCGGTCGTCATGCCGCCGAAGGGGCGCTGGTAGATCTTGCCCTCGGTCGTGCGGCTGAAGGGCACGCCGTAATGCTCGAGCTCGATGATGGCCGGGATCGCTTCCTTGCACATGTATTCGATCGCGTCCTGGTCGCCGAGCCAGTCGGAGCCCTTGACGGTGTCGTACATGTGCCAGCGCCAATCGTCCGCACCCATGTTGCCGAGGGCCGCCGAAATGCCGCCTTGGGCCGCCACCGTGTGGCTGCGCGTGGGGAACACTTTGGAGATGCACGCGGTCTTGAGGCCCTTGGCCGCCATGCCGAAAGTGGCGCGAAGACCGGCACCGCCCGCCCCCACCACGACGACGTCGTAGATGTGGTCCACGATCTTGTAGGCTTGGCCGCCCAGCGACGGTCCGCTCGATGCGTCGGGCATGGGATCAGCCTCCAAATGCGAGCTTGAGGATCGACAAAGCGGCGATGCCGCCGAGCAGCAGGACCGCCCCGTTCATCGCCAGCAGCGACGCGATCTTGACGGCCTCGTCGTGCACATAATCTTCGATCACGACCTGCAGGCCCAGGCGCGCGTGCTGGAAAACGGCGACGATGAGTGCGAGCAGCAGCACGGCCACGACGGGCGAGGCAACCCATTCCTTGAGCGCACCCAACGGCGCGCCCGCGAGGCCCACGATGCTGGCCACGAACCAGATCGTGAGCGGCACAAGCGCTATCGCGGTCACGCGCTGGCTCCACCAATGATGCGTGCCGTCTTTGGCCGAACCCAGGCCACGCACGCGGCCCAGATCCGAGCGCAGCGATTTTTTGCCCATGGCCGCCATTTTCAGCGCCCTCCCAAAACGGCGAAACCGAGCGTCCACGCGACGACGGTTGCGGCAAGCGCGAAGGCCAGAACCGCGTAGCCCGATTTTTCGGCCGTCGACAGATCGAAGCCTCGGCCCGTGTCCCAGAAAAGATGCCGGATACCGTTGGCCAAATGGTAGAACAGCGCGAGCGACCAGCCGAACAGCAGCAAGAGGCCGATCGGCGACCCAACGAAAGCGCCGACGCGCGCATAAGCCGCTTCGCCGAGGGCGGCAGCCGCCAGCCACCAGACCAGCAGCAGCGTGCCGGTCGCAAGCGCCACGCCGGTAATGCGGTGTGTAATCGACAGCACCGACGTGATCTGCGGGCGATAGATTTGCAAATGCGGCGACAAGGGCCGCGCATGCATTTTGCCGGTTTCTTTGGTTTCCGCCGCCATCGTGCGCTGGCCCCCTTGTTGGCTCCGCCTTCGCGTCTTGCGGTATCGATGTAGACCGGCTTCGCCACGCCGTCAATCGCACGCTTGGCTGCTGTCAAAATGTCGAGAATTGCGCTCGGCGCAACGACTTGCCGCACCTGCACAAAAGCGACGATGGAGGGGCCAGCGGACGATTCATCGGATCGGTCCGGAATTTTGCGGGTTCCGACCGGTGGTGCCGACGATCCGCTTGCGCGCGACCGCCGGCACCCCATCGGCATGTCGGAGCCTGATGTCCCGCCCGGACATCAAGGGCGCGAAGGCGGCGAAGACTTCGCTTTCCCGACGTTAATTTGGGTATCACGCCCCCTCCCCCCCGCCAAATGGATTTTGGGACTTTTTCGAATTCCTTTGTTTTCAAGGGGTTGTAGCGGCATCTCGATCCATGGGAAAGCCGCCAGGGGTTCGAGCAGCGAACATGACCGAGCCGCGTCGGCCATTGAAATTACTGGGAAATCCGAGCTCGACGCGCGCCCAAACCTGTCGAGTTTTCAGCCCAGCACGACCAGATCGACGGGCTGCCCAAGGCCGGGGATGGCAACGCCTGTAATCTGCCGCGGCGGGGCGGTCGGACGGTAGTCTTGCGCCAGCGCAAGCTCGAACGTCTCGCGCGTGGCAAGGGCGCGGCATTTTTCGGCCTTGGTCTGTTTTTCGAGGCGCGCGGCGAGGTTCACAACGTCGCCGATGACCGTGTATTCGAGTCGGTCGGCATCGCCCACGCAGGCGAACAAGACCGTGCCGGCCGCGACGCCAAACCCGACCTCGAGCGACGGCAAACCTTGCGCCCCGCGCGCCGTGCGCCACGCCTGGGCTTCGAACAGCAGCGCATCGACGCATGCCAGCGCATCGGCCGCCGCACGCGGGTTCGGCAAAGCCGCGCCGAAACTCGCGAGAATGCCGTCGCCGATGAATTTGTCGATCGAACCGCCATGCGCGCGCACGACCGGCGCGAATCGCGCCTGGTAGTCCGACAGCAGCGCCACGAGATCGCGCGGCGGCAAGGTGCGCGCGAGATTGGAGAAGCCGCGCAGGTCGACGAACAGGGCGGCGGCCGCGCGCATCTCGCCTTCGCCGGGCACCAAAGCCTGCTCGGCGTCCGAAATGCGTTTGGCGATTTCGGGGGCGAAAAACCGCGACAGTTCCAGGATCGCCGAACCTTGCGCCGCGCCGCGCTCGAGCATCGCGCGGGCGCGGATCTGCGCCAACGCAAGGATCGAGGTCACGATCGCGATCGACAGAATCTTGTCGATCTCGGCTCCCCACAGGATCGACGGGCTGGTCATGTAGCGCACATAGTCGCGCGTGACGGGCATGCTGTTCATGTCGTAGGCGGCGGCGTATGCGACGAGGCACAGCCACCCGACCATCCCGGCGAGCCCCGCCAGCAGCACGTAGCGCGCCTCGAAGCGCAGCGTGCGCAACGCGATGAAGATGAAAACGTAGAGCAGCGTCGGCGCCTTCAGATAGAAGGCCGGCGGCTGCATGTACTGGATGTGGAAGCTCCAGATCAGCGTCATCAAGAGCGCCATGTCGACGACGATCGACACGGCCAGAAACCAGCCCGGCAGGCGGGCGCGCCATGCAGCCGCAAGCCGCAGCAGCGTGAAGGCCGCATAGGCCGACAGCGCGTAAGGAACCGGTGCAAACGGCACGTCGGCCGCGAACGTCTTGGGGCTTGCCGCATAGAAAACGCCGAAAACCACGACGATCGCGAGCTGCACCGAGCCGATCGCGATTTCGGCGCGGTCCTGCTCGGCCGCGATCGCCTCGCGCACGCGCGCCGACAGCCGGATCGGTGCTGTACCGGTCAAACGCCGGATATTGTGGAACCAGCCCATAGGTTTCTCTTCGTTATCCGGCCGTTGTTGGTTACACCTGCGCCCGCATGACCGAAACACTCGATATCACGATCCGCAAGCTGGGGGCGAACGGCGACGGCGTTGCCGACGGCCCGCTCTATGTGGCCGGCACATTGCCGGGCGAACAGGTGCGCGCGACGCGCATCGGCAAGGAACGCGCGCGGCTGGTCGCGATACTGACGCCGTCGCCCGACCGCGTCGCGGCCCCCTGCCCGCATTTCGGCGCATGCGGCGGCTGCAGCCTGCAGCATCTTTCCGACGCCGCCTATGTCGCGTGGAAAAGCGACTTGCTGCGCGCGGCCCTGGCGAGCCGCGGCTTCGACATCGCCCCGCTGCCGATGCTGCGCATTGCGCCCGGCACGCGCCGACGCGCCGAACTTGCCGCACGGCGCACAAGCGACGGGCTGCTGCTCGGCTTCCATGCGAATGCGAGCGACGCGATCACGGACATGACCGCGTGCCATGTGCTCGAGGCGCCGATCGTCGCCTTGCTGCCGAAGCTGCGCATGTTGCTCGACGATCTGCTGCGCGGCAACGAGGCGCTCGACCTGCATCTGACGCGCGCCGACAACGGCTTCGATCTGCTCCTGACCGGGCGCACGCTCGACGCGCGCAAGCGCCTCGCTTTCGCCGATTTCGCGGCATCCAACGGCATCGTGCGCACGACGTGGCGCAGCGAACCCGGTGCGGTCGCCGAGATCGTGGCCTTGCACGAAAATCCGCACGTGACCTTCGGCACCGTGCGGGTGGTGCCGCCGCCGGGCGCGTTTCTGCAGGCCGCCCGCCCGGCCGAGCTTGCGATCGCGGCGGAGATTTCAGTCGCGGTCGGGCGCGCCAAGCGCACGGTCGATTTGTTCGCAGGCCTCGGCACGTTCGGCTTTCCGCTGACCGGCCGCGTGCATGCGGTCGAGGGCGATTTTGCGGCCGTAGCCGCGATGCAGGACGCCGCGCGCGCGAGCTTTCGCGCCGGGCGTTTCACGGCCGAGGCGCGCGATCTCGAGCGCCGCCCCTTAATGCCCGAAGATCTCGAACCTTTCGACGCCGCGATCTTCGATCCGCCGCGCGAGGGGGCGGCCGAACAGGCCAAGTGGCTTGCGCAGAGCGACGTGCCGACGATCGTGGCCGTGAGCTGCAATCCCACGACGTTCGCGCGCGACGCGCGCATCCTCGCCGAAGGCAGCTACACGCTGACGCGCGTGGTCCCGGTCGACCAGTTCCTGTGGACGAGCCATCTCGAACTCGTCGCGGTGTTCGCGAAGCCCAAGACGCGCAAGCGCTAACCCAGCGCTTTTGCGAGCGCCGCGATTTCGGCGAGGGCCGCGCGCCGCATCAGCCCGAAATCGGTCGAAGCGGCGACGAAGCGAAAGCCGCGTTCGAACAGGCTTGCAGCATCGTGGGGCCCGTGCGGCACGATCCCGCATGGCTTGCCTGCGGCGGCGGCACCCGCGAGCGCCATGTCCACATGGCGCCGATGGGCCGGATGCTCGAATTGGTTGGGCAGGCCCAACGCGCCCGAGAGGTCGTAGGGGCCGACGAACAGCATGTCCACGCCGTCCACGGCCGCAATGGCGGCGGCGTTTTCGGCCGCCTGCGGCGATTCGATCTGGCAGATCACGAACAGATTTTCGGCCATGTGCGCCGCATAGGCGTCGAGCGCGATGCCTTGCGCCATCGCGCGCCACGGCCCCATGCCGCGCTTGCCCGCGGGCGGATAGCGGCACGCGGAAACGACCGCGCGCGCGGCATCGGCCGTTTCGACCATCGGCACCATCAGCGTGTCGGCCCCCAGATCGAGCACCTGCTTGATGTAGACGGGATCGGCCCACGGAACGCGCACGCACATGCCGCAATCGTAGGGCATGCTGGCCTGAAGCTGCGCGCGCGTCTGCTCGAGGCTGGAAGGGCCGTGCTCGTTGTCGACGATGAGGCAGTCGTAACCCGTGTCGGCCAGCGCTTCGACCGTCACGCCGTGGGCCGAATGCAGCCAGACGCCGAAGGCGTTTTTGCCGGAGGTCAGGCGGCGCTTGAGTTGGTTGGGTTTGAGCATCGGGCGGTTCCTCGCAGGCGTTTGTTTTGCGCGCCATCTTCGGCGCTTGCGCCGGTCACGAGCAAGCCCTTAAAACCGAAGGGTGGGTCTCTTCAAAATCCTGTTCCCGAACCGCGCGGTGCGCCACGAAAAAGTCGTCGCCGTGCCCGATTTGCTGGCCGACGGCGAGGTCGCGCGCGTGCGCGTGCGGCGCAATCCGCGCGCGCGGCGCATCAGCGTGCGCGTCGACGCGAGCGACGGTTCGATAGCGCTCACCGTGCCGTGGCACACGAGCGTCGAACGCGGGATCGGTTTTGCGCGCGGCCAGCGCGACTGGCTCAAGGCGCGCTTGGCGGCGGTTCCTGCGCGCATCGAATTCGCCCCCGGCAGCCGTTTTTCGTTTCAAGGCCAAGAGGTGAGCGTCGCACGCGCCGAACGCGGGCCCACGCATCTTGAAGGCGGCGTTTTGCACGTGGCCGGAGCGCCCGAGTTCGCCGCCCGCCGCGTGCGCGACTGGCTGAAGGCGCAAGCGCGGCGTACGCTCGCCGAGAAAGCGCAAGCTTCGGCTGCGCAAACGGGGCGCAAAGTCGCCGCTGTCCGCATTCGCGACACGCGCACGCGCTGGGGCAGTGCCGCCAGCGACGGCACGTTGGCGTTTTCCTGGCGTTTGGTGCTGGCCCCGCCCGAGGTGCTCGACTATGTCGTGGCGCACGAGGTGGCGCACCTCACGCACATGAACCACGGTGCCGAATTCTGGGCGCTGGTGGCGCGTCTGTGCCCGGGCTTCGAGGGTCCGCGCGAATGGCTTGCCGCCAACGGCGCGCATCTGCTGCGCCATGGATAGCACGCAGACCCAGCGCGCGACCCTCGGCGCCATCGTTTTGCTGACCTCGATGGTCATGCTCGGCCAGATGTCGATCTCGCTTTACATTCCATCGCTGCCGTCGATGGGCCAAGCGCTGACGGCGCCGCCCGACCAGGTCAAACTTACGATGACGTTTTACCTGGCGGCCTTGGCGCTCGCCCAGCTCGTTTGGGGGCCGCTCTCCGACCGGTTCGGACGGCGCCCGGTGCTGTTCGCAGGCGTGGGCGTATATCTGGCGGGCACGCTGATGTGCGCGCTTGCTCCCAGCATTTTCGTGCTGATCGCCGGGCGCGCGCTGCAAGGCATTGGGGCAAGCGTGGGCACGACCGTGTCGCGCGCCATCACGCGCGACCGCTACGACCGCGCCGAAGCCGCACGTGCGCTCGCATTCATCGGCATGGCGATGGCGGCGGGGCCTGCGATCGCACCCGTCATCGGCGGCCAGCTGCAGACGCTGTTCGGCTGGCGCTCGGCGTTTTTGGCGCTGCTCGTGTTCGGCAGTCTCGTGGGCCTTGCCGCGTGGCGGTTCTTGGCCGAGAGCAACCGCAATCTCAACCGCGATGCGCTCGCACCCGCCCATCTGCTCGGCGCTTTCTGGCAATTGCTGTCGAGCCGTCTCTATGTCGGCTACACGCTTGTGGGGGCCGGCGCCTTCACGGGGCTGATGGCCTTCACGACCGGCATTCCGTTCATTTTCATCGACGTCTACGGCATGTCGCCGGCGATGTTCGGCTTCGTGCCTGCCTTCACGGTCGTCGGCTATTTCTCGGGCTCGCTTACGGCCAGCCGCATGTCGGGGCGTGTGGCCCCACGGCGCGCGGTTGCCATCGGCACGACGATTTGCGCAATCGGCGGTCTTGCGATGGCGGGGGTCGTGCTGGGCGGCCTGTCGGCGCCGGCAACGCTCGTGGCACCGATGATGCTATTCATGCTGGGATTCGGCATCGCACTACCCAACGCAACGGCGAGTGCGATGCAGCCTTTTGGGCGCATCGCGGGTGCCGCATCGGCGCTGCAGGGTTTCCTGCAGACCGCCTGCGCAGCCTTGGGCACGCTGATCGTCGCGGCCCTGTCGGACGGCACAGCGTGGTCGTTGGCGATGGGCGTGCTGGGGGGCGGGCTGCTTACGGCTTCCGGCTATTTCCTGATCGCGCGCCCGGCCGAGCTGCGGCTGGCCACCGTCCCATGAGCGCCGCGCCTGCCAGCGCCGCGCATTCGCGCCTGCTTTTTGGGTTGATCATCGGTCTTGTCGCGATCGGGCCGCTGTCGACCGATCTCTATCTGCCGTCGCTGCCCGCCATCGGCCGAAGCCTGGAGGCGAACGTCGCGGCCACGCAATTGACGCTGTCGGTCTACATGGCGGCGTTTGCTTTGGTGCAGCTTGTCTACGGCCCGCTCTCGGACCGCTTTGGACGGCGGCCGATTGTGCTCGGCGGCATGGCGATTTACGTCGTGGCGTCGGCCGCTTGCGCTATCGCCACCACGATCGAAGCGTTGATCGCCGCACGCGCCCTGCAGGCCGCAGGGGCCTGTGCGGGCGTGGTTCTCGGTCGCGCCATCGTGCGCGACGTCTATGGGCGCGAGGGGGCGGCGCGCATGCTCGCTCTTGTGGGCTCGGTAATGGCCTTCGCACCGGCGGCAGGCCCCATTCTCGGCGGCATTGTCGAGGTCAATTTTGGCTGGCGCTGGAATTTCGCGCTGCTGGTGGCGCTTGCAAGCGTGCTCTTGGCGTTGCTCGCCTTCTATCTGGTCGAAACCAACAAACAGCGCGACCCGACCGCCCTCGAGCTTGGCCGCATGCAGCGCAACTACGCGACCTTGCTCGGCGACCGGCGCTATCTCGGCTACGCGCTGTGCGTGGCGTTCGGTTATGGCGGCTTGTTTGCGTTCATCTCGGGCTCGTCTTTCGTGCTGATCGGCGATCTTGGCCTCGCACCCGATACGTTCAGCTATTTCTTCGCCGCCTGCGTTGTCGGCTATTTCACAGGTGCCCAGCTGGCGGCGCATTTCACGCTGCGCCTCGGCATCGACCGCATGCTGATCGTGGCGACGAGCATCAAGCTCGCGGGCGGGGCCGGCATGCTGGCGGCGACCCTGGCGGGCGCTGTGACGGCCGACATCCTCGGGGCGGCGTTCCTCGTCGCACCCATGTCGTTCTACATGTGCGGCATGGGCATGGGCATGCCCAACGGCCAGGGCGGGGCGCTGGGCCCCTATCCGCACATGGCCGGGGCCGCGTCGGCGCTGATGGGCTTTCTGCAGATGGCGTGTGCGGCTCTGGTGGGCATTGCGTTCGGCCATCTGCACGACGGCACGCCGCTCGCCCTTGCGGGTCTGGTGATGTTCTGTGCCGCCGCCGTCGCGGCCAGCCTTGTCTTTCTCGTGCGGCCGGGCGCCGAAAGAGGGATCGACGGACGCGGCTAAAGCTCGGGCTTGGGCGCTTTCAGCATCGTCGTGGTCGAACTCACGGTCTGGTTCGTCGCACCGTACGCCAGCGTGCGGCCGTTCGCATCGAGGGCCAGAATCTCGGTGCGAATCTCGAATCGCTGGCGCTCGCCCGGGCACACGCCGCGATAGCCGATGATCGCACCCTCGGCGAGTTTCGTCGATCCGGCTTCCAGTTCGTGGTCCTGCGGTGTGCTGAATAGCACGCCGACATTCTGGAAACGCACCCGGTAGCGCGCAGTGCCGGTCGGCACGCGTTCGAGTTCGATCGCAGGCGAGAGGCCTTGCGAACAGAGATTGTCGGCGGTCATCGTGCTTTTGACGGCGAGGCGCGGCAAGGCCCCGGCCGGTGCCGGACCCTGGCAGGCCGCCAAGCCGAGCAGGGCGGCGCACATCGCGAGGCGAAAAATCGGCACTGTCGATACTCCTGTTGACGCGCTATTTGGCCCCAAGTGCCGCTTCAGCGCAACTTCAAGCGCCGAACCCCAGCCCTTGCAACGCATTGCCCAGCGATTGCACGCCGAACCCGACCCAGATCGTGCCGGTTTGGCGCACGATCGCCCCCAGCAGCAGCGCATAGAGCAGGGCAAGGCCGCTCAGCAAAGCGAGCGTTGCCGGGTCGAACTCGATCAGCGCGATCCAGGCGGGCCACTGGATGGCCACGAACAAGACGGCCTGCAGGAAATTGGCGCGCCCGAAGCCGTAACGGCGGCCGAGTTCCTTGAGCAGCACACCGCGAAACAGAAACTCCTCACACAAGGCAGCAAAGGCGATGCCGACGATCGATGCCGCTAAGGTCGGCACCGGCAGCGCCGGGATCGCGATCCAGGGAGCCCCCATCGCCACATCGTAGAGGCGGGCGGCTGCGAGGTAGCCAAGCCCCAGCGCCACGCCGAGCCAGGGATTCGCGCCCGGGCGCTGGTCGATGGCCGCACGCGGGTCCACGCGCTCGAACCGGATCAACCACACCAGCGGCAATACAAGCCAGACCGCCAAGCGCCACAGATCGGCGATCAAGCGAATCGTGCTCGGCTGCTCGGCCGCAGCATCCGTCCACGGTATCAGCAGGATCCGGGCGATCCAGACGACGAAAAAAACGCCGAGAAACGCCCATAAAAAGCGCAAACCCGGCCCGGTCGATACGGGGGCTTGTGCGATCGGGCTAGAAATCGACGCAGCGCCCGCCCCGCTCCCAATCGCCGTAGCGCGTGGGATCGGGCCCCTTCGGTCCCCCGATTTCGGCAGGCTTGGGGAGGGGTTTTTCGGGCGCAAGCGCCGGTTCGGGCTGTTTTCCGCCCGTTTTGGGCGTGTGGATTTTGAACGTGTCGGACATGGTCAATCATATGCGGCCTTTGCGCCCGGCGGGCAAGACTTGAACGCAGGGCCTCGCCTGCTTATTTGCTGGGACATGAATTACGCCAAAACCGCAATCCTGCTGGCCGGCATGACCGGCCTTTTCCTCGCCATCGGCTTCATGCTCGGCGGCGAAAGCGGCATGCTGCTGGCCCTGCTGTTTGCCGCAGGCATGAACCTGTTCGCCTACTGGAACTCGGACAAGATGGTGCTGCGCATGTACGGCGCGCACGAGGTCTCGCCCGAGCAAGCCCCCGGCTTCCACCGCATCGTTGCCGATCTCGCGGCCAAGGCGGGCCTGCCGATGCCCAAGGTGTTTCTGATCGACGATGCGCAGCCCAACGCTTTTGCCACCGGCCGCAACCCCGAAAACGCCGCCGTGGCGGCGACGACGGGCCTGCTCGAAATCCTCGACGAGCGCGAAGTGGCGGCCGTGATGGCGCACGAGCTGGCACACGTCAAAAACCGCGACACGCTGACCATGACCGTGACGGCCACGCTTGCCGGTGCGATCGGCATGCTCGCCAATTTCGCCATGCTGTTCGGCGGCAATCGCGAGCGCGGCGGGATCGGCATTGCGGGCACGCTCGTGATGATGGTTTTGGCGCCGCTGGCGGCAAGCCTCGTGCAGATGGCGATCAGCCGGTCGCGCGAATACGAAGCGGACCGGATCGGAGGCGAAATCTGCGGCGACCCGATGGCCTTGGCCTCGGCACTCGCCAAAATCGCCAACGGCGTGCACCAAATCCCGAGCGACACGGCCGAGCGCAATCCGGCAACCGCGCATATGTTCATCATGAACCCGCTATCGGGTGCTCGGATGGACAATCTGTTCTCGACGCACCCAAACCCCGCCAACCGCATCGAAGCGCTGACGGCGCAAGCCCAGGCGATGGGGGGACCGAGGGGCAGTTCGGGGGGCGGTTTTGCGCCGACCGCACGGCGGCGGCGCGGGCCCTGGGGCTAAGCGCCTACAGCCCGCCTGCGGCCGAAATATTCGTGGGATCCGGCCGGTCGGCCCGTGCGATCGCAACACCGCCCACGATCAAAACCAGCGCCAACAAAAGCGCATGCACGCGGCTCAAGGCACGCGGCCGACGGGTATGTCGAGCAAGATGGGGCGGGGCGATGTCGGTCATGGCGGTCCGTCGCAGACGCTGTATAAATCGGCATTCGTTCGGAGAACGCAAGCCCCCAAACGCCTATTCCACAACAATCTCCGATTCACTTTTCGTGCCGCGCACGCGCACTTCAACCTTTAGCGGGGCGGGCCCTTGCGACCCGCAAAAGCTTGAGGGGACCTAATCAAGCTCGAATTCGCCTTTGTAATCGATCTTCAATGCGGGATCTTGCGCCTCTTTGACGAGATAGCAATTCCCCACGGCTAGGCGCTCGATCTCCGAGCCCATGAAGCAGCGGAACGCGTCTTCGGGGCTGCCGACGATCGGCTCGCCGCGCACATTGAAGCTCGTATTGACGACGACCGGGCAGCCGGTCAGCGCCTTGAAAGCAGAAATCAGCGCGTGGTAGCGCGGATTGGTGTCGGCATGGACGGTCTGGATGCGCGCCGAATAATCGACATGTGTGACGGCCGGAATGTCCGAGCGCGGCACATTGAGCTTGTCGATGCCGAACAAGGCCTGCTCGGCTTGTGTCATGGCGCGGCGCCGTTTTTCGACCACGTCGGCGACCAGCAGCATGTAGGGCGAATCACCGTCGAGTTCGAACCATTCGGCCACGTCCTCGCGCAGCACCGAGGGCGCAAAGGGCCGGAAGCTTTCCCGGTATTTGACCCGCAGATTGAGGGTTTTCTGCATCGCGGGGCTGCGCGCATCACCCAAGATCGAGCGCCCGCCAAGGGCGCGCGGCCCGAATTCCATGCGGCCCTGGAACCAGCCCAGCGCCAAACCGGCGGACAAATCGGCCGCAGCGCGTTCGACCAGCGCACTTTCGCTCAGCACCTCGAACTTCGCACCCGCTACCGCAAGGCGCTTTTCGATGTCGGCTTGCGCGAATTCGGGACCGAGATAGGCACCTTGCATCGTGTCGGTCGTGCCGTTTGCCGTTCGCGCTCCGCCTTTGAACAAATGGTAGCCCGCAAGGGCGGCCCCAAGGGCGCCACCCGCATCGCCGGAGGCCGGCTGGATCCACAGGTTTTTCCATTTGCCGTCGCGCAGGATCTTGCCGTTGGCGACGCAATTGAGGGCGACACCGCCGGCGAGGCACAGATTTTCCATGCCGGTTTCGGCCTGCAAGCTGCGCGTGAGGCGCAAGACCGCCTCTTCGAGCACAGCCTGCACCGAAGCCGCCAGATCCATATGCCGCTGGTCGAGGCGCTGTTCGGGTTGGCGCCGCGGGGCGCCGAACAACGCGTCGAACTTCGCGTTGGTCATGGTGAGGCCGGTGCAATAGTCGAAATAATCCATGTTGAGTCGGAAGCTGCCGTCGGCCTTGAGATCGAGCACATGGTCGAGGATCGTTTGCGCATAGCGCGGTGCGCCGTAGGGGGCGAGCCCCATGACCTTGTATTCGCCGGAATTGACCTTGAAGCCCGTATAGTAGGTGAAGGCCGAATAGAGCAGGCCCAGCGAATGCGGGAAATGGATCTCGCGCACCATCTCGAGCGAATTGCCGCGCCCGATGCCGACCGACGTGGTGGCCCACTCCCCGACCCCGTCCATCGTGAGCACCAAAGCTTCTTCGAACGGCGAGGGGAAAAACGCCGACGCCGCGTGGCTTTGATGGTGCTCGGCGAACAGCAATTTGGATTCCCAATCGAAACCCGGTGCGGCCTTCGCGAGTTCGTCGGACAGCAGCTTTTTCTGGAACAGCTTTTCCTTGAGCCAAACCGGAATCGCCATGCGGAACGATTTGAAACCGCGCGGTGCGAACGCCAGATACGTCTCGAGCAGCCGCTCGAACTTCAAAAACGGCTTGTCGTAAAAAGCGACATGGTCGATTTGATCGAGCGTTATGCCAGCTTCAGCCAGACAATAGTCGATCGCGTGGACGGGATAGCGCGCATCGTGTTTCTTGCGCGTGAAACGCTCTTCTTGCGCCGCCGCGACGATGCGCCCGTCGACGACGAGGGCGGCCGCGGAGTCGTGGTAGAAGGCCGAAAGACCCAGAATTCGCATTCTAGAACAGCGTGTAGATGAAGGGGGCGATCGCGCTGCCCTTGGTCAGAACGATGAGGCCGCCGAACAGCGCCATCATCGTGACGATCGGCAGCAGCCAGAATTTCTTGCGCACGCGCATGAACAGCCAGAGTTCCTTGATCAGCGACAGCATCGAACCTTGATCCTCAAAACTGCTGTTTCATCGAATCGGGGGCGGGGCCCGGCGGATCGCGCGGCAGCCAGTAGCTCGCGGCTTCAGGCTCCAGGCGCTTGCGCAGGAAGTCCTTGCCGGCAAGCCGCATGACCACGCCGATGGGTGTGACGACCAGGAAGAACAACAGCGCCATCGTCAGCGGATTCATAACCGTGTAGAGCAGCAGGGCGAACTTCATCCACAGCCGATTGAGTGGCCCCAGTATCCGCGGGGCGAGCAAGGCAGCCGCCAAGAACGCCGCCGATCCTGCGAACCAATAGAGCGCCCAAGCGTGGCCCGTGTAGAGCTTCACGCCGCCGACGAGCGCGCAGAAACCGGTAAACACGAAGCCGAAGCTACGGTCGCTCGAGCCTTGCAGATCTTCGTCGCGCGCATAATCTTCGTGGGTGCCGGAGGACTTGGCCATGCTAAAAACACCTATGTTTCGAATCGCGCGGATACTAGACTCCACGTTGGGAGCCTGCCAGCGAAAATATCCGAGAAATGGCAGAGGGTTGGCTTGAAATCGGCAATTTTGTTTGCGGTTTCGCTGTTGGTGTCGATGGCGCTGGGCGAGGCCATGCTGCGCTGGGTCGGCTACACGCCCGCCGATTTTGCCGCCCGCAGCGCCAATAGCTGGGCCGAGCCGCATCCGCAATTCGGCTGGATCAATCGACCCGGCATTGCCGCCTCCAACGAGGCCGGCAACGTGAAGATGACCTTTTGGCCCAACGGCCAGCGCGCCAGCCGCAGCGATCCGAAAGGTTTTACGCCCCGCGTCGATTTCGTCGGCGATTCGATCACGCAAGGTTACGGTGTCGCCGATGCCGAGACGTTCGTCTGGCAGCTGGGCGAAAAACTGCCCGACATCGCGTTCGAAAATCTCGGCGTCGGCGGCTACGGCACATACCAGTCGTTGCTGCGCATGCGCGCTCGCGCGGGCGAACCGCCGCGCGTGTTCGTCTACGGCCTGTTCGGCGACCATCGCGACCGCAACGTCGCGTCGCTCGGCTGGGTGCGCTCGCTGTTCGACGCGCAAGGGCGTAATCTCGTCCCGCCGCATGCCGTGTTCCAGGACGGCCGCCTCGTCGAATATACGGGCGGGCCCATCGAGCCGTGGCCGCTCGAAGCGCAGTCGGTCATCGTGGCCGAACTCAAACGCGCGTGGCTGCGCTACGAATTGCGCGGCCGGCGCGATTTCGTGCGGCCGACGATGGAAGCGTTGTTCGCCGAAATGGCGAAGACGGCAAGCGAAACCAAAGCAACCCTCGTGGTGCTGCTGCTTGCCGACATATCGGACTGGATGGTGCCGGCCCTGCAGCGCAACGGCATCGTCGTGGCCGATTGCCGCAATCCGGAATTCGAACGCGATCCCTCTTTGCGCATCGGCGGCGTGGGTCACCCGACGGCTGAACGCCACGCGCTGTGGGCCGAATGTGTGGCCCCGTTCGTGGCGCGCGCAGCCGTACCCTAGTCTTCGCCGCCCGCGATCTTGAGCACGGTGCCGGTCATGTAGCTCGAAGCATCGCTTGCGAGAAACGCGATGGCGGCTGCGACGTCGTCCGGCGTTGTGGCCCGGCCCATCGGCACGCGCGCGATGCGCGCTTGGAACTTCGTGCGGTCCGGATCGTCGGGCCAGACATTGAGGTCAGTATCGACGACACCCGGCCGCACGCAATTGACGCGAATGCCCGCAGACGCTCATGCCAACGCGCGATTGCGGGACGCCTGCTCGAGGGCCGCTTTGGCTTGCGCATAGGCATCGAGCCGGGGGGGGGGGGGGAGGCCGCACGGCCTGCCACGATCGACGACACGTTGACGATCGCCGCTGCGGTACCCTCGGTAAATTGCCCGCGCGCCAAATCCATCAAGGCGACGGGCGAGGCGCAATTGAGCTGCCAAGTCGCGGCCGTATCGGCGGGCACGCCGCCCACATTGTTCACAAGCCCATCAATACCGCTGGCCCATGCGCAGAAGGCCGCCATCAAGGCCGCTGGTGCGGCCGGATCGGCAAGATCGGCCTGGAACGCACAGCTGCCCGGGCAAGCGGCGACCACGCAAGCTGCGGCCGCTTGCGCATGCACGAAATCCACGCCCACGATCGCACCTTCTTTGGCCAGCAAGCGCGCGGTCGAAGCACCGATGCCGCGCGCAGCACCCGTCACCAGAATTCGCCGCCCGTGGAAAATGCGCGACATCAAGACCGACCTTTCGCGCAGACGGCGGCAAGCGCGGAACTCGCAGCACCGCGCCGGGTGTTATACGTCCTGCGCCACAAACAGCTTCTTGGTATGCCGCGTGGCGCGCCGCAGCTTCCACGCGACGTAGCGCGGCAGCGACATTTGTTCGGGAAGATAGGCGTTGACGTAGTTGCGGTCGACATAGTGGATGCGGAACGTGTGCCGCGACGCGCCTGAAATCTTGCCGCCGCCATGCATCACGAGCGGATCGAAGATCAGCATATCGCCTTTTTTCGCGTTTACGGCGTAGTCGTAGGCGCGGCTCGGGTCGGCGACGATTTCGCGCAAGGCACGAAGCGTCTGCGCGTGCGGCGCCAAGACCGAAGCAGGCGTCTTCTCGACCAGCGCCATCAGCCGCGACAGCGAATTGTCGTAGTCGCTGCCGTACTCGATCGCCAATTCGCCCTGTGCCGCAAGCACGTCGCGGATCAGATTGTGCGAGCCAGGGATCAGGCGGATGGCCCCGTTCACGCTGTCCGCGTCGCTGAGATGGACATAAGCCTTGATGCAGCGAGAAATCTTGAAATGGTCCCAGTGTAGCGGATAGAGCTCGTCCGCCGAACCGGGCTGGCGAAAATCGAAGATGATGATGCTGATGCCGGCGTCGCCGCCGAGGCCTGCGCGCGCCAAAGCCTGCAAATCTTCGTGGTACGCAACGGCAAGATGCGGCGGCACGTCGGCTTCGGCGGTTTTGGTGCGCTTCTGCACCGACAGGCAGTAGGAGCCGTCCTGGACGTTGCGGAGGATGTCCTTAGCCAGCAGGGGCTTCGAGCGATTGAGCGCGACGCTCTCGTCGATCAGCGCGGCGATCGTCTGATCCGGGAAGGCGGCGCGCAGAAGGCAGAAGCCGGTCGTTTTCAAAGACTGTAGAATTGTCGCCGAATCGAGCTTGTCGGCAAAAACCTGCAATGAAGCATTCGACGTCGCCATATCGTTCACATCCTGCAAGCTGGAAACGCGGCCAACCGAAGCAACGACGGCACGATCTCGCTGCCGTTTTTCAGCACCAGCAACTCGCGTTTTATAGACAATGCACCGCCAGAATGAAAGAGGATCTCGCCGCATTCCGGCCGGCGGCGACTGGGCCCGCGTGCGCGGCGCAGCCTCGGGAAAGCTGGTATTTGGCCCAGCAAGCACCTTGTTTTTGAGCCCCATAAATCGCATCTTGGGTCGAACTTTGAGAATCGAGGAATAACCCATGAAATTCTTCATCGACACCGCCGAAGTTTCGGAAATTCGCGAAGCCGCCATGACCGGTCTCGTCGACGGCGTCACCACCAACCCGTCGCTGATCGCCAAGAGCGGGCGCAATTTCCTCGAAGTGGTGGCCGAAATCTGCGCGCTGGTCCCCGGCCCTGTCAGCGCCGAAGTGACCGCCAACGATTTCGACACGATGCTCAAAGAGGGCCGCAAGCTCGCCAAGATCGCTAAGAACGTCGCGGTCAAAGTGCCGCTGACCGTCGACGGCCTCAAGACCTGCTACGCGCTTGCCAACGAAGGCACCAAGGTGAACGTCACCTTGTGCTTCAGTGCGGCCCAAGCGCTGCTGGCGGCCAAAGCGGGGGCCACCTTCATTTCGCCGTTCGTCGGTCGGCTCGACGATGTCGGCACCAACGGCCTCAATTTGATCGCGGACATCTGCACGATCTACCGCCAATATCCGAATCTGAAGACCGAAGTGCTGGTGGCCTCGGTGCGCCATCCCGTGCACATCGTCGAATCCGCCAAGATGGGTGCGCATGTGGCGACGATGCCGCCCGCCACGCTGAAGCAGCTCTTCAACCATCCGCTGACCGACAAGGGGTTGGTCCAGTTCAACGCCGACTGGAAAAAGACCGGCCAGTCGATCCTCTGATGGGTGCCCTTCGCAATGCGCTGAACGCGATGCTGGCAGGCTTCGGCTACCGGATCGCAAAGATCGGCCGCAACGACATGTCGGCCGTGACCGAACTGCGCCAACGGCTCGGCGCTTACGTCGAAGAACAGACGCGCGGCATGGTGCTGAGCGGGCCGTTCGAGGGCATGAAGCTGCCGCCGGTCGATGCGTGGGGCGGCAACGACCGCGCCCCGCGCCTGCTCGGCACCTACGAATCCGATCTGCATGCGGCCCTCGAAACCGAGATCGCGCGCGCACCCGACTGGGTGCTGAACGTGGGTGCCGCAGACGGCTACTACGCCGTGGGTCTCGCGCGCCGACTGCCGCGCGCCAAAATCGTCGCCTACGATCTGCTTCCTGCAGCGCTCGAAGCAACGCGACAGGCGGCCGCGCGCAACGGTGTCGAAGCGCAATTCCGTTTCGAAGGCGGCTTCGGGCCGAAATCGCTGCCGGCCTTGGCGCCGGGCGAACGCGCCTTCGTGTTCATGGATTGCGAAGGCTGCGAAGTCGCGCTGTGCGAGGGCATTCCGCTGCCCGCCTTCGCCAACATGTCGCTGCTGATCGAAAGCCACGATTTCATCGTGCCCGGCATCGGCGACCGGCTGGTGGCACATTTTGCGCCGACGCATGTCGGCGTCAAAATCCGCGAGGCCGGGCGCGATCCCAATCGTTTTGCGATGCTGCAGAAATTCGGCAGTTTCGAGCGCTGGCTCGCGGTCACCGAAGACCGCCCCGAGACGATGGATTGGGTCTGGCTGGTGCCGCGCGCGTGGCCGGCACCCGCCGCCGCCTGATGGCCAAACCGCATCCCGCTTTGCCGCTGACCGCCCGCGCGCTCGCGCGCGAGATGCTGGACCGTGTGGCCTTCAAGCTGCGCACGCTCGACGATGCGGCCGCGAATTTGCCGGAGCTGCATCGGCTCGAACAGCGCGACCGCGCCTTCGCGCGCCTGCTTGCGGCAAGCGTGCTGCGGCGCATGGGCTCGCTCGACGCCGTGCTCGCCAAATGCCTCGACCGCGGCACGCCGCCGCCGCCAATCCTGAATATTCTGCGTTTGGGGGCAGCCCAGCTACTGCTGCTCGACACGCCCGCCCACGCCGCCGTCGGCGAAACGGTCGAACTGTGCGGCAATCGCGAAGCGGCTTTGCGCGGCGTGGTCAATGCCGTGCTGCGCCGCGTGGCGCGCGAAGGCAAAGACCTGCTCGCCGCGTGCGATGCCGCCCGCCTCGATACGCCACCCTGGCTGTGGCACGTCCTATCGACCGCCTATGGCGAGGAAACCGCGCGCGCGGTCGCTGCCGTGCACGCCAAGGAACCGCCGCTCGACATCACGCTCAAGGGCGATGCGGGCGATTGGGCCGCGCGCCTGGGTGCGACAGTGCTGCCGACCGGCACGCTGCGGCTTGCCGACAGCGGCAATGTGGCGGAGCTGCCGGGATTCGCCGAGGGCGCTTGGTGGGTGCAGGACGCCGCCGCCGCTTTGCCCGCGCGCCTGCTCGGCGACGTGCAGGGTGCGCGCGTGCTCGATCTGTGCGCGGCTCCCGGCGGCAAAACGATGCAGCTCGCCGCTGCAGGTGCCGACGTGTTGGCGGTCGATCAGTCGTCGAAACGGCTACGGCGCGTGACCGAAAATCTGCAGCGCGTCGGGCTTGCCGCCCAAACGGTCGCGGGCGATTTGGCCGATTGGCGCCCGGCGCAGACATTTTCGCACGTGCTGCTCGATGCACCCTGCACAGCCACCGGCACGCTGCGCCGACACCCCGAGATCGCGTATCTCAAATCGCCGCTCGATGCCGCCAAACTCGTCGACGTGCAGGACCGCATGCTCGATGCGGCGGCCGAGATGACCGCACCGGACGGCACGCTTGTCTATGCGGTCTGCTCGCTCGATCCGCGCGAAGGGCGCAGCCGTATCGCGGCCTTCCTCGCGCGCCACACGGCCTTCAAGCGCATGCCGCTCGCAGCCGGAGAAATCCCAGGGACCGAAACACTGTTGTCCAAAGACGGCGATCTTGCAACGCTACCAAGCCATTGGGCAGATCAGGGCGGCATGGATGGTTTCTTTGCGTCCCGACTGAAGCGGAGCGGGGCATGAATTTTTCGGGCAAGCGCGTGCTACTCACGGGCCACACCGGATTCAAAGGGGCGTGGCTGCTGGCCTGGCTCGAGATGCTCGGCGCCAAGGTCGCGGGTCTTGCCCTCGCCCCGCCGAGCGAGCCGTCGCTATTCGCGCTGATGGACGGTGCCGCGCTCTGTGCCGCGCACACGCAAGGCGACATTCGCGACGCCGCACTCGTGCGCAAAGCGATCGAGGATTTTGCGCCCGACTACGTGATGCACATGGCGGCCCAGCCGCTTGTACTCCCGTCCCTGGCCGCCCCGGTCGAGACCTTCGCCACCAACGTGATCGGCACGTCGCACGTGCTCGATGCGTGCCGCGCCGCAAGCCCCAAAGCCATTCTGGTCGTGACCAGCGACAAGGTCTACGCCAACGACGGCAGTCCGCATGCTTTCGTCGAGGCCGACCGCCTCGGCGGGCACGATCCCTATTCGGCCAGCAAGGCGGCGTGCGAAATCGTCGTCGACAGTTTCCGCAGCAGCTATTTCGCGGGCAAGGTGCCGCTCGCAACCGCGCGGGCGGGCAACGTGATCGGCGGCGGCGATTGGGCCGCCTATCGCATCATTCCCGATGCGGTGCGGGCACTCGCGGCTGGCAGCACGCTCGTGCTGCGTCGGCCCGAGGCGGTGCGCCCCTGGCAGCACGTGCTCGACCCGCTGGCCGGATATCTGGCGATTCTGGAAAAAGGCTGCGACGGCGCCTTCAATTTCGGGCCCGAAGCAGCCGCACGGCGCACCGTGCGCGAGGTCGTCGAGGAATTCGGCAAAGCCTTCGACGGCAAACCCGGCTGGACAATCGAAAACGCCAACCCGCCCCCCGAAGCGCCGTATCTGACGCTGTCGGCTGCCCATGCGCGCGACACGCTGGGCTGGGCGCCCAAGCTCGATTTCCAAACGGCGATGGCGTGGACCGCCGCGTGGTATGCCGCGTGGCGCAACGGGGCCAACATGCGCAAAGTCACGCGCGCGCAAATCGAGGCGTTTGCGAAGCTCTAGATTTTGTGGCGCAGCTGATGCCACGCCCACGCATCGGCGACGATGCGCGGCAGGTCGGAAAGTGTCGGTTGCCAGCCGAGTTCGCGTTTAACAGCGGCTGGGTCGGCGACAAGGGCGGGGCTGTCGCCGTCGCGGCGTTTGCCGAAACTGTGCGGCACCGGCATGCCCGCAACGCGTTCGACCGTCTCGACCACTTCCCGCACCGAATAGCCCTGGCCCGTGCCGAGATTGAACGCCGTTGCAACCGGCCCCGCCAAAGCGCGCTCGATCCCGAGCACGTGGGCGCTCCCAAGATCGGCCACATGGATATAGTCGCGCAGGGCCGTCCCGTCGGGTGTGGGATAGTCGGTGCCGAAGATCGTGAGCGGCGGTCGACTTCCCATCGCGGCTTGGCAGGCGAGCGGGATGAGATGGCTTTCGGGCGAATGGTCTTCGCCGATCCCGTCGGTCCAAGCTGCCCCGGCCGCATTGAAATAGCGGAACGCGATCCACGACAGGCCGGTTGCGCGCGCTTGGGCCGCCAGTATCTGTTCGACCGCGAGCTTCGTTTCGCCGTAGGGATTGGTCGGCCGCTTGGGATGGTCTTCGGCCATCGGCACCTGCTCGGGCATGCCGTAGACGGCCGCCGTAGAGGAAAACACAAACGCCTTCACGCTGGCCGCCTGCAACCGGTCGAGCAGAACCAGCGTCGTCGAAACATTGTTCTGCCAGAAGCGCACCGGTTCTTTGACCGAGAGACCGACCTCGATCGAGCCTGCCAGATGCACGCAAGCCCGGATGCCATGTGCGGCGATGGCGGCATCGAGGGCGGCTGCGTCGCCGACATTGCCTTCGACGAGCGGGCCCCAGCGCACAAAATCGCGATGGCCCGCACTCAGATTGTCGAACGCCACCGGTCGATGGCCTGCAAGCGCCAAAGCACGGCACACATGCGCACCTACGAAGCCCGCCCCGCCCGTGACGAGCACGCTCGCCTTGCTGTCGCTGCCCATATCGCTTTCGCCTAACGCTCGCCTTGAATCCGTTTGAAGGCCCACTTGACCGACATGCCTTGCGCGCCCGCCGTACCGGCGGCGACGAGTTGTTCGGCGCGCCGCGCCGAGCCGCGCTGGGCAAACGACACGCTCTCGCCAAGCTCGAGGGCGGCGCCTGCGATCTGCAGCCGCCAGGCTTGGCCGCGCGGCGTGCGCAGCAAAGCGGCCGCCCCGTTCTGGATCACCGAGGCCTGGATGTCGGGATAGAGATGGAAGCGGATGGCAAAACGCGCCGAGGGCGACGGCGTTGCGCCGGCTGCGGGCAGCAGCGAATCTTCGCCGCGCACGTCGAGCCCGTCGCCGGCCACGAAGATGCGGCGACGATGCACGAAGCCGAAGTCGGACATATAGCCGTCGTGGCTCAGATCGAGCCAGACATTGCCGTCGGCCTCGTCGCGCGCAGCCGAGACTTTCGTCAAGCGACGGCGCAAACCACCCGGCACGGGTTCGCTCGAACTCGTATCCTCGAGGGTAAGCGTGGAGTGCGCGGCCGTCGCGCGCAGGGCAAGCGCCCATTCGGAATCGTCCTGGGGCCCAGCCCCGCAATTGGCGACGATGCGCTCCTTGCCCGACGAAAATTCGAAGGCCAATGCGCCGGCATGCGCGTGGCTGTCGAAGCCTCGTTCGGGCGGCGGGCCCGCATCCACGAACAGCACGACGCGATCGGCGACCACGCGCTCGAAACCGATCGACGCCGCACGCTCGGGCGGCGGATCTGGCCATTGCGCGCGCGCCAGAACGGTATCGACCAAGGCGGCGGTTTCGACGTTCGAGTTTTCGAACAGCGCAAGCCCGCCGTCGCCGTGCCTGAAAAAGCGCACGGCCGGGGCGAGCTTTTCGATGGCACGATGCAAGGCCTCGGGCACGACGGCACCGGCCGCTTCGACGGCAAGGCGCGAATCGGCGAGAATCGACAAAGCCTCGAGTTGCGCGCGCGCACCCCGGCTCGTATGGAAACCGTCGGGGCCAAGCTGGCGCTGGGCTTCGATCGCCATGCGCTGGGCGACGGCGCTCAAGGCGCGCTCGTCAAGCAGGCCGCTCCCATGCGCGTAGACGAGTCCCTTAAGCGCCTGCAGTCGCGGGAGGCCGCGCGGCGCTTTGAACGCACAGCGTGCAAGGTGGCGCGCTTGGCGCGTAGCCGATCGCAGCAGCATCGGACCCAACCGATCGCCCTCCCCCCGCGACAGGAAAGGCGCATGCGCAAGCCATGCTGCCAAACGCACCCCGGTCGTTTCGGGATCCCACAGCACCGGGCGCCATTTGGGATTGGCGAGAATCCAGTCTTCGACCAGCGCGCGCGCGCGCGACTGTGCCGCCTCGCTTGCCACAGCCGCCAAATCGTCGAGCCAAGAAAAGCCGTTGAGTTCTTCGAGGGCTGCTCGGCTCAAATCGGCGGCCATCCAATCCGGCCGTTCGGCGGCAAGTGCTCGCCCTGCACAGACGAGCTTGCCCGCGACGATCGCCTCGCCGCGCGCGCGCGCGCCGGGCAGCGGTTCGGGGACAAGACGCGCCAGCCTCGCAACGGTGCGCCCGCCGATCAGCAAGCCGTAGAGCAGTGTGCTGTTCCAGAAATCCGACCAACGGGATCGCTGCCGCGCGCGGGCCATCGTCAAAGCTCGCGCAGCCGCCGCAGATTTTCGGCGTAGTTGGCGGGCCCGCCGGAGAATCCGGCCGTGCCGGCGACGAGCACGTCAGCGCCAGCCTCGCGAACGAGCCGGGCCGTCTGCCGGTTGATGCCGCCATCGACCTCGAGGTCGATCCGGCGCGACGTGCCCGCCACGATCCGGTCGATGCGCGCGCGCAAGGCTGCGATCTTTTCGAGGGCACCCGAGATGAAACTCTGGCCGCCGAAACCCGGATTGACCGACATCACAAGCACGAGATCGACATCGACCAGAAGCGGAGCAACCGCTTCGATCGACGTGCCCGGGTTGATCGCAATACCGGCCTTCTTGCCGAGGCTACGGATAAGCTGCAGCGTGCGATGGACGTGCGGGCCCGCCTCGGGATGGACCGTGATGATATCGGCCCCGGCATCGGCAAACGCAGTCACATACGGGTCGATCGGCGATATCATCAGATGCACATCGAAGATTTTCTGCGAATGCGCGCGCAGAGCGCGGACGACTGCGGGGCCTATCGTGATGTTGGGCACGAAATGCCCGTCCATCACGTCGACATGGATGTAGTCGGCGCCGGCTTCGTCGATCGCGCGCACTTCGGCACCCAATTGCGCAAAATCGGCCGACAGGATCGACGGGGCAAGTCGAATAGGCTGTTGCACGCAAAGACCTTCCCAAAGAGGGCCAGACAATATGTCTCTTGATTTATCAGGTCGCGGGCGGCGCAAGCAAGGGATGGTGGGTCATGCTGCGATCGACCGCAACTTACACGAATTCGACTGCGAATGCGGCTGCATTTATCCAATGGCATTCGCGAGGTGCATCGCTATAATGCCCCCGAATTCAACGTAAGCAGTTCGAAGTCCATCATAATTTCAGATCGCGTCGACGCAAACTGACCCGCAAATGACATTGTCTTCGCCCCGCACGACGAGAGGTTCAGCCGTCGGCGTCGGCCTGCGGCGCGCTGCACTCGCCGCAGCCTTGACGCTGGCCGCCGCGGGCGCCCACGCGCAATCCTTGCGCGACGGGCTCGATGCGCCGGCTCTGGTGCGCGCCAACGAAATCCAGGTCGACGACGATCTGGGCCTGGTCGTGGCACGCGGCCAGGTCGAGATTTCGCAAGGGCAACGGCTGCTGAAAGCCGACACGCTCACCTACAATCGGCGCACGAACGTGGTCACCGCCTCCGGTGGGGTAATGCTGCTCGACCCGAGCGGCGACGTGGCTTTTGCCGATTTCGTCGAACTCACCAGCGACATGCGCGACGGCACGATCCGCAATCTGCGCGCCATGCTGACGGACCAGTCGCGCTTTGCCGCCGTGACGGCGCGGCGCGCCGACGGCAGCAAGACCGTAATGCGGCGCGCGACCTACAGCCCGTGCGAACCGTGCGAGAAGGATCCCACACGCGCACCCATGTGGCAGCTTCGGGCCGAGCGCATCACGCACGACCAAGCGGCCAAAGAAATCACCTACGACAATGCGCGGCTCGAAGTGGCGGGCGTGCCCGTCGCCTACACGCCCTACATGGCGCATCCCGACGGCACGGAAAAGCGCGCCTCGGGCTTCCTGATGCCCGACGTCACCTCGTCGAGCCAGGTCGGCACGATGTTCGGCACGCCCTATTACTGGACGCTCGGCCCCTCCGCCGACGCGACCGTGACGCCGATCGTGCTGACCAACGATCTGCCGATCCTTGCGGGCGAGTACCGCGAATTCGCGCGCAACGGCAAAGTACAGTTCGACGGCGCCATCATGCGCACAAGGCGCGAGGGCGAAGGCTTCGGCGACACGCGCGGCTACGCAAGCGGCAAAGGCCGCTTCGACATCGACGACGATTGGCGCTGGGGCTTCGACCTTGCGCGCGCGACCGACAAGACCTTCGTCGACCGCTACCGGCTGCGTCAGCGTTTCGCCTTCCTCGACCAGAACGTATTTGAAAGCCGTCTCTATACCGAAGGCTTCCGCGACCGCGGCTACGCGGTGCTGCAGGGCTTGAGCTACCAAGGCCTGCGGCCCGAAGACAGTCTTGAACGCTCGCCGCAGGTGCTGCCCGCGGGTGCTTACAGCTGGATCGGCGAGCCGGGGGCGATGGGCGGGCGCTTCGAGTTCGACGCCAACACCGCGTCGATCTACCGGCAAAGCGGCGTGCGCACGCAGCGCGGCAGTGCGATCGGCGGCTGGACGCTGCCTTATACGACGCGGACGGGCGAGATATACACGGTCAGCGCCACTGTCCAGACCGACATTTTCCACACGACCAACATCGACAGCAGAGGCGGCGGCGGCTACCGGCCGACCGAAGACGGCGTGCAGTCGCGCGTGCTGCCGCAATTGGGCGTGTCGTGGCGCTATCCGCTCGTGCGCAGCACCGGTGCCGCACGCCTACTCGTAGAACCGGTGGCGGGCGCGTTCGCCGCCCCCAATCTCGGCGACCAGCGCAACCTGCCCAACGAAGACAGCCTCGGGCTCACCTTCGACGACACGAACCTCCTGCGCCCAAACCGATTCACGGGCTACGACCGTGCGGAAGGCGGCATGCGCACGATCTACGGCGTCAATACCGAATACACAAACGCGTGGGCGCAGCGTTTGGGCGCGTTCCTCGGCCAGCAATACCGCTTCAAGGCCGAATCGGCGGCACCCGCGAGCTCGGGCATCGACACGCGCTTTTCGGACTTCGTCGGCCGCTTCAACGCAACGCCGCATCCGTGGCTGACATCGACCTACCGCTTCCAGATCGACAATGCGACGCGCGAATTGCTGCGCTCGGTCAGCAGCGTGTCGCTGGGGCCGAGCGCGTTGCGCTACACGCTGTCGCATGCGCGCATCGACCGCGCTTTGCAGCCGACCGCAGTCGCCTCGATCAACCAGCTCGGGCACGGGCTGACCGTGGTAGTCAACGAGAATTGGCGCGCGCAGGGGCGGCTCATCCAAGCGCTCGGCAACGACAATGGCGTACTCGTCGCGGGTGCGACGTTGTTTTACGAAGACGATTGCTTCATCTGGGGGATCGACCTCACGCGGCGCAATATCGGGCGCGCCGAACTGCCGCCCGACACGGCGATCCTTTTCCGGATCGCGCTGCGCAATCTCGGCGAATTGTCCCTGCGGGGTCTCTAGAGCAGCGGTCTGCAAGGCTTCAGCGCGTAGCATTCTGGCGCTGGCGAAGATTGAGCGCCAACTGGTTGCGGATATCGCTTGCGACCAGTTCCATCACGCGGTCGCGCGCGTTTTCCAGACTCGTGCGCGTGGCGAACTCGGAGGCCGCGATTTCATAGTCGGTCGTGAACGACGAATTTCCCGAAAACAGACGTCGGCCTTGCGCGTCGCGCAGTTCGAACGTGGCTTGGGCCGAATAGCTGCTGCGGCTGATGATGTCGTCGCGCCGCAGCAGGATCGACTGGCGCGGCTCCTGCAGCCGGATGCGCAGCACGTAGCGGGCGCCAGACGCCTGGCCTTGCGGCGTGAGCCGGTCGAGCAGCGCGTTGCGCAGCACCTGGCCCGAACGATCCGGGATCGGCTCGATGCGAATGGCCGCAAGCTGTTCGATCGCGTCGCCGCTGTCGCCACCACGGCCAAGCAGCGGCTCGAAACCGCAGCCAGCCAAGCCCGCGGCACACAGGGCGAACAGAGCGGAACGACGGACGAAATGGGCCATGGACGGAATGCTCCCGCGAACTTGTGTCTAACCTAGCACGGCATTGAGATTGCGTGCACTGTGACCGACGCGGTGCAGCGCCAGAAACAGGCGGCTGAACAGTCGGTCGGGCAGCACGAACGTGGCTGCCAGCAGTAGCCAAACCAGCGCCAGCGAGTGCGTGGAGGGCTTACGGCACCATTGCCGCCACAACGACCATAGACCGGCGAAGCCGTAGAGATCGGGATGTTTGCGGCGCATCTCGCGCCAGAGGCGCGCATGGCGCTGCTGGGAGACGCTGCGCAGCATACCGGTGGCAAGGCGGCGATAGCGGAACAGTGGGGCGGCAAGCGCCACGCCGGTCAGTCCCGCCTTTGACAGACGCAGATTGAACTCCCAGTCCTCGTAGCCTTCGCGCATGGTCTCGTCGTAGCCGCCGATTTTCACCCACGCCGATTTGCGCATCAGCATACAGTAGGGCAGCTGGTTTGTGGCAAGCTGCTCGAACCGGTTCCAGGTCTTGCGCACGACGCCGCGTTCGTCGCCGAACACGTCGATCTGCGTATGGACGAAATCGACTGCTGGATCGGCGTCGAGGATTGCCGCACAGCGCGCGAGCATGTCGGGTGCGATCTGGTCGTCGGCGTCGAGCGGCAGCACGTAGAGGCCCGAGGCTGCGGCAAAGCCCGCGTTGCGCGCCGACGACAGGCCACCATTGGGCTTGCGCACGAACTTGATGTCGGGCGGCAGGTCGGCCAGGAAGGCGAGCGTGGCCGGGTCGTTCGAGCCGTCATCAACGAGCACGATTTCGACGTGCGGATAGGTTTGCGCGCGCACGCTTGCCAGCGTTTCCGCCAGATAGCGATGCGCGTTGTAGCACGGTACGACGGCGCTGATGCGGGGCACGGCGGTCACAGGCGGGGGCGTCAAAGGCCGGTCGGCCGACAATCGGCCCAGATTTCGCCCCACAGCGTGCTCTGCGCTTCGATGCGCAGGCCCGCCGCCGCCGTCTCGGCCGCGAACTCGGCCAGCGTGTGCTCGATGAAATGCTCGGGGTCGGACATATAGTTCGCACCCACCTCGCGGCGCAGCGCCATCTTCCAGTCGCGCTCGAACAGCGGCACGCGGATAAGCACGCGCTGCGGCCGCGCCGTCGCGAGAACGTCGCGCAGAAAACCCATGCGCCCCTCGAGATGCTCGAGCACGTTGGACAGCATCACCACGTCCCACGGGCCCGGCGGCAACGCCCGCGTCGCGTCGGCGGCGGCAAAGCTCAAATTGGGCGGGTTGTCGGCCGTCTGCGCTTGCGCAAGGCGACCCGCGTCGATCTCGACGCCGAGGACGGTTGCTTGACGCCGTGCGCGTGCGACCGAGCGCGCAACGGCCCCGTAGCCGCAGCCGACATCGAGCACACGCGCGCCGTCGGGCACGCGCTCCACGAAAAAATCGTGGTAGCGCGTGAGACGGTGCTTGGGATGCTCGGCACCGCCATATGCCATGGCGCGCTCGTTGATCGCCAGATCGAGCGCTTGTTCGATGCCGAACAGATTCGAGAGACCGCGTTTGGGGTTGCCCGCACGGCCCTCGAGCACGAACAGGCCGAACAGGAGCCGCCGACGCAAGCCCGCCGGCAGCACGCCCCACAAGCGCGCGAGCAGCCCGGCGACTGCCAGCAGAAGACGTTTCATTGCGTGAAGCTTTCGAATACGGCGCAATGGCGCGCGATCCAATGTGCGATGTCGAACCGCTCGACCGCACGCGCGCGCGCCGCCGCAGCGAGGGTCGCACGTTCGGCGGCCGTCTTGCGCATTGCCTCGGCGAGGGCCTCGATATCGGGCACTTGCGGCTCGTCCCAGACTTCCGCAACAGGCACGCCATAGCCCGCCGTCCCCACAAGCTCCGGCACGCCGCCGCTGGCCGAAAAGGCGGTCGGCAGACCGCAGGCCATCGCTTCGATCACGGCGTTCGGGCAGGCGTCGTTGTGCTTGGTCGAAACGTAGATGTGCGCCGAGCGGTAGATGTCGGGGGCTTGGCTTTGGGTGTAGCTGCCGAGAAAGACGATCCGGTCGGCGATGCCGAGACGAGCCGCAAGCGACCGCGCGCGCATCTCGGCCATCGGCGCGATCCAGCCGGCGAGATGGAGGACGGCATCGAGCCCGCCCAGCGCCACGCGCGCGAAGGCCGCAATCGTGTTTTCGATGCAGTAGAAAAGATGGAGATCCATCTTGCCGGTCATCAGAAAAACCACCGGCCCCGGCGGCACCATTTCGGCGGGCACGAAGCGCTTCGTGTCGATCGCGTTGTAGAGGATTTCGCCGGGTCCCTTGCGCTCGCCCAGAAAGCGCGCCGACGCGCGGCGGCAGAACTCGCTCTGCCAGAACACGTGCGCAGCGGCAAGATATGTCCTCGCCATGCGCCGGTTTTCGCCTTCCCAGTCGCCGCTGTACCATGCGGGATAGAATACGCCGTTCTGATTGTGCACGATGGGAATGCCGCGCGCGCGCAGCAGCGCCAGCGCGAAGTCCGGCAGATAGGGCGCGTTGCTGAGCGCGTAGACGAGATTGTAGTCGATGCGATGTTCGGGAAAGAACGCAGCAAGACGCTGGACCTTCACCAGCGGGCCGCCGACATCGCCCGACAAAGCGCCGCCGTAATGCACGCGCGGCGCACCGCGGCTACCGGAAAAAGGCAACGTCGCAAAAGCACCGGCACCCAGTGCTATGCCGTAAGCGAGGCGGGCCAGCTTTTTGGCCCGCGTCGTCGTCCGCTGCGACTCGCTCATGCGCCCGCGGGCTTTCGGGCCACGGCCATCACGTTGTGCGCGATCAGCCCCGACCACACGAACGGCGCAAGCGCACCCGCCAAATAGCGGCTGATCTTCCAGTCCCAATGCAGACCGAAATTCACCGACTGGAAGCGCAGCACGCCTTGGCGCTTGGCGACAAGGCGAGTCTCCAGCACCTCGAAGCCGTTGCGCGTGAGCGCTTGCTGGAGTTCGCCGCGCGTGAAACGCCACTGGTAGAAACGCGTCGCAAGCGCATCGGGCTGCGCTGCGGCCGCGGATGCGAAGGCGGCGGCAAACGCGTGCCGCAGATTGTCGAAGGGGATGCGCACGAACAGATAGCCGCCGGGCTTCAGCACGCGAAACGCCTCGCGCACGCATCCGTCGATGCCGTCTTCGAAATGTTCGAACGTGCCCCACGAGAAATAGCCGTCGAACGTGCCGTCGGGAAAGCCCGTCGCGCGAATATCGCCGACATGGAACTCCTGGTCCGGGAACACGGTGCGCAGCTGCGCGATCGTTTCGGCGGAAAGATCGAGCCCGACGGTCGGGTAACCCTGGCGCGTGAAATGCGCCGTCCACTCGCCCAGCCCGCAGCCGCCGTCGAGCAGTCGTGCGCCTGCCGGCAAACGCGGCATGTAACGCTGCATGATGCGGAACTCTTCCTGGCGCAGCACGCGGTCGATCGCGGCCGTCGGTCCGCCCGACTGGCGCCAGACTTTGGTCCAATAGTCGGCCACGAACGCGACTTCGTTCTGGGCGGCGGTTGCGGCTTCGACGGCCATGTAGTCTTTGCGCATATTGGACTCTCGATCATCGCCGGGCGACCTGTTTAATCGGCCAAGCCGCACGATTGGTCAAGTAAGACTTGACGCAAGCGGCAGCCGCCGTTATTCGCAGTTTTCTTTGCGCGTTGCCGCACGCACGATCGCGGCCGAAGGAATCCATGTCGACACGCAATCTGGACGGCAAAACCGTAGCCGTCACCGGCGGTGCCGGACTGATCGGGTCGTTTCTGGTCGAAGATCTGCTCGCCCGCAGCGCCAAGGTCGTCGTGATCGACGATTTTTCGACCGGGTCGGGCGCCCATCTGGGTGCGGTTGCGGATCGGATCGAGCTGCGCGAAGGCGATCTCGAGAAGCCCGGCGTTGCCGCGCAGTGCCTTGCGGGTGCGCAAATCGTGTTCCATCTAGCGAGCCGCGCCTTCGGTGTGGGCTACGGCACCAAGCGCCATCTCGAAATCTGCCTTCACAACGAGCGCGTGACCAACAACGTCGTCGAAGCGCTTGCCACCAAACCGCCCGAGTTCGTGCTGACCGTGTCGTCGTCGTGCGTGCATCGCGACGACGGGCCCGACACGTTCCCCGAACTTCCCGTCTATGACGGCGAACCCGAACGCGTGAACAGCGGGTATGGCTGGGCCAAGCGCTTCATGGAAACGAAGTTCGCGATGCTGTCCGAGGTCGCGGGCATTCCGGTCGCGATCGCGCGGCCGGTCAACATCTACGGCGAGCGCTATCGCTGGCGCGGCGCCAATAGCCAAGCCATCCCGATGCTCGTCCACAAGGTGATGAGCGGCATGGATCCCGTCGTGATTTGGGGCAGCGGACGCCAGCGGCGCAACTATCTGCATGCGCAGGATTGCGCCGTGCTGCTGCGCCGCCTCGTCGAAGCCGATGCCGGCGGCCAGACCGTCAATATCGGCCTCGAGGACACGGTCTCGATGGCCGAGCTTGTGGCTTTGATCGTCGAAGTCGCGGGCTCGAAAGCCAAGACCGTACTCGATACGACCAAGCCCGAGGGGCGCTTCGTCAAATCGGCGGACTCGACGCGGCTGCGCGCCTTGCTGGGCACGGTCGAGCCGACGATCGATCTGCGCGAAGGCATTGCGCGCATGATCGAATGGTTCGCCAAACTGCCGGCGCAAGACCGGCTGCCGATGAAGCCGTCCTGAGCGGCCGCTTTCAGCGTCGCGCCAGCAGCGGCGCGTAGACCTTTTCCCAGTGTGCAGCACCGATATGCGCCCAATCGTAGGCGGCGACGTCTTCGCGCGCGGCGACCGTCCAGCTTTGCGCCACGCTGCGGTTTTCGAGCGCGCGCGCGGCGTTCGCAACGAAGCCGTCGACGTCGCCGACCGCCACCAGGGCACCGTTGGCGTCGTGACGGATCATGTCGGGCGCCATGCCGCAAGCACTCGCCACGATCGGAACACCGCTTGCGAACGATTCGGGGATCGCCTTGGGCCCGCCTTCTTCGCGCGACGTCATCAGATAGAGATCGAGGGCCGCGTAAGCGTCCGCGATCGCCAGATAGTCGTCGAGAAACACGTGCTTGAACGGCACGCCGGCGGCCGCAAGACCGGCTTTCACGTAGCCGCGCGCCGGCCCAGTCAGCAATGCCAAGACCGGCAGGCCGCGCTTCTTGAGCGCTGCCATGCTTGCCACGAAATTGTCGGGGCCTTTGATGCTTTTGGGCTCATTCCCCTCGCCCCAGCCCACGCCGTCTTTCTGGAACGAGCCGACGGCGAATGTGCCTTCGGGGATGCCGAAGCGCGCGCGCGAAGCTGCCTTGCGCGCCGGGTCCGCGGGCGCAAAATGCGCCGTATCGACGCCGATCGGAATGCGCACGAGCTTGTCGCGCGGCACGCCCCACGACAACAGGCGCTCCTCCATCGTCGCGGCAGCCGTAACAACCGTCGCGATGCGATCGAGGCTCGCCAGAAAGCGCGCGACGTCGCACGCGGCTTCCGGCCCGTCTTCGGGTTTGCCGTGGAAATAGGTGACGACGTAGTGCGGCCCGCGCGGCAAGACTTGGCTCCATAGATCCCAAAGATAGTGCGAACCGAAATGCACGACGGGCCCACCGGCATGCCACGGTCGATCGACGATCTGCGCCGCACCGGGGCGCATCTTGGATACGGCACCCGTGATGTAGAGCCCGTCCCAGCGGATCGACCAGTCGTTGCGTTCGACCACGAAGGTCACGTCGCAAGACGGCGCGCGCAAGCCCGGCAGACGACCGAGCTGTGCGAGGGCCGCGCGCGCGGCGTGCGCAAGCAGGGGCTTCATGCGGCGATCTGGCTGCGCAGAAATGCAGCCGGCGAGCGCCACAAACGGCGTGCGGCTGCGATGCGCTGCCGGTCCGCGACGAGTGCGCCGACAAGCTCGATCCACTCGGCGCACATGCGCTGCGCCGTCCACGGATAGCGCGCGATCGCCACGCGATGCGTCTGGTAGTTCGCGATCATGCGCACGAGGGCGGCTTCGAAATCGTCCGGCCCGTCGAACATTTCGCCGAAACCGGCGCAATATTCGGGCATGCAGCCGCTATTGCGGTAGAGCAGCGGCAGGCCGCAGCACGCCCCTTCGTTCTGATGGTTGCCGCCCGGCTCGTATTGCGAGGCGGTGACGTAGACATGGTGGCGGCGCAGCTCGTCGGCCAGCGGCGGCCCGGCAAGCGGCGTTTTGTAGACCGCGTTGCGGAAGCGGAAACCCGGCGGCAGATTGCCGACATAGGTGAATTCGAGCCGCGCGCGCCAGGCGGGATCGTCGAGCAGTGCATCGATCGCGGCATAGACGTCGAAGCCCTTGAGCGGATGGAAGCCCCAATGGTGCGTGACGAGCCGCAGCTTGGCCGCACCGTCCCACGGCATTTGGCCGACGGCGTTGAAAAGTGCTGCGTCGGCACCGTTGCGCACCACATGGAGGGGCGTGCGCTGGTTGGCACGCCAAATCGGCAACTCGGCGAGCCAAGCGCCGACGAAGACGGTAGCGTCGGCGCAGTAATTGGCGCGCGCGAGCATCGCGTCGACATACGCAGTTCCTTTGCGCAGATCGCATTCGTTGACGCGATGGACGACGACCGCCTGCGGATTGCGCAGCCACAGATAACGCAGCACCGCACCGGGACCGAACGTAGCCGCCGGATTGCGGCGGCGCGGATCGGTCAGCACGATCGCGTCGATGTCGTCGTCGGCGAGACCGAAGCACACGCGATGGCCGGCCGCTTCGAGGCCGCGGTAGAGCGCATGGGCGAACATGTTGCCTCCACCCCACGGCCCGTCCATCAACCGATGCCCGAGGGCGATCTTCACGTTGCGTCGCCGATCCTGTAGTCGGGATTGAGGCCGCTTTTGGCGTAGTAGACGCCGCCGTCGGCGTCGGTGCTCTTGCGCGCAAGGGCCGCATAGCGCTTGCCGACAAGCTCCGGATTGGTCTTCTTAAAACAGCCGCTATCCACGACATGCGCAAAGCCCGCCATGTCGAGCCACGCGCGGATCGCACCCGCACTCGGCATATGCGTTATGGTACCGGTGTCGCGGAAGGTCTGCGGCCAATGGATCTGCACATACGCGCCGTTCTGGATATGCTTGGGCCCGCGCAGCGTCGAGCTTTCGAGCACGAGCCAGCCCTCGGGCGCCAATTGGCGGAACAGCGTGCGCAGCAGGCGCAGCTGTTCGGCATTGTGGTAGAGCACGCCCGTGAACCAGATCAGATCGAAGCGGCCCAGCGCTTCGCGCGCCTCGCGCTCCATGTAGAGATAGTTCGCTTCGATGTAGAGGTGCGGGCACGCGATTTCCTTGAGCCAGCCGCGATTGATCTCGCCCTTTTCAGGCAGGTCGATCATCACGAGTTCGCTGGGGCCAAGTACCGCAAGGCGACGCGAATCGAGGCCGTCGCGCGGCCCGATCTCGAGGATGCGGGCACCCGCAAAACGCTGCGCACCCGCGATTTCTTTGAGTTCGTCGAACAGAGCGGTGCGGTAGGGCAGCCATTCTTCGTCCGCGCGCCGCGGACCTTTGACGGCGTCGCGCAGACGCGCGCGCAAAGCCGGCGGCAGCAGATCGGCAAGTCGCCGCAACAACGCGTTCATCGGGCACTCCGCGATTCGGCCGCCAACCGGTCGGCCAGGGCGACAATGGCCTGGTCCATTCGGCCAAGCGAAAAATGGCGCACAGCACTCTCGCGCGCGGCAGCGCCGATGCGGCGACGCAAAGCCTCGTCGCCCATCAGCAGATCGATCGCTGCACCCAGCGCCTTCGCGTCGCCGGGGGGTACAAGAATGCAGTTCTCGCCCGACTTGAAGATTTCGGGATCCCACAGGCCGCGATTGCGGCTCAGCACGACGGGTCGGCCGCACGCCATCGCCTGCAACGTGACCGAATAGCCGCTGGGCTGGTAGACGTCTTGCAACGGCACGGCAATGACGGCCGCACGTCGGTAGAGATCGCGCAGCACGCTGTCGGTGATCGGCGAGCCATAGAGATTGCCCCGCACAAGCTCGATCTGCCGGCCCGGCGGTACCGCGACCGGCAGGCTGGTGAGCAGGCGCATGGGTGCGGTCGTGGCGGCCGCCGCAAGCGTGGCATAGTCGCGCTGCGGATCGGAGCCGACCGCGAAGACGAGCTTGTCTTCCGTCTCGTCTTCGCCCGGCGTCCAAAAGGCATCGTCGATGCCGAACTTGAACAGCGACGTGCGCGCGGGATCGATGCCGTACATCGCGATCGACTGCAGCCGATCGACCTCGCCGAAGAAAAACAGGTGGTCGAGCCCCTTGACCGCGCGCGCGATGCGGCGCTGCACGAAGGGCCGCGCCCACCGGCGTGCGCGCATATGGATATCGGCCAACCCGTGGAATCCGCCAGCAAGATAGGGGTGTCTCGAAGGGCTGCGCCAATAGCCCATCGACAGGCTGAACGCGTCGGTGAAGCTCAGCGCCACGTCGCACTGCGCGAACACAGGATCAAGGGCAAGCACGCGCTGGCGCGACATGCCGAACACCAGAAAGCGATTGCGCAGATGCTCCCACTGCAGCTCGAGGCGCGCGAACAGACCCGGCGGATCGGTGCGCGTGTCGCCGATGGCGCAGCTGCGCCCCGCCGCTTCGAGCGC
>JBILXZ010000097.1:0-5543 GCA_044378015.1 Tagaea sp.
CGACCAGCAGCGCGTCGAGTGCGGTCGAGAACGCGTCGAACACTTCGGGGTCGCGGAAGAACGACGTGACCGGAATCATGATCGCCTGCGCGAGCCTGTCGAGTTCGGTTGAATTGGCGCGCAGCAGGGCGAGGAAAGCGGCCGTATCGGCCATGCGCGAGGCTGCCATGCGCGATTCAACGCGCCGCTGCACCGTGCCAGGCTTGTAGTTTTTGAGGTCGATGCCGTGCCGTTCGTTGAGCAGCGAGAAAATCTCGTCGATGTCGGACAGCTGGACGACGGGCGGGGCCGGCGGCGCGAAATCGCGCGGGGCCGCTGCGATCTGCGGCAGCTGGGCGCCGATCGCGTCCGGCGGCAGAATGACGTCGATCACGCCTGTGTCGATCGCCGCCTGCGGCATGCCGTTGTATTTGGCGCTCTCCTCGTTCTGGACGATCGCAAGTCCGCCCGCCGCCTTGACGGCGCGAATGCCCGCTGCGCCGTCGCTGCCCGTGCCCGAAAGCACGATCGCGATCGCGCGTGGACCGTAGGCTTTGGCGATGCTCTCGAACAGCACGTTGACCGACGGCTTGGGGCCGCGATCGGCGTGCGGGCGCTGAAGCACGATCGCGCCGCCGCGCACCGAGATGTCGCAATTGGGCGGCGTTATGTAGATCCTGTTTGCGGCAAGGCGCACGCCGTCGCGCGCTTCTTCGATGGGCACGCGGCTTTCGCGCGACAGCAAGGCGGCCAGCATGCTCGCATGCTGCGGCGCCAAATGCTGGGCGACGACGACCGCAAAACCGGTGTCGCTGGGCAGATTGCCGATTAGGGCACGCAATGCTTCCAAGCCGCCGGCCGAGGCTCCGATCGCCACAAAGGCGCGCGGCGCTCCACTCTCGGCAGGCTTGGCGTTGTCGCTCATTTGAACGGTATTCTAGCGCGCTTTCCGGTGCCGTCTACTGTCTTGCCGTTGCACCGCCCGGCACGGGGATTGCTTCGATGCGCGGCGATGTCCTCTCCGAGCCGCTGCCAGGAATCCAGATGAAGCGCCGTCCGCGCATTGCGATTGCGGGGGCCGGGGTCGCAGGCGCCTTGCTGGCCGGTCTTCTCAAGGATCGCGCGGACCTCGAAATCGTCGTCTACGAGCGCGTCGGCAAAGACGACCATTCCCATTCCGGCACCGGACTGAATGTCGGGCCGAACGCGATGAAAGCGCTGGCAGCGGCGAACCCGGATATCGAAAGGACCGTGCGCGCCGAAAGCTTTGCGTGGGCGCGGTGGACCGTCGATCTTGTCGACGGCACGACTCTCATGGATCTCGACCTCGCGCGCGTGGCCGACAATTCCGGAATCCGCATTCGCTGGTCCCAGCTCTACCGCCTTTTGCGGGCGTTCGCGGGCGACGCTATTCGCTACTGCAGCAGCGTCGCTTCCGCCGTGCCGCACGAAAACGGCGTCGATCTGCGCATCGCCGACGCGACGAGCGGCGCGGATATCGCTTGCGACAGCGTCGATCTGCTGGTCGTCGCCGAAGGGCGCTTCTCGCCGTTGCGCGACCTTCTGTTCGGCCCGATGGCGACGAATTACGTCGGCGCCGCGACGTTCCGCGTGCTGATCGACGGCATCGCCGATCCGGCGGCCTGTCCGATCGGCGATTACGGCCAATGGTTCAACGGACCCAACCGAATCCTCGCGTATCAAGTGCCGGGCAGTGCTGTCTACGGCTCGGGCTCGTTTCCGCTCGCGATCGACGCCAAGCTCACGGACGATCTCAAGCAGCCCGATTTTCTGCGCGCGCTTTACACGCCCGCAAGCGGCACGTTGTGCCCAAGCGCCGCCTTCATGGTCGAGCATATTGTGCGGAATACCGAGCGCATCCACTGGGCGCGCCTGCAGGAGGGCGGGCTCGTCTACGCGCATCCTTCGCGCCGCGTGCTCGCCCTCGGCGATGCCGCCCATCCGATGGTCCCGACCTTGGGCCAAGGCGCCACGCAAGCCGTCGAAGACGCGTGCGCCGCCGCCCACGTCCTGCGCGCGGCACTTCGCGAAGGCCGCCCGCTCGCCGAAATACCCGACGCGATCGCCGCCTTGCGCACCGAGCGCGTGCGCGCGTGCATGGAATTCTCGCGGCAAGCCTCCGACACGATGCTTGCCGGTTCGGACCCGGTCGAAGACACACGCTGGAAAACGCAGCCGGCCTTCCTTGCGCGTCTGTCGGAACTCTATCGCGACGTCGCTTTCGCGTAGAGCCGCCCCCGCGACGGGCGGTTGCTAGCGGTGGTCCTGGACCGCGTGCGGGCGGTAGGGGGCTTCGAGCGAGGCGATCTCTTCGGCCGTCAGCGCGATAGCGAGCGCGCCCAACGCGTCGTCGAGTTGTTCGAGTTTCGACGCCCCGACGATCGGCGCCGCGATGCCCGGTTTGGCAAGCAGCCAGGCAAGCGCAATCTGCGCGGGCTTCACGCCGCGCCTGTTCGCGACCGTCTCGACCGCCGCAACGACCGAAAAGTCGTCGTCCTGGAAATAGTAGCGGTGCGCGATGTCGTCTGTCTTGGCGCGCGGCGTCTCGCCGAAGCCGTTTTTGCGGCGATTGCCCGCGAGAAACCCGCGCGCGAGCGGGCTCCACGGGATGACGCCTATTCCCTCTTCGCGGCACAGCGGCAGCATCTCGCGCTCCTCTTCGCGGTAGACCAGATTGTACTGGTTTTGCATCGACACGAACTTCGCGTAGCCGAAGCGATCGCTGACGGCGAGCGCCTTGCCGAACTGCCAGGCCCACATCGACGACGCGCCGATATAGCGCGCCTTGCCCGCGCGCACGACCGCGTCGAGCGCGTCCATCGTTTCTTCGATCGGGGTCTCGGCGTCGAAACGGTGGATCTGGTAGAGATCGACATGGTCGGTCTTGAGTCGGCGCAGCGAGCCGTCGATCGACGCCAGGATATGCTTGCGCGACAGACCGCGGTCGTTCGGACCCGGACCCATCGCGTTGTACACTTTGGTCGCGAGCACAATCTGGTCGCGCGGCAGCAGCGGGGCGAGACACCGCCCCACTACCTCCTCGCTCGCGCCCAAGGAGTACATGTCGGCCGTGTCGAAAAAATTGATGCCCGCTTCGACCGCCCTGCGGAAGAACGGCGCGCTCGCTGCTTCGTCCAGCACCCAAGGTCGCCAGCTCGGCGTGCCGTAGGTCATGGTACCGAGGCACAAACGCGATACCTTAAGGCCGCTGCGGCCAAGTCGAACGTACTCTATCTGTTCCCTCTCCACGCGGATCGATAAAACCAGCAATCCAATAAATACAAACCTGCGGCAATCGCAAATTCCAATTACAAAACACGATTCTCGTGTTTAGAATCCGACTACGCGTCAGGAAGCTGTATGGAAACGGTAAATCAAAGAACCGACGAGGAGACGCTGCTTGCCGATCTCGACCGCATCAAGCGGACGGGAAACACGGTGCCGCGGATGGCGGTCGTCGTTTCGATGAATCGACAGGCTTGGTTCAACCGTCGACGCGAAAATTTCTACGTCATTTTCCACGCCATACGGGAGATGGTGCAGCGTGCGGAAGGCACCGTCTATTCGCAGGCGAATTTCGACATCGTGTTCGTCTTCCGCGTCGACAATCCCCAGCAGTTCGAGGCCGTCGTCACCGAACTCGACGAATTGCTGCGTCGGCATTCGGTCGCGACCGGCATGCCGGACGAAAGCATCGAAGACGCCTGCACCTGGTTCAATTTCGAGCTCCAGTTCAGCGATTTCTACGACTACGCCAAACGCGCGCTCGAAGACCAGAAGAGCCAGTTCGAGCAGCGCGTGCGCGCGGCGCAGCGTTCGTCCGGCGCGGCCCAGCAGGGCGGCGCGGCGCCGGCGTTCCAGCCCTTCACCCCGGCGATCCTGTCGACGTTCGACGAGACGGTGGCCAAGTCCGACGTGAATGCGCTCGTGCGCAACCAGCCGGTCGCCATCGCGCTCACCGCCAACCAGCTGCAACCGATCTTTCGCGAATACCATTTTTCGGTCAACGATCTGCGCAACACGCTCTTGCCGCGCGTCAACATGCGCGGACAGCGCGGTCTGTTCCAGATGTTGTCGCGCAGCTTCGACCACCGCATGCTGCGCACCCTTTCCGAAGGTTTCCTCACCAAGGCCGCAGGCAACATTTCGATCAATCTAAACGTCGAGACGATCCTGTCGGACCGGTTCCGCGAGTTCGACCAGCGCGTCGCCAACTACCTTTCCAAGGGCAGCATCATCGTCGAAATTCCGCGGCACGACGTGTTCGCGGATTTCGAGGGCTACAACCGGGCGCTCGACACGCTGCAGAAATCGGGCTACCGCACCCTGCTCGACGGTCTGACGCCCGAAACGCTGACTTTCTTCCGTCGCTCCGAGCTGCGGACCGATCTCGTCAAGATATTCTACTACAAGGACCACGCGGAAGACTGGCGCATGAAGGGCCTGGCCGCGATGCTCGCCGAAGCCGACATAAACCGCATCATCATGGGGCGCTGCGAAACGCCGGCCGCTTTCGAATTCGGCCAGGCGGTTGGCATTCGCATGTTCCAAGGCTGGCACGTCGACGTCTTGTTGCGCGCGATGTCGGCCGCGGCGCCGTCGGACGGCTGAGCCCGCAAGGCGATGCGCCTTCGCGATCTCCCCACGCCTTGCCTCGTGCTCGACCGCGCGCGTCTCATGCGCAACGTCGCGCGCATGCGCGCGCGCGCGCGCGCGCTGGGCGTGGCACTCCGGCCGCATCTGAAGACCGCCAAATCGACCGACGTCGCCTTGCTTGCGCACGGCGGCGTGCCGGGCCCGATCACGGTTTCGACGCTCGCCGAAGCCGCGCATTTCGCCGCCGCCGGTTTCACCGACATGCTCTATGCCGTGGGCATCGTGCCGTCCAAGCTCGCGCGCGTGGCCTCGCTGATGGCGCAAGCGCCCGCCCTCAAGATCGTCCTCGACGATGTCGAAACCGCGCGCGCGGTCGCGGACCAGGGGCGCGCGCTTGGCTGCCGCTTCAGCGTCGCCATCGAAATCGACACGGGCGGCGGACGCGCGGGCATCGCACCGGACGACGCGGCGCTCGTCGAGATCGGCGCCGTCTTGGGCAATGCCGGCATGCTCGCGGGCGTGATGGCGCATGCGGGCCATTCCTACGGCTGCAAGAGTCTCGACGAGATCGTCGCGGTCGCCGAGGCGGAACGCGCGGGCGTAGTGCAAGCGGCAGAGCGGCTGCGCGGCGCCGGCCACGCGGTCGGATTCGTCAGCGTCGGCTCGACGCCCACGGCGCTGCATGCGCGCCACCTCGAAGGGGTGGACGAAATGCGGCCGGGCAATTTCGTTTTTTTCGACCTCTTCCAGCACGGGCTCGGCATGTGCGCGGCCGACGACGTGGCCGTGAGCGTGCTCGCGAGCGTCATCGGCCACCACAGAGGCCGCAACCACGTGCTGCTCGATGCCGGCGCCTTGGCGCTGTCCAAAGACGTCGGCGCGAACGCGGTCACCCCGCAGATCGGCTACGGCCTGGTGCGTTCGCCCGCACAAGCCGCGCCGCGCGC
>JBILXZ010000098.1:0-5476 GCA_044378015.1 Tagaea sp.
ATCTTGCCCTCGCCGCATCGAGCTGGACGCCCATGCGCTCAACGTATCGGCTGAACGTGCCATAAGTGTCCGTATCCACGCCTGCGGCTAGGCGCACCATCAACCCAAGTCCTTCCTTCAGGACCGGCGCGGTCACGCGCTCTTTAACTTCTCATTTGGCGTAGTTCAAAAACTCGGTCAGGTCAAGTCGATATCTCGCGCCTCAGTCCCCAGACCATAAGATATCAAATACTTTCAATAGTAGTTTCCGTACATTTGGGCAGTTAAGGAAGTTTAGTGGAAACCAAGGACCATGAAGGCACGTCGAACACAACGCCGACTCGTGCCGTTCGATCTGACACCTCGGTTGTGGATAAGTGGCTCCGACCAAGAAGATTTCTTACCCGTCCTTCCCAGTTGGAGTCCTCGAAGGCGTGCCGTCGCCGGTGAAGCTGGTCAGTATCGGAGCCTCGAACGTCGGCGCAATATCGCACCTAATTGCGAATCGGCGACCTCGATACGCCTGTCATGGACGGGTCAATGCCGAAAGAGCCAAGCGCAACGAAACGTGCGGAATTTTGGTCCGGGATTTGTCGGACTGCGCTTGTCGACGGTCCGCCGCCGTTCAAGGCATATAGGTGCCGCCGTTCACGTGCAGGGTCTGCCCAGTGATGAACGCCGCGCTCGGCCCACAAAGATAACGCACCGCGCCAGCCACTTCCTCGGGAAACCCACGACGCCCCAGCAATATCTTGCGATCTGCATGGTGAGCGGCCTTGTTCGGGTTCGAGCCGCCGCGCACCGTATCGATCATCCCGGGGACAACGCAGTTCGAGGTGATGGCATGGTGGGCGAGGTCGTGCGCCAGTGCCTTGGTAAATCCGACAATGCCCGCCTTGGCCGTCACCACGTGGACGCGTTCCGGCGCACCGCTATGTCCGGTCATCCCGCCGATGTTGACGATGCGTCCAAAGCCCTTGCCGGCGCGGGCGACTATGTGCGGCATCGCGGCACGCGTCGCGAGGAAGGCTCCGTCGAGTGTAGCGCCCATGATCTCGCGCCAGGCGGCATAATCGATCGTCTCGATCTTGCCTTCGCGACGCAGTGCGGCATTGTTGACGATGATATCGAGACCGCCCAATGCCTCGACGGCCTGCAGCACGACGGCATCGGCCTGCGCTGGATCCGCAAGATCGCCCGTCACCACGACGGCACGGCGGCCCAACGCCCACACCTGACGCGCCGTCTCTTCGGCCTGTTCGCGCGCTGCACGCGTATGGACGGCAACATCCGCCCCGCCCTGTGCCAGTGCCACGGCAATGGCCCGGCCGATATTGCGGGCCGCACCGGTGACGAGCGCGATGCGCCCCGACAGCTCGACGGATTCAGGCGTCGTCATTGGCAACCTCTTTCAGGAAGCTGAGATCGGAACGATTGGGAAGGTCGAGAAGTGCTGCGAGCAGGCGCTCGGCGACCGGTTGCCCGAGGCCAGCGAAACCCGTATTGGCACGGTACTTGGCTTTAACTTCGTCGAGCGTCATGGGCTCCCGTACCCCGCCCCGCAAGCAAGCTTGGCGTGCCTCGAGAACGCGTCCGTCGTTGCAAGTGACACGCACATGGCCCGTATAGTTTGCCGGATATTCGTTGTTGGGGTCGATCACGTAGGTGACCTTTCCCGCCGTCGCCCGGACGCGCGCATCTGCGATACGCGCATTGGAGAACTGGGCGAGGCCCGCATCGCCATCGACCAGTGCGACCGCGAGGCAATAAGGTGTACTGAATTTGGCGCCATAGGGAGAGGGCGGCAGCTGCTTGAGCGCCAACGGCTCCCACAGCCGGTGCACCGTGCCCTCGCCGACTTCGCAGACGACGCTTGCGACATCCTCCGGCTTGAGACCCTGCCGGCGCAGTCTCAGGATGCAGTCGATATAGGGCTGGGTCATCGTCCCGCAGGCATAGGGCTTGAAAGCGACATCTGCGGCGATCCAGCGGGTACCGAGGCCGTCGGTCATGTGATGGAATTCGGGCACCTTGAGCGATGGCGCAAACGCCTTGAACAGTCCGTGCGTACCCTCGAATACGGTTGCCGGACCGTCGAAGCCTGCGCGCGCCAGCATCGCCGCACGAATGCCCGCCTGCGCTGCCCACCCCGCATGCATACGCTTCGTCGACGAACCATCGGCCAGATATTCGATGATGCCCGAGGCAGCGCTGCCGGCGATGCCGTAGGCATGGGCGGTCTGTTCGGCAGAGAGCCCCATGGCCTTGGCGGCCGCCCCGGCGCAGGCCAGCGAGCCGAGCACGGATGTCGGGTGGAAGCCTGCGCTATGAACGCCTTTCTTCGCCACAAGTCCAAGCCGGCACATCACCTCGATGCCAACCGCGATCGCGGTCGTCACGCTTTTGCCGTCCAAGCCGTCGCGCTCGCCCAGCGCCAAAATTGCCGGCACGATTACGGCGCCCGAATGGACCGGACAACCCTCGAACGTGTTGTCGAAATCCTCGCCATGCGCTGCAACGCCATTGGCGAACGCGGCCCCGCCCGCGTCCAGCCCCCGGCTGCGGCCCATAACCGAGCATTGGCCGTTGGCATCGAGACTGTCGACGACGGCTTTGGCGTACGGCTCGTGACGCGCTGACAGGCTGAGGCCGACCGTATCGACCACGGTCGCCACGGTCGCCTTGCGCACGGCATCGTCGAGATCGTCGTAGGTCAGCGCCTGCGCCCAAGCAGCGAGGCGCGCGGAAATCGTGTCGCTGGAGGCAATGCGTGTCTCGTTCATTGAAAAGATCCTCGTCAGATGGCGCGCAGCGCCGACAGGCGTGAAAGATCGGGAAGTGCAGCGATGCCGAGGCAGGTCCCAAGAAGTTCGTCGCCGAAGCTGCCAGACAGTCCGCCATGGGCGACATTGCCGTGGAACTTGGCTATCAGTTCGTCGCGCGTGAGCGGCGCATGCCGCCCGCCGCGCATGTGCGCGCGCCGGATCTCGCGCACGGTGCCGTCGCGCAATGTTGCGCGGATATGGCCGGTGTAATCGTTGGGATAGGGATTGCCGGGGTCGATCACGTAGCGAATGCGCCCGGCAAGCGCGAGGATACGCGCATCGCGTGCTTTCGCGTCGGTGAACTGGGCAAGCCCGGCATCGCCGTCGAAGAAGCACACGGCCATGCCAAACGGCATCGAGAATTTCGCCGCATAGCCCGACGGGGGCGCGTGTTTGTCGGCGAGCGGCTCCCACAGCCGATCGACGGGGCCCTCTGCGGCCTCGCAAACGATATCGACGATGTCGTCGGCCCGCACGCCGCTGGCAGCCAGCTCGATCATACAGTCGATATAGGGATGGATCATGGTCCCGCAGGCATAGGGCTTGAAGGCAATGGCTTCGAGCAGAAAATTTTTGCCCAGGCCGTCGAGCAACCCGTCGAGCTTTGCCGGCGCATCGCGGCTGAACACCTTGAAGAGATTGCGCCGCCCTTCGAAGATCGTGCGCGGCCCGACAAAGCCGGCTTGGGCCAGCATGGCCGCCCGGTAGCCGCAATGGGCCGACCAACCCGGATGCAGCCGTTTCGTCCACGCACCTTCGGTCAGGAATTCGCCAATGCCGGACGAGAAGCTGCCCGCGATCCCAAGCGCCCGACCGATCTGAGTTTTGTCGAGCCCGAGTGCGACGCCTGCGCCGGCTGCGGCCCCGATCGTTCCCAGAATGCCGACCGGATGAAATCCAGCCTTGTGGATGGCACCGGGAACCACTTGATTGATCCGGCAGACGGTTTCGAGTCCTGCGACGATGCCTTTCAGCGCATCGGCACCGCTGCGCTTGTGGCGCTCGCAGGCGGCGAGCACGGCAGGGATGACCATGGCGCCGACGCGGATCGGCGCACCTTCGAGCGTATCGTCGAAGTCCTCGCCGTGAATGGCGGTGCCGTTGACGAGGGCCGCACCGGCCGCATCGAGGCCGTGTCCATGGCCGATGGCGGTGCAGGCACCTTCGCCGTCCCAGCCCTTCAGGATGGCGGCGATGTAGTCCGACTGCCGTGCGGCCACGCAGAGGCCTGCCGCATCGAGGAGATCGTCCAAAGCAACCTCGAGCGTGCGCTGCGGCAGCTTGTCGATCGAGATGCCGATCAGCTTCTCGGCGAAGCGTTCTGCCAGCGCCTCGCCGGGTGCGATACGCTGCGGTGCCATTTTACCTGCCTTGTCGCTCATCGGGCTTTCTCCTGTGTGCCTTCAGTCCGCGTGAGCCCGGCAAGCGCCGATTTGCGCAGGCCGATCCGCAGCAATTCGAGCGCGACGGCTTGGTCGTCCTCGATATCGAGGCTGACCTCGGGCCCGAAGCTGCGGATGTAGAATTCCTGGATCTGCGCGTCCTTGGCCTGGAAGATCAGGTCCGAAAGCCCGAACGTGGCGATGATCTCTCGGACCAAGTCCGTGCGCGGCTCCGCAACACCCTCGGTGATGCCTTCGGCCTGTACCAGAACGCGCCACGGGCCGACGCTCCTGAGCTGATCGATCTCGCGCAGAATGCCGCCATGCAGCGAGGGGCGCGGATCGGAACCCTTGCGCCCCGCCTCTGCGACGACCTTAAGACCGGCCGCCGCCGCCTGCTCGACGAGGCGCAACTTCTCCCCTGTCGGCATCAGCACCTGCGCGCTCGACACCTCGACGCCCTCGGCGCCGACATCGATCGCGCGCGCGAAATAGTCGCGCGATACGCCCTGCAGCCAGGCAGCTTCGCTCGCATCGCCCGCAAGGAAAACCCCGATCCCGGCATCGTGAAGTTGGCGGATCTTGCGGCGCAACGCTGCCTCCGGCAGCACGCGCCAGTGCCCGATCGCGAACTTCACCCAATCGACATATGGGCCGGCCGTCTCGATGAGATCGGCGATGCGATGCGCGCCGTACCCTCTGTCCGCAACGATGGTCAACCCTGTCGCGCGCGGCTTTAACGCCCTGTCTGCGCCCCGTATAATGGCAAAGCTAGAGATGCTCGATTCTTGCCCGGTCATTCTGTCCTCACTCACGCTGCGTGTTCAAAAAGATGCCGGAAGCCCTTGCCGACCTGGGGATAATGGCGCTGATACTGCTCGGGCTCTCTGCAGTCGCGGCGGGTGCTTTTGGTGCGGTATTCGGCCTTGGCGCGGGCATCCTGCTCTCCTTCGCAGTGACCGGCACCTTCGGCGTCGAAGCCGTCGTGCCTGTCGTTTCGACCGCGATGATGGTTGCCAATGCCGGCCGCATCTTCGCTTATCGCGCGCAGGTCAATCGCAGGCCGCTGCTGATCGCGCTTGCCGCAGGTGTGCCCGGGGCCATCGTCGGGGCCAAGGTGCATGCCCTGCTGCCAACCGCTGCCGTTGCCGCCGTAATCGGCACGATCCTGATCGCGTCCGTTCCCATCGGCCGCTTTGTCCGCAACCATGACCGGCGTCTCGGCGAGAGAGGCCTCGCGATCACCTCGCTTGCCTTGGGATTTCTCGGCAGCCTCGGGATCGGTGCCGG
>JBILXZ010000099.1:0-5362 GCA_044378015.1 Tagaea sp.
AGCCCCGCGAACGGAAAATCGGTGGCCACTAGCGTGGCCACTCGTTGCGTGTTTCTGGAGCGAGCTGCTGATGCAGTTAGCCCCACGCCATTATCTCTATAGGCCTGACCGTCTTAAGATTGACCGCGGCGGAAGGCGATTTCGCGTGCTACCGCGATTAATCCCTGCAGGGCATATTGAGCGCCTGCATTGCATGTCTGAATTCTGCCGGCCATTGATGGGTCGATCGTTTTCACGAACGCCTACAGGCGGAACCAGTCGGCCTGCGGCCGGGCAAGCAACGTGAACGTGGCCACTGCGGCTAGGCGTCTGAACGGGGCTACGGGTTACGCAAAATGCGCGCGGCGGCGCCTGTTCGCTTCTCGCGTGTGCCGGGCCTCGGGGACGGCTTGAGCCGCATCCACTGAACTCACCCGTCTATCGAGTTCGCGAATGCTCGGCCGTGCTTGTCGAAATTGAACGAATACATATTAAAAACAGTTCTTTAACTTGGGTGGCACGCAAAAAAACGTGCGTATGGCAGCAAGAGAGAAATTCGGCACGAATTTTTGGATGGATCGAGATACACAAGGCAAAATACGTGCGTCTGATTTTTCATGGTTTTGGTTTGTTCAACAGAGAGATAGCGCGATTGTATGGAGAAAAAGCGTGCTGCAAATTTTGGTAGTTTTTTGGTCGTACTGTAGGGTCTCTGTGCCAACGCTCTCATTGGGCTATCGATTTATGCATCTGTCACGTTTCTGCCGGCCGTTTTTGGCGACAGGGGCGGGCATCAATCTTTCGCAAGCTCGTTACACGAGCAGAACTCTTCGGAAAAAACCGACCCGATGGCCGCACGATTTCAGTTTTTTTGACCTAGATTTCGGATTTTGAGACCCACAGTTCCAGCGTCGCGAAGTCGCCGTGGATGTCGATATTCTGTCTTTTTCGGGGACAAAACCTCTTAGGCTTCGACGCCGCCGCGGGCCATCTCCGGTCTATCCCCGGCGGCCTGCAGGCGTGTCGTGCAGCTAAGGACGTGGTTGGGGAGTCGACGGTACGGCTTCTGGCAAAGTCTTCTCGACGGCAAATGGTGGCTGCTCGACGGCGTGGCGCCCCAGCAAAAAAATGCTCGCAGCGAACAGGACCGCCAGCGCCAAATGGATGCGCTTAGGCCGGAGGCGCCAGTGCTCTCTAACCGGTGGCTCCAAATTAGGCGCATTTGATTGTCTTGGGACTCGTGCGATCACACGTGGCGTTTCCCGTGCGATTTGCGGCGGTGCGGCAAGGTGCTCAGAACTATGGTCTTCGTAAACCTTATAAATGTATGGAGTTAAGCATTGAATGGAATCGCTTTCAGCGGACGCAACGATGTGCCCAGGACCCGGCCGCACGTCAAGTTCGCTGACAACCCATCGACACAGATTATCGACTTCCGTACCGGAGAAGGGCCTCGAGCGGCCTGGCTTTGCCAATTCGTCCGCGACAAGGGACCACATCCCGTACTCGGTAAGATCTTCGGCAAACACAATGCGTAAAAAATCGCGATCGGGCCGATAAAGGACGTTTAGCAAACTCACATCGACTAGGTTTCTAGAAGTATGCGGAAGCACTAGTAATTGGGCAATTCGGCTGCCAAACGAAATGCCAGTCATCGCTTGCGCGGCAATGTCGAAGGCGGCTGCTACTCGGTAGATTTGGGTTGGCGTCACATAGCTTCCGGTCGGTCGACCGGCACGCGTGAAATGCTCCCAGCGCACGCTTGGTCCCGGGCGGCTATCTACGCGTACGAGTCCGCCTTTCACTTCGATCAAAGCGATCCCTTGCGACGTGATGGCCACGAAATCGGCTTCGAGCCGACGCGAATCGCTTAGAGGCAAGGGCATCGAATAGACCGCGTACCCAGGAAAGCCCGGGGAGTCCGAAAGGAAGGACTCGTAGACCATCCTTTCGCCGTCGTGGTGTGGCTCGCTCAGCGCAACTGGGTTTGGCCACGGCGCGATCCGGACTGGATCAGATCGGTTTCGGCCCGTAGAAGAGCCCGCCGCCGCGGGGCGTCTACTGGTATCGAGTTTGTGTTGTCGGATCCCGTACGGGATTTCGTCTCCGATCTTCATGCCGCCCTCGGTGGCTACTTGGGTCCATCGCGTAATCTATAAAGTATACTTAATAGATTGCGGTGCTCCAACGGGTTTTTCTCGCAGCATGAGAATGCGGGAAACCCTTGCCCGAAATATGCGGCGTCTGCGCGCCGCGCGCCGGATGTCTCAGGAGAAACTTGGCTTCGAGGCCGACATCACGACAACCTATGTGAGCCTCATCGAAACCGAAAAGTATGCTGCGTCGATCGACGTCATTGAGCGTATTGCCATTGCGTTGAAGGTTCCGCCAAGTGAACTGCTCGTCGACCCCCCGAAGTCACGCAGAGTGAAGTAGCAATATTCGGGGATCTTGAACTGTCCCGGAATTGCTGGCGGTACCAACCGTCTCATGCGGGGCGTTCGAAGACCGAATGATCGAAGATCGCGACGACGTCGAAGGTTTCTCGCGTGACCAAAGCGAAAAGCAGGTCGAGGGTTCGCGAGGCGCATTCGGTTGGCATCAGCTCGGTTCCAAGATGGAAATGGTGCAAGCCCATCGCGTTGAGGAGCATGTCCTTGTCCGCCCAGCGGTCGACATTGGGAGCGGGGGCGGATGTCGCAGACCCCTATCCGCGCGTGTGCACATCCAGCGAAAGATGCGGAGTCAGATCGGCGCCGATGCGGACTTTTTCGAGAAAGGCAGCGATGTTTGGCGCCAACGCGATCCAACGCGGATCGTTCAATGCCGTTGCTTCGATACGGACCGTACGCGGCCTCGGGGCGACGTATCGACTCATCCAGTTGACGTAATGCAGGAGGATTTCGCTCAGGCTCTTCGCTTCGAGAATTTCGAGCGACTTTCTGTCGTTCGGGAATCGCGGAATTTGGCCGGCGAGCCGAAGGCGGAAGCGGCGAATGCGTTTGGGCTCGGACGGCAAGGCGTTCATAGATATCCGCAGATCCATCGAGGCCGGCCGGGTTTTGTCCGCAGCACCGGATCCAGCCGCATTTTGCAGGATCGCATGCGGGGCGGAAAGAGGGCGTTTGTCGCGACAGGCGCACGCGTGATGCTCGTCGAATGCGGCTGGCACGCCAATGCGAGCATCGCGAAAGCCTTCGCCGCGGCCGCACGCAGCGCCTGCCCCGGCGTGCGGCATGGGCGGCAGCGGATGTCTTCGTGTCGCTTGCCGACAGTATCCAGGAAACCTTCGGCATCGCCCCGGTCGAGGCGATGGCGGCGGGCCTGCCTGCCGTCGTTGCCGACTGGGACGGCTACCGCGATACGGTGCGCCAGGGCATCGACGGGTTCCGCATCCCCACTTTGATGCCGTCGGCGGGGCTTGGCGCGGATCTCGCCCTGCGCCACGCGCTGGAGGCCGACGACTACGAAGCCTATATCGGCAATGTCGCCGCCTTGACGGCCGTCGATATCGATGCGGCGGCGGCAGCGTTTGCGCGGCTGTTCGCGTCGGCTTCGTTGCGCGCGCGCATGGGGGAAGCGGCCCGGCGGCGTGCCCGGGAGATCTTCGACTGGAAGAACATTTTTGGGCGCTACGAAGAATTGTGGGATGCGCAGACCAAGATGCGCCTGACGCACGCCCCGCGCGCTATCCCACGCATCGGCTGGACGGTGCCGCCAAGCTTGCTCTGGCGGGTGGGCGCGACGCGCAAGCGGCGGCGCACGACATCGAATTGCAGCGGCAGCTGGCGATGGTGGGGTTCGCGAAGACCGTGCTGCCAAGCCCGGCAGAAATCCGCACGGTGCCCGACGCGGCCGCAGGCGGCCCGCGATCTGCAAGCGAACTGGTTGCCGGGATAGCGGCCGAACGTCGCCCGCATGTTTTCCGAGCACTCGTCTGGCTGGTCAAGCTCGGCGCGCTCAAGTTGGTTCGCTAGGCTCTGAGCGCCCCGCTAAGTTTTAGAGCGTGCCGGATCAGCTTGCGGCGAGTTCGGCGGTGCGGTCGGTCAAAGCTCGGTTCAGCGCGTCGCGCAGATCGTCGGTTTCGCTTTGCTTGCGCAGGGAGTCGGCGAGTTTCTTGAGCTGCTCGAGCGCCATCTGGTCGGGTGTGAGCTTCGCAAGCGCCTTGACGTCCAGCTTCACGCTGTTGTCCGACGGATCGATCTTGAACAATTTGCGCTCGTCCGGGATTTCGACGGCAGAAGGGTTGGTCGGCGTCGGCGTCTCGACCGGCGTCGTGGTGCTGGTGCCAGCCTTGTGTTGAGCCAGGTTATCGTCGAAATTCTTCGGCCCGTTCAAAAGCCGATCGAGGTCCCGTTTGTGTTGAGCATGGATATTTTCGAAACTCTTCGGCCCGTTCGAAAGCTGATCGAGGTCCCGAAGCGCCTCCAGGCGGCGTTGCGGGTCTTTATTGAAACGCATTTCGTACATTGCCGTTGACAGTGCGTTTATAAATTCAGCAAACTGAACCCTAAGTTCCCTAAACATAGGCATGGAAATAGCGAAAGAAGACGCTGCTTCACTGAATTTTTCCAGCCTGCGGAGTTCCTGCGCATCTCGCAAAAATGCTTTGGCTTCCGGGGAAAGGGTAAAACTATCGCCGTCGCTGCGGTTTTTGAGTGTCAATTCGAGATTCGCGAGCTGCTCGCTACCGTATTTCTCGACAAAAGCCGTTTTGCGCGCGTCGTAGGCCTCCTTGGCCTCCCGCGCCATCCGGTCCGTGCCCTCCTTTTCGGCGGGAAGACCGGCGCGTAGCTTTGCGATCGACGCCTCGGTACCGGCCTTCTCTTGTTCGAAGAGCGCGCGACCGCCGCCCTCGTTGGACGAGGTATCCAAGGGGGGGGGTATGTTGCTCCGCGCCATCCGGGCGAGCTCGGGAAAAAGAACCGTATTCGAGTTAATCTCGGTCATGCGAATTCTCCACACAACAATCCAATAAAGCGAACTTTTATCACTTTTCGATACTACGTGGCGTGCACGCAAAAGTCAAGTCCGGATACGCCGATACACCTTGTGTCGAAACTGCAGCGAAGAACGGCACGCGGAGCGACTTTTTCGTGTTACCGTTAAATGATTGTATATTCATCGTATCTTCGTAGTTTTACGCAACCAAAGATTCGATAAAATTTTTTGAATCGAAAGTCGCATTTTTTTCTATTAAAAAACTAGAATAGATGATCTCCAAAGCCGCGAGGAGACTAACATGGCCATCTACAAAGGAACATCGGACTCCAACGTGTATTCCGGCACGTTTTTCGACGATAGCATCAGCGGTTTTGGCGGCAACGATACGCTCGGCGGCAGTGCCGGAGGCGATACGATCTACGGCGGCAACGGCAACGAC
>JBILXZ010000100.1:0-5279 GCA_044378015.1 Tagaea sp.
AGATCGATGCCGGGATCCTCCCAAATCTGCGCATAGACGAGGCCCGAAAACAGCCGCGCGAACATGCGCTCCTGCAGACCTTCTTTCGAGAGCAACCGGCTGCGCTTCACCGCGCGATCGATATTGCGCTGCGTTGCCGGACGATGTTCGAGCTGTTCTGCCAACATGGGGAAGCGCCTGACTTGCGTTGCGACTCGTTGCGGAGCTGACCTCCTTTGATAGGAACGCAAAATGACAGGCCGATTGTGGAACGATGACGCTTCTGCGACGCCCAAAGATCACATCACCGCCAGCAGCCCGCCATCGACATACAGAATCTGGCCGTTCACGAAATCGGATGCGGGCGACGAGAGGAAAACCGCCGCCCCGACCAACTCGCGCGGTTCGCCCCAGCGGCGTGCGGGCGTGCGCGCTTTGACCCAGGCATCGAACGCCGGATCGTCCATCAAAGGTTGGTTGAGGTCGGTGCGCATATAGCCGGGTCCGATCGCGTTGGCCTGCAGCCCGTGCTGCGCCCATTCGGCGGCCATGGTCTGCGTCAGCAGCTTGATGCCGCCTTTGGCGGCCGCATAGGGTGCGACCGTCGCGCGCCCGGCAGAACTCAGCAGCGAGCCGATATTGACGATTTTCCCGGCTTTGCGCGGCAGCATCCGCTTGGCGGCCTCGCGCCCGACGACGAAGGCGGAAGTGAGGTTGGTCTCGATTATCCGCCGCCAATCGGCCGTCGGCATGTCGACGATCGGCCGCCGGATATTGATGCCGGCATTGTTGATCAGGATGTCGACGGCAATGCCCTCCCGCTCGAAACCCTCGAATGCGGCGACGACGGCTGCCTCGTCGGTGACGTCGAAACGCGCCGCGCGCGAATCGTGACCGGCAGCGCGCAACTCGGCATGTGCGGCCGCCAAATGCCCGGCCGACACGCCGTTGAGCACGACGCGGGCCCCCGCCTCCGCCAGCCCCTTTGCCATCGCAAAACCGAGGCCGCGCGAAGATCCGGTGACGAGCGCGGTCTTGCCCGTAAGGTCGAACAACGCGCGTCCGATGGCCGTCATGCGCCGAGCTCGCGACGCACCAAAGCTGCACCGGCGCTCAAGGCCGCGAGCTTGGCGTAGGCCAGATCGCGCGCCATCGGCGCCATGCCGCAATTGGTGCAGGGGAACAATCGCTCGGGCGCCACGTGGGCCATGGCGCGGCGGATCGTGGCGGCGACCTGCTCGGGCGTTTCGGCCGTGTCGCTCGCCACGTCGATGCAGCCCACGAGCACGTCTTTGCCCTTCAGCAGGCCGATGAATTCGATCGGCACGCGCGAATTCGCGACCTCGAGGCTCACCTGGTGGATCGGGCTGCGGGCAAGCTCGGGGAAGATGCGCTCGTACTGGCGCCACTCTTCGCCCAAGGTTTTTTTCCAGTCGTTGTTGGCCTTGATGCCGTAGCCGTAGCAGACATGCACGGCCGTCGTGCAGGAAAGCCCTTGGGCTGCGCGCAGCAGCGCCGGAATGCCCCATTCGAGCACTTCGTCGGTGAACACGTTGAAGGCCGGTTCGTCGAACTGGATCGTGTCGATGCCGAGGGCCGCCAGCTCTTTGGCCTCCGCGTTGAGGAGTTCGGCGAACGCCATCGCCATCTTCACGCGGTCGCCGTAGAAGCGGTCGGCGATCGTGTCGACGATCGTCATGGGGCCCGGCAGCGTGAACTTGACCTTGCCCGACGTCGCCGCGCGCGCGGCCTTGGCTTCGGCCGCGTGCACCGAATGCTTGCGCTTGAGAGCGCCGATCACCTGCGGCACCTGCGCGTCGTAGCGGTTGTTGCGGATGCCCATCGTGACCTTGTTCTCGAAATCGATGCCGTCGAGCCCGGCGAGGAAACCGTGCACGAAATGCTGGCGCGCCTGCTCGCCGTCGCTCGGAATGTCGATGCCCGCACCGAGCTGCAGGCGGACCGCGAGCATCGTGGCGTCGCACTGCGCTTCGGCCAGCACCGCACCGGTCTGGCGCCACGGCGCCCACAGCATCTGCGGGGCCGCGAGCCAGGCAGGCTTGGGCAAGCTGCCGGCGACGGTCGTCTGCAAAATCCGGTTCATTCCTGCGATCCTCGTTGGGGCGTTCGGCCCGTCGGTATGTCCAAATGCCTCCGGCCTGTCACGACATATTTTGCGCCGCGCTCAGGAACCCGCGCCGATTTCCGCCAGTGCCGCGCGCAGACGCCCGTCATGGCGTTTGAGCAGCGCGCGGGCTTTGGCAAGCCCGAGACCTGCGCGCAGCAGCACCGCGAGCTTGATGTCGCCTTTGGCGGCGTCCAACGCGCTTGCCGCCGCCTGCGGCGTGCACCGCCCGAGTTCGGCGACCATCGCTTCGGCACGCCGCCGCAGTTTGGCGTTGGCGGGCCGCATATTGACCATGAGACCGCGATAGACGCGGCCCAGGCGCAGCATGATGGCGGTCGACAGAAGATTGAGCACGATCTTCTGCGCTGTGCCCGCTTTCATGCGCGTCGAGCCCGCGATCGCTTCGCTGCCCGTTTCGACCAGGATCGGAAAGGCCGCCGCCGCCAGCAGCGGCGTTTCGGGATTGCACGCCAGCGCGATCGTGACGGCCTTTCTGGCGCGCGCGGCGCGCAACGCCGCCACCGTGAAGGGCGTGGTTCCGCTCGCGGCCACGCCGACCACCACATCGCCCGCCTTCACCCGCAGACGGCGCATGGTTCGCGCGCCGGCTTGCGCGTCGTCCTCGGCGCCTTCGACGCTGCGCAGGAACGCGCGCGAACCGCCCGCCATCGCGAACACCACGCGCCGCGCGGGCCAATCGAATGTTGGCGGCAATTCCGATCCGTCCTGGGCCGCGACGCGGCCCGACGTGCCGGCGCCGACATAGACGAGCCGACCGCGCGCGCCGAGCGCCTCGGCGGCGGCCGCGACCGCGACGGCGATCGCGGGCAAGGCGGGCCGTACGGCGGCGACCGCACGCACCTGCCCTTGCCACATTGCCGCAAGCGCGTCGGCAAGCGGCCACGCGTCCAAATCGACGAACCGCTTGTCGGCGCTTTCGGTCTTCATTCGGCCGTCGGCGAAATCGCCGGCTTCATGGCGCGCGGGCCAAACGCCCGCCGGGCATCGGGTGCGGCACGCCGGTCGTCGTCGGCAGGCTCAGCGGCAAGCCGCACAGCGAGCGCACGGCCAGAAAGGCGAACAGCTCGGCTTCCAGAAAATCGCCGTTCCAGCCGACCGTTTCGACCGGCTCCACCGGCACGCCGAGCGCTTCGCGCAGCCCTTCGATGAAAGCCGCATTGAGCCGCCCTCCGCCGGCCACGAGCCAGCGCCTGGGCGTTTGCGGCACGTGCAGATTGGCCGCGGCCGTCGCCGCAACCGTGAATGCCGCAAGGGTTGCGGCACCGTCGGCATCGCCGAGCGCGTCGACGATCTTCGCGCGCGCGTGGAAATCGTTGCGGTCGAGCGATTTCGGCGGCTTGGCCGCGAAAAACGGATTGGCCATGAGTTCGGCCAGAACCGTCTGGTCGACCGTGCCTGCGGCTGCCAGCGCGCCGCCCGCATCGAACGGCATGTTGCGGCGGCGGCGCACGAAATCGTCGAGCAGCGCCGACGCGGGCCCCGTATCGAAGGCCAGCGTCGTTTCGGCGTCGAGATACGTGACGTTGCCGACGCCGCCGAGATTGAGAACCATCAAAGGCTCGGAAAAACCGGCCGCAAGGGCGCGATGGTAGAGCGGCGCGAACGGCGCACCCTGCCCGCCCGCCGCCACATCCGCGTCGCGAAAGCGCGTTACCACGTCGAGCCCGAGGCGCCTTGCGGCGTGCACGCCGTCGACGAGCTGGCGGGTGAAGCGCCGCTCGGGCCGATGCCAGACGGTCTGGCCGTGCATGCCGACGACGTCCACGCTCTTCCGTTCGACGCGAAATTCGCGCATGAAAAGCGCGACGGCCTGCACATGCGCTTCCGTGACCTTCGCCTCGAGTTGCGCCAGCGGATCGCGCTCGGCAAGGCTCGGATCGCGCAGAAACGCGAGCAGTTCCCGGCGCAGCGCGTCCGGATAGGGATAGGATTTGCCGAGGCCCGTGCGCGCGACGCGCGTGCCGTCGGTCTTGAGAAACGCCACGTCGATGCCGTCCATCGAAGTGCCGCTGATCGCGCCGATCGCGGAACGCTCGGGGAAGCCGATCATGGAACCCGTCGCCATGCGGCCCTCGACCGGAATTTCCGATACCGCCGCGCGTCGCGCCCGAGCTGCATGGGCTAAAGCCCCCAGCCGGGATGCGGGCGCCATTGGTAGGGCGCTTCGAGGGCGGCGATTTCGGCCGCTGTCAGCGGCGGCATGTCGCTGGCCGCAGCCGCATCGTCGAGCTGGTCGAGCTTGGTTGCCCCGACGATGGGCGCCGCCATCGCCGGTTTCGACCACAGCCACAGCAGCGCCGCCTGCGCGGGCTTGCAGCCGCGCGCGGCCGCGACTTTCCCGAGCGCGTCGACGATCGCCCAATCGCAATCGCGATAAAGCTCCCGTTTGGCGCCCGCGTCGTTCTTGGCGCGCTCGGTCTCCCCGCCGCCGCCTTTGGCGCGGTTGGCGGCAAGGAACCCGCGCGCCAGCGGCGAATAGGGAATGAGCCCGAGCCCCGCCTCGAGGCACAAAACGTTCGTGTCGCGCTCTTCCTCGCGCTGGATCAGATTGTAGAGATTCTGCATCGCGATCGGGCGCGCATAGCCGTATCGGTCTGCGACCGCGAGCATCTGCGCCAGCCGGAAGGCGGGCATGGTGGACGCGCCGATGTAGCGCACGCGGCCCGAACGCACGAGAATGTCGAGCGTTTCCATGAATTCCTCGATCGGCGTGACATTGTCGAGGCGGTGGACCTGGTAGACGTCGACATAGTCGGTCTTCAGACGCTTCAGCTGCGCGTCGATCGAGGCGAGGATGTGTTTGCGGCCGAGGCCCTGGCGGTTGGGCTTTTCGCCCATCTTGAGACCGACCTTGGTCGAGATCACGATCTCCTCGCGCGGCGCGTAGCCCATCAGCGTTTCGCCCATGATCGTCTCCGACAGGCCGCCATTGTAGGCATCGGCCGTATCGAAGAAATTGATCCCGAGATCGAGCGCGCGGCGGAAGAACGGCGCGCTGTCGTCGGCGTCGAACCCGGCCCAAGCCCGGCGGCCTTTGGCACCCCAGGAATTGCCGCCGAGACAAACGGCGCTGACGACCAGGCCCGAGCGGCCCAAAGGATTGAACTTCATCGGATGGATTCTCCGCATCGGGACAAAAACGGCGCAGGCA
>JBILXZ010000012.1:0-72165 GCA_044378015.1 Tagaea sp.
GTCAAATAAGGAACAGACTCTACCTTCAAACGGGTGAGTTCATGGGCTCAGGCCAAGATATGTCGCATTTTATTTCTTAAAATGTAGATCGTAGATTTATGTGATCGTAAAAATGTATCTAGCAGTCCCTCAGTTTTTCGGGGAAATCTGTCTACAATTTGGATGAGTGAGTGGGCATTATCGACTATGGACCAGCAATCTAGTAAAATATAAGGACGGTATTCTTCAACCTTTGACGGTGCCACTCCGGAGTTCAAGATTTCTGTAAGTGTCTTGAAAAGTCTTTAATGAGAGAGGCTTATGGAGTCTGACGCGTTGACAACCACCTCCCATGCAAGTCGATCCTTTAGCTCGACCACGCGGGGGGCGTTACGCAAAAATGCGTTTGACGGCAACATGGTAAGGCCTTTGACGAAAATGCACGCTTATGAATACATGTTTTTCTCATCGCTACAAATAACGAAGTTGCGCTCCGCAAGAATTTTCGCTTTTGCAGTGGAGTGACAGTCGCCCCAAAGCGACACTGTGATGGCTCAGGTAACGATATTCTATATGTTTCCTCATCCCGCCGCCTTGAGCTTGCGCCGGTACGCGTGCAGCAGCGGTTCGGTGTAGCCGCTGGGCTGGGCCGTGCCTTCGAACACGAGCGCGCACGCGGCTTGGAAGGCGATGCTCTTGTCGAAATCCGGCGCCATCGGGCGATAGAGCGGATCGCTTGCGTTCTGGGCGTCGACCACGGCGGCCATGCGCTTCATCGTGTCCATGACCTGCTCTTTCGCGCAGACGCCGTGCACGAGCCAGTTGGCGATGTGCTGGCTCGAGATGCGCAAGGTCGCGCGGTCTTCCATGAGGCCGACATTGTGGATGTCGGGCACCTTCGAGCAGCCGATGCCCTGGTCGATCCAGCGCACGACGTAGCCCAGAATGCCTTGCGCGTTGTTCTCGAGTTCGGCCGCGATGTCGGCGGCCGACCAGTTCTGTCCCCGCGCCAGCGGGATCGTCAGCAGATCGGAAAGCTTGGCGGGCGCGCGTTTGGCGATTTCGGCTTGGCGGGCCGCGACGTCGATCCGGTGGTAGTGCAGCGCGTGCAGCGTGGCGGCGGTGGGCGAGGGCACCCATGCCGTGTTGGCCCCCGCCATCGGGTGCGCGACCTTGGCCTTCAGCATGTCGGCCATGCGGTCGGGCATCGCCCACATGCCTTTGCCGATCTGCGCTTTGCCCGCAAGCCCGCAGGCGAGACCGATATCGACGTTGCGGTCCTCGTAGGCGGCGATCCAGGCGGAATTTTTCATGTCGGCTTTGCGCACCATGGCACCCGCCTGCATCGAGGTGTGCATCTCGTCGCCGGTGCGGTCGAGAAAGCCCGTGTTGATGAACGCCACGCGGTCCTTCACGGCGCGGATGCATTCCTTGAGGTTGGCGCTCGTGCGTCGCTCTTCGTCCATGATGCCGATCTTGAGGGTGTTGGCGGGCAGGCCAAGCAGCGTCTCGATGCGCGCGAACAGCTCGCCCGCAAACGCCGCCTCGGCGGGCCCGTGCATCTTGGGCTTCACGATATAGACCGAGCCCGTGCGGCTGTTGCGATGGCGCCCGCGCCCTTTGAGATCGTGCAGCGCCACGAGCGAGGTCACGATGCCGTCGAGAATGCCTTCGGGCGTTTCCGAGCCGTCTTCGAGCAGCACTGCGTCCATCGTCATCAGATGGCCCACGTTTCGGATGAACATGAGGCTGCGCCCGTGCAAGGCAAGCGACCCGCCGCCGGCGCTCGTGTAGACGCGGTCGGGAGCGAGCGAGCGCGCGACCGTTTTGCCGCCTTTGTCGAAACTTGCTTCGAGCGTGCCCTGCATCAGGCCGAGCCAATTGCGGTAGACGACGACCTTGTCGGCGGCATCGACGGCGGCGATGCTGTCCTCGCAATCCATGATCGTCGTCAGCGCGGATTCGAGCACGATGTCTGCCACGTGCGCCGCGTCGGTCTTGCCGATCGGGTGGCCCGCGTCGATCGCGATTTCGAAATGCAGGCCGTTGTTCTTGAGCAGCACGCACGAGGGGGTCGCCGCATCGCCGCGATAGCCGACGAATTTCGCGGGATCGGCAAGACCCGTCTTGCCGCCGTTCGCAAGCGCGACCGACAGCGCCCCGCCTTCGACCGCATAGCGCGTCGCGTCTTTGTGCGAAGCGCCCTCGAGCGGTGCGGCCTCGTCCAAGAAGGCGCGCGCCTGGGCGACGACCTGGGCCCCGCGCTTGGCGTCGAAGCCTTTGGCCTTCGGGTCGGGCAGGGTGCCCATCGCGTCGGTCCCGTAGAGCGCGTCGTAGAGCGAGCCCCAGCGCGCGTTGGCGGCGTTGAGCGCGAAGCGCGTGTTCATCACCGGCACCACGAGTTGGGGGCCCGCCATGCGGGCGACCTCGTCGTCCGTGCCCGTCGTGCCGACCGCAAAGGCCGGCCCCTCGGGCACCAGGTAGCCGATCCGGCGCAAAAACGCTTCGTACGCCGCCGGATCGACGGGCTTGCCGCCCTGCGCCTTGTGCCAGGCGTCGATCTCGGCCTGCAGCCGGTCGCGCTCGGCGAGCAGGGCGCGGTTCTTGGGGGTGAGGTCGCGGAAGATCGCGGCGAACCCGGCCCAGAAAGCGGCCGCATCGAGGCCCGTGCCCGGCAGCGCCTCTGTTTCGACGAAACGATGGAGCTCGGCATCGATCTTGAGACCGGCAAGGTCGCGCATCTGCGGCATGGGTTTTCCTCGAAGCGAAAAGAAGACGAAACTGGCGGATAGACGCTTTGGCGGCCGAACGCAACGCTGGACAGAACTCTTTCCGCATTGTGGAAGCAGTGCGATAAGAAGGCCGTTCCAGGAGGTGCCGCCATGGCCGCTCGAAAATCCGACCGCCCAGGTTTCGAACGCCCAGGTTTCGAACGCCCAGGTTTCGAACGTACGGGCCAAGTCCAGGTCCTGAGCCGCGCCCTTGCCGTCCTCAACCGCTTGGCGGCGGCCGAAGGCGGGTTGTCGCTGACGGAGATCGCCAAGGCGGCGGCGCTCGCCCCGTCGACCGCGCACCGCATTCTCACCTCGCTGCAGGCGGAGCGCTTCGTGCGCTGCGATCCGGAAACGCGCGGCTGGACCGTCGGCGTGCAGGCTTTCATGGCGGGGGCTGCCTTCCTCAAGACCCGCAACGTGGCCCAGATGGCGCGCGCGCCCATGCGCAGCCTGATGGAGCGCAGCGGCGAGACGGTCAATCTCGCCCTCGAAGACCAGGGCGCTGCCGTCTATGTGGCGCAGATCGAATGCCGAGAAATGATGCGCAGCTTCGCGCGGCTGGGTGCGCGCGTGCCGCTGCATTGCTCGGGCGTGGGCAAGGCATTGCTGGCGGCGATGGACGATGCTGCGTTCGCGGGCTTCGCGCGCAAGCGCACGCTGGCGCCCGCGACCAAGCACTCGCTCAAAACCGTTTCGGCCTTGCGCGCCGACATCGAGCGCACGCGCGCGCGCGGCTACGCGATCGACGACGAGGAGCATGCGGTCGGTTTGCGCTGCGTTGCCGCCGCGGTCTACGACGAGCAGGGACGCGCGGCCTGCGCCGTCTCGCTGTCGGGCCCCAAGGCGCGGATCGCGGATGGGCGGCTCGCCGAGCTTGGCGCGCGGGTGGCCGAAACGGCGCGGCTCATTACGGCCGAGATCGGCGGCCGGGGACCTTAGCGCTTGGGCGGCAGCGACTTGGGTTGCGGGCCTTTGGCCGGGGTCGAATAGCGCTTGGCGGGCACGGTTTGGCCCGGCAGCCATTTCTTGAGATTCTGCGGCTTCGCCGGCCGTTTGCCGACCGTGGCTTCCTCGAGCTTGTCGGCAAGGCTTTTGTAGGCGTCCATGGTCATGGCAAGCATGTCCTTGCCCGCAATGCCCATGGCGATCGCCGAATCGCCTTTCATCTGCGCCTGGCGCAGCAGGTAGACCATCAATTTGGCCTCGTCGGCCGAGATTTTGAGTGTAAAGACTGGCCCTGACATTGCCGTCGCTCCGGTCGATTCGCTGGACCAAGTCTAACACGTCCGATGGCGCGGCGGCGGCGGCTCGGCTAATCTCGGTATATCGGCGTGGAAGGGATCGTCATGGCGATCAGTCTCACAACCCAACGCGCGCGCCCCAGCCTGCTTGCCCGCCTCAAAGACGTGCCGTGGCTGCTGGTGCTGCTCGTGCTCGGGCTCACGGGCGTGAGTTGCGGCATGCTCTATTCGGCCGCCGGCGGCGACTGGGAGCCGTGGGCGCAGCGTCAGCTTGTTTTCGTCGGCATCGGCGTGGTGCTGATGCTGGCTACGGCCTTGCTCGATATCCGCACCTGGTTTCGGTTCGCCTATCTTGTCTACGTGGCGGGCGTGCTGCTGCTGCTCGGCGTCGAGATCGCGGGCGTGGTCGGCATGGGGGCCAAACGCTGGCTCGATCTGGGGTTCGTGCGCATCCAGCCGTCGGAATTCGTGAAGATTGGCGTGGTGCTCGCCCTTGCGCGCTATTTCCACGGCATGCCCCAGGAGCGCATCGGCAATCCGCTGTTTCTGGTATGGCCTGCCTTTCTGGTGCTGCTGCCGGCCGCGCTCGTTCTGGTGCAGCCAAAGCTCGGTTCGGCCGTGCTGATCGGCTTCACGGCGCTGGTCGTTTTTTTCGTGGCAGGCGTGCGGCTGTGGAAATTCGTTTTGCTGGGCGGGCTCGTCGCGGGGGCGGTCCCGATCGCGTGGAGCTTCCTACACGACTACCAGAAGCGCCGCGTGCTGATCTTCCTCGACCCCGAGAGCGATCCCTTGGGGGCGGGCTACCACATCATCCAGTCGCGAATCGCGCTGGGCTCGGGTGGGGTCTGGGGCAAAGGCTTCGCGCAAGGCTCGCAGAGCCAACTGCAGTTTCTGCCCGAAAAACAGACCGATTTCATCTACGCGGTGCTGGCCGAAGAATTCGGCCTCGTGGGATCGCTGGGGCTGCTCTTCGTCTATTTCTGCATCCTGGCTTTCCTGCTGGGCATCGCGTCGCGCGCGCGCAGCCAGTTCGCGCGGCTGCTTGCGATCGGCGTCGCGGCCATGTTTTTCGCCAACGTGTTCGTCAACATCGCGATGGTCACGGGTCTGCTGCCGGTGGTCGGCGAGCCGCTGCCGCTGATGTCGCTCGGCGGCTCGGCAATGATCGCGACCTTGACCGCCCTCGGCCTCGCGATGAGCGCGTTCGTCGGGCGCGATCGTCCGATTTCGCGGTCGGGCGAAGATACGGTCTAGGCGGGCTTTACGTACCGCGTTTCCCAAGGGCCGACGGCGACGCCGAAGACGAGCGTGTCGACGTCGGCACCGTCGAAATGGACCTGGTCGCGCGGCACGACCAGCAGGGACATGGCCGGATAGAGGCGCGTCGCGGCCGGATCGAAATCGGGTCCGAGCCCGACTTTGAGGGCGCCTTCGAGCACCAGGATGCGCGCATCGCCGGTGTGCCAGTGCGGGCGGTCCCAAAGGCCTGCGGGCAGGAAAAACAGATAGCTGAAACTGCCGCCCGGCGCGTGCTTGTCGCCCTCGAGCAGCGCGTATTTCGAGCCGTCGGCGGCTGTTTCCTGCCAGGCGATGCGGGCGAGATCGAAACTTCGCATGCCCCATTCAACCGCGCATGCGGCTTTGCGTCATTCCGATTCTTGCGGCGATCTGGGTTTCTCGGCCGGCGTCGGCGCGAGCCCGTAGGGGCGCACGAGGTTCCAGACATGCGCGGGCACCATGTTGCGCAGGCGCCGCGGCTTTTCGCGGCGCAGATGAACGACCGTTTCGCAGGCCTTCATCTCGACGCGCGCGCGCGCGAATTCGAGCCCGCGCGGCCCGATGCGCGGCATGAGGAAGCTCACGAGCGGGCGCAGCCAGTCGGGCATGCGCCGCAGCGGCAGGCCGCCCGCCGCGCGCAGCGTGTTGGCAAGAAAGCCTTTGACGGCACCCTGGCGCTTTCCTGCCGTGCCGGGCGCTTGCGCCGCAAGTTCGTCGCCCAGAAGCGCCACGAGTTCTTCGCCGCGCGCGTTGCGCACCACAAGCCATTGTTCGCCCTGGCCACCCATGTAGCCGACCGTGATGTCGGCCAGCGCGTTCGTGTAGTCGACGCAACTGCGGCAGGTCAGCGGGAAGAAATCGGCGGGCAGTTTCGAGATCGGCAGATCGAGGAACGGCACTGTGCGCGTGGCGCCGCTGTCGAAGCGCAGCTCCACGCGGTAGTCGGCGCGGAACTCGAGATACGAAATCGATCCGGGATCGGGGTCGAGCAGTTCGAGAAATCTGTGGAAATTCTCGGTCGTCGTGTTGTCCGAACACGGCGTGCCGATCGCGTAGAGCCGCTCGAAGCCGAGTTGGCTCTCGAGCGCGCGCAGCGCGTAGACTTGGCAGGGAATGCCCACGATCGCGAGCCGTTTGAAGCCGCGCGCGCGCGCAGGCTCCAGCAACGCCAGCAGCGGCGCGTAGCCCATGCGCATGCCGCGGCACGCCGCCATGCCTGCCGCTTCGGTAACGAGCACGGGCACCGGGCGCCAGCGATCTTCCTTGTCGGGCGCGACCGCCAGCACCGCGTCGACCGCCTTCGTCTCGAGCAGCCGTTCGGCGATGCGGGTTGCGATGCCTGTCCATTGGGCGCCTTCGATGGGTGTTTTCAGGCGCGCGCGCAGCATCCGCCGAAACGGCCCGAAATGCAGCTCGTCGGGCCGCTCTGGATCCCGTGCGCGCCCATGCACCTGCGCTTCGAGGCGCGCATAGTCGGGCTTGATGAACTGGCACGCGCTCCCGCATTGCTTGGGGTTCGCCATGCGCGAAACGCCGCAGTCGGTGCACAGGTCGCGCGGGGCCGCGGCGGCCAAAGGCGGCGCCCAGACCGGCGCCGAACTGTCGGGCGAGTAGCTCATCGATGGAAGACTAGCAGCCGACGACGGCGGCGCTACACTAGTTTCGTGCGCGCGGGAATTCGTCGCGACCGCGCGCCCGAAAAAGCGCCATCCCAAGAGAGGTTCGCCTGACGATGCCGAATATCCTCGTATCGCCCGCCGTGGCGCCGATCCTGATGCTGGTCGTCTCGAACGCCTTCATGAGTTTTGCCTGGTACGGCCATCTCAGATATCCGGACCGCGCCTTGTGGCTCGCCGTGCTGGCAAGCTGGGGGATCGCTTTTTTCGAATATTGCCTTGCCGTGCCCGCCAACCGCATCGGCCACCAAGTCTACTCGGCCGCCGAACTAAAGACGATCCAGGAGGTCGTGACCCTCGGCGTTTTCGCGCTGTTCTCGGTCTTCTGGCTCGGCGAAAAGCTCACGATCAACCACGCGATCGGTTTCGCGCTGATCTGCGCGGGCGCGTTCTTCGTGTTCAAAGCGCCGATCGAGATCGGCTGATCGGGACTTGCCGCGCGCAGCGTGATTTTCGGAATTTGGTTGGGGGACTAGGATTCGAACCTAGACTAGCTGAGTCAGAGTCAGCGGTCCTACCGTTAGACGATCCCCCATCCGGGACGCGAAACCGGCGCGTTCTATAGCGCCGTTCCCGGTTGCGGTCAAATGCAGCGACCGAGGCTTGCCGGTGCGTTTGCACAAATTCGATGCAGCCTGTAGCCTTGCGCGAATTGCGGCATTTGGTCCCGCAAGCATGCGGGTATTCGGGGCGAAATCGGGGCGGTCGGGCGTGCAAAGTTTGGCGGAAACAAGGGCGGCGCAGGCGGCTTCGGCCGGGGGCGAGGCGTCGGACGCATTGTTCGGCGCCATCGATCTTGGCACCAACAATTGCCGCCTGCTGATCGCCAAGCGCGCGGGCGACGGGTTTCGCGTCGTCGACGCGTTTTCGCGCATCGTGCGGCTCGGCGAAGGCATGTCGCGCGACGATCGACTGGGCGAAGCGGCGATGGCGCGCGCCCTCGAAGCGCTGCAGGTCTGCGCGGGCAAGCTCGCGCGCAGCCGTTGCGCTGGCTTTCGCGGCGTGGCGACCGAAGCCTGCCGCCGGGCCGCGAACGGGGCGGCGTTTCTCGCGCGCATCGAAGCCGAAACCGGCCTGCGCCTCGAGGCCATCAGCCCGGCCGAAGAGGCGGCTCTCGCCGTCGCGGGCTGCGCGCAGCTGCTCGATCCGGCAATGCCGCATGCGGTGATGTTCGATATCGGCGGCGGCAGCACCGAGGTCATGTGGCTCGCCAACCGCGAGGGTCGCTGGTCGCTGCTCGATTTCGTGTCGCTGCCGTTCGGCGTCGTTTCGGTCGGCGAGGTCCTCGGGGCCGGATGCGTGGCGCCGGACGTCTATTCCGCGACGGTCGCGCGCGTGGCGGCGGCGCTTGCCCCGCTCGAGCAGCGGTGCGGCATCGCGGCCGAGGTCGCGGCCGGCCGGGTGGACATGCTGGGTCCGTCCGGCACGGTCACGACCCTTTCGGCGTTGGCGATGGGGCTGCCGCGCTACCAGCGCGACCGCGTGGACGGTTCGCTGCTGGCGGCCGCGACGATCCGCGAGCTGTCGGCCAAACTCGCGGCGGCCGATTTCGCGGCGCGCGCGGGCAATCCGTGCATCGGCGCCGAGCGCGCCGATCTGCTTGTTGCGGGCTGCGCCATTCTCGAAGGGATCTGCGGCCTGTGGCCGGTGCCGCACGTGCGGGTGGCCGATCGCGGTTTGCGCGAAGGCATCCTGCTGGGCCTCATGGCGAGCGCGCGCGCATGACCGAGCGCCGCCTCTATGTGAAGCTCAAGACCGCCAAGGGCCGCACGACGGCGCAGCAGCAATGGATTTCGCGCCAGCTCAACGACCCCTATGTCGGCATGGCGAAGGACCAGGGCTACCGCAGCCGGGCCGCGTTCAAGCTCATCGAGATCGACGCCAAATACAAATTCCTGAAGGCGGGGGCGAAGGTCGTCGATCTGGGAGCCGCACCCGGCGGCTGGACGCAAGTGGCCGTCGAGCGCGGCTGCTCAACGGTGATCGCGCTCGACATTCTGGAAATGGCGCCGCTCGCGGGCGCCCGTATGCTGCAGGCCGATTTCCTCGACCCCGCAGCACCCGGCATGATCGAGAAGCTGCTCGACGGCAAAGTCGATCTCGTGCTCTCCGACATGGCGCCCTCCACGACCGGGCATCGCGAGACCGACCATCTGCGCATTGCAGCCCTCGTCGAGGCGGCGATCGATTTTGCGGCCGCCGTCTTGCGGCCCGGCGGCAATTTCGTGACCAAGTTCCGCCAGGGCCAGGAGGAGCAGGCGCTGATCAAGCATGCCCAGCGCCATTTCGCCAAAGTGGTGCGCATGAAGCCGCCCTCGAGCCGCGCGGAGTCGTCGGAACTGTTCCTGGTATCGACCGGCTTCAAGGGCTGATTCGTCGAGCGATTCCAGCGGTCTTGGACGGGCTTTGCGCGCGACGGCAGTTGGTGTATTGATGCGCGCCACTTCCCCGAACCGGAGGCGGCCCAAATGATCCGCGAAGCGCTGACGTTCGACGACGTATTGCTGGAACCGGCCGCCTCGGCCGTGCTGCCCGGCGAGGTCGATACCCGTACGCGCTTGACCCGCCGCATCGAACTCGGCATTCCGCTGATTTCCTCGGCGATGGACACGGTCACCGAAAGCGCCTTGGCGATCGCCATGGCCCAGGCCGGCGGCCTTGGCGTGATCCACAAGAACATGGCGATCGCGGCCCAAGCGCAGGAAGTGCGGCGCGTCAAGAAATTCGAGTCCGGCATGGTCGTCGACCCGCTGACGATCGGCCCGGACCAGACGCTTGCCGACGCGCTCGCGCTCATGACCGCCAACCACATCACCGGCCTGCCGGTGGTCGAACCGGGCAGCCGCAAGCTCGTCGGCGTTCTCACCAATCGCGACGTGCGCTTTGCTTCCAATCTGCAGCAGCCGGTGCGCGAATTGATGACGCGCGAGCGGCTCGTGACGGTCAGCGAAGGCGTCTCCAAGGACGAAGCCAAGCGCCTTCTGCACCAGCACCGGATCGAAAAGCTGCTGGTCGTGGACGAAGCCTATCGCTGCATCGGCCTCATCACGGTCAAGGACATCGAAAAGGCGCAGCGTTTCCCCAACGCCTCGAAAGACGAGAAGGGCCGCCTGCGCGTGGCCGCCGCGACCGGCGTGGGACCGGACGGCGACGCGCGCGCCGAGGCGTTGTTCGACGCGGAGGTCGACATCGTCGTCGTCGACACGGCGCACGGCCACAGCCAGGGCGTGATCGACAGCGTGCGGCGCATCCGCAAGTTCGGCAACTACACGCAGATCATCGCGGGCAACGTCGCCACCGCCGACGGCGCCAAGGCGCTGATCGATGCGGGCGCCGACGCGATCAAGGTCGGCATCGGACCCGGCTCGATCTGCACGACGCGCATCGTGGCGGGCGTGGGCGTGCCGCAGCTCACGGCCGTGATGGATTGCGTGGCCGCCGCCAGGGCCGCAGGCGTGCCCGTCATCGCCGACGGCGGCATCAAATTCTCGGGCGATCTCGCCAAGGCGCTGGCGGCGGGCGCTTCGTGCGCGATGATCGGCTCGCTGTTCGCGGGCACGGACGAAGCGCCGGGCGAGGTTTTCCTCTACCAGGGCCGCTCCTACAAATCCTACCGCGGCATGGGATCGGTGGGCGCTATGGCGCGCGGCTCTGCCGACCGCTATTTCCAGCAGGAAATCAAAGACAGCCTCAAGCTCGTGCCCGAGGGCGTGGAAGGCCGCGTGCCCTACAAGGGCCCGGTCGGAGCGGTGGTGCACCAGCTCGTCGGCGGCTTGCGCGCCGCGATGGGCTACACGGGCAGCCGCTCGATCGGAGATCTTGCGGCCAACGCGCGCTTCGTGCGCATCACAAATGCGGGGCTTCGCGAGAGCCATGTGCACGACGTGGCTCTCGTGCGCGAGGCGCCGAACTACGGTAGCGGCGGTTCGAGCGCATGACGCCGGGCGGGCGGGCGGCCGCGGCGATCGACATTCTCGACCAGGTCGGCGCGACGCGCGGGCCTGCCGACCGCTTGGCCAACGACTATTTCCGCTCGCGCCGCTATATCGGCTCGAAGGACCGCGCGGCCGTGGCGACGATCGTGTACGGGTGCCTGCGCCGTCGCAGCCAGCTCGAATGGTGGCTTGCGCGCGCGCGCGAGGGCAACGCGCGCGACCTGTTTTCGCCGAACGGGCGCTCCTGGACGATCGCGTATTTCTCCATCGTCGGGCAGCTGTCGCGCGCCGCCCTCATCAACATGTTCTCGGGGCAAAGCTACGATCCCCCGCCTTTGTCGCGCGGCGAGCTTGCGGCCGTCGAAGCGCTGGCGGGTCGGTCGATCGAGCATCCCGAGCAGCCCGAATTCGTGCGCGCCAACGTGCCGGCCTGGATCATGCCGCGGCTTGCCGCGCGCTTCGGCGAAGGCTTGCGCCGCGAACTTGCGGCCCTCGCCGAAGAAGCGCCGCTCGACATGCGCGTCAATCTCCTGAAGGGCGAGCGCAAAGCCGCGCGCGAGGCCCTCGCCAAGGCCGGCATCGAGACCGCGCCGGGCAGGCTTTCGCCCTGGGCCTTGCGCGCCAAAACGCGCGCGGCGCTGATGGCGAGCGAGCCCTACAAAACGGGCCTCGTCGAAGTGCAGGACGAAGGTTCGCAGCTCGTGGCGGCGCTGCTGGGGGCCAAGCCCGGCATGCGCGTGTGCGATTTCTGCGCGGGCGCCGGCGGCAAGACCCTCGCCATCGCCGCGACGATGGCCAACAAAGGCCACATCGCCGCGTGCGACGTTTCGAATAAGCGGCTTTCGGGTGCGACGACGCGCCTCAAGCGGGCGGGGGCCTTCAACGTCGAGCGCATCGCGCTCGAAGACGAGCGCGACCCCTGGGTCAAACGCCACAAAGCCTCGTTCGACCGCGTGCTCGTCGACGCGCCGTGCACCGGAACGGGCACGTGGCGGCGTAACCCCGATGCGCGCTGGACCTTGCGCGAGCCCGAAATCGCCGAACTTTGCGCAAAGCAAGCGCGCATTCTCGAGAGCGCCGCGCGGCTCGTTAAGCCGGGCGGGCGGCTCGTCTATGCGACGTGCTCGGTGCTGGCCGAAGAAAACGAAGCGCAGGCCGACGCCTTTCTTGCCGCCAATCCCGATTTCGCCGCGCTGCCGATCCCGGCTTTGTGGGCCGAAATCCTCGGCACGCCGTGCCCGACCGAGGACGCGGTGCTGAAGCTCGATCCCGCGCGCGACGGCACCGACGGGTTCTTCGTCGCGGCTTTCGCGAAGGCGGGGGCATGAGCGTCGCCCTCCACCGCGCGACGCTCGGCCATGCGCGGGGGTTGGCGCGCGTCTATGTCGACGCGTGGCGCGCGACCTATGCGGGCCTGCTGCCGCCGCGCGCGCTCACCGGCATGTCGTACGACAAGCAGACGACCGAATGGGCCTACCAGATCCGCCACAAGGGACTGCATTGCCCGATCCTGGCGGCCCTCGACGCGCGCGGCGCGGTCGTGGGCCTCGCGAGTTTCGGGCGCGCGCGTATCGAAGACAGGCCGGCGGCCGCACCCTTCCTCAAAGCGACGGGCGGATTGGGGCCGGGCGAGGTCTTCACGCTTTACGTGCATCCCGACAGCCAGGACCGGGGCATCGGCAGGATGCTGCTCGACGGCGCTTTCGCAGCACTGCGCGAGCGCGGCATGGGCCAGGCTTTCGTGTGGGTGCTGCACGACAATCCGGCGCGCTATTTCTACGAACGGCTCGGCGGCAGCTACGTCGCCGACCGCGAGGAAGATTTGTGGGGCGTGCGCGTGCGCCAAGCGGCCTATGGCTGGCCCGATCTCGCCGCCGCGGCTCTTGTCCGCAGGCAACGCATCGGCTAGGGCAGATTTCGTCACGCATTTCGGGAAAGGACATGCTTTGAGCGACCGGCTTCTCATTCTCGATTTCGGCAGCCAAGTGACCCAGCTCATTGCGCGCCGCGTGCGCGAAAGCGGCGTCTATTGCGAAGTGATGCCGTTCAACGCGCCCGAGGCGCGCATGCGCAGCTTCGGCGCGCAGGCGATCGTCCTGTCGGGCGGGCCGGCCTCGGTCACCGAAAGCCACACGCCGCGGGCACCCCAATGGGTGTTCGAAGCGGGCCTGCCGGTGCTGGGCATCTGCTACGGCCAGCAGACGATGTGCGCGCAATTGGGCGGCAAGGTCGAAAGCGGCCACCACCGCGAATTCGGACGCGCGGAGCTTTCGATTGACGACACTTGCGCGCTGTTCGACGGCGTGTGGCCCAAGGGGGGAACCGAGCAGGTGTGGATGAGCCACGGCGACCGCGTGACGGCACTGCCGCCGGGCTTCCGCGCGGTCGCGACCAGCGAGGGCGCGCCCTTCGCCGCGATCGCGGACGACGTCCGGCATTTCTACGGCGTCCAGTTCCACCCGGAAGTGGTGCACACGCCCCACGGCGCGGCGCTGCTGCGCAACTTCGCGCACCGCGTGGCGGGCCTCAAAGGCGACTGGACGATGGCGGCGTTTCGCCAGCAGGCGATCGCCAAAATCCGCGCCCAAGTCGGCAAAGGCCGCGTGATTTGCGGCCTGTCGGGCGGCGTGGATTCGTCCGTGGCCGCCGTGCTGCTGCACGAGGCGATCGGCGACCAGCTCACCTGCATCCTCGTCGACCACGGGCTCATGCGCCTGGGCGAAGCCGACCAGGTCGTCGAGCTGTTTCGCGGCCACTACAACATCCCGCTCGTGCACCGCAACGCGCAGGGCGATTTCTTCGGCAAGCTTGCGGGCGTTTCCGATCCCGAGGCCAAGCGCAAGATCATCGGGGCCACCTTCATCGACGTGTTCGAGGAGGAGGCGAAGAAGGTCGGCGGCGCCGATTTCCTCGCCCAGGGCACCCTCTACCCCGACGTGATCGAGAGCGTGTCGTTCACCGGCGGGCCGTCGGTCACGATCAAGTCGCACCACAATGTCGGCGGTTTGCCGGCACGCATGCGCATGAAGCTCGTCGAGCCGCTGCGCGAACTGTTCAAAGACGAAGTGCGCGCACTGGGGCGCGAATTGGGCCTGCCCGACAGCCTCGTCGGCCGCCACCCGTTTCCGGGGCCGGGCCTCGCGATCCGAATTCCGGGCGAGATCACCGGCGAAAAACTCGAGATCCTGCGCAAAGCCGACGCGGTCTATCTGGACGCGATCCGCAAAGCCGGCCTTTACGACGAAATCTGGCAGGCCTTCGCCGTGCTGCTGCCGGTCAAGACCGTCGGCGTGATGGGCGACAGCCGCTCCTACGACTATGTGTGCGCCCTTCGTGCCGTGACTTCGACCGACGGCATGACGGCCGAATCCTATCCGTTCGAACACGCGTTTCTGGCGCGCGTGGCGACGCGCATCATCAACGAAGTGCGCGGCATCAACCGCGTGGTCTACGACGTGACATCGAAGCCGCCGGGCACCATCGAATGGGAGTGAAGGCGGCCGTGCCCGAGGCGAATCGCGAGTAGGCGAATTCCATGCCCAAAATGCGTTCGAAAGCCGATCTGCCGACCAAGATCTGTGTCCAGTGCGGCAAGCCGTTCGCTTGGCGCAAGAAATGGGCGCGCGACTGGGCCAACGTCAAATACTGCTCCGAGCGTTGCCGCAGCACGGCCCCGGCCGCGAAGCCGTGACAACGCTTCGCATCGTGTTGGGCGACCAGCTGTCAGCGGGACTGTCGGCGCTCGCCGATCTCGACCCGGCACGCGACGTCGTGCTGATGATGGAGGTGGCGGACGAGGGGACCTACGTTCGCCACCACAAGCAGAAGATCGCGCTGGTGCTCTCGGCCATGCGGCATTTCGCGGCCGAGCTGCGCGCGCGCGGGGTCGCGGTCGACTATGTCGCTCTCGACGATCCGGCCAATACCGGCGCGCTCACGACCGAGATCGTGCGCGCGGTCGCGCGCCATCGGCCGTCGCGCATCGTTGCGACCGAGCCCGGCGAGTGGTGCGTGTTGAAGATGGCCGAGGGCTGGCAGGACGCGACCGGCTGCCCCGTCGAACTTTTCGCCGACGACCGGTTTTTCGCGAGCCGCACGCGGTTCGCGCGCTGGGCCAAGGGACGGCGCGGCTGGCGCATGGAGCATTTCTACCGCGAGATGCGGCGCGAGCACGCGATCCTGATGGATGGCGACGCCCCGGTCGGCGGCGACTGGAATTTCGACGCCGAAAACCGCAAGAAGCTGCCTGCTTCGGTCGCCACACCTGCGCGGTGGCGCTTTGCGCCCGACGCCGCGACGCGCGAGGTGATGGCGTTGGTCGAGCGGCATTTCGGCGGCCATTTCGGCACGCTCGACGAATTCGGCTGGCCGGTTACGCGCGCGGCAGCGCTGCAAGCGCTCGGCGATTTCGTGGCGAACGCCTTGCCGCGATTCGGCGACTACCAGGACGCGATGCGCGCCGACGCGCCCTTTCTGTTCCATTCGCTGATCGCGCCTGCGCTCAATCTGGGCCTGCTCGGCCCGCGCGAAGTCTGCGCGGCCGCCGAGGCGGCGTATCGGGCGGGGGCCGCACCGCTCAACGCGGTCGAAGGTTTCGTGCGCCAGATATTGGGCTGGCGCGAGTACGTGCGCGGCGTCTATTGGACCTTGATGCCGGAATATGCGGACGCCAACGCGCTCGAAGCGACGCGGAAATTGCCGGATTTCTACTGGACCGGCGAAACCTCGATGCGCTGCCTTGCGCAGGCGGTCGACCAGACCAAGCGCCATGCCTATTCGCACCATATCCAGCGCTTGATGGTGACCGGCAATTTCGCACTGTTGGCGGGTATAGCACCGCGCGAGATCGAGCGCTGGTATCTGGCCGTCTATGCCGACGCGTACGAATGGGTCGAGATGCCGAACACCCTCGGCATGGCCGTGTTCGCCGACGGCGGCAAGATGGCTTCGAAACCCTATGCCGCTTCGGGGGCCTATATCGACCGCATGTCGGATTTCTGCGGCGGCTGCGCCTTCGACGTGAAGCAGAAGACAGGCCCCAAAGCCTGTCCGTTCAACTATCTCTATTGGGCGTTTCTGATCCGCCAGAAAGAGCGCCTCGCCGGCAACCCGCGCATGGCGATGCCCTATCGGACGCTGGCGACTTGGCCTGCGGACCGCCAAGCCGCGATCGCTGCCGAGGCCGAGGCGTTTCTGGCGCGGCTTTAGCCACCAATTCCCCCATGGCGCGGGCGCGCGATTTTCAGTAGTTTGTCGGTCCGTCCGGGCGGCAGGTGCCGCCCCGCCGTGTTGTCAATTCGAGGAGTACCCCTTCGCAGATGCCTCCGTTCAATCCCGGCCCGACCAAGACCATCGAAGCGGTCGTCAAATGGTTCAACACCACAAAAGGCTTCGGCTTCATCGCCCCTACCGACGGTTCGCCCGACGTGTTTTTACACGCCGCAGCGCTTGAGCAGGCAGGTCTGCCGCCGCCTGCCGAAGGTGCGAAGATCAAGTGCGAGGTCGGTCCCGGCAAAAAGGGGCCGCAGGTCATGCGTGTCCACGAGGTCGACGGGCGGGCAGGGACCGGCGGCGGCGCGGGCGGCCCGGGGGCAGGGCCCGGCGGTCCGCGCGGTCCGCGCCCGCCGCGCGGCGCCGGCGGCCCCGGGGGCAGCTTTCGCGAGCGGGACGAGGTGGACCTTGCGGGCGCCGTCGATGTCGAGGGCCGCGTGAAATGGTACTCGCCCGAGAAGGGCTACGGCTTCGTGGTCGCCAACGACGGCGGCAAAGACGTGTTCGTGAATGCCGCGGTTCTGCGCCGCTCGGGCGTGCCGTCTGTCGACATCGAACAGTCGGTGCGCACGTCCTACGTGGTCACCCCGCGCGGGCGCGAGGCGCGCTACATCCGCCTGCTTTGACAGGTCCTGCTCGAACCGTCATCCTGTTCCTAGATCGGGGATCCGGATGACGGTTTACACGCGACGTCTCAGCGACAAGATTCTGCTGGCATTCGAGCAGGCGTGCGACGTCGGCGCCCTCGAATGCGCGGAGATTCTTCTCAAGGCGCTGGAGATGTCGCTGACGACGATGGGCGGTGCTGCGGCGGTCGAGCGGCGCGTGAATATGGAGCCCTATATCCATGCGTTCGAGCGGCTCGAAACGCTCAAAGCGGCGCGCTAAAGGCGATTTGCGCCGCGCGGCGGAACCCGCTAGTTTGGCGCGCTTTTTCGAATTCTCCTTGTCGAGGCACCGTGGCAGACGTTTTTGACGAAGTCAGCGAAGATCTGCGGCGCGAGCGCGCGCTGAAGCTGTGGAAGAAGTTCGCGCCGCTGATCGGCGGCGCTGCGGTCGCGATCGTGCTGGCGACCGTCGGCTACGTGCTGTGGCAGGACCATTCGCGCAAGCGCGCCGAGGCCGATGCGCTGCGTTTCGCCGAGGCGGCGCGCCTCGGCGCGGAAGACGCGTCGCGGGCCATCGTCGAGTTGCGCGCCATCGCGCGCGACGGGCAGGCGGGCTATGCGGCCCTTGCGCGCCTCAAAGCGGCTTCGCTTGCGGCATCGAGCGGCGATGCGGCCGAAGCCGCATCCCAGTATCGCGCCATCGCCGCCGACGCGGCTTTCGACGCGCAGCTGCGCGACGCCGCGACACTGGTCGCGACGCTGCTGGCGGTCGATACGGCCAGCCCCGGCGATGCCGTGCGCGCGGTCCAGCCCCTGCAGACGCCGACGGGCCCGTGGCGCCACGCGGCGCGCGAGATCGAAGCGCTCGCGCATCTGCGCGCGGGCGACCGCGTGCGCGCGGCCGAACTCTACCGCCAGTTGGCCGACGATCTTGCGGCCCCGACCGGCCTTCGCCAGCGTGCCAGCGAAATGCTGGCCGCGCTCGACGGCTGAGCGGCGGCGAGCCGGATGGCGATACCCCGCAAATTGCTTCTGATGGCCGCAATCGCCGTTCTGGCGGGCGGTTGCGATTGGCTTGGCGGCAGCAACAAGAGGCCGCTGCCGGGCGAGCGCCTGCCGGTGTTGGCGATCGATCGCAAGCTGGAGCCCGACGAGCGGCTGGTCGGCCACCAGGTCGTATTGCCCGATCCCGTCGATCTGCGCGAGTGGCCGCAGCCGCAGGGCCTGCCGGGCGCGGCGCCGGGCAACGTCCGGGTTGAAGGTTTCCGCTCTGCATGGCGCGCCTCCATCGGCGCGGGCAACAGCCGATCGGGTCGCGTCACCGGCACGCCCGTTGTTGCCGACGGACGCGTGTTCGCTGTAGACGCGGAAGCGCGACTGACGGTTCTCGATGCGGCGTCGGGGGCGCGGCTGTGGACGTTCGACAGCGAGCCCGAGCGCGACCGCAGCGGCGGCGGCTCCGGCGGCGGGGCGTCCGTTGCGGGCAATCGGGTCTATTTCGCGACCGGCTACGGCCAGATGATCGCGCTCGATGTCGAACGCGGGCGCGAGATCTGGCGTTTCCAGATGTCGGCACCCGCCCGTTCGGGTCCTGCCGTTGCGGGCGGGCGCCTGTTCGTTTCGACCGTCGACAACCAAACCGTCGCGCTCGACGCCGAGACCGGACGCCGTCTTTGGAGCCATGCGGGCATTACGGAATCGGCCGGCTTCGTCGGCGCCAGCAGCCCGGTCGTGGAGGGCGGCACCGTCGTGGTCGGCTATTCCTCGGGCGAGCTTTTCGCCCTGCGCGCGGAAACCGGCCGCGTGCTGTGGTCCGACACGCTCTCGGGCGTGATCCGCACCGGCCAGATTTCGGGCATGGCCGACATTCGCGGCACGCCCGCCGTCGACCGTGGCATGGCCATCGTCTCGACCCAGTCGGGACGAACGGTGGCGATCGACATGCGCACGGGCACGCGGCTTTGGGAGCAGGACATCGGCTCGCTGAACCAGCCCTGGGTTGCGGGCGACTACGTCTTCGTGATGGGCGTGGATGGCGACATCGCCTGCCTGCAGCGCCGCGACGGGCGCGTCGTGTGGGTCACCGCCCTCGGCGGCTTCACCGACGAGCGGCGCAAGCGCGGGCGCATCGTGTGGACGGCGCCGGTCGTCGCCGGAGGGCGCGTTTTCGTCGCCAATACGAACAGCAAGGCCGTCGCCGTCGACGCGACGACGGGCCGCGTCGTCGAGCAGCTGTCGATGCCCGACGGCGTCGAAGTGGCGCCGATCGCCGCAAACCGCACGGTCTACGTCTTGACGGACAACGGCGACTTGGTCGCCTATCGATGAAAAGGCCGCAATGAATGGCGTGGCGCGTGGCGATCGTGGGACGGCCGAATGTCGGCAAGTCCACGCTGTTCAATCGTTTGATCGGGCGCAAACGCGCCCTCGTTGACGACACGCCGGGCGTGACGCGCGACCGGCGCGAGGGCGCCGGGCGCGTGGGCGATTTGCGCTTCACGATCTTCGACACCGCCGGGCTCGAGGAAGCCGCCCCCAAGACCATGGCCGCGCGCATGACGGCACAGAGCCAGCGCGCTGTGGCCGACGCGGATCTCGCGCTGTTCGTGGTCGACGCGCGCGACGGTCTCACGCCGCACGACAAGCATTTCGCCAACTGGCTGCGCAAGAGCGGCAAGCCCACCTTGGTCGTCGCCAACAAGGCCGAGAGCGCGGCGCGCACGGGTTTCGGCGTCGCCGAAGCGGCAGGCCTCGGCTTGGGCGAGCCCATCGCGCTTTCGGCCGAGCACGGCGAAGGCTTCGCCGATCTGCACGAAGCGATGCGCGCGCTCGCCCCGCCCGACGCGATCGAGGATTACGACGCGCCCGAGCCCGAACCGGTCGAAGGGGCGAAGCCCGACATTCGCGTGGCGCTCGTGGGCCGGCCCAACGTGGGCAAGTCGACGCTCGTCAACCGGCTGCTCGGCCAGGAACGCATGCTGACGAGCCCCGAGCCGGGCACGACGCGCGATTCGATCGCCACCCCCTTCGAATGGAACGCCCGCCGCTTCAGCCTGATCGACACGGCTGGCCTGCGTCGGCGCGCGCGCATCGACGAGAAGCTCGAGAAGATGTCGGCGGGCGAAACGATCCGCAACATCCGCGAGGCGCATGTCTGCGTGCTCGTGCTCGACGCGACGATGATGCTCGAGAACCAGGATCTGCAGATCGCGCGCCTGGCGGCCGAGGAGGGCCGCGCCGTCGTTGTGTGCGCGAACAAATGGGATCTCGTCGACGATCCGCAGGCCGCCTTGCGCAAGCTGCGCGACCGTCTCGAGATTTCCCTGCCGCAGATCAAGGGCGTGATCTTCGCGACGGTCTCCGCCCTCCAGGGCCGCAAGCTCGACGATCTGATGGCGGCGGTGATCGAAATGCACGACCGCTGGAACGCCGATCTTTCGACGCCGAAGCTCAACCGCTGGCTCGAGGGCGTGATCCAGAAACACCCGCCGCCGATCGTCGAAGGAAGGCGCCCGCGGCCGCGCTTCATGCGCCAGGTCGCCCAGCGCCCGCCGACTTTTGCGTTGTTCGGCAACAAGCTCGTCTCGCTGCCCGACGACTACCAGCGCTATCTCGTCAATTCGCTGCGCGAGACGTTCGGGCTGCAAGGGGTCGTGGTGCGCCTGCAGATGCGCGCCTCCAACAACCCCTACGACAGCAAGCGCAGCCGCGAGTAGGACTGGCGCGAATAGAGCCTAGCTGCGGCCCATATAGTCGCGCTTGCCGATCTCCACGCCGTTGTGGCGCAGGATCGCGTAGGCGGCCGTGACGTGGAAGTAGAAATTCGGCAGCGCGAAATTGACGAGATAGTCCTGGCCCGTCAGCGTCAGCGGCTGGCCGCCGACGGTGAGATTGATCGTGCGGGCTTCGCTGCCGTCGATCTGCTCGGGTTTGAAGCTCTTGACGTAGTCGAGCGTTTTGGCGATGCGCGCCTTGAGCGCGTCGATCGTGGTTTCGTTGTCGTCGTATTTCGGCACTTCGAGGCCCGCGAGACGCGCCACGGGTCCCTTGGCGAAGTCGGCGCCGATCTGGATCTGGCGCGTGAGCGGGAACATGTCGGGGGCGAGGCGCGACGCGAGAAGCACCGCGGGATCGACCTTCTTGGCGGCCGCGAAATCCGCCGCCTTGTCGAGCACGCGCGAAAGCGCGCTCAGCATCTGCACGAAGGCGGGCACGCTTGCTTGGTACATCGAAAGAGCCATGGTTCGGTCACTCCGGTTGGAACGTTCAAGGATACTGGATCAGCGACAGTCGATTGCCGTCGGGATCGGCGATGGCGGCGACGCGTCCGCCCCAGGCTTCGGTCGCGGGCGGCGCCAGGACAGCGACGTCGGCTGCGATCGCGGCGGCGACGGCAACTTCGATGCTCGCGACCGTAAAGCCGAGTTCGACGGCGGGCGAGGAGGCCGCCGCGCCCCCCGAATCCTCTCGTTCGACAACGAGCTTGGCCTGGCCCGTGTCGAAGATCGCCATCTGCGCGTCGGCGGCGACGAGGGGCAGTTTCAGAACGTCGCCGTAAAAGTTTTTCGCGGCATTGAGATCGCGCACGCGCAGGCGAACGAGTTCGATCGGGCCGACCGCACTCACGGCGCGATCTCGACCAGTTCGCCGTGGCGGGTGCAGTCGGGGGCCGCGAGATCGACGAAATATCCCGCGATGTCTTCGGGCTGGCGCAGGGCGGCTTGGTTTTCGCCCGGAAAGGCGGCCGCGCGCATGCGCGTCGCGATCGGGCCCGGCGACAGGAGATTGACGCGGATATTCGTGGTCTCGAGTTCGGCCGCCCACGTGGTCGCCATCGCCTCGAGTGCGGCTTTGGTCACGGCATACGAGCCCCAATAGGCGCGCTTGGCTTTGGCGGCCCCCGATGTCACGAAAATCGCGCGTCCGGCATCCGACAGGCGCAAAGCGGGCTCGAGCGTGCGCATGAGCCGCCAATTGGCGTGCACGTTGAGGCGCATCACGTCTTCCCATTCGCCCGGCGCCTGGTGCGTGATGGGGCCGAGCGTGCCCAGCGCGCCGGCATTGGCGACGAAAACGTCCACCTTGCCGAAACGCTCGTAGAGCGAGGGGCCGAGATTGTCGAGCCGGTCGAGTTCGGCAAGGTCGATGGGCACCAACGTGGCCGAGCTGCCGGCCGCGACGATATCGTCGTCGAGCTCTTCGAGCGCGCCCACGGTGCGCGCCAGGGCAACGACATGGGCGCCCTCTTGGGCGAAACGCAAGGCGACCGCGCGCCCGATGCCGCGCGAGGCGCCCGTGACGACGGCGACGCGGCCCTTGAGGCGCGACGATGCCGCAGGCGGCGCGGACACGACAGGCATGTTCACGCGATTTCCAGAAGGCTGGCTTGCGCGGGACGGTCGCCGCGCTCTTCGACGTCGGTGAGGCGGATCGGATATTCGCCCGAGAAGCACGCGTCGCAGAATTGCGGGCTCGCCTTGTCGCGCCCGCGTTCGCCCATCGCGCGGTAGAGCCCGTCGATCGAGATGAAGGCGAGGCTGTCGACGCCGATGAGCTTGGCCATGGCCGGAACGTCGTGGTTCGCCGCCAGAAGCTGGCTGCGCTCGGGCGTATCGACGCCGAAGAAGCACGAATGCGTGGTCGGCGGCGAGGAGATGCGCATATGCACCTCCGTCGCCCCGGCCTGGCGCACCATTTCGACGATCTTCTTGGAGGTGGTGCCGCGCACGATCGAATCGTCGACCAGAATGACGCGCTTGCCCGCGAGACCGGCCCGGTTGGCGTTGTGCTTGAGCTTCACGCCGAGATGCCGGATGTGGTCCGTGGGCTCGATGAAGGTGCGGCCGACATAGTGGTTGCGGATGATGCCGAGATCGAACGGAATGCCGGATTCCCGGGCGTAGCCGAGGCCTGCGGGAACGCCGCTGTCCGGCACGGGCACCACGAGATCGGCGGCCACGCCGCTTTCGCGCGCGAGTTCGGCGCCGATGCGCTTGCGCGCGTCGTAGACCGAAACGCCTTCCATGACGCTGTCGGGCCGCGCGAAATAGATGTACTCGAACACGCAGAAGCGCTTTTTCTCGGGCTTGAAAGGCATCAGCGAGCGCATGCCCGAGCGGTCGAGGACCACCATTTCCCCGGCCGCAAGGTCGCGCACGTAGTCGGCGCCGATGATGTCCAGCGCGCAGGTTTCGGACGTGAATATCCAGGCGTCGTCGAGCTTGCCGAGGACCAGCGGACGCACGCCGCGCGGATCGCGCACGGCGACGATCGTGTCCTTGGCGATGCAGGTGAGCGAATAGGCGCCTTCGACCTGGTTCAGCGCCGCGATCAGGCGCGCGACGAAGTCGCCCTTCGCCTGGGCCATCAGATGGATGATGACTTCGGTGTCGGTCGTGGATTGGAAGATCGAGCCGCGCTTGACGAGCGCGCGGCGCAGCGCGTCGGCGTTCGTGAGGTTGCCGTTGTGGCCGAGCGCGAAGCCGCCGAATTCGAACTCGGCGAACAGCGGCTGGATGTTGCGCAGGATCGTGCCGCCGCTCGTGGCATAGCGCGTGTGGCCGATGGCGCTGTCGCCCCGCAGGCCCGCGATGATCTTTTCGTCGCCGAAATTGTCGCCGACCAGACCGACCGCGCGGTGCGTGTGGAACTGCGCGCCGTCGAAGGCGACGATGCCGGCCGCTTCCTGGCCGCGATGCTGCAGCGCATGCAGGCCGAGGGCCGCGAGGGCGGCCGCGTCCTTGTGGCCGAGAATGCCGAAAATTCCGCATTCTTCCTTGAGCTTGTCGTCGTCGAAAGGATTGGTCGAGACGTTCATACGGCCCCCAAGGCGGTTGCTTTCAAGCAACCGCACAAAGACTGCGGATTCAGCGGCTCGGTGCGGCGGGCCGGACGCGGTCGAGCAGCTGTTCGAGCCCCTGCACTTCGTCGCGTTTATAGCCGGTTTCGCCGGGCTGTGAAGGGGAATTCGGCTGCAGTTGCTGCAACGCGCGCAGCGCCTCGCTGCCGCGTTGGGCCTGCTCGCCCGCAGTGCGAACCTCGCCGCGGAATTCGGGCGGGGCGAGGCCCACCAGAAATGCCGCGACCTGCTCGACAGCGGGCCGGGTTTTGGCCTCGAATATCCAATCGGGCCGTTTTTCGCTGGGAACTGCCCAGGCGAGGGCAAGCCAGCCGAGGCCGAGCAGGACCGCACCCCGGAAAATGCCGAACACGAAACCCAGGGATCTGTCGATGGACGTGAGGCTTTGCGAGCGGCGGACCAGCGCCGAAATACCCTGCGCCACCATCGCGAAAACGATCAAACTGGCGATGAACAGCGCGACCAAAGTTGCGATATCGGCCAGCAATTGGTTGTCGATGAATGTCCGGAAATAGGGGCGCGCGACCGCGAACCCCCACAAAGTGACGAGGACGGCACCGGCCCAGGCCGCCAAACTCAGCACTTCCTTGACGAAACCGCGCAGCAACGCCACGAGCGCCGACAGCAGCACCACGCCAAGCACGATCGCGTCGAACAGATTGATGGGCAGAGAATCGAGCATTTCGCGAAAAGAATACCAGTTTATCCGGGTCGGGCCATGCGCCGCGGGGTGGGATTGCCCAGAGCCTCGACGAGGTCGCTCAAGAGGCGCAATTCGCTGGTCGCGATCCCGGCGACGGAGGCGCCACGTTTGCCGCGCGGCGGGCACAAGGCGCGGGCGAACCCGAGCTTGGCGGCTTCCTTTAGGCGCGCTTCGGTTTGGCCCACGGCGCGCACTTCGCCGGACAGGCCGATCTCGCCGAAAACCACGCTTTCCCCCGGCACCGGCGTGTCGGTAAGGGCCGAGATCAAGGCTGCCGCCACGGCAAGGTCGGCCGCCGGTTCGCCGATGCGCAAGCCGCCCGCGACGTTGAGATAGACGTCCGCCCCGCCGAAGGCGAGGCCGCAGCGCGTTTCGAGGACCGCGACGACCATCGCAAGCCGACCGGAATCCCAACCGATCACGGCGCGGCGCGGCGTTCCGTAGGCGCTGGGCGCGACCAGCGCTTGGATTTCGACCAGCACGGGCCTTGTTCCCTCCATGCCCGCAAAGACGGCAGCACCGGACACTTCGCCGCGCCGCTCGGCCAGAAACAGCGCCGACGGGTTCGGCACCTCAGAGAGGCCGGCATCGGTCATCTCGAACACGCCGATTTCATCGGTCGGACCGAAGCGGTTTTTGACCGCGCGCAGGATGCGGAACTGGTGGCCGCGTTCGCCTTCGAAATAGAGCACCGTATCGACCATGTGCTCGAGCACGCGCGGCCCGGCGATCGTGCCTTCCTTCGTGACGTGTCCCACGAGGATCACTGCGATGCCGCGCCGCTTCGCGAGCCGGATAAGCTCGGCCGCCGAGGCGCGCACCTGGGCGACCGTGCCCGGCGCGCTGTCGAGCTGGTCGATATACATGGTCTGGATCGAATCGATGATCGCAAGATCCGGCGCTTCGCCGCTGTCGAGCGTCGCCAGGATGTCGCGCACATTGGTGGCCGAGGCCAGTGCGACTTTGGCTTTGGCGAGCCCGAGGCGCGTGGCGCGCATGCGGATTTGGTCGACCGCCTCTTCGCCCGAGATGTAGGCGACGCGGGCGCCCTTGGGCAAAGCGGCAGCCGCCTGCAGCAGCAGCGTCGATTTGCCGATACCCGGATCGCCGCCCACAAGCACGGCCGAGCCTTTCACGAGCCCGCCGCCCAGCACGCGGTCGAGCTCGGCGATACCGGTGGTACGGCGCGGGGCTTGCTCGCTTTCGCCTTCCAGATCGACGAAGGTGACGCGCTTGCCGCCCTTTGGCGAAACGCCCTTGGGCGCCACGTCGGGCGCGGCTTCTTCGACGATCGTGTTCCAGCCGCCGCAGGCATCGCACTTGCCCGACCAACGCGGGTGCACGGCGCCGCATTCCTGGCACACGTAGAGCGCGGCGGCGCGGGCCATCCCGTGCGCCCTAGACCGGGATCTGCATGCGGATCGGGCCGTCGGCGCGTCCGCGGATGAACTGGTCCACATGCGCGTTGCCCGACCGGTCGATGTCGCCGACCGGGCCTTGCCAGATGATCTTGCCCTGGTAGAGCATCGCGATGCGGTGCGCGATTTTGCGGGCACTCGCCATGTCGTGCGTGATCGACAAGGCGCTCGCCCCCAGGCGATGCACGCAATCGACGATCAGATCGTTGATGACGTCGGACATGATGGGGTCGAGGCCGGTCGTCGGCTCGTCGAAGAAGATGATCTCGGGCTGGGTCGCGATGGCGCGCGCGAGGCCCACGCGCTTGCGCATGCCGCCCGAAAGTTCGGATGGCTGCAGCTCGCCGACCTGGGCGGGAAGGCCCACTTGCGCGAGTTTCTCGATCGCGATGGGCTTGGCGTCCTTCTTGGACCTGCCTTGCGCGGAGATTAGGCCGAAAGCGACGTTCTCCCAGACCGAGAGGGAGTCGAACAAAGCGGCCGACTGGAACAGCATGCCGAATTTGCGGTTCACCTGTTCGCGCTCGCGCGTCGACAGGCCGATCACTTCCTGTCCGTCGACCTTGATCGAGCCCGCTTCGGGATCGAGCAGGCCGAGGATGCATTTGAGCAGCACCGATTTGCCGGTTCCCGATCCGCCGATGATGACGACGGACTCGCCGTCGCCGACGTCGAGATCGAGCCCGTCGAGCACGACTTTGCTGCCGAATCTTTTCTTGAGGCCCCGGATTTCGATTTTTGGCGTGACGGCCATCAAGATCCCCTTCAGCGCGTGGCAAAGAAGATTTCGGTGATCGCGTAGTTGAACACCAGGATCAGGATCGAGGCCGAGACGACGGCGTTGGTCGTCGCACGCCCCACACCCTGCGCGCCACCGTCCGAACGGTAGCCGTGGTAGCAGCCCATCAGCGTGATGATGAAGCCGAAAACGGCGGCTTTGACCAGGCCCGAAAACACGTCCATGAATTCGAGGAAATCGAAGGTCTGCTTCAGATAGACGGCGGCGTTGAACTCGAGCTTGTACACGCCGACCACATAGCCGCCGAACACGCCGATGATGTCGGCCACGACGACGAGCAGCGGCAGCGTCAGCACGCCCGCGATGATGCGCGGGGCGACGAGATATTTCATCGGATTGGTCGAAAGCGTGTAGAGGGCGTCGATCTGCTCGGTCACGCGCATCGTGCCGATTTCGGCGGCGATCGAGGCGCCGATGCGGCCCGCCACCATCAGGCCCGCGATGACCGGCCCCAATTCGCGCGTGACCGACAGCACGACGACGGTCGCAACCGCCCCCTCGGCCGAGAAGCGCGCGAAGCCCGTGTAGCTTTGCAAGGCCAGCACCATGCCCGTGAACAGCGCCGTGAGGCCGACGACGGGCAGAGAATAGTAGCCGATGTCGAGCATCTGGCGCGCGATATGGCGCAGGTAGAAAGGCGGGCGCACGCAATGCGACACGGCGCGCGCGGCGAATATCGTGAGTTCGCCGATCTGCTGCAGGAAAGACAGAAAGAAACGGCCGACCGTCGCCAGCGGATTCATGCGCTCTGATCCCGGTAGCTGCGCGCGATGCGCGCGCCCATCCGCGTGAGCACCTCGTAGCCGTTGGTGCCCGCCAGATCGGCGACGCTGTCGACGGAGATTTGCGGACCCATGAGCTCGACCATCTCGCCCGGTTGTGCCGCGGGCACGCCCGAAACGTCGAGCGCGACCAGATCCATCGAAACGCGGCCGATGAAGGGAACCGTCTGCCTGCGGATCGAAGCCCGGCCGCGACCCGAAAGCGAGCGCAGCCAGCCGTCGGCATAGCCACAGGCGATCGTGGCCACGCGCGTCGGACGACTCGCCTGCCACGTCGCACCATAGCCAACGGTCTGGGGACGGTCAATTTCGCGTATTTGCAGAATGCGCGCCTGCAGACGCGCGACGCACGCCATGGGATTCGGCTGCTTGGGCGTTGGATTGACGCCGTAGATCGCGCATCCCGGCCGTATCTGGTCGAACCAGTAGTCGGCCCCCAAAAACACGCCCGAGGAGTTGGCGAAACTTGCCTTGGCGTCGGGGAAGGCTGCGCGGATCGCGCGGAATAGTCCAAGTTGGCCGGGATTGAGCGGATCGTCGGGCTCTTCGGAGCTGACGAGGTGGCTCATCACGGCAACCAGCTTGAGGCCTGCGAGCGCCGTCGGATCGGCGATCAGCTTTCGGGTCTCGGCGGGCGTCAGACCCAGGCGCGACATGCCGGTGTCGAAATGCACGAACGCGTCGAGGCTGTCGCCTCGGCGACGCGCGGCCGCTTGCCAGCGCGCCATCTGGCCGGGGTCGTTGAGCACGGGTGTCAGGTTGCGCCGCGCGTAGATTTCCTCTTCGCCGGGCATAAGCCCGTCGAGCACGCAGATGCGCGCGTCGTCGGCCGCGAAATCGCGCAGCGCGACGCCTTCGCTGAGGCGTGCGACGAAGAACGTGCGGCAGCCTGCCTTGTAGAGCGCGCGCGCGACGGGTCCCGCACCCAGGCCGTAGCCGTCGGCCTTGACGATGCCGGCGCACTCGGCGGGAGCGGCACGGGCGGCAAGCGCGCGCCAGTTCGCGGCCAAAGCCGCCAGATCGACCGTCAGCAGCGACGCTGGCCCCGCCTCACTCATAAACTTCCGGCAGATGGTCGGAGGGGGCGAGGTCGGAGAATTTCGTGAATTGGCCGTCGAAACGCAGGCGCACGGTGCCGATCGGGCCGTGGCGCTGCTTGCCGAGGATCACTTCGGCGATGTTCATGATCTGCTCGCCGCGCTCCTGCCATTTCTGGTGGCGCTCGTTGAATTTGCTCTCGTCTTCGTCGGGACGGCGGCCGGGTTCGGCGCGCGAGTGGTAGTATTCTTCGCGGTACACGAACATCACGACGTCGGCGTCCTGTTCGATGGTGCCCGATTCGCGCAAGTCCGACAGCAGCGGGCGTTTGTCTTCGCGCTGTTCGACCGCGCGGCTCAGCTGCGAAAGCGCGACCACCGGCACGTCGAGTTCCTTGGCGAGCGCTTTGAGGCCGCGCGTGATGGCCGATATTTCCTGCACGCGGCCTTCGGCGCGCATGCCGGGCGGCGGCGACAGCAGTTGCAGATAGTCGATCACGATGAGGCCGAGCCCGTGCGTGCGCTTCAAGCGGCGCGCGCGCGTGCGCACGGCGGAGACCGAAAGCGCAGGCGTGTCGTCGATATGCAGCGGCAGCGAGGCGAGCTCTTGCGCCGCCTGCACGAATTTCGGGAAATCCTCGCCCGCCACTTCGCCGCGTCGGATCTTGTCGGACGGAATTTCGACGCGCTCGGACAGAAGTCGGTTGGCGAGCTGTTCGGCCGACATTTCGAGCGAGAAGAACGCCACCACGGCCCCGTCCGCCTCGGCGTCGTCGCGGTCGCGCCCGTCGCGCGTTGCCTGTTCGAGCCATTGCTGGCGCGCGAGCGCCGCATTGAAGGCCAGCTTCGTCGCGAGCGCGGTTTTGCCCATCGACGGGCGGCCCGCGACGATGAGCAGGTCGGACTTGTGCAGGCCGCCGAGCTTGTCGTCCATGTCGGCAAAGCCGGTCGTGACGCCCGTTACCGCGCCGTCGCGTTTGAAGGCGAGGGTCGCCATGTCGATGGCGGCGGTTAGCGCCGTGTTGAAAGTCTTGAAGCCGCCTTCGGCCTGGCCCTTTTCGGCGAGGTCGAACAGCTTCTGTTCCGCGCTTTCGATCTTGGCGTTGGCGTCGCTGTCGACGTCGAACGCATAGGCCTCGTTGACCACGTCGGTGCCGATATCGATCAGCTCGCGCCGCAGATAGAGATCGAAGATGCGCTGGGCGTAGTCCTGCGCGTTGATGATGGTGACGGCCGAGGCCTGCAGCCGCGCCAGATACTCGGCACCGCCGATGTCGGCGAGTTCGCCGTCGTGCTCGAAATAGTTCTTGAGCGTGGCGGCGTTGGCCTGCTGGCCCTTCTGCGCGAGTTTGCCGATCGCGTCGTAGATGCGGCCGTGGCGCGCGTCGGCGAAATGCTCGGGGCGCAGCAGCTCGGAAACCTTTTCGTAGGCGCGGTTGTTGGCGAGCAGCGCCGCCAGCAGGCCCATTTCGACTTCGAAATTGTGCGGGGGAATGCGCGGCAGCGGCGCTTCTTCGGGCGTGCGTTGCGGCAGAAAGGCGACGTTGGCTGTTGCTTGCGTTTCCATGAGGCGCAGACCTTAGGCGCGATGGCGGACGCGCTAAAACAAGAATCGTCGGCGAAAAACAAAAATCGATTCGAAGGGCTGTGGATTAGGGGAATTGTACGCGCAGGAATTCGAGTCGGCGAAAACGAAAAACGGCGCCGTCTCTGTCGAGGCGGCGCCGCTCTTGCGACGTAAAGGCCCGGGAAGAAGCGATTTACGCTTCGTCCTTGGCCTTCTTCTTGGCTTTCTTGGCGGGCTTTTCTTCCGTCCCGGTCTCGGCTTCGGTCGTCGGCGCTTCTTCGGCCGGGGCGGCGAGGTCTGCCGGAGGGGCGGCTTCGGCCTGCGGCTTCGGTGCCTTGCCTTCGGCCTGGAGTTTGGCTTCTTCGGCCGACTGCGCCACGTTCACCGTGATCGTGACCGACACTTCCGGATGGAGCGCCACGCGCGTTTTGAACAGGCCCAGCGCTTTGATGGGCTGGGCGAGCAGCACCTGCGTGCGGTCGACGGTGACGCCGGCGTCCTTCATCGCGACGGCGATGTCGCGGCTCGAGACCGAGCCGTACAGCATGCCGCTTTCGCCGGCCGTGCGGATGATGACGACCGAGAAATTCTCGCCCATCTTCTCGCCGACGGCCTGGGCGTCGGCGCGCTGCTTGAGGTTCTGCGCTTCGAGCTGCACGCGCTGCTTCTCGAAATAGGCGAGGTTTTCCTTGGTCGCGCGCAGCGCCTTTTTCGTGGGCAGCAGGAAGTTGCGGGCGTAGCCCGGCTTCACCTTGACCACGTCGCCCATCTGGCCGAGCGCTTCGATCCGTTGCAGCAGTATCACATCCATCTGGGACATCGACTTGTCTCCTTCGTATTCCGTAGAAATTGGGTTCAGACTTGCGGCGGCGCGCCTGCGGCGCGCGCCTTTAGGTTTGCGTAAGGTTCGATGAGACCGAGCAGCGCAACGACCGCGATCGGCCAGCCGAAGACGAGGATGGCGCCGTAAAGCGCGCCCAACGCCGCCCCGCGCCACTGCAGTTTGCCGATGAGAACGTGCACGACGCTGAGGCCCGCGAAACTGTAGGCGGCCGCGAAGAGCACCAGCATGTTGCTCGAAACGAAGCCGCCCAAGCCTTCGAGAAAGGCGCCGACGGCGAATATCGCCGTGAGACCCGACAGCCAGACGGGCAGGTCGATGTCGGCCATGCGCGGCGAGGGGCGCCAGTTGCGTTTGAAACGCGACAGAAGCCCTTGCGCCAGGATACCGTTCACCGCCGACATGGTCAGCCACGACACCGCGATGATGCCGGGGAAGAAACGCGCCATCTCGTCGGCGAATTTTTCGACCATGGCGGCATCCATGCCGAGCGGCCCGCTGAGGCGCTTGAGCCCTTCGTTCAGGAAGGCTTCGATCGTGCCCTCGAGCCCGCCCGGCTGGTCGGAGAACGCGAGCACGAGGATCGCGAACAGCGCGGACGCCAACCCGACCAGCGACATCAATAGCCCGCCGGGCGGATACCATTCGATGCCGCCGGCCCGGCTCGTGCGCCACTGCAGAGCTTGGCGCACGATGAGAACCACAGGCGCCGTGTTGGCGAGCGTGTAGATCACGCCGAAGGCGAACCCGCCCGCCAGAAACGCCACCACGATCCCGGCACCCGACGCAATGACGCCGGCCCCCGAGCCCAACCACAGACCGGCCGCGTAGAGCGGCAGCTGGGCGAGGTAGGCAAGGACGAATGCGGCAGGCGTGCCGAGGAGCAGCGAGGCGTAGACGAACGCACTCGCAGCCCCGGCGGCTGCAGCAATCATGGCGTAGTTGCTGGGCATCGGTCGCGTTCTCGGGGGCTCGCGCGGGCGCCTTAGCTCAGCACGTAGGGCAGCAAGCCCAGGAAGCGCGCGCGTTTGATCGCACGGGCGAGTTCGCGCTGCTTGGGTGCCGAAACCGCCGTGATGCGGGCCGGCACGATCTTGCCGCGTTCCGAGATGAAGCGCTGCAGCAGGCGAATGTCCTTGTAGTCGATCTTCGGCGCGTTGGGGCCGGAGAACGGGCACGATTTGCGCCGACGGAAAAACGGACGCCGACCGCCGAAGCCGCCTTCGCCGCCGCCGGCACCGCGCTCGCCGCCGCGTTCGCCGCGGTCGCCCGACATACGTTCGTTCGAGGGATTGCCCATGGCTCAGATCGCTCCTTCGATTGCGGCGGCATCGCCGCCTTCATTGTCGCGCCGACGCGGACGGAAACCGCCGTCGCGCTCGCCGAAGCGGCCGCCGTCGCGCCCGCCGTCGCGGTCGCCGCGGCCTTCGCGCTCGTCGCGCTTCTGCATCATCGCCGAGGGACCTTCCTCGATCGCTTCGACGCGCACCGTCATCAGGCGCAGCACGTCTTCGCTGAGGCCCATCTGGCGCTCCATCTCGGCGACCGCCTTGGGCGGCGCGTCGAGGCACAGCAGCACGTAGTGCGCCTTGCGGTTTTTCTTGATGCGGAAGGTCAGCGAACGCAGACCCCAGTATTCGCGTTTCTTGACTTCGCCGCCGAGCTCCTTGAGCGTGGCGGTGAATTGGTCGGCGAGCGCGTCGACTTGGGCTTGCGCCAAATCCTGACGCGCGATGAACACGTTCTCGTAGAACGCCATCGGCAGCTCCTCTCGGGTTTCGGACCCAAGCGCCCGTCGCGGCCGAATGCCGCAGCGAACCCGGGTCCCGACCGGCTCCTGTACCCGTCTGGGGCCTGGGAAGCCGGCAAGGAGAACGGGCGGGATATGGCCCCGCCCGTCGTTAAGGTCGCGGAATATACACGAAACCGCTCCGCCCGCAAGCGGAGGGTTTGGCGGGGCTAGCGGCGTTCGTCGATCAGTTGGTGTGGCCGTGGCCCATCGGTGCTGCCGGGCGATTGGCGCGCACGGGCACCTGCACGGTCACGGCGCCGGCCTTCTCGAAGGTCAGCGTCACCGGAAAGCTGGTGCCGGCCTGCAACGGCGCCTTGAGGTCGATCAGCATGATGTGCAAGCCGCCGGGCTGCAGCAGGGTCGGCGACCCGGGCGCGACCTCGATCGCATCGACAGGGCGCATCTGCGCCACGTTGCCGACCATGACGTGGTTGTGCAACTCGGTTTTCGCCGCGACGGGCGAGCTTGCCGAAACAAGACGGTCGGCGACGGGGCCTGTCGCCGACAGCGTCAGATACGCCGCCCCCGTGCGCGCTTGGCCCAATGTGGCGCGCGCCCACGGATCCTGCACCTCGATCGAGCTTGTCTGGGCGTTGGCGACGGCAAAGCTTGCGGCCAGGAGGGCGGAGGCCAAAAGAATTCGGCGGCGCATGGCGTTGTCTCCAAGTTCGAGGGTTCGCGATGATTAGACCGTGCTGCTTGACTTGTCCAGCCGGGCAAGGGTAGGGACGCGACACCTCCGCACGGTACATGCAAAGGTTTTTCGACATGCGCGCATTCACCTTCCCCGGCCAAGGCAGCCAAGCACCCGGAATGGGGCGCGACCTTGCGACAGCTTTCGCCGCGGCGCGCCTGGTGTTCGAAGAGGTCGACGACGCGCTGGGCCAGAAACTTTCCAAGCTCATGTTCGAAGGGCCGGCCGAAGAACTCACGCTCACGGCCAATGCGCAACCCGCTTTGATGGCGGTTTCGATCGCCGTGCTGCGCGTGCTAGAGAGCGAAGCCAAACTCGATCTCGGCAAACACGTCGCGTTCGTGGCCGGCCATTCGCTCGGCGAGTATTCGGCCCTTGCGGCCGCGGGGGCGTTCGGGCTCGGCGATGCCGCCCGATTGCTGCGCCTGCGCGGCAATGCGATGCAGAGGGCCGTTCCTGTCGGGGAGGGCGCGATGGCCGCATTGCTCGGCCTCGATCTTGCCGTCGCGCAGGAGGTTGCCGCAGCCGCGCGCGTCAACCCGGAAACCGGCGCCCAGGAAGTTTGCGACTGCGCCAACGACAATGCGCCGGGCCAGGTCGTGGTTTCGGGTGCGAAGGCCGCGGTCGAGCGGGCCGTCGAAATCGCCAAGACCAAGGGCGCCAAGCGCGCGATGCTGCTGCCGGTCAGCGCGCCTTTCCATTGCGCGCTGATGCAGCCCGCAGCCGACGCGATGGCCGAGGCCTTGGCCAACGTGCGCATGGCGCCGCCCCGCATTCCGCTCGTGGCCAACGTCACGGCATCGGCCGCGCACGACGCGGCGACGATCGCCAAGCTGCTCGTGCAGCAGGTGACGGGCATGGTGCGCTGGCGCGAATGCGTGAGCTACATGAAACAGCAGGGGGTCGCGCAGATCTACGAACTCGGTGCAGGCAAAGTGCTGACAGGGCTTGCCAAGCGCATCGAGCCCGATGTCGCCGCCACGGCACTCGGGGCCCCGGCCGACATCGAAGCATTCGCCAAAACGCTTTAACGGACCCGAGGATCCCAATGTTCAGACTCGACGGCAAAGCCGCACTTGTGACCGGCGCTTCAGGCGGCATCGGTCGCGCTATCGCCGTTGCCATGGCGGCAGCAGGGGCCAAAGTCGCGCTCGCGGGCACGCGCATCGAAGCACTCGAGGCCTTACGCGCCGAGATCGGCGCCAATGCCGTCGTGTGCGCAGGCGACCTGGGCGACGCGGCGGCGACGGAAAAACTTTTCAAGGACGCCGAAGCCGCGTTGGGGCAGGTCGATATCCTGGTCAACAATGCAGGTCTCACGCGCGACGGGCTTGCGATGCGCATGAAGGACGAGGATTGGCAGAAAGTCATCGACGTGAATCTTTCCGCGGGCTTTCGTCTGAGCCGTGCGGCCTTGCGCGGCATGATGAAGCGCAAGTGGGGCCGCATCGTCGGCATCACGTCGATCGTCGGCGTCACGGGCAATCCCGGCCAGGCCAACTATGCCGCCGCCAAGGCGGGCATGATCGGCATGTCGAAAGCGCTCGCCCAAGAAGTCGCCTCGCGCGGCATTACAGTCAATTGCGTGGCTCCGGGTTTCATCGTTTCGCCGATGACCGAGGCATTGGGCGAGGAGCAGAAAAAGCGCCTGCTCGACGCCATTCCGCTCGGTCGCATGGGTGCCGCCGAGGAGATCGCGGCCTCCGTTGTCTATCTTTCCAGCGCCGAAGCCGGCTACGTCACGGGCCAGACTCTGCACGTGAACGGCGGCATGGCCATGATCTGATTTTTCGGAGACGTCCAAGTCCCTGACTTCGCGAACGATTCGCAGGCTGGTCAACCGGTTCGATTTTGTGTTACCACCCCCCCCGAATTGGAAATCGACTCCGTCTTGACCGGGCAACCCGGAAAGCGGATCGTCAATGGTATCGGCGTTCGTCCGTTCGGACGTTGCCGGTACGGAGCCGAGCGAGAGGAATACAATGAGCGAGATTGCTGAACGCGTGAAGAAAATCGTCGTCGACCATCTGGGCGTGGAAGAAGCGAAGGTCACCGAGAACGCCAGCTTCGTCGACGATCTGGGCGCAGACAGTCTCGACACGGTCGAACTCGTCATGGCGTTCGAGGAAGAGTTCAGCATCGAGATTCCGGACGATGCCGCCGAGAAGATTTCGACCGTCAAGGACGCGATCGACTTCATCGGCAAGGCCAAGGGCTGATTCGCGAACGGCCGGAGCGAACCCACGATGCGTCGCGTCGTTGTCACAGGGCTTGGCCTCGTCACGCCGCTGGCGTGCGGGGTGGAAGCGACCTGGAAGCGTCTGATCGCCGGCGAGTCCGGTCTGGGCGCCATTCAGTCGTTCGACGTTTCGGACCTCCCGGCCAAGATCGCCGGTCAGGTGCCCGTCGGCGAGACGTCCGAAGGGCGTTTCAACGCCGACGATTGGGTCCCGCATAAGGACCAGAAGAAGATGGATCCGTTCATCGTCTTCGGTCTGGCGGCGGCGACGCAAGCTGTCGAAGATTCCGGCTGGAAGCCGACCGACGAGGAAAGCCAAGACCGTACCGGCGTAATGATCGGTTCAGGCATCGGCGGTCTGCAGGCGATCTACGAGGGCTCCATCACGCTCAAGGAACGCGGCCCGCGCCGCATCTCGCCGTTTTTCATTCCGTCCGCCCTCATCAATCTCGTATCGGGCCATCTTTCGATCAAATACGGGTTCCGCGGGCCGAACCATTCGGCCGTGACCGCCTGCGCGACCGGCGCGCATGCGATCGGCGATGCGGGCCGCCTCATCATGCTGGGCGATGCCGACGTGATGGTCGCGGGCGGCACGGAAGCGGCAATCTGCCGCCTCGGCATCGCGGGCTTTGCCGCCGCGCGCGCGCTTTCGACCGGCTACAACGACGAGCCGCAGCGCGCATCGCGCCCTTGGGACAAAGGCCGCGACGGCTTCGTCATGGGCGAGGGGGCCGGCGTGGTCGTGCTCGAGGAATACGAGCACGCAAAGAAGCGCGGCGCCAAAATCTATGCCGAGCTCGCGGGCTACGGCCTTTCGGGCGACGCGCACCACATCACGGCGCCGCCCGAAGACGGCAATGGCGGCTTCCGCGCCATGCGGGCCGCCTTGCGCAACGCCAAGCTCGATGTGGGCGACATCGACTACATCAACGCGCACGGCACATCGACGCCGCTGGGCGACGAGATCGAATTGGGCGCGGTCAAACGCCTCTTCGGACCGGCGGCCCAAAAGCTTTCGATGTCGTCGACCAAGTCGGCGATCGGGCATCTTTTGGGGGCGGCCGGGGGCGTGGAGGCCGTGTTTTCGATCCTTGCGCTGCGCGACCAGGTGGCGCCGCCCACGCGCAACCTCGAGGATCCGTCCGAAGGCTGCGACATCGATCTCGTGCCGATCCACGCCAAACAGCGCCCGATCCGGCACGCGCTCTCCAACAGCTTCGGCTTCGGCGGCACCAACGCCGCAGTGATTTTCTCTCGTCCGACGTAAGGCAGGCAGCCGGTGTCGCGCAGGCTTTTGCGAAGCCTTGCGATCGCGGTTTCGCTTTGCTTGATCTTCGGAGCGCTGTCTGTTTGGCTGGTTGCAGATCGCTATCTGCGTTCCGGCCCTTCGACCTCCGATATCCAGCTTGTCGTCCCGCGCGGTGCCGGAGCGGAGGAAATCGCTCGCCTGCTTGTCGCACGCGGCGTACTCTCTTCGCCTTGGCCGTTTCTTGCCGGATCGCGCTGGGACGGCACCTTGCCCCGCTTCAAGGCCGGCGAATACCTGTTTGCCGCAGGCATCAGCGCAAGAGCGGCGGGCGACTTGCTCGCGAGCGGACGCACCGTCCAGCGGCGTATCACGTTTGCCGAGGGTCTGATGTCGGCGCAGATCGTCGAGTTGCTGCGGGCGGCCGAAGGTTTCGAGGGTTCGCTCGATGCCGTGCCCTCCGAGGGCAGCCTTTTGCCCGAAACCTATTTCTACAGCTGGGGAGAGCCGCGCGCCCGCATGCTCGAACGCGCGCAGCGCGCGATGCGCGAGACTGTCGCCGAGCTTTGGGAGAAGCGCGCGCCCGATCTGCCGTTCGCAACGTCGGCCGAGGCCGTCGTCCTCGCATCGATCGTCGAGCGCGAGACCGCGCATGCCGACGAGCGCGGCCGTGTGGCTGCCGTATTCGTGAATCGTCTGCGGCGCAAGATGCGTCTGCAGGCGGATCCAACCGTCGCCTACGGCCTGTCGCCGGGCGCGCCGCTCGGGCGCCCGTTGAGCCGCGCCGATCTCGAAACGCGGCATTCCTGGAACACCTATGCGATCGACGGATTGCCGCCCACGCCGATCGCCAATCCGGGGCGTGCGGCTCTTGCCGCCGTCCTCAATCCGGTCGCGGACGATGCGCTTTATTTCGTGGCCGACGGCGAGGGGCGGCACGCATTCGCGCGTACCTTGCCCGAGCACAATCGCAACGTGGCGCGGCTGCGCGAAATCGAACGCGCGCGCGCGGCCGCGCCGCGTTAACGCGCGACCTGGCGCGCCGTCAGCAACATATCGACGCGTGCATCGCTGTCGCCGAGCGGCAGCCGCAAGGTCCAGTAGTGCAGCGGCCGGTTGTCGAATATCCCCTCGAGCTTCTGCAGATTGGGACGCCGCTGTGCGACGCAATCGGTCCAGCCGGCGAACGTCATGCCCGCCAGTTGCGGAGCGTTTTCGTCGCCTGCCGACTGGCCGGTCAGGTCTATGCCGCGCCATTCGACATGGCCGGTTCCGCAGACGCGGTAGACGAAGCGCAGGCTCGGTCCGTGAACGACGTCGAGCAGCACCACGTCGCGCCACACCTGCCAGAAATCGACAGGGTCGATGTCGCGTCGCGCCGGGAACTGCCGACTGCCGCAGCGCGACTGCCAGTACGCGTGGAGGCGCGCGAGGCGGTCGGTCTGCGGCGGCCAATCGAACGGCGGTGCGTGCAGCGTCATGGATGCGCTATTCAAGCTTTTCGCGGCAGACGGCGCAACAGCGGATCGAGCAGGGCGCCGGGCAAAGCGGCAAGCAGCCACGATGCCGCGTACATGCGGCGCGGAAACGCAATGCGGCCGACGTCGCGCGCGAGCCCGTTGCAGACGATCGTCGCCGCGCGCGCCGCCGACATCAGCAGCGGCATGCGGAAATCGTTGCGCGCGGTCATGCGCGTGGTCACGAAACCTGGACAGACGACGTTCACGCGCACGCCGCGTCGGCCCCAGTCTGCGCGCAGCGCCTCGCCCCAGACGCGCACTGCGGCTTTGCTGGCGCAATAGGCAGGCGCGCCGGGCAGCCCGCGAAACCCCGCGAGCGACGAGATTATCGCGATCTGGCCGCTGCCGCGCGCTGCCATGGCGTCCAGAATAGGCGCAACCGTATTGACGACGCCGTCGACATTGACGGCGAAAATGCGTCTCGCCTGTTCCGGGCTTTCCGCGCCGTCGCCAGTACCGGCCGAAATGCCCGCGTTGGCGACGACAAGATCGAGCGGGGCGGCCGCGTCCGTCGCCGCCACGAAAGCCGCCATCGCTTGCCGGTCGGCGACGTCGAGCACGGCCGTTTCGACCTCAGCCCCGTCGGCCGCGCATAAGGCCGCCACCTCGGCAAGCCGCTCGCGGTTTTGGCCGGTCAAAGCCAGCCTGACGCCGGGTCCGGCCAATTCCTGCGCGATCGCGGCCCCGAGACCCGAGGAGCCGCCGGTGATGAGAATGCTGCGCCAGCTTCGCATGACGTTGTGCCCTTTCCCGGGCACTGTATAAACGGTTACCCGCCGCCCGACGATTCGGATCTGCGGCCGCGCCCGAAGGAGAAACGCCAGTGCCGCTTGCCAGCATGACCGGATTTGGCCGCGCCAGCGCCGAGGCTTTGGGACGCGTGGCGACGTGGGAAGCGCGTTCGGTCAATGGGCGCGGCCTCGAAGTGCGCCTGCGGCTGCCGCCGGGCTACGACAGGCTCGAAAGCGAAATCCGCGCGCGGGCCGCCAAACGCTTCGACCGCGGCAATGTAGCGCTCGCCTTGACCGTCGAAAAGCCGACGGTCGGCCAACATCTGCAGATAAACCGGGCTGCTCTCGACCAGGCGCTGGCACTGATGGGCGAATTGTCGGGCCGCATCGATGCCGCCGCCCCGCGCCTTGACGGCATCCTCGCCATTCGCGGCGTGCTCGAGACGGTCGGCGAAACCCCGCTCGACGAAGCCGAACAGGCCAAACTCGACTTGGCGATCCTGTCGGCGCTCGACGGCGCGCTCGCAGGGCTGGTCGAAGCGCGAGCAAGCGAGGGGGCGGCTCTTGCCCGCGTGCTGGCTGGAGCTCTCGACGAAATAGAAAACCTCACGCGCGAGGCGGCCGCGAGTGCGGCTGCCCAGCCCGCGGCGCTCAAGGCCAAACTCGAAGCGCAGATGGCGGAACTGCTCGGAAACCAGAGCGCGCTGTCGGCCGAGCGCTTGGCGCACGAAGCGGCGCTGCTTGCCGTCAAAGCGGACGTGCGCGAAGAACTCGACCGGCTGCGCGCGCATATCGGCCAGGCGCGCGAGCTTTTGGCGGGCAAAGGCGCGATCGGGCGCAAGCTCGATTTCCTGAGCCAGGAATTCAACCGCGAGGCCAATACGCTGTGCTCGAAAGCCTCGGACATTGCGCTGACGCGCATCGGCCTTTCGCTGAAAACGGCGATCGACCGCATGCGCGAGCAGGCCGCGAACGTGGAGTGACGAGAAGTGATGGACGATGCGATCTACCGCCGCGGTTTGATGCTGGTTCTCTCCTCGCCGTCGGGGGCCGGCAAAACGTCGATCAGCCGCGAGTTGCTGCGCCGCGAGCCGGGACTTGCGATGTCCGTGTCGGCGACGACGCGTCAAAAACGGCCCGTCGAGACCGACGGCCAGGACTATTTCTTCGTGGATTCGACGGAGTTCGGACTGCGCATCAATCGCGGGGAGTTTCTCGAACACGCCAAAGTTTTCGGAAACTACTACGGCACGCCGCGCGGACCCGTGGAGGCGAGCCTGCGCGACGGCCGCGACGTGCTGTTCGACATCGACTGGCAGGGGACACAGCAGATCCGCGAGAAGCTCGCGGCCGATCTCGTCACGGTTTTCATCCTGCCGCCGTCCACCGCCGAGCTGGAGCGCCGACTCAACGCACGCGCGCAGGATCCGCCGCACGTGGTGGCCCAGCGCATGGCGCAGGCTTCCAACGAAATGAGCCACTGGCCCGAATACGACTACATCGTCGTGAATCGCGACCTCGACCGGTCGGTCGCCGAAGTTCAGTCGGTTCTGGCGGCCGAGCGTATAAAACGCGAGCGCCAGATCGGGCTCGGCGATTTCGTCAAGCGTCTGCGCGACGGGCGCTGAAGGCGCGCGCGAGCGCGCAGAATTCCTCGACCGACAGCGTTTCGGCGCGCCGCGTGGCGTCGATTCCGGCCGCCGCGCACAGGGCGAGCGGTTCGCAGCCGAGCGATTTGAGCGATTGGCGCAGCATCTTGCGCCGCTGGCCGAACGCGGCCGCCACCACGCGCTCGAGGGTTTTGGCCTCGGCTTCGGCCAGCGGTTCGGCGCGCGGCCGCAACTCTGCGACCGCCGAAACGACTGCGGGCGGCGGCGAGAATGCGCCGGGTGCGACGTCGAACAGCCGGCGCACGTGCCAGCGCCACTGCGCGGCGACGGACAGTCGCCCGTAGGCCGCACTGCCGGGTGCCGCTGCCAGCCGTTCGACGACTTCTTTTTGCAGCATCACGACGAGCGTTTCGAACGCGTCGGGGCGGGAGAGCCAAGCCAGCAGCATCGGCGTGCCGACATTGTAGGGCAGGTTGGCGACGATGCGCCGGGGCGCCGTGCCGATCGCGGCGAGGTCGATCTCCAGCGCGTCGCCTTCGACGATCGTCACGCGGTCGCGGCCCCAGAAAGCGGCGATCTCCTCGAGTGCGGGCAGGGCGCGCGCATCGCGCTCGACGACGACGAGATAGCCCGCCCCTTCGGCGAGGAGTCCGCGCGTGAGGCCGCCGGGGCCGGGCCCAACCTCGATCGTTGTGCCGGGGCCGAGGTCGCCAGCGGCACGCGCGATACGGCGCGTGAGATTGAGGTCGAAAAGAAAATGCTGTCCCAGCGACTTGCGCGCCGCCAAACCGTGTCTGCGCACGATCTCGGCAAGCGGTGGCAGGCCGTCGGCAACGGCTGGCAGATTCTTCTGCGTCGGCCGGTCGATCGCCGTCAGGCCCGGATGTCGATAACGGCCACGCGCCGCAGATCGCGCAAATAGCGGCGGGCGGCGTTGTCGATGCGCTGGCGGACGAGGTTCTCCTCGATGTCGCTGGCCGACGGCAGATTCGATTTCGGTTCCTGGCGAACGCACAGCATCGTCATGCCGACGCCGCCCGGCGCCGGCGCGGGGTCGGTCATCTCGCCCACTTTCAGCGTGCGTATGCGCGCGCGCGCTTCGGCCGCAAGGTCGCCGATGCGAACTTCGGCAAGCCGCGTGGGGGCAGGCACCCGAAGCTCGCGCGCGACGCGCTCGAGATCGGCGCAGCCCTCGACCGTCTCGCGCACCGTTTCGGCCAGCCCAAGCGTGGCATCGCGGTCGCTCTGGGCCGCACCGGGCGGCAGCGGGAAGACCATCTGCGCGATTTCGACGAGCGCGTCTTCCGGCGAGGCCGGTGCGAGCACGCGCTTCTCGCGCAATGCGTAGATATAGAACCCGCTCGGGGTCTTAATCGGCATCGATACTTCGTTGGCTTCGAGGGCCGCCAGAACCTGCTCGATCGGTTCGTCGAATTGGCCCTTTTGCACCCAGCCAATGTCGCCGCCTTCGTTCGCCGAAGCTGCCTGGCTGAACTGCTGTGCGGCGACGGCGAAAGGCAGGCCGCCCTTCAGGCGCGCGATCAGCTCGTCCGCGTTGCGCTCGACATCGGCTTCCTGGTCGGGATTGTCGAGCGACAGAAAAATTTCCGCGAGCAGATATTCGGTGACCGGTTCGCCTTCGGAATAGCGGGCGAGCGTTTCTTCGACCTCTTCGGCGCTGACTTCGATCTGCGGCCTGATGCGTCCCGAGACGATGCGGCCCCAAGCGATCGACGCCTCGATTTGTTTTTCGAGCGCCGAACGCGAGGAGCCGGCGCGCCGCAGGATCTGGTCGACCGCGCCGGGCGGAAGATTGTTGGCGCGTTCGAGGCGCGCGATTTGCGCGTCGATCTCGCGTTTGGACACCGTCACGCCGAGCCGCTTGGCTTCCTGGACCTGGATGCGTTCGTCGATCAGCTGGCGCAGTATCTGCGGGTGCACGCGCTCGCGCGCCTCTGGCGATGCGCCGCCCTGCACGGTCGCGAAATTGAGGCCGATCCGCGCGTCGACATCGAAATTCGAAACGATATCGGTGTTGACGACCGCGATGATGCGCTGCTCCTGGGCAGCGAGCGGGACGACGGCGGCCGCCAGCAAAGCGGCGGACAGGGCAATTCGGCAGACGGCGGGACTCTGGATTTCCATGGGCGAAATCTATAGTTAAAAAGCGTCGCGAGCGCAATTCGCGTCGCGCGCGGGCTTGCGTCAGCCATCCTCCAAATGCAGCAGCATGGCGATCCCGAGCATGCTCGAGACGGCGGCCGGCGTCCAGGCGGCCAGAACCACCGGAATCGTCGAACTCTGGCCGAGGGCGCCGACAAGGCTCGAAACGAAAAACAGCATGAAGCCGGCGCCGATTCCGGTTGCGATCATGGCGCCGGTCCCGCCGCGCCGGTGCGGGCGCAAAGAACAGGTTGCCGCAATCAGCACCATGGCGGCCAGCAGCAGCGGCAGCGCCGTGAGCTGGTGCCAGTGCAGACGGTGGCGCGTTGCCGAAAAACCCGCCGTCTCTATCAGCCGAATGAAACTCGGCAGGTCCCAGAACGAAATCGTCAAAGGCGAGGAAAACGAATCCTGGATCTGCTCTGCCGTCATGTTGGTCGGCACGCGGCGGCGCACTTCGAACACCGCCGGCCGCTCCGGGGCGGTGATCCAGGCGTCTTCGACCTCCCAGTAGCCGGGATGCAACTGGGCGCGCGCCGCATCGATGCGGCTCTTGAAGCGGTCCTGACCTTCGAAATTGATGATGATCACGTCGAACAGCCGCATGTCGGAGGAGGACACGCGGCGCGCATGCACGACCGAATCGCCGGACGAATCGTTTTGCCGGAGCCAGAAACCCGCATTCGACAGCGCGAACAGATTGCCGCGGCCTTGCATGACCTCGACGTCGAGCCGTTCGAAACGACCGTAGAACGCGGCGGCGATCGGATTGAGAATGGCGACCGAAAAGACGCCGTAGGCGACGGCCAAGCCGACGACAGGCAGCAGAAACTGCCACGCCGATACGCCGGCCGCGCGCGCGACAGTGAGCTCGTGCGAGCGTGTGAGGCGCCAGAACGTGATCATGGCGGCGAAGAGGGCGATGAAGGGGCAGAGCTCCTCGGCCATCTGCGGCAGTTTGAAGAACGCCATCTGCAGCACGAGCTGCGTGGTGACGTTCGGTCGGCTTGCCGAACGGCGCAGCAGTTCGATTACCTCGAACATGTAGACGAGCGCCATCATCAGCAGGAAAAACCCCGCCAGAGCGCCCAGAAACTGGCGCCCGATATACGAAAGCAGCGTCGCGGAAAGGCGCATGGGAGACTATGCCGTCGCAGACTGGCCGACGCGCCTGCGCTTCGGCCCCAAGGTCATTGTGTAGGCCGCCACGGCTGCGATCGCCAACGGGGCGACGTACAGCAGCGCAAGCGCTGCAGGCGTGCGCGCGGCGAGATTCGGCAGCGAGATCGCCAGAGATTGCGTCGCGACCCCGCAAAGTGCGGCCAGCAGCAGCCGTTGGGCGAGTCCGCGACGGTTGAAATTGCCCGGCAGGAGGCAGGCAAGTGCGACCATGACCAGCGCGAACGGATAGAGCGGAGTCGCCAAGCGCGAATGCCCTTCGGCCACAAGGCGCGCGGCGTACTGGCGGTCGTGCGCGTCGCCGGTATCGGGCCACAACAGCTCGTCGAGATAGCGTTCGCCCGCGTCGCGCCAGCGGCGCTCGCCGCCGCGCTCGTTGCTGATCTCGACCGAGTAGCGCTCGAAATAGAGCAAAGACAATCTACCCGCCGCGCGGTCCACCTGCTGGCGGTTGCCGTTGAGCAGAATCACGCGCGGCCCGTCTTCGGTGCTTGCGATGGTGCCGCGCTCGGCCAGCAGCGTGACCGGGTTGGCTGGATCTCGCGAGTCCTGCACCAGAATGCCGCGCAGATCGCCGTTCGCTTCGCGTGCGCGCACGTAGACGGTGAGCGAGCCGCCGATCATGGAAAAAGCGCCCTCCTGCAGCAGCAGGCTCGAATAGTCGGAGCGGATGTTCGAGTGCAGTTCCTTGAATTTTCCGAAGGTCAGCGGCATCAGCCACAGCGACAGCACGTAGCAGAGGGCCGTTGCGCCTCCTGCCAGGATGAGGGCCGGGCGCGCGAGCTGGGCGGGCCCGAACCCGACCGCACGCATCACGACAAGTTCGCTGTCGAGCGTGAGTCGGTTGTAGACGAAAAGCGTCGCGACGAAGAGGGCGATCGGCACGACCAATGACAGAAAATTCGGCAGAAGCAGGGACGTGAGATAGAAGAATGCGCCGATGCCGAGGCCCCTATTGACGATCAACTCGATGAACCGCAGCGACTGCGTCAGCCAGATCGCCATGGTCAGCGTGGCCACGACGAAAACCGTCGCGGTCAGGATTTGGCTCAGAATGTAGGCAGTGATTCGGCGCATGATGTAGTTTCATTATAGACCGGTCTTCGTTCGGTATTGCATGCGCTTAGGGGAACAAATAATGCGAATGAAAAGTGAACATTTGCGCGCGCGGACCTTTTATTTGTGCCACGAGCCGTTATGGTGGCGCTCGTTCGATTTGCGTCGACTCTTGTTCGCGAGGAACGTCCCCGATGAAGATTGCATTCTCGAAGCCTGAAGCGCCCGCCAGCGGCGCTTATGTGGTTGGCATTTTGGAAGATCGCAAGCTGGCGCCGGCCGCCGCCGCGCTCGACAAAAAGACCGGCGGCGTCGTCACGCGCGCAATGGCGACAACGCGCTTCAAGGGCAAGAAAGACGAATTTCTCGACGTTGTCGCGCCAAAGGGCGTGCCGTTCGGACGCATCGTTCTCGCGGGCCTCGGCAAGATCGACAAGCTCGACGCCAAGGCCGCCGAAGCGCTCGGCGGCAATCTCGTCGCCCACCTCAACAGGACAGGCGAAACGCAAGCGACCGTCTCGGTCGAACAGATTGCAGACGCGGCTGTCGGGCCCTCCGCCATGGCCGCCCATATGGCGCTCGGCGCCAAGCTGCGCGCATACCGGTTCGACAAATACAAGACGCGCGAAAAGGACGACGCCAAACCGAGCCTCAAGTCGCTCAATCTGCTCGTGACCGACGTGGCAGCAGCGCGCAAGATCCACGGTCCGCTCGACCGCGTGGGCGACGCGGTGGCGTTCGCGCGCGATCTCGTATCCGAACCGCCGAACGTGCTCTATCCCGAAAGCCTCGCCGAACGCTGCAAGCGCCTGACCGCTTTCGGCGTGAAGGTCGAGATTTTCGACGAAAAGCAGCTTGATAAGATGGGGGCTGGCGCTCTGCTCGGCGTAGGCCAAGGTTCGGCACGGCCGTCGCGCATGGTAATCCTGCAGTACCAGGGCGCGCCCAAGGCCAAGGACAAGCGCCCGGTCGCTTTCGTCGGCAAGGGCGTCACCTTCGACACCGGCGGCATTTCGATCAAGCCTTCGGCGGGCATGGAAGACATGAAGTGGGACATGGCGGGCTCGGCCGCTGTGATCGGCGCCATCGAAGCGCTCGCTTCGCGACACGCAAAGGTCAACGCGATCGGCGCCGTCGGTCTCGTCGAGAACATGCCGGGCCACAATGCGCAGCGCCCGTCCGACATCGTGCGCTCGCTTTCCGGCAAAACGATCGAGGTGCTGAATACCGACGCCGAAGGCCGCCTCGTGCTCGCCGACGTGCTGTGGTACGTGCAGGATCGTTTCAAGCCCAAGGCGATGTTCGATTTGGCGACGCTGACCGGCGCCGTTATCGTCGCTCTTGGCCACGAATACGCTGGCATCATGGGCAACGACGCGGGCTTGGCCGAGAAGCTCGCCGCAGCAGGCGAGGCGACCGGCGAAAAGGTGTGGCGTCTGCCCTTGGGCGAAGCCTACGACCGCGACATCGACAGTCCGGCGGCCGACGTCAAGAACATCGCTGCCGGGCGCGGTGCGGGCTCGATCATCGGCGGCCAGTTTCTCGCCCGCTTCGTCAACGACGTGCCGTGGGTCCATATCGACATTGCGGGCGTCGCCTGGAGCGGCAAGGACACTGCGACATGCCCGAAAGGCGCCACGGCTTTCGGCGTAAGGCTGCTCGACCGGCTCGTGGCCGACAATTACGAGGAAGCTTGACGGAAATCGGCTTCTACCAGCTTCTGGCAACGCCGCTCGAAACGGCGCTGCCGAAGCTGCTCGAAAAAGCGCTTGCGCGGGGGCTGCGCGCGTCGGTCGCCGCAGGCAGCGCGGAACGTGCGCAAGCACTGGACGCGGCCCTTTGGACCTATGCGCCCGAGAGCTTTCTGCCCCATGGCCGCGCGCCCGCACAGGCGGCCGAGCAGCCGATCTGGCTTTCCGCCGACATCGAGAATCCGAACAATGCGGTTCTGCTGGTGACGCTCGGCGGGCATATCCCCGCGCGTTTCGAGGATTGGGAGCGGGTCTGCGACATGTTCGACGGCACCGACGAGACGGCCCTCGAAGCGGCGCGCGGGCGCTGGAAAACCCTCAAAGCGGCGGGCCACGCGTTGTCCTACTGGCGGCAGACCACGGCCGGCGGCTGGGAAAAAGCGGCGTGAGGGGCTGCTCTTGCCCGCATCGCGGGCACTCGCTATAAGCGCGCTTCCCGCCCTCTCATTCGAAGAGCGATTTTCATGGCCGTCGAACGCACCTTTTCAATCCTGAAGCCCGATGCAACGCGCCGCAATCTCACGGGTGCGATCAATGCGCTGATCGAAAAGGCGGGGCTTCGCGTCGTCGCGCAAAAGCGCATCCACATGACGCAGGCCCAGGCCGAAAGCTTCTACGGCGTGCACAAGGCGCGGCCGTTCTTCGGCTCGCTCGTCGCGTTCATGACTTCCGGCCCGGTCGTCGTGCAGGTTCTCGAAGGCGAGAACGCCGTCGCCAAGTATCGCGACGTGATGGGGGCGACGAACCCCGCGAACGCCGCGCCCGGCACGATCCGCAAGGAATTCGCCGAATCGATCGAAGCCAATTCGGCGCACGGCTCCGACAGCGCCGAAAACGCCGCGATCGAAATCGCGTATTTCTTCGCCGGCGCCGAAATCGTCGGCTGATCCTTCGCATTCGGCGTACCCGAAATCGTCCGTGCGTCGATATCGCGGCGCGCGACGCTTTCGCTATAGGGTTCGAACGTACGGAATGTAAGGGACCCGCTCGCGCTTGGCGATGTGCGGCTGCATCGTCTCGACAAACGCCTTGAAGTGCGTTGTCGTTTGGTGCGCGCCCCACGCGGCCTCGTTCTCGTACAGTTCAAAAATGAAGAAGGCTGCGGGATCGTTCGGCGAGCGATAGGGCAAGAACAGCTTCACACCTGGTTCGGCCATGGTCGGTGCGACCAAGGCTTGGAGCGCCTCGGCCACGGCGTCTTGCGCGCCGCTCTTCGCCACAATCTCGATTGCGACGACGAAACCTTGGTTCAGATCGGCTGGCGTGAAAGATTTTGCGGCCGTCATGTTGCGCCCTCTAGCCTCGGAAGCCGCAACGATATCCCGGCGCGTCCAAACAAAGCTTCGGTCGCGGCCGAAATGTCGCGAGTCTCAGCCGTGCGGCACGAGAAACAGGTACATCGCGATCAAAATCACAACCGTGGCGCCGCCGATCCACTTGATCAGACCGTTGAAAAGGTCCCAAGTCTGCAAATGCGGCGTCATGTCGTGCGTGAAATTGGGGTCGTTCTGTTGCGGGGCGCTGGCCATCGATATCCTCCGGAAATTGAACGCCAAGATTAGCGCAAACCGCGTTTTCGTCAAAGCGGCGGGTTGAACAAAACCGGCGGTGCTGCAAGCGCCCGCGCAAAGCGCACTTTTTCGCCCTCGACCGCGGCCGCGCCGCTTGCGACAAGGTGGAGCGCCTGCGGATAAAGCGCATGTTCGGCCTTGAGCACGCGGGCGGCGAGGGCGTCTTCGTCGTCGCCCTGCAGCACGGGTACCGCCGCCTGCGCCACGATCGGGCCCGCATCCATCTTGGCGCGCACGAAATGCACGGTGCAGCCCGCCACGCGCACGCCGTCGGCCAAGGCGCGTTTGTGCGTATCGAGGCCTGGATAGGCGGGCAGCAGCGAGGGATGGATGTTGAGCATCCTGTTGCGCCATTTTTCGACGAAATCCGCCGTCAGCAGGCGCATGAAACCGGCAAGGCAAACAAACTCGATCGCGTGGTGGCGCAGGCGCGCATCGAGAGCCGCGTCGAACGACGCGCGGTCGGCAAAGCCGCGATGGTCGAGCGTTGCTGCGGCGATGCCGTATTCGGCCGCAACCGCCAAGCCGCCCGCGCCCGGCACGTTCGCCAACACCAAAGCGATTTCGGCGGGGTAATCGGAAGCGGTCGCCGCCGCCGCCAGGGCCGCCATGTTGCTGCCGCGCCCTGAGATCAATGCCGCAACGCGCAGGCGCGCCATGGCGCTAGATCTGCCAGTTGTCGAGACGGTCGACGACGCAGCCCGGCGCGCTGCCCTCGGGCTTCGGCACCACGCGGCCGATCTCGATCGGCGTTTCGCCCGCAGCTTCGAGCGTCGCTTTGGCTGCAGACAACTCGGCGGTCGGCACCACGACGACCATGCCGATGCCGCAATTGAACACCCGTGTGAGCTCCTCGCGCCCGATTTGGCCGCTGCGCGCGAGCCATTTGAAGACCGGCGGCAAGGCCCAGCTGCGCGCATCGAGGCGCACCTGCAGATTTTCCGGGATCACGCGCGGCACGTTTTCGACGAGGCCGCCGCCGGTGATGTGCGCCATTGCCGCGACCTTGCCCGCTTTGGCGAGCGCCAGGCAGCTTTTGACGTAGATGCGCGTCGGCGTCAGCAGTGCATTGGCGACCGACCGGTCTTGCGCGAACGGGGCGGGCGCCTCCCATGCGAGTTCGGCTGCGTGCACGACGCGCCGCACGAGCGAGAAGCCGTTCGAATGCACGCCCGACGACGGCAGGCCGAGCACGACGTCGCCCGCCGCGACATTGCTGCCGTCGATCGACGAGCCGCGTTCGAGGGCGCCCACCGCAAATCCCGCCAGATCGTAGTCGCCGCGCGAATACATGCCCGGCATCTCCGCCGTCTCGCCGCCGACGAGCGCGCAGCCTGCAATCCGGCAGCCTTCCGCGATGCTGGCCATGATCGTTTTGGCGGCCGTCACGTCGAGTTTTCCGGTCGCAAAATAGTCGAGAAAAAACAGCGGCTCGGCGCCCTGCACGACGAGGTCGTTGACGCACATCGCCACCAGGTCGATGCCGACCGTGTCGTGGCGGTTGGCTTCGATCGCGATCTTGAGCTTGGTGCCGACGCCGTCGGTCGTCGCGACGAGAATGGGGTCCTTGAAGCCGGCGGCCTTTATGTCGAAAAGCGCGCCGAACCCGCCGAGACCCGCCTCGGAGCCTGGCCGACGCGTCGATTTTGCCATCGGCTTGATGGCCTCGACCAAAGCCTCGCCCGCATCGATATCCACACCGGCTTCGGCATAACGGTTCGTGCTCATTGGCGCCCCTTTGCCGGATTGGCTATAACTGCAGTCCCGTCGTCCGGCGACGGGCGGAAATTAAAGGATTCGGAACGGTTTGCAATGGCGCTGCGCGGATTTCGTCTGGCCTTTTGGATGCTCGTTTTTGCGGCGGCATTTGGCGCAAGGCCGGGCTTCGCCCAGGACCCGGCGGCCAGCGTTGCCGAGGTCTATTGGTTGCGCGGCGTCGAGGTGGACCGCTCCGCCGCGACGGCGAGCCTTGCGCGCGAACAGGCGATACTCGATGGCCAGCGCTTGGCCTGGCGTCGGTTGCTGGCGCGGATCGCGCCTGCCGATTCCCGGGCGGGTCTCGGCAATTTGCCGGCCGCCGAGCTTGCGGGGCTGATCGACAGTTTCGAGGTCGAAAGCGAGCGCGGATCGGGCACGCGCTGGATCGGCGCTTTCGGATTTCGCTTTCGGCCGGCGGCCGTGCGCGATCTTCTGCGCTCTCGCGGCGTCGCCTATGCGGAAACGCCCGGCAGGCGCGTGCTCGTGGTCCCTGTGCTCGTGCAGGACGGCCAAGCGCTGCTGTGGGAGGAGGATAATCTTTGGCGAACGGGATGGGCCAGCCTGCCGCCGTCCGACGGGCTGCAGCCTTGGTCGTTGCCTTCGGGCGACCTCGAAGACGTGGCGCTTATGGCGGCCGACCAGGCGGCCTCGATCGATCGGCCTCGCCTGCGCGCCCTTGCCGAGCGCAACCGTGCGCAAGGGGCGATCGTGGCGGCGGCCGAACTCGACCTCGACGCGCCGGGCGGGCCGGCCGTGAATATCCAGTTCGTGCGCACGGGTGCAGCCGCGCCGAACACCGATTGGAGCGCGACGTTTAGATTGGGTCCGCGCGAAACGCCGGAGGCGGCTTGGCCGCGCTTGGCGGCGGCGGCGGCGGCGCTGATCGAAGAACGCTGGAAGGCGGAGGTTTCGACGCAAGGCGGCGAAACCACGCTGCTGCGCGCCGCGATCCCGGTCGCCAGTCTGGACGAATGGGTGCTGGTGCGTCGGCGTCTTGCCGAGATCGCGTCCGTGCGGCAGGTCGATCTGCTCGTGCTCGGGCGCGGCGGCGCCATCGTCGATATCCTGCACGAAGGCGCTGTCGAAACGCTGCGCACGGCACTTGCGCTGCGCGACATGGCCTTGGGCGAAAAGGACGGCGCGTGGACCTTGTCGTTGGCCGGCGCCAGCACCCGGACGCCGTGAGAAACCTGCCCAATCTGCTTTCGTTCGCGCGGCTGGTCGCGGTTCCCGTCGCGATCTGGCTGATGCTGTCGGGCGAATTCGACTGGGCTTTCTGGCTGTTCGTCGCCGCCGGCGCAACCGATGCGATCGACGGGTTTCTCGCCAAACGCTTCGGCTGGGAGTCAGAACTCGGCTCGTATCTCGATCCGCTGGCCGACAAGGCGCTGCTGGTCTCGGTCTTCCTGGTGCTGGGCCTTACGGGACATCTGCCGCTTTGGCTCACCATCATGGTTATCTTTCGCGATTGCGCGATCGTCGCGGGCGCCATCGTGGTGATCGCGATGACCGGCGAGTTCAAAGCCGACCCGATGTGGATCAGCAAGCTCAACACGACGCTGCAGATCGTGCTTGCGGCCTGCGTGCTCGCCGAATTGGGCGTCGGGCTTGATTGGGATACGCTGCGGCCCTACGCGATCGCGGCGACGGCGGCCACCACGTTCGGCTCGGGGCTCGCCTATACGGTGCGCTGGACGCGACGTTTGGCACAAAGGGAAGACGGCGTGCGATGAACGAACCGAAGCAGACGCCCGGCTGGGGCCGGGCTTTGATCTGGACGGGGCTCGGCTTTTCCCTGTTCGCGATCCTCTACACGCTGAGCGGCGTTTTGTTGCCGTTCGTGGTGGCCTTCATCGTGGCCTACCTGATCGATCCGGTCGTCGATCGTCTCGAACGCTGGCGCATTCCGCGCGCGGGCGGGGCCGCGATCGTCACGATTTCGTTCTTCGCGCTCCTCACGTTCGCCGTCGTACTGCTGGCGCCCGTGCTGAACGCGCAGCTCGCAGGGCTTGCCGAAAGGCTCGCGCTCATTGCGCGCCAGGGCTACGAGCTTGCCAAGCCCTATCTCGAGGATGTTTTCGACAGGGCGAGTGCTGTCGAAATGCAGCAGTTGAGCGGGGCGGGCGACGCCGTGCGCACCGCCACCGCCTGGCTGCTCCGCGCGGCGGGCAGCGTCATCAGCGGCGGGCTTGCGGTCGTCAACGTGCTGTCGCTTGTCTTCATCACGCCGGTCGTCGTCTTCTATCTCGTTCGCGACTGGCGAAAAGTGCAGGACAAGATCGACAGTTGGCTGCCGCGCCAGTACGCGCAGACGATCCGCGGTCTGCTGCAGGAGATCGACGCCCGCATGGCGGGCTTTCTGCGCGGCCAGGCGCTGGTCTGCCTGTTTCTGGCGATTTTCTACGCGGTCGGCCTGACGCTGGCGGGCCTCAATTACGGCCTGCTCGTCGGGCTCATGACCGGCATTCTGAGTTTCATCCCCTATGTCGGCATGTTCGTCGGCATGGCGACCGGCCTTGCGATCGCTTTCTTCCAGTTTCCCTCGTGGATCGATTTCGGTCTCGTGGTTGCGGTGTTCTTGCTCGGCCAGTTTCTCGAAGGCAATTTCGTGTCGCCCAAGCTCGTCGGCGACCGGGTGGGGTTGCATCCTCTGTGGATGCTGTTCGCGATTTTCGCGGGCGGCGGCCTGTTCGGCTTCACCGGTGTGCTGCTTGCGATCCCGGTCGCTGCCGCCGTCGGCGTGCTGGCGCGCTTTGCGCTGCAGCGCTATCTGGCAAGCTCGCTCTATCGCGGCCCGCACGCGTGAGCATTCCGGCCCAATTGCCCTTGGCGCTGCCGCATCGGCCGGCTTTTGGCGGCAGCGATTTTCTCGTGGCGGACGCCAACCGCGCGGCCGTCGCTTGGCTCGACGCGTGGCCGGACTGGCCCTCGCCGGGACTCGTCGTTTGGGGCGAGACGGGCTGCGGCAAAACCCATCTTGCGGCAACGTGGCAGTTGCGCGCCGCCGCCGTGCGGATCGCCGCGCGCGAACTAGCGGTCGCGGACGTGCCGTCTCTCCTTGGGCCGTCTAAAGCGGTCGTGCTGGAAGACGTCGACCGCGCGCCGCCCGAACCGGTCGCATGGCTGCATCTCCACAACGCGCTCGCCGAGCGCGGCGGCCACATGTTGCTGACCGCGCGCGCGGCGCCCGCGCGCTGGCAGATCCCACTGCCCGATTTGGCCTCGCGGCTGCGCGCGCTTGCAGCGGTCGAAATCCTCCCTCCGGACGAAAGCCTTGTCGAGGCCGTGCTTGTGAAGCATTTCGCCGACCGCCAGCTGCGCGTGCCGGCCGAAACGGTGCGCTACGTGGTGACGCGGCTCGATCGCTCGCTTGAGGCGGTGGCGATGATCGCGGCCGCCCTCGACGCCGCGAGCCTTGCGGGCAAGCGGCCCGCCAGCATTCCGCTCGCGCGCGAGGTTTTGCGCGATTTGGGCTTTGCGGCATAGATTTGCGTACAACGAAGAAGAACGAAGGAGACTGCGGATGGATCTCGGCATCAAAGGACGCAAGGCGATCGTGTGTGCGGCCTCCAAGGGTCTCGGCAAGGGCTGCGCGCGCGCGCTTGCGGCCGAAGGCGTGTCGCTGGTCGTCAATGCGCGCGGCGCCGATGCTCTCGAGGCCACGGCCGCCGAGATACGGGCCGAGTTCGGCGTCGAAGTCGTGGCGGTCGCCGCCGACGTAACTACGCACGAGGGGCGCGCCGCTTTGCTCGCGGCCTGTCCGGATCCCGACATTCTCGTCAACAACGCGGGCGGGCCGCCGCCAGGGGACTTTCGCGCCTGGGACGAAAAGGCTTGGCATTCGGCGGTCGAAGCCAACATGGTGACGCCGATCATGCTGATCCGCGCCACGATCGACCGAATGATCGCGCGCAAATTCGGGCGCATCGTCAACATCACTTCGGCGGCCGTCAAAAATCCGATAGCCAATCTCGGCCTTTCCAACGGCGCGCGCGCGGGCCTAACCGGCTTCGTGGGGGGCGTGTCGCGCCAGGTCGCCAAACACAACGTGACGATCAACGGCCTGCTGCCGGGCCCGTTCGAAACCGACCGTCTGCGTTCGGTCTTCGCGGCAGGCGCCAAAACGAGCGGCCGGCCGGTCGACGCGCTGCGCGAGGAGCGGCGCTTGGCCAATCCCGCCGAACGTTTCGGCACGATCGAGGAATTCGGCGCGGCGTGCGCTTTTCTTTGCAGTGCGCATGCCGGTTTTGTCGTCGGCCAGAACATCGTGCTCGATGGCGGCGCTTTCCCAGGAACGCTTTAGCGGGCGAGTGTCATGTTTTTGTAATGCTTAGAGGGTATTTAAATTACTGAAATATCACTAAACTTCCTGAATCAGGTTAAAACGTCATAAAACAGTCATGCTTTGCGGCTTGCGGCATTGGAAGGCGGCTGCGTAACGTCTGACCGTTAACAGCGAATTCTTCAAGCGAGCGTTTCGGCAATGGCGACGGCGGCAAAAACGGCGGAGATCGAGCTAAAGCTCGCAGTTCCCGCCGCATCCTTCGCGCGGTTGCTGAAAGCGCCGGAATTTCTGGCAATCGCCGTCGGTCCGGTGCGGCGCAAGCGTCTTTCGAGCACATATTTCGACACGCCGGATCTGCGCCTGCTCGAGGCCGGGATCGCGCTTCGCGTGCGCCGCGACGGCAAGCGGCGCATCCAGACGCTGAAGACCGCGCGCCATCCGACGTTGGGCGCTTTGGCGCGCGGCGAATGGGAGCGCACGATCGTCGGCGAAACGCCGGTTATCGACGATTCATGGCTAGCTGAAATCGACGACAAAGGCGCGCGCAAATTGCTCTCGAAGGAAAAGCTGCGTCGTCAGTTGAAAGCGCTTTTCACGACCGTTTTCGCGCGCCGCCTCGTGCATGTGCGCCAGGGGGCAAGCCTCGTCGAGTTGGCGCTCGACAGCGGCACCATCGACGCGCCGCAAGGCACCCTTGCGATCGCCGAAATCGAGCTGGAGCTTGTGTCGGGCAGCGCGAACGACCTCTATGCGCTGGCGCGCACGATTATGAGGCTGGTCCCTGCACAATTCGAAGCGCGCAGCAAGGCCGAGCGCGGCTATCGACTGGCGCGCACGCTGTCGGGCGCTGCGCCGACGACGGATGCGGCACGCGCCGAGAACCTCGGTCTCGCCGCCCAGGCAAGCGTCGCCGACGCGTTCCGCGCGATCGGCCGCCAATGTTTTCGCCATATGCGCGCCAACGAAAGCCTCGTACGCGCGGCACCCGCCGCGGAAGGCGTACACCAGCTGCGCGTGGCGTTGCGCCGCCTGCGCTCGGCTCTTTCGTCCTTTGCCGACGTTTTGCCCGAGGAAGAGCGTCGGGCGGCGTCGGACAATCTGCGCTGGATTGCCGCCGCATGCGGGTCCGCGCGCGACTGGGACGTGTTCGGCGGCGAGCTGCTGCAGCCGCTTGCGAGCCACCTTGCCGACGAGCCGGGTCTCACGCGCGTGACCAAGGCCGCAGAGGCGGCACGCGCGGGCGCTTACGAGGCAATGTCGCGGACCTTGGCGTCCGAAAAACTCGCGGTGGCCCTCGTCGACGTCGAAGCGTGGTGGGAGGGCGGCGGCTGGGAGAGCGGCATGGGGGCGTGGCGCAATCTGCCGGCCCGCGATTTCGCCGCGGCGACACTCAAGAAGCTGCATCGCAAGGTCGTGCGAATAGGCGAAGCGATCGGCGATCTCGAAGAGGTCGAACTGCACGAGCTGCGCATCCGCTGCAAGAAGCTGCGCTACACGGCCGAATTCTTCCGCACGCTTTTCGCGCGCAAGCTTGCAAAACCCTATCTTGCGGCGCTGGCCGACGTGCAAGGACACTTGGGCTCGCTCAACGACGCGGCCGTTGCGCGGGCATTGCTCGCGGAGCTTGCGCGCGCCGACGGCGACCTGCCGCCCGCCTTGCTCGCGCGCGCGGACGGAATCGTCACAGGATGGATCGCCGCACGCGTGCGCGGCGATCTCGAGCATTTGCCGGAAATCTGGCAGGCTTTTGCCGACGCACGCCCTTTCTGGAAGTAGCGTAACTTCCGCAAGGTCGCTGCGAACAGCATATTGCCGATTTGTTCGGCATCCGGTTTTGCTATACTCGCACCCTACGAGGGGGATCGAGCGATGCGTGGAATGATGGTCGTTGCGGCTGGCGCCTTGGCGAGTTTCGCTGCCGCGCAGTCTCTGCTTGCGCAGAGCCCCGTTGTCGAGGCGACTGTCGTGCAGCGCGACATCGATTTCGACGTCAAGGAAGTGCGCATCCGCGCAGGCGGGCAAGTCGTGTTCGTCAACGGCGATCCGTTCGGCCACAACGTCTATTCCGAATCTGCGGGCGGCGAATTCGATGTCGGTCGCCAGGCGCCGAATTCTCGCTTGTCGGTGCCTTTTCGGCGCGCGGGATCGTTTGCCGTGAAATGCCGGATCCATCCGCGCATGGCGATGCAGATCGTCGTCGAATAGCGGCAGAAACGGCGCGCGCCCTTGTCGATCCGCTTCAAACTCGTCGCAGCGCTGCTTGTCGCCCTGCTGGCGGCGGCCGTCGCGGGCACGGTGTCGATGTGGGCGACCGACACGCTAGGTCGGCTGACCGTGCAGATGTACGACGGGCCGCTGCAGACGATCAATTTCGCGCGCCTGGCGCAGACCCAGTTCGCGATGGTCGAGCGCCGCAAGCACGAACTTGCCGCCGACCCGCAGGCCGCGATGCGCGAGACGGCGTCGCTTCTCGAGGATATCGACAAGAATCTTCAGGTGGTGCTCGAACGCGCGACCGCCGCCGAAATCGAGGAGATGGTGGCCCGCATCCGCCACGACATCGCGACCTGGCTTGCGGGCGGCGGGATGGCCGCGACGCAGGCCGAACTCGGCGACCGGGTGCGCCAGGACCTCGAGATTCTGACGCAGATCGCGGCCGACGCGGGCTACGTGTTCCGCGAGGGCGCGTCCGGCACGATCGACGCCACGCGCAACCGCGTGCTGCTGGCGTTGGCGGCGGCGGCTTTTGCGCTGGCGGGCGTCGGCGTGCTGCTGGTGCGCAACATCGTGCTGCCGCTCGACGCGTTGAACCGCAAGATGCGCAAGATCGCCCGCGGCGACGCCGACGTGAACATTCTCTATGCCGAGCGGCGCGACGAACTGGGCGACACGGCCCGCGCGATGGCGGTGTTCAAGCAGGCGATGCTCGACATTCGCGACGCGCGCGACCGCGCCGAACTCGCGACGAAAGCGAAGTCGGAGTTCCTGGCGATGATGAGCCACGAAATCCGCACGCCGATGAACGGCATCATCGGCTTGAGCCGCCTGATGCTGGCCGCCGAACTTGCGCCCGAGCAGCGCGACAACGCGCGGCTCGTCCTCGACAGCGGCCTGTCGCTGCTGCAGATCCTCAACGACATTCTCGACTATTCCAAACTCGAAGCCGGGCGCCTCGAGGTCGAGAGCATCGATTTCGACCTGCGCCAGGCGATCGCCGACGCGGTCGCGCTGATAAAAGCCAAAAGCGAGGAAAAGGGCATCGCGCTCGCGGGCGAGGTCGATGCGGACGTGCCGCGGTATCTGCGCGGCGATCCGGGACGCGTGCGCCAAGTCCTGCTCAATCTGATCGGAAACGCGGTCAAATTCACCGAGCGCGGCGGGGTGCGCGTGCATGCGAGCCGCATTCCGCTCGACAATCCGGACGAACCCTACGCGCGCGTGCGCATCGCCGTGCGGGACACCGGTATCGGCATCTCGGCGGATGCGAAAGCCAAATTGTTCGGCAGTTTCGTCCAGGCGGACTCGTCGATTTCGCGGCGCTTCGGCGGCACCGGGCTCGGTCTTGCGATCAGCCGCCGTCTCGTGCAGGCGATGGGCGGCGATATCGGCGTCGAGAGCGAGCTTGGGGCGGGCTCTGAATTCCACTTCGAACTGACGTTGCCGATCGGGATCGAGCCGCGCGCGGCCGCCGACGCGCCCGTCGCGACGGCACGCCCGCTGCGCATTCTTGTGGCCGAGGACAATCTCGTGAACCAGAAGGTGGCGCTTGGCCTTCTCAAGCCCGGCGGGCATTCGATCGAGATCGTCGGCAACGGCGCCGAGGCCGTGGCGGCCGTGCGCGACCGCGCGTTCGATCTCGTGCTGATGGACATGAACATGCCGGTGATGGACGGCATCGAGGCCACGCGCGCGATCCGCGCGCTCGATCCGCCGAACGACGCGGTTTGGATCGTCGCCGCGACGGCCGGCGCCATGCAGTCGGACATCGAGAATTGCTTGGCCGCCGGCATGAACGACTACATCGCCAAGCCCGTTTCACCCGACGCGTTGTCGGCCGCCTTGCTGCGCGCGACCGGCGCGCTCGAAGCCCAGGCGCACGCCGACGAAAGCAGCCGTGTCGCCGAAGGGCCGAGCGTGCAGGAGCGCTTGGATCTGAGCGCGGCCGTGCTCGAAGAAAACGTCATCGGCGATCTCGATGCGCAGATGGGCGTCGAGACGGTCGCGCAATTGGTCGGCGACTATGCCAAAAGTACGCGCGACCTGCTGGCGGAGATAGCGGCCGCGCGCGCGGCCGGTGCCGATCAGGACTGGATCCGCGCGGCCCATTCGCTCAAAAGTTCGGCCGCCAGCATGGGTTTGGCGCAGACCTTCCGTGCTGCGCGCGACCTTGAAATCGCGGGCGAGTTCGGCGATTTTGTGACGGCTGGCCATATCTGCGATAGGCTCGGCGCGCTCGTCGAGGCGGGCATTGCGGCGCTGGAGCGGCGCTATGCAGACCCTTTGAAAACCGCATCTTGAGCGGCCGACGCACCGACAGGACGAAAAATGCAGCCCGACGCCACCATGGACCATCTCTTCTCGAACCTTTCGGTGCTTCTGGTCGAGGACGACGCGTTCGCCACGAAGATCGCTCAGACCGTGCTGCGCCAACTCAATATCCCGTACGTCTCGACCGCGCGCGACGGGGCCGAAGCGCTCGATATCCTGAACGCGAACATGCAGAAGTTCGAACTGGTGATTTCGGACTGGAACATGCCGGAGATGACCGGGCTGCAGCTGCTGAAAGCTGTGCGCAGCAAGTGGCCGAGCATGCCCTTCATCATGCTCACCGGCAAAGCGAGCCCGGATTTCGTCGTGCAGGCGCGCGAGAACGGCGTCGATGCCTACGTGGTGAAGCCGTTTTCCCCGGCCCAGCTCGCCCAGAAGATCTAGGTGGTATTGCAGCAAAAGCAGGCGAAATGACCGACATTCTCTTCATGCGGCGCGCGATCGAGCTGGCCGACGAGCGCATGCGCGCGGGCGAGGGCGGGCCGTTCGGCGCCGTCGTCGTCAAGAACGGCGCGATCGTCGGCGAGGGCTGGAACCGCGTCGTCGCGACGAAGGACCCGACCGCCCACGCCGAAATCGTCGCCATCCGCGACGCGTGCGCGCGTCTCGGCACGTTCGATCTCGAAGGCGCGACGGTTTACACGAGCTGCGAGCCGTGCCCGATGTGCATGGGCGCCATCCTGTGGTCGCGCGCAAGCCGCATGTGCTACGCCGCGAACCGCGACGATGCGGCCGCCATCGGTTTCGACGACGAGGCTTTCTATCGCGAGGTGGCCCTGCCCATCGACGGGCGCGCGCTGCCGACCGAACGGCTTCTTGCAGACGAGGCGCAGGCGGTATTCGCGGCCTGGTTCGCCAAGCCGGATCGCGTCGAATATTGACGACGCCGACGGCTTTGCGCGGCTACGCCGCGTTCGCGCTGGCGAGCCTCTATTTCTGCCACGAGTTCGTTCAGCGCGTCGCGACGTCGGTCGTCGTCGGCGATTTGATGGCGGCGTTTTCGCTGGACGGCACGGTGCTCGGCACTTTGTCCGCGATCTATTTCTGCGCCTACGCCGGCATGCAGATACCGGTCGGCGTTCTGATCGACCGCTACGGCCCGCGCCGGTTGATGAGCGGTGCAGCGGCCTTGTCGGCGCTTGGCGCGCTCGTTTTCGCGACCGCGCCGACGGTCGAGTTCGCCTATGTCGGGCGCGCGATGATCGGGCTCGGCGCATCGTTCGCGTGGATCGGAATTCTCACCGTCGCGACGCTTTGGCTGCCGGCATCGCGATTCTCGGATCTAACCGGCGTCGCCCAGGCCGGCGGCATGGCGGGCGCCATGCTCGGCCAAGCGCCGCTGGCCCTGATGGTGGGCGCGTGGGGTTGGCGGGAGGCTTTGGGCGCTTTGGGGTTCGTGGGTGCCGCGATCGCTGCCGGGCTTTATGCGGCGATCCCGGACCGGCCGCCGCAGACGGCGGATCGCGCGCGCCCGCGTTTGGCGGCTGGATTGCGCCTTGCGGCCGCGAACGGCCAAACATGGCTGCACGCGCTTTACGGTTTGGCGATGACCGGAACGATGCTGTCTTTTGCGGGTCTGTGGGCGGTACCTTGGCTCGAAACCGTGCACGGCCATTCGCGGACGGCAGCGGCGGGTCTTGCAAGCACCATGTTTCTCGGGTGGGCGGTCGGGGCGCCGTTCATCGGGTTGCTTGCGGACCGCACGAAGCAGCGCAAGCCGATCATGGTCGGCGGCGGCGCGGCGATGGTCGCGAGCCTGCTGCTGCTGTTCTACCTGCCTGCCTTGCCGGGGATGCTTGCGGGGGTGCTTATGTTTTTCAACGGCGTGTGCGCGTCGAGCATGATTTTGAGCTACGGGGCCGCGCGCGGCAGCAATCCGCCCGAGGCGAGCGGCGCCGTGTACGGCATCGTCAATACCGGCGTCGTCGGTTCTGGGGCGATGTTCCAGCCGCTGATCGGGGCGTTGCTCGATGCGAACTGGCACGGCGCGCTTGCCCAAGGGGCGCGGGTCTACGATGCCGAGGCCTATGCGGCCGCTTTTGCCGTGCTGCCGGCCATAGCTTTCCTCGGCACGCTTGCGGCGTGGCGCGCGCGCCCTGCCTAGCGCCCGAAAAAGCTACACAAATCTTGTCCGCTCGGGCTAGATTTCCCGCCACAAATCGCCAGGGAGAACCGGACGCGCCATGACCGACAAGAAGCCCATCGACAAGTCGAAACTGCCGAGCCGCCACACGACCGTCGGTCCCACGAGTGCGGCCCACCGGGCGATGCTCTATGCGATGGGCTTGTCCAAAGAACAGATCGCCCAGCCCCTGGTCGGCGTCGTGACGACGTGGAACGAGGCCGCGCCCTGCAACATCACCTTGTCGCGCCAGGCGCAGGCCGCAAAGAAGGGCGTCGCCGCCGCCGGCGGCACGCCGCGCGAGTTCACGACCATCACCGTGACCGACGGCATCGCGATGGGCCATGCCGGCATGCACAGCTCGCTTGCCAGCCGCGAAGTGATCGCGGATTCGGTCGAGCTTTCGGTGCGCGCGCATTGCTACGACGCGCTCGTCGGCCTTGCGGGCTGCGACAAAACGCTGCCGGGCCTGATGATGGCGATGCTGCGCCTCAACGTGCCGTCGGTGTTCGTTTATGGCGGCACTATTCTGCCGGGCCGTTTCAAGGGCCGCGACGTGACGATCGTCGACGTGTTCGAGGGGGTCGGCGCCAACGCGGCCGGCAAGATGTCCGACGCGGATCTCGAACATCTCGAGCAAGTCGCGCTGCCGACCGGCGGCTCGTGCGGCGGCCAGTTCACGGCCAACACCATGGCGTGCGTGTCCGAGGCGATCGGCCTAGCCCTGCCGGGTTCTGCCGGCACGCCCGCACCCTACGAAAGCCGCGACCGCTGGTGCGTGGCGTCGGGCGAGCAGGTCGTCGAACTCATTCGCCGCAACATCCGCCCGCGCGACATCGTCACGCGCAAGGCGCTGGAGAATGCCGCGCGCGTCGTGGCGGCGACCGGCGGATCGACGAACGCCGCCTTGCATTTGCCCGCGATGGCGCACGAGTGCGGCATCAAATTCGACCTCACCGATGTCGCGGAAATCTTTCGCTCGACGCCGTACATTGCCGACCTGATGCCGGGCGGCAAATACACGGCCGTGGATCTCTACTCGGTCGGCGGCATTCCGGTGGTCATGAAAGAACTTCTCGATGCGGGCTTCCTGCATGGCGACTGCATGACCGTGACCGGAAAGACGATCGCGGAGAACCTGAAGGACGTCGTTTTCCCGGAAAACCAAAAAGTCGTCTATCGGGTGAAAAACCCGCTGACGGCGACTGGCGGCGTGGTCGGCCTCAAGGGCAATCTCGCGCCCGAAGGCGCCATCGTGAAGGTGGCCGGCCTCAAGAAGCAGCAGTTCCGAGGGCCCGCGCGCGTTTTCGAGCGCGAGGAAGAAGCCCTGGCCGCCGTGCTCGAGCGCGACATCCAGGACGGCCAGGTGATGGTCATCCGCAACGAAGGCCCCAAGGGCGGGCCCGGCATGCGCGAGATGCTGTCGACCACGGCCGCTCTTTATGGCTGGGGCAAAGGCGAGGAGATTGCGCTGATCACCGACGGGCGTTTTTCGGGCGGCACGCGCGGTTTCTGCGTCGGGCATGTGTGCCCGGAGGCGGCGGCGGGCGGTCCCATCGGGCTCGTCAAGGACGGCGACATCATCACGATCGACGCCGAAACCGGCCGACTTTCGCTCGAAGTGTCGGATGCCGAGCTTGCCGCCCGCAAAGCCGGATGGAAGCCGCGGCCGCACGACTACCAGAGCGGCACGCTTTGGAAATACTGCCAGACGGTAGGCAGTGCTGCGTTCGGTGCCGTCACGCATCCGGGCGCGTCGAAGGAAACACATAGCTATGCCGACATCTGAACGGATCAGCTAAACTCCGACAAATCCTCGTGCCTTAAAGATTCTTTAACCTCGCGCGTGCGACCGATAAACGCGTTAGGATTAGTCCGACAAATAGTGCCAATAATCCAGGAGGGGCAGCGATGCCTTTGTCGACCGCAGGCGGCAATGCCGAGAATCTGATGCAGACTGTCGCGACCGAAGCCGGCACGCTTGGCATCGAGATTGCCGACGTCGCGGGATTCGTGGGCGAGCTTACCGCCAACATGAAAGCTCAGATTGAACGTTTTGGATCCGTGCGCGAGTCGGCGGCCGAACTCAGCGCAGCCAACCACCAGGTTTCGACTGCGGCCGGCGAAGCCGGTGCATTGGCCAAGCGCGTTTCCGGCGAGATGGACGCCTCGAAATCCCAGGTCGACGGCGCCATCCGCGAGATTGGGGCCCTCGTCGAAATCACGCGCGGTATTGCAAGCGATCTGTCGGGGTTGCGCGCAGCACTCGACGGAATCGGGCGGGTGGCCAAAGGGATCGACGCGATCGCGCGGCAAACGAACCTGCTGGCGCTCAACGCAACGATCGAAGCGGCGCGCGCGGGCGACGCAGGCAAGGGCTTCGCGGTCGTCGCAAGCGAAGTGAAGGCGCTCGCGCGCCAGACGGCCGAAGCGACCGGCGAGATCGACGCGACCTTGAAAACGCTCGGGCAGCAGGCCTCGCGCCTCATCGGCCAGTCGGAAAACTCGCTGCAGCGCGCGAAGTCGGCCGAGCAGGGCGGGGCGGCGATAGCGGAGGTGATGGGTGCCGTCGGTTCCCATGTGCGCGAAGTGTCCGAACGCCTGGCGCAGATCAGCGAAGCCGTCGGGCACATCGACACGCGCTCGCAAAGCGTGAACCAAGCCATGGGCGATCTCACCGCGACGAACGACGCGTCGCGCAAGGCGCTCGACAGCACGCAAGCGCGGATCGACCGCCTCGTCGGCATGGGCGAGCGGCTTATCGCGGCCACGGCCTCTTCCGGCATCGAGACGGTCGATACGCCGTTCATCGAGGCGGCCAAAGAAGCGGCTGCCAAGATCGCGGCGGCCCTCGAGGCCGAATTGGATGGCGGGCGTCTTTCCACGGCCGACCTGTTCGACGAGCAGTACGTGCCGATCCAGGGCACGAACCCGCAGCAGGTGCGCACGCGCTTCCTCGATGCGACCGACCGGCTCTTTCCCGAGATCCAGGAGCCGATGCTGAACGTCGATCCGCGCATCGTTTTCTGCGCGGCCGTCGACCGCAACGGCTATCTGCCGACCCACAACCGCAAATTCTCGCAGCCGCAGGGCAACGACGTCGCCTGGAACACCTCGAATTCGCGCAATCGCCGTATCTTCAACGACCGCGTGGGTTTGGCGGCGGGGCGCAGCACGCAGCCCTTTCTGGTGCAGACCTACCGGCGCGACATGGGCAACGGCCAGTTCGCGCTGATGAAAGACGTCTCGGCGCCTATTTCGGTTCGCGGCCGCCACTGGGGCGGCGTGCGTCTCGCCTACAAGATCTAGCCGACGCGGATTCAGTCGCGCAGTTCGATCCAGGTCGGCGTATGGTCCGACGGTTTTTCGAGGCCGCGCGGACTGCGGTCGACATTGGCGTCGGCGAGGCGGTCGGCGGCTTGCGGCGACAGCAGCAGATGGTCGATGCGCAGACCGTGGTCGTGCGTGAAGCGGTCGCGGAAATAGTCCCAGTAGCTGTAGAGGCGCAGATGGGGATGGATTTGGCGCAGCGCGTCCGTCCAGCCCTGGTTGACGATGCGCCGCCAAGCCGCGCGCGACAAAGGATCCACGAGCGCGTCGCCGACCATCGCTTTTTCGTCCCACAAGTCGGCGGCGGTCGGGCAGATATTGTAGTCGCCGCCGAGCACCGTCGGGCGCTCGCGGCCGAGCAGGCCGCTCGCATGCGCCTCGAGGCGGGCCAGAAATCCGAGCTTGTAGTCGAATTTGGGACCCGGGTTCGGATTGCCGTTCGGCAGGTAGATCGACGCGACGCGCACGCCCGAAACCGTCGCCTCGATGTAGCGCGCCTGCTCGTCCTGCGGATCGCCGGGCAAGCCGATCGCGACGTCTTCGATCGCCTCGCGCGCGAGGATGGCCACGCCGTTGTAGCTTTTCTGGCCTTGGAATGCGGCCTTGTAGCCCGCCGCTTCGATTTCAAGAACCGGGAAATCGGCGTCCGTGCATTTGAGTTCCTGCAGCAGCACCACGTCTGGCGAAAAACGGCTGAGCCATGCCGCGAGGTGCGGCACGCGCGCGCGCACCGAGTTCACGTTCCAGGTTGCGATTTTCAAGGGCGCGCGCCCCGGTCCGGCGTCAGACCGAGAAGGAGTTGCCGCAACCGCACGACGATTTGGCGACCGGATTCCTGATCTGGAAGGAAGCGCCGATCATGTCTTCGACATAGTCGATCTGGGCACCGGCCAGCAATTCGAGCGAGGTTTCGTCGATCACGACTTTCGCGCCCTCGCGCTCGACCAGCAGGTCGCCCGACGCGGCGCGGTCGTCGAACGAAAACCCGTATTGGAAGCCCGAACAGCCGCCGCCCGAAACGGCGATGCGCAGCATCATGCCCTTGTGTTCTTCCTGGCTCAGGATGAACGCGATCCGGCGCGCGGCGGCGTCGGTTACGACAAATTCGGCCGATTTCTCGGCTAGCGCTGTTTCGGACATCGAAGAACTCCTGTGTGAGGATAGAGTTAAGAATCGCTCGCGAAATGTCAATGGCGGGGAAATGTTCGGCGACGCTGGGAACAAGGCTATTCGACATTGCGGTATCGCCAGCGCGACGTTAGCTTGCCCCCAGGATGATCGGGACTGCCGCAATCGAGTCGAATTCCGCCCTGTTTCCGGCGGGTTCCGGGGGCAAAGCGGCTTTTGCTTGCCAGCCCGGGGCCAGCCGCGGGCGCCGCTGGCCGGAAGCGCCGAGCGCGTTGCGCACGCCCTTCCAGCGCGACCGCGACCGCGTGATCCATTCGACGGCGTTCCGCCGCCTCAAGCACAAGACCCAGGTATTCGTGGCCCCCGAAAGCGACCATTACCGCACGCGCCTCACCCATTCGCTCGAGGTCGCGCAGATCGCGCGAACCCTCGCGCGCGCCCTCGGCCTCGACGAAGATCTGACCGAGTGCCTGGCGCTTGCCCACGATCTAGGCCATACGCCGTTCGGCCACGCCGGCGAAGAGGCCCTCGATCTCGCGATGGCGGGCCATGGCGGTTTCAGCCACAACGCGCAGACGCTGCGCGTGCTGACGAAGCTCGAACGGCGCCATATCGGGTTCGACGGGCTCAACCTCACTTTCGAAACGCTCGAAGGCGTCGTAAAGCACAACGGCCCGGTGCAAGCACCCCTGCCTGCGGCGATCGCCGAGTACGCCGCCGAGCACGATCTCGAGCTGCACAGCTATCCGAGTGCGGAAGCCCAGATCGCGGCGCTTGCCGACGACATCGCCTACAATGCGCACGATCTCGACGACGGCCTGCGTGCGGGCCTGTTCGCCCTCGAAGATCTGGCGGACGTCGCGCTTGCCGGTGCCGCTTTTGCCGCGATCGAGGCGCAGCATCCGGGACTCGATCCGGGCCGCAAGGTCGGCGAATTGGTGCGCCGTCTGGTCGGCACGATGGTTGAGGATTTGCTGTCCCAGACGAGTGCGAACGTCGCTTCGGTTCGCCCGAAGTCGGTCGACGCGGTGCGCGATCTGCGTCGGCCGCTGGCGGCGTTCTCGCCGTCCATGGTCGCGCGGATGGCGGCCTTGAAGGCGTTCCTGTTCGAACGCATGTATCGCCACCCGAGCGTCAAACGAAGAACCGAGCATGCGCGCGGCGTGGTCGCCTCCCTGTTCGCGCGTTTCCACGCCGAGCCGCAGCTGCTGCCCGAACAATGGCGGGCGATCGCGGCCGGCTCTGACCGTGTTCGCGCGGCGCGCGCCGTCGCCGACTACATTGCCGGCATGACCGACAATTTTGCCTTGGGCGAGCATCGCCGACTGTCTGGGGAAGCTTGATGAACGTTTTCGCCGAATTTCACGTCGCTCTGTCCGATGCGCTCGGCGCCTTGGTGGCCGAAGGCAAGCTCCCGGCCGGGCTCGATCTTTCGCGCGCGGTGGTGGAGCCGCCGCGCGATGCCGCGCACGGCGATCTTTCGACCAACGCAGCGCTGGTGCTGGCCAAAGGGGCAGGGACCAAACCGCGCGACGTGGCAGAACTGCTCGCCGAAAAACTCGCCGCCGACCCGCGCGTCGCGTCGACCTCGATCGCGGGCCCCGGCTTCGTCAATCTGCGCCTGAAGCCCGCCGTGTGGCGCGATCTCGTGCGCGCAATCCTGGCGCTCGGAACGCGCTACGGCGAAAGCCGCATCGGTGCCGACAAGGCCGTCAACGTCGAATATGTCTCGGCCAATCCGACGGGGCCGATGCATGTGGGCCATTGCCGGGGTGCTGTGGTCGGCGACGCGCTTGCCGCGCTTCTGGCCAAGACCGGCCATGCCGTAACGCGCGAATACTACGTCAACGATGCGGGCGCCCAGGTCGACACGCTCGCGCGCTCGGCGCATTTGCGCTATCGCGAGGCGCTCGGCGAAGAGATCGGCGCCATACCGGAAGGCTTCTATCCGGGCGAGTATCTGAAGCCCGTCGGCGCCAAGCTTGCCGCCGATTTCGGCGACCGTTTCAAGACCGCTCCCGAGGCCGAATGGCTGGCTCCCTTCAAGGCGGCGACGATCGCGGCGATGATGGCGCTGATCCGCGAAGACCTGGCGGCGCTCGGCGTGCGACATGCCGTGTTCACGAGCGAGCGCGACGACATCGTGGGGCGCGGACGCGTGGAAGAGGCGATCGAGCGGCTCAAGCTGCGCGATCTCGTCTACACCGGCGTGCTCGAGCCGCCCAAGGGCATGAAGCCCGACGATTGGGAGCCGCGCCCGCAGCTCTTGTTCAAGGCGACCGAGTTCGGCGACGATGTGGACCGGCCGCTCGCCAAGTCGGACGGCAGCTGGACGTATTTCGCCGCCGACATGGCCTACCATCTCGACAAGCACCGGCGCGGCTTCGCGCGCCTCATCGACGTTTGGGGCGCCGACCATGGCGGCTACGTCAAGCGCGTCGATGCGGCCGTCAAAGCGCTGTCGGACGGCCGCGCAACCTTCGAGGTCAAGCTCTGCCAGATGGTCAATCTGATGGACAAGGGCGAGCCGGTCAAAATGTCCAAGCGCGCCGGGACGTTCGTCACGCTGCGCGACGTCGTGGACGAGGTCGGGGCGGACGTCGTGCGTTTCGTGATGCTGACGCGCAAGCAGGACCAGCACCTCGACTTCGACTACGCAAAAGTGCGCGAACAGTCCAAGGAAAATCCGGTTTTCTACGTCCAGTACGCGCATGCGCGCCACCGCTCGGCCTTGCGCCAGGCGGCACTCGCGTTCGAGGGGCTCGACATGTCGGATGCGGCGCTCGGGAAGGCCGATCTCGACCTTCTCGCCTCCGAGGAGGAGCTGGCGCTCGTCAAGTTCTTGTCGGGCTTTCCGCGCATGCTCGAGGCCGCTGCGGAGGCGGGCGAGCCGCACCGCGTGGCGTTCTGGCTCTACGATCTGGCATCCGCGTTCCATACCTTGTGGACGCGCGGCAACCACGAGACGGCCTTGCGCTTCGTCGTGCCCGACGACCGCCACACCACGCTCGCACGCCTTGCCTTGCTGCGTGCGGTCGCGATCACGATAGCGTCCGGCCTTGAATTGCTGGGCGTGACGCCGGCAGAGGAGCTGCGTTAGGCCATGCTGCCCGAAGGCGCCAAACCGATCCTCAATGGCGATGCGCTGCCGGGCGCCGAGTCCGACCGCGCGAGCGCCGGGCAGGGCCGCAGCTGGGGCAAGCTGCTGGCGGGCGTGTTCGTCTTTTCGGTTGTGGTCGGGTTCGGCAGCCTGCTTGCCTATTTCTTCGTGCAAAATCGCGACGGCGCCCTCGAACCATCCGCAATCCCGGTGGTGCGTGCCGATCCGCGGCCGATGAAGCTGCGCCCCGAAACGCCGGGCGGCATCGAAGTGCCGTTCCAAAATACGCAGATCTACGACCGCGTCGGCCAGCAATCGGCGGGTGCGGCAGCGTCGGCCGGGCGGCCGGGTGCGCCTGCCGCCGCCAATCGCCCAGTCGAGCGCCTGCTTCCGGGGCCAGAGGCCCCATTGCCGCGTCCGATGCCCCCGCCGGCGCCCGTGGCCTCGATCCCGGCAACGCCGGACGTGGCACCGCCGCCTAATGCCGTGGTCGTCGCTCCGCCGCCGCCGCCGCCTGTCGCGGCTGCACGCTCGGCCCCGCCGCCGGCACAGCTCGCAACCCCCGCGCCGTCACCCGCCATTGCCCCGCCGCCGCCAGTTGCGGCCGCACGTTCGGCCCCGCCGCCGGTCCAGCTCGCAACACCCGCGCCGTCCGCCGTTGCACCGCCGCCGCCGCCAGTGCCGCAAGTCGCTCAGGTGCGTCCGGCGGTTTCGGCGCCCGCACCGGTCACTGCTGCCCAGGCCGGCGGCGTGCGCATCCAACTTGCCTCCGTGCGCGCCGAGGCGGATGCCCAGCGCGAATGGGGGCGGTTGCAGCGCCAGCATGGCGACGTGCTGGGCGGGCTTTCACCCAGCTACACGAGCGCCGATCTGGGCGATCGCGGCGTCTATATTCGTCTGCAAGCGGGCCCGTTTCCGGTCCCCGAGGCGGCGCGCGCCGCCTGCGAAACCTTGCGCGCGCGCGGCGTTGGATGCAACGTAGTGCGATGACGAGCGAACGACGTCCTCTTGCTGCGATTTTCGGCTGCGCCGGCACGAAACTGACGGCCGAGGAGAAGCGCTTTTTTCGCGACGCGGATCCTCTGGGCTTCATTCTTTTCGCGCGCAATATCGAAACGCCCGCCGCCACGCGCGCCCTCGTGGCCGATCTGCGCGACAGTGTGGGCCGCAGCGAGGCGCCTGTGCTGGTCGACCAGGAAGGCGGCCGCGTGGCGCGTCTCAAGCCGCCGCACTGGCGCAAGGCGCCGCCTGCGCGAACCTTCGTCGATCGTGCAGCCAAGCACGGTCAGGCCGCTGCTCTGGCGGCCGTGCGCACCAATTTCCGCATGATCGCCGCGGAGCTTGCCGATCTCGGCATCGACGTCGATTGCGCGCCGGTCGCTGACGTTCCCGTGCCCGGCTCGCACGACGTGATCGGCGACCGCGCGTACGGCGCCGATCCCGCGACGATCGGGCTCTTTGCGCGCGCGGTTGCCGAGGGGCTGCTTGCGGGCGGCGTGCTGCCAGTCGTCAAGCATCTGCCGGGCCACGGGCGTGCCTATGCCGACAGCCATATGGAACTGCCGGTCGTGGATACCGCTCTCGACGAGCTCGAACGCACGGATTTCGTTCCGTTCAAGGCGCTCGCCGATCTGCCTTGGGGCATGACCGCGCATATTCGTTTCACCGCGATCGATGCCGCAAACCCCGCGACGATTTCGCGCACGATCGTGCAGGACACGATCCGGCGCAAAATCGGCTTCAAGGGCTTGCTGCTGTCGGACGATTTGTCGATGCAGGCGCTCGCCGGCACGATGGCGGCGCGCACCACCGGCTGCCTTGTGGCGGGCTGCGATGCGGTGCTGCACTGCAATGGCGATTTCGCGGAAATGACCGAGATTGCCGCCGCCGCCCGCCCGCTCGACGACGCGGCGACGGCGCGCGTCGCGGCGGGTGCGCGGCTGTTGCGCGAACGCCGCCAACCGGATTTCGACATGGCGGCAGCAGCCGCCGAATTGCAGGCTTTCTTGGCCGCTTGAACGGCCATCTTCTCCAGGGGAAACCGCATGCTCAAGATCTACGGCGTCTATCGCAGCCGCGCGACGCGCAACATATGGCTTTGCGGCGAGATGGGCGTGCCGTTCGAGTCCGTTCCCGTCGTTCAGGCCAATCGGGTTGCGAACCCTCTTGCCGCAGACGCGCCGCTCAACACGAAATCGCCGGCCTTCCTCGCGGTCAATCGGGCGGGTGCTATCCCGGCCATCGAGGACGACGGGCTTGTGCTGGCCGAATCGCTCGCGATCAATCTCTATCTCGCGCGCAAGCATGGCGGCCCGCTCGCCCCGGCTTCGCTCGCCGAAGAAGGGTTGATGGCGCAGTGGACCCTGTGGGCCGCCACCATGGTCGAACCGCATAGCATCAACATCCTCTATCACCGCGTGGCGAAGCCCGTCGCCGAGCGCGACCCCAAGCTCGTCGATGCCGCGATCGAGGCCCTTCGAGGGCCGGTGGGATTGCTCGATGCCGCCCTTGCCAAGACCGGGTTTGTCGTCGGCAACCGCTTTACCGTGGCCGACATCAACGTGTCCGAAGTGCTGCGCTACGCAATGGCTGCGCCCGAGCTGTTCGCGAACGCCGCCAACGTCAAAGCTTGGCTTTCCGCCTGCCATGCGCGCCCGGCCTTCAAGGCCATGATGGCCAAGCGCGAATTGGAGCCGACTTAGGGCGAAGTGTCTGTAAGGATTTACATATCGCGGATCGTCATTGAAGTTTGATGAAGACCCTGGTTTGTTGTGTTACTGTATTGAAAGCATGGAGGATTTACATATGCCCCAAGCGGAACTTACCGCGCGCGACGTTATGAGCTCGAAGCTCGTGTCAATCGGCCCTGATGTAAACGTTCAGCTCGCTGCCAATGTCATGCTTAAGCGCAAGGTGAGCGCGTTGCTGGTGCTCGACCGAAAGCGCCGCCTGCTAGGGATCTGCAGCGAGGGCGATCTTGTGCACCGCATCGAACTGGGCTCGCGCAAGAAGGGTTCGTGGTGGCTCAACCTCATAGCGCGCGACCGGGATATGGCGCGCGATTACGCAAGGGCTTTTGGGCGGCGCGTCTCCGACGCCATGACGCGCAATGTCGTCAGCGTCGAGCCGAAAACGCCCCTTTCGAGCATCGTTTCGCTGATGGACCAGCAAAAGATCAAGCGCGTTCCTGTGATAGAGGATGGGCGCGTCGTCGGGGTCGTCTCGCGTGCGGACTTGTTGACCGCTTTGGTTCGCGTTGCTGGCAAGGCGGCGGTCGAAAAGGGCCTCGGCGATGTCGCGGCATTGGGCGAAATCCGCAAACGCATGGGCAAGGAAAGCTGGGCCGGCGCAACGCTGATCAGCTTGACGGTTCGCGATGGGATCGTGAAATTTGTCGGGATCGTCGCTTCGATCGCCCAACGCGATGCGTTGCGCGCCTTGGCCGAAGCGGTTCCCGGTATTCGCCGCGTCGATGATAGCGAACTTCACGTCGACAAAGCTGCGACGGCGCTGATGCATGCCATACCGATTCCGCTTGGCCGGAAGAGATAGTAGAAAAAATTTTAAAATA